>CAJUIT010000008.1 GCA_910586565.1 uncultured Muribaculaceae bacterium | reverse complement strand
GTTCTTCACTGACCTCAATCAACATACCTAATTCAGTGACAACAATTGAAGAATACGTTTTTTATGGTTGTTCTTCACTTGAAAACATACACTTAAGTTGCAATCTTACAACCCTTTATCCAGGGAGTTTTTATAATTGCAATGCCTTGTCATCCTTGACAATCCCAGGGCAAACAGCAAAATTGGTATTATATCATTATTTTAATGATATTGATAGAGAATTGTTTTACAAATGTGATAAATTGAATGAACTGATATTAGAACATGGGGTAGAACCATTATCAGCGTTATATAGTTATGGTTCATCTATTTTAGCAAGTTATAGTTATTCAAAATGTGACCTTATTTTCTTTTCAGAAATACTACAACGTAAAAATGGCATAATAACCGATTATAAAATTTTGCCAATACAGAGGGCCACTATAGATCGAGAATTATCTAACAAGATAAGATTAGATGCCCTTGAACATTATACTATGGGTGAACATATTACAATGAATCAAGTGGATTTATCATATTCAACGAATTTGGAATCTATAATCTGCACTGCAGAAGTTCCTCCAACAGGAATGGGTGGCTTAACAAATTTACAATATGCGAATGTAATGGTAAAAGTTCCCAAAGAATCGCTTGATGCCTACAAAAAAGCAGATGGGTGGAAAAACTTTTGGAACATTGAGAGCATTGATGAAACAGGAGGAATCACTGATGTGGCTTCGGATGAAGGCAATGTCATAGGCGATTATGTTGTTTATAACCTTCAAGGAGTAATGGTTTTAAAAACAGTACAGAGAGAAGATTTGATGAAACTACCTGCGGGGTTATATATTGTCAACGGTAAAAAGATGCTCATAAAGTAGTTCTTCACCACACCCCAAGACATTCCTCAAGACATTCCTATTGTGGTGACCCAGCTAATTTGCGGCTGAGGTCACCACTGTTTTTCATAACCGCTTACGGATAAGGTTGCCATTGTGAAAACAGTTAAAGTGCCATGTTGCATCAATAAGCGGTCAGAGACCCCGAGTTGTCGGGTTCCCACGTAGAGCCGCCATACATGGCGGCTTGTAACTTCCTGTCGCCGGCGCTCAACTGGGCAATAATCTTTGCAACGCACCTCTCCAAGGTTGCGTTGAGTGCGCCATCGCCAATCCCCACCAAACGCCGCACAAGGCGGCTTTATGGTGGGGTTAACCACGACCCCGTGGTCTCCGACCACTCGCTTCTACCATGCTTCCCGCAAGGTTACAAGCCGCCATATATGGCGGCTCTACGTGCGGCTGCGCCGAGTGCCGGAATCCGTTCTATCTGCGAAATCTGTGAGAAAAAACTCTCACAGATTCCTTAGATTTCCATGCGTTAGCAGGCCGCTGAGCGGCCTAATCTGCGTAATCCGCTTATCTGCGAGCCAAGACCGTCGCGCAGCCTCTAAAAACTCACAACTAAAAACTCCCCATCATGCGCAGCCAGGCGTCCGAAGGCCGCCGATTTTTTCGTAACCCCCGCTGCCGTAGCGGAGCGTAGGCGTCGGGGGCATGCCACCTCCCGTAGATGCAGGCGTCCGAAGGCCGCCGATTGTGGCAACCGTGAGCCAAGCGATTCATACATGGCGGCCTGTAACTTAACTACCACATCCCCCTTTAAGCCATAAAACAACGAGAGGCTGTGCCAATGTTGACACAGCCTCTCATCAAAAATATTAAAATCAAAACTAAAGTTATCTTCCCGACTCTTTCACAAGACTTGTGATGCGGTTGTTGAAGAGTTTCTCACCGAGAAGGTCCTCAAGGGTGAGGTGCATGCGGTAACGCCAGTAGTGACGTGAGTTCGCCGGCACGTTAATCTGCTCTTTGTAGGGGTTCTCGCGACGGATGCGGCCGTCAACCGACATCCAGTCCTGCAACGGCAGGATGCACAGCATGGCGGGTGATTTCAGGTTGCTGTCAACAATCTTCTCGCAAATCCACGGTTCGGCAAAGAAGGGTGCCTCACCACCTTCATGGAGCATGTTGTTGTAGAAATGCTGAGTTTTCTCGCGGTTTTCCTCCCACCACTGGCGGATGCCACCCATATCGTGGGTAGATGTTGTGCACACGGTGTAGTAGGGATAATGGGCGGGATTGCCGAACTCTTCGCGGGGATTCTTGGGCATGCGCTGAATGTCGAGCGTGAGAATTTCAAGAGCATTCATCACGGCGGGAACGCAATCGGGAATCATACCGAGGTCCTCGGCGCAGGTGAGCATATCGGTGGCGTTGATGATGGGGGGAAGCTTCCACATTGCCTTGCCATACCAGAAGTCGTTGTGACGGTGGTAGTAGAAATCGTTGTAGAGGCGGTCGAAGCACCAACGTTCATAATCGTTAAGGGCACGGTAGGTGTAGGTGAACTGTGCCGAGATGCGGGGATGATACTTGCCCGGTTCGTAGGGATCTTCGATGAAGAGCACTTGGTCAATCAAGCCCATGAGTGCGTTGCACAGGCGGTCGTTCTTCTCATCCTTGGGCTGTGCAGCGAAATAATCGGCCACCTTGCGCTGGTTGGCGAATTCGGGACGCAGACGGTAGCGGCCATAACCGGCATCGACGAGGAAACGTTCGCGGGCCTCGTCGGTGTATTCGCCGAAGAAGTCGCCCAGGAACCAATCCATGATGAACGGGGTGGTCTGGAGGTCAACGTCAATCCAGAAATCGTAGCTGTTGCGCATTTCGTCGGGTGTGAACGGCATGGCGGGATTGAACACACCCAACAGACCGTGGAGCTGATCCATCGGAATTTGCCAGATGCGGAAGAATCCGAGCACATGGTCGATGCGGTAAACGTCGAAATATTCGGCCATCTTGCGGAAACGGGCTTTCCACCATGCAAAACCGTCGCGGTTCATCTCCTCCCAGTTATAGGTGGGGAATCCCCAGTTCTGACCGAGCACTGAGAAATCATCCGGCGGAGCACCGGCCTGGCAGTCGAGGTTGAACAAGCGGGGCGAAATCCACGCATCCACACTTGTGCGCGAGATGCCGATGGGAATGTCGCCCTTGATTGCAACACCGTGGGCGTGGGCATAGTCGCGAACCTCACGCATCTGCGCGTCGAGGTTCATCTGCAGCCAGTACACATAGTTCATGTCATACTGATTTTCCTTGGCGAATGCCTCGATTTTGGCTTCGTCGTAAACTGCATATTCACCCCACTGTGCGAAATCGGCTGTGCTGTTCTTGTCGCGGAGCACGCAGAAAGCGGCGTAAGGTTTCAGCCACGATTCGTTGGCGGCAACAAATTCCTTGAAAGCTTTTGTGCGGGTAACGCTCTTTGCCACCTCGGCGAAGAGCTCGCGTGTGAATTCGTTTTTGGTGTTGTTGACACGTTCGTAGTCAATCTCCTCAAGCGTGTTGAGCTCGCGGCCGATTGCATCGAAATGTTCCTGACGGGCAGCATCGGAAAGTGTGCCGAGCGCACGCAGGTTGAGATACATCGGGTGCAATGCGAAGCACGAATTGGCATTGTAGGGGTAAGAGTCTGTCCAAGTGTGGGTCATTGTGGTGTCGTTGATGGGGAGCACCTGAATGAACTTCTGACCTGTGAGGGCGGCCCAGTCAACCATCTTTTTGAGGTCGAGGAACTCACCCACGCCGAAATCGTCGTTTGAACGGAGCGAGAACACGGGGATTGCCACACCGGCACCGCGCCAGGGCGATTTGGGGTTAACGAAACGCAGTCCGCTCACCACGAGGCATTCCCCGTCGGTTGCGGGAGCGATGGCGAAACGGCGGTTGTTGTCACCTTCCCATGCCACAACATCGCGCGTATCTTTTTTGAGAATGAGGAACTTATATTCAAACTCGGCAGGCAGTCCGGCCAAAGGAACGGCACAGCTCCATGTGGGATAGAAAGCATCGCTGAGAACAATGGCTTTCTTCACATCCCAATTGCCTAAAGCATCGCAGCCGCCGCTTACAGCCAGCACTTCGTCCGACCCGATCATGGGCGCGTCGATGCTGAGGAGCAGTTCTCCGGGCTTCACCACAGGTGCCACGGCACGGTTACCTCGCTTGCACACACAGTCGGTGAAAACAACCGAGTAATAGGGCTTGTCCCAGGGCTGGTCTTGCCAACGGTCGAAAATTTCATAATCGCGCACACCTTCGCCACTGCGGAAGCAATGACCTTTCCCCCACTCCTCTTTCACGTAGCCGTTTTCATGGCGCACGAAATAAGAATAGGTGAAATCGCCCGTGTTGTCGGGGAGGGTGAGCCTGGTTTTCCATGATTGACTCCCGAAGAGGTCGAGCTTCACGGCCTTGTTTTTATCACCGTTGCCCAAAGCGGGAATGTTGCCGGTCAGATAGACTGACTCGCCCCAGTTGGTGCGGTAGTCTATGTGGAATGACAGATTCATAAGGTTAAATGTTATAGTAAGATTTTATAGATGTTAGTAAGATATATCAGTTGAACGTGAAAAGCACGCGAGGCGCTTCCGATGGATGAGGGTGCTGTCATGATGGTTTGGCCGCCATGACACAACCTCAGTTTACAGCAGCTTGATGCTGATGTAACGTTTGGGGTTGCGCTTCACATCAATCAGAAGCGAATCGAGCGATGCGGCGCAGTTGTTGAGATTATCGTAGAGAGCACGGTCATGAGTGATGAGGCCGAGCGATGAGTTGGGGTCGTTGAGCTGCTGCGAGAGGTCGCGGAGGTTGGCCGACAGAACGGTGAGGTTCTGCATCACGGAGTCGATGGGAGCGGCTTTCAAATCCTCCGAAACGGCGGCTAAAGCTCCGCTCATTGTGTTAAGGTTCTCGGTGATGCCTGTTACATTCGCCATAACGGGTGAAAGCGAGCGGGTGGTAGCGTTAATCTGCTTCATTGTCTGCTCCAGATTCAATGTGATGGCATCCAGACGCCCAACTGATTTTGTGAGAGCGGGGTCGGCTACCACGCGGTTGAGCGAGGTGAGAAGTGAGTCGATTTTCGGAAATATCGCGCTCACACTCGGCATGAGGTTCTGCGACACATTTTCCATAAGGCCGGAAGCAGTCTCACCCTTTATGGTGCTCCCCACTTCGCAGAACTGTGTCGAGTCGGTCGGGCGGAGCACAATGGTCGATGTTCCGAGAATATCCTGCTCAATAATGGCTGCGGTTCCCGAAGGCAAACGCAGTGAACGGTCGAGACTGAGCTCCACCTTCACATGACCGGGGTTGTCGAACTGATAGGCGATGTCGCGCACCTGCCCCACCTTGAAACCGTTGAGTGTAACGGGGGCAGAAACCTGCAACCCGGCCACATTGGTGTAGTCGGCATAATAGTAGTTGGCGGCCTTGAACACATTCACCCCCTTCAGGAAGTTGATACCCATGAACAATGCGAAGAGGGCAACGCACACACACAATCCGATTATAAGCTCTTTCTTTGAGGATTTCATAATTTTAACTGCTTTCTTATTTTGAAAGATGGAACGCCGAAGCCGGTTTCATCGTCACCCTATGGTTTGATGAAATCGACTCGTTTTCCATTTATCATTTTTATGATGAAACATTGCGGGAAATCTTTCCGCGCCTTTTTCAGAATTTTTTTCGCTTCGTCAACATTCTCCGCCACACCCACGGCATATTTGTACATGCCGCCGTCGCGGTAATATTCCACATTCTCGGCCTTTTTCAACTCGGGTGAATTGCCGCGCAAAACATCGCCGCTGGCGAGAATCTGCACATAATATTTCGGTTCACCCGAATTATCGCTGATTTCAGGGATATTTGTCGATGCCAACCGGCTTTTTCTTTTCGATTTGGAGTTCCCCTCCTTGACCGGAGCGGGTTCGGTATATACCACTTCAGGAGCAGCCACAGGCGAGGCAAGCCTAACGGCTTCATCTTTGCTCTTTTTCCCTTTGGGGGTAATGGCACACGCCACAGGAAGATTACGCCCGGTCACCTGCGAGCCGTAGGTGTTGAGATAGGCACAGAATGCATTGTAGAGGGCGGTTACCATCTCCTCCTGGCCGTCGGCCGAAGCCATGTATTTTTCTGAGCGTGGGTTGCAGATGAAGTCGAGCTCCACAAGCACCGACGGCATCGACGTTGCCCAAAGCACCCAAAATCCGGCCTGCCGCACACCTTTGGGCGCACGCCCGGCAATCTTTGAAAGTCGGTCATGAACAGCATCGGCAAATTCTATGCTCTGGTCGAGGCGCTTGTTCTGACTCAGCTCAAACACAATGTCGCTTTCAAGCGAATTGGGGTCAAAACCGGCATACTTCTCCGTGTGGTCGGCTTCGAGTTCCATCACCGAGTTCTCACGCTTTGCAACGGCGAGATTCTCGGCAGTTTTGTGCAACCCTAATGTGTAGACCTGGCAACCTTCGATGTTACGGCGGTTTTTATTGCGCTTGTCAACCGAGTTGATGTGAACCGAGATAAACAAATCGGAAGCGGCTTTGTTGGCAATTGCCGCACGTTCGCTCAGGGGGATGAACACATCGTGGTCGCGCGTGTAGACCACTTTAACATCCTTGAGGTTACGGTCGATTAAATCGCCGAGCTTCTTGACAACTGCCAACGTGAGTGTTTTTTCATTTGTGGCCTCCCCGATGGCACCGTAATCATGCCCACCGTGACCTGCATCGAGCGTGACAACGAAATCCTTGGCCGCAACCGCCTGAACCGACAGCAACAGCACCAACACCGGCATAATTAGCCGTATTCCGGATTTCACACAGCTCTTGAAAAAGCACATAACACTATTGTAACTCCCTACAAAATTATAAAAATTTCCACAAAATCTGCCGTTCAAAATCATTTTAGTCCTTTACTGCATCGGTTTTTCCTTTATTATGATTGATTACACCTAACTAAAAATGAAAAAACGGCACATTATGTTCAATCTCAATAGGGGTCAACGTCATAATAAACAACCGTGCCCTTCATCTGCGGAAGCGAATGCATGTCGATATAGGTCTGCCTAAGCAGCTCCTTCACTTTCACCATCGACGCGCCAACCTCGATTTTAAGCATTATCTTGCGGATGTAAAGCCCCTGCACCCGCCCCACCAACGGCTCCTCGGGTCCGTAGACACGGTTTCCCAACAGCGCGCGCAAACGCGCTGCGTAGGTATCGGCCACGAAACGTAACTTTGCCGGGTCGCGGTGTTTCACATACATATAAACGATGCGCGAGAACGGAGGATAGAAAAACCTCTCCCTCTCGGCAATCTCGGCCTCGAAATAGCTTTCGTAATCATGCTTCACCACGTGGCGCAACACGGGATGGGAGGGTTGGTAGGTCTGTATCACCACCTGCCCCTCGGCTCCCGAACGCCGGCCTGCACGCCCGGCTACCTGCTCAAGCATATTGAATGCACGCTCAACCGAGCGGAAATCGGGATAGTTGATAACCGCATCGGCATTCAAAACCCCAACGGTTTCAACCCCGCCGAAGTCAAGCCCCTTGGTCACCATCTGCGTGCCCACAAGTATTTGGGCTTTCCCCGCCGAGAAATCGTCGATTATCTTTTCGTAGGAATCCTTGTTGCGTGTGGTGTCGAGATCCATGCGCAGCATCTTCACATTCGGGAACCTGCCACCAACCTCCTCCTCAATGCGCTCGGTGCCGTAGCCAAGAATCTCGATGGCCGGCTCTTTGCATTGCGGACAAACATTGGGCAACGGATAAACAGCCCCGCAATAGTGACACTGAAGCTGACGGAGATTGCTGTGATAGGTGAGCGCCACATCGCAATTGGTGCACTTCGGCACCCATGCACACTGCTTGCAACGTGCCAGCGGCGCGTAGCCACGACGGTTCTGAAAGAATATCACCTGATTGCCTCGGGCTATCGACTCGCGGGCCGCACGTTCTGTTTCAGCAGCAAACGCCCCCGAAATCTCCCCGGCCTTTCTGGCGCGGGTCATATCCACAACTTTCATTTGCGGCAGCTTCACATCGCCGTAACGCACATTGAGCGTCACCCGCGCAAATTTCCCCGTCAGCGCCTTGTGATAGGTCTCCACAGCCGGGGTTGCCGACCCGAGCAGGGTTTTGGCTCCATGCATCGCGGCAAGCACAATGGCAACGTCGCGCGCATTGTATCGAGGCGCCGGGTCGAACTGCTTGTAGCTCGATTCGTGCTCTTCGTCAACAATCACCAGCCCCAGACGCGAGAATGGCAGGAACACCGACGAGCGCGCCCCAATTATAACCGCAGGCGACCCGTCGCGCAACAGCCGTTTCCATATATCAACCCGCTCGTTATCAGAAAATTTGGAGTGGTAGATAACAACTTTGTCGCCGAATACCTCCTGCAACCTCCTCGTGAGCTGTGTTGTCAACGCTATCTCGGGCACAAGATAAAGCACTTGCTCACCGCGGGCGAGCACAAAGTTTATCAGGTGAATGTAAATCTCCGTTTTGCCGCTTGAGGTCACACCGTGAAGAAGGGTCACATCCTTTTCCATCCACGATTTGTGAATTTCATCGAGCGCCTGTGCCTGCGGTTCGCTCAATCGGGGAAGCTGACCTACCGGCTCTCCGGTGAACTTGAACCGGTTCACCTCCTTTTTAAACACCTCAACCAATCCCTTCTTTTCCATCGCCGACAGGATGGTTGCCGACACCCCGGTGCGTTCAAGCAACGCTGCACGGCGCACCTCACCGCTTTCCCCGCGGCCGTAACCCGACAGCTCAAGCAATCCGAGCAACATGGTTTCCTGTTTGCGGGCGCCTTTCACCTTTTCAAAGGCCGTCGCAACTTCATCCCGCGAAAACAGCGGACGAACATACTGCTCGAACTTGGGTCGGTAGCGCTCCACAAGTTTCTCCGATATTATCAGCACACCCCGGTCAACCAGTCGGTTAACGGCGGCAGCCACACCGCGCTTGTCAATGCGGTCGGCAATCATCTTAACCGACATCGCTTTTTCATGGTCGAGAAGCTGATGTATCTCCACCTCAAGCAAATCGCCAAGAGGCTCCGCTGCAAAGTCATAGTCGGGATTTACCTCTATGAAGGTGTCGCTTTCTATTTTCAGGCCGGCAGGGAGAGCGGCTTTGTACACGTCACCTATGTCGGAAAGATAATAGTCGGCAATCCATTGCCACAATTTCAGTTGCGGATGACGCACTATGGGCTCTGTGTCGAGCACCATTGCGACCTCTTTCACTTCCATCCCTTCGGGCGGAATGTTGGCGAAGCCTGTCACGATGGCCGTGTAGAATTTCTTGCGACCGAACGGAACTATCACCCTGTGCCCTACTCCCACCTGTCCCCGCATGTCGGCGGGAAGATGGTAGGTGAAGGTTGCCGGCAGCGGCAATGGCACAATCACCTCCACAAAATCATTGCGCGAGGCAACTTCCCTGTTTGAATCCGTTCCTGTCATTGATTTCTATTCTATTTTTCCGAATCTGTTATAAAGACTTAATAATAACCAACCGAAAAATAATATGCCGAGTTTATCATTGCAAATGTAGGAATTTTTTCGCTAAATTTGTAACAAAGTGCCCCTCGGGCAGCACTACTCCATAAATACAAATATATTTAAGTAGACACCATATCATGAAAATCGACAAACAGACCCATTCCACCCCCGCGGGCGAAATAACTTGGTTCACCATCACCAACAACAACGGCATGCAGGTTGTGCTCTCATCTCTTGGAGCCGGCATCGTGGCCGTCAAACTCCCCAACGCCGACGGCACACTGACCGACGTGGCGATGGGTTATGACAATCCGGCCGACTATATGGCCGACGGCCCATGCTCGGGCAAAACTCCCGGCCGCTATGCCAACCGCATTGCAAAAGGGCTCTTCACACTCAACGGCAAGACCTTCACTCTCCCCGTCAACAACGGTCCCAACCATCTGCACGGCGGCCCCGACGGCTTCCAGAATAAAATCTGGAATTGCGAAACACCGGGCGACAACAAAGTGCGCTTCACTCTCGAAAGCCCTGACGGCGACTCGGGCTACCCGGGCACCCTCCGGGCAACTGTCGACTACACCCTCACCGACTCAAACGACCTTCACATCGACTACCGCGCCACAACCGACACCCCCACTGTTGTCAACCTCACCAACCACACCTATTTCAACCTCGACGGCCACAACTCCGGCTCAGCCCTGCGCCACACACTGCGCCTGAATTGCTCGAAATGGCTCCCCACCGACAGCACTCTTATCCCCACAGGCGAAATTGCTCCCGTGGCCGGCACTCCGATGGATTTCACCACTCCCCGCCAACTCGGCGATCGAATCAACGAAGATTTCCCCGCCCTGAAATTCGGAAAGGGCTACGACAACTGCTGGATTGTTGATAATTGCGACGGCTCGGTGCGTGAAGTTGCGCTGCTCGAAGCTCCCATCTCGGGGAGGAAACTCATCGTTAGCACCAACCAGCCGGCAGCGCAGGTCTATACCGGCAACTGGCTCACAGGCTCCCCCATTGGTAAGGGCGGCTACGAATACCACGACTACGACGCTGTGGCAATTGAATGCCAAGGCGCCCCCGATGCACCCAACCAATCCAACCTCCCCTCCCAGCAACTCAATCCCGGCGAAACCTACTCCCGCACAATCGTTTTCTCTTTCCGTTAACCCGCGCAAGGGCTCTCCCAAACCCTCACCCGCGTGCTATGCATATAGTTTCGGCTGAATAACTGAGGCTGAGCCAAAATTCAAATTTTGGTTCAGCCTCAATGTTTTAATCCGCATGGCGAGGGTGCTGTCAGAGTGGTTCGGATGATAGGAGCTTGCGGGTGAGGTCGATGGGAGCGTACTGTAGTACGTGACCGAGACCGAATCCCGCAAGCGACGACACAGACGGGCCGCTATGACACACCCTCAAAACGACGAGCCGCTATGACAACCCCCTAAACACAACGAAGGCATCGAACTCATAGAGACGACGCCTTCGTTGTGTTGTAAAATTGTGTGTGTGCATTCTTATGCGATGATGGCACGAAGGTCGGCTTCGGTGGGGTCAACTGCAACGAGCTCCCCGGCCGGGTTTATCAAAAATGTGCGCAGACCTTCCTGCATGCGGTAAGCTCTGCGCAGAGCCTCCGCCTCGTCGGGATTACCGACATGAAATTGCGATTCGGCATCAAGGTTGTCAAGGCGAACAATTTCTTCCATGAGCCGCTCCGAGCGGTCGAAGTTCACCGAAACCAATTCAATTCCGTTTGCATTTGCCGGGATTCCATTGCCTCGCATAAACGATGTAGCCATGTTCTGCGCCATTCGCGACCGCGCATCGGCAGCCGACCAGAACGACAATATTACCCAACTACCTTCGAATCCGCTCAACGACACTGTGTCATTGGCTCCGCAAAGCACCATTTCAGGCGCCTTTTCTCCGAAGGCCGCTTCCTGACGTTTATCAACAAACGCCGAAACCGTTACAAGCAAAACTGCAAAGCTCGCAATTGCTAATAAAAGTTTCTTCATTACTATAGTTTGAGATTCATAATTAAGAAAACCTCCCTCACGAAGTTCTGCAACCGGCGCGCAGACAATCACACGCCTCGGAATTTTAATCCGTCAGCACGCGTAATTTAATCAAGCACGATAATTACAAAAGCTTTCCCTCGGGACACTGTGTCATTTCCTGATTTGCATTCCATTTTCCACTTTCGTGGAGGAGTTTCAAAATGCTGAGTTTTTTGACAGGTTTCCTTGCCGATTTTCGGCTAAGCCCCACCTCTGTGGCGGCCATTATTTTGCTCTTTCGATTGCAAAGTTACGAATAAAACAGCTCACAGCCAAATTTAGTTCGTTAATCATCACCACATTAGCGTTAAATAGTCTTCAAAATCGCCCTCTCAGGCGTTGAGCGTCGCAATCTTTAAAAAAGGTTAATAAAGCTCGCGAGCTGCGATTTTCGGCGCAAAAACAGCCATCTCCATCCCTCCGAAACTGATGTGGATAACTTTCCCGATTCCCCTATTTTTTCTTTCATGAAAACGAAAAACGTTTCCGAATCAAACGCGATTCCTTTTTCCATCTTTTCCACCCTGATCCGCCCGTTCCGACTCCCCTATCACCCGCGCCTACAATCTATAACGTTTCCGGCAATTTTAAATTAAAGAACATCTAAATGACGGTTACACCTTGCCGCCGCGTTATTTAAAATCATTCCGAATAAGCTTTTTTACTACGTTGTTGCCGCCACAGCCTTCTGAGCCATTAAATAGATAGTTCTTATTGGTTTAGGTTAAAGGCAGCCGTGAGCAAGTCACAATTATTGCAGTTTATAAAATGCTTATTTCACGCACTTTACACAAAAACGGCAAACCTTTCATTCAACCATTTCATAAAACACTGAAATTCAGATGCATCACCAAAAATTCAAAAAAGCAAACAAAAGCCGATTTGTTTTTCAACAAAAATAGGGTGAAATTTGCATTGGAAAAAGGTCAACCGCCATGAATACTCACTGCGACCTCTCCACCGCATTTCTTTCATGGCCTCACTCTCCTAAAACCCGATTATAAGCAATGAGCAAATCTCACCAACAGCTTTGGGAGGATTGTTTGCGGATAATTGCCGACAACATTCCTTCCGAACAATTCGACGCCTGGTTCAAACCTGTCACGTCGCTCGGTTTTGAAAACGGGCGATTGACAATCAGCGTGCCCTCGCCGTTCTTCGCCGAACATCTCGAGGACACCTACCTCACCATACTCGGCTCTACCCTGCGCCGTGTCTATGGTGGCGACGTCAAGCTCTTCTACCACTACAACCGCATCAGCAACCAACCCGAGACCGGAATCAACGAAGCCGGCCTCGCCTCTTCACCCGCGCTCAAAAAGCGCGCCGCAGCAGGCCTTTTCCAAACTCCCGTCGACGACAATTTCAACTCGCAGCTCAACCCCAAATACACCTTTGAGAACTACTGCGGGTCGACTTCCAATAAAATCGCACGCGCCATCGGCGAGGCTATCGCCAACGACCCCAAGTGCAAAACCTTCAACCCCCTGTTCGTATTCGGCCCCACAGGTGTGGGCAAAACCCACCTCATCCAGGCCATCGGCATCAAAATCAGGGAAAACAA
This sequence comes from uncultured Muribaculaceae bacterium, assembly GCA_910586565.1. Lineage (GTDB taxonomy): Bacteria > Bacteroidota > Bacteroidia > Bacteroidales > Muribaculaceae > UBA7173. The sequence continues at coordinate 113,686 of CAJUIT010000008.1, read as the reverse complement.
CCCCTCGGCACGCATCCTCTACGTCAGCGCCCGACTTTTTGAAAGCCAATACACCGTTGCCTCCCACACAGGCAAAATCAATGAGTTCATCAACTTCTACCAGAGCATCGACACCCTCATCATCGATGACATTCAGGACCTCATTGACAAGCCGGGCACACAGGGCACATTCTTCCACATCTTCAACCACCTCCATCAGAACCAGAAACAGATTATCCTCTCCAGCGACTGCTGCCCCACCCAACTCAAAGGGATGACCGAGCGTTTGCTCTCACGCTTCAAATGGGGTATGACCGTAGAGCTCGAGCGTCCCGACCTCCAGTTGCGTCGCAACGTTCTCCAGCTCAAGGCCGAGCAGGATGGTCTTTCCCTCCCTTGCGATGTGATGGATTTCATCGCAGAGAACGTTACCGACAGCGTGCGTGAGCTCGAAGGTGTTGTGGTTTCTCTGCTGGCTCATGCCACAGTAATGAACCGCGACATCAACGTTGACCTCGCCCGCGTGGTAATGTCAAACGTGGTGAAAATGCACCGCAAAACCATCAACTTCGAGATGATTACACAAGGTGTGGCCACCCACTTCAACATCGACCCCGAAGCCATCTTCACAAAGTCGCGCAAACGCGAAATCTCCGACGCACGCCAAATGGTGATGTACATGGCGAAGAAACACGCCAAAATGCCCCTCACCGCAATCGGTACACGCCTCTCCCGCAACCACGCAACGGTGATCTACGCCTGCAAGAACATTGAGCAGCGTCTTCCCTTTGAAAAGCAGCTTCAGGAAGATGTGGCGGCAATCGAAAAGACGTTCGTCACCGAATAATACATCCCCAACAGCTCATAAGCAAACCTACATAACACAAATCACGCGGTGCGTCAAATCTCAGCATTTTGACGCACCGCCTGTTTTCATCCGCATGGCATTCACCCGCATGGTGAGGGAGCTTGCGGGTTAGCCACTATGACTGCCCCTTCATAAAGCCGGCGTCGGCTAAAAAACCTGCGAAAACCTGCGAAAAATGCTCATTATTCGCTCTGGGATAGCGCACATCGGTAAACACCTGCGCCAGCGTTTGCTTGCCATTCTCCTCAACAAACCGCTTTGAATCCTCGCGCGATTCCTTTTCGGCATACAGCCGGTCAATACGCTCTGGCGTATAATCGCTATATTCGCCATTATGCACAATAGCCTCCAACGGCAGGCGCCCCACTTCAACCCCACCATCTGCAGGCCACCCAACAGTCAGCGTAATCACCGGCACCACAAGCTTAGGCAGCTTCAGCGCCTCGGCAATCTGCCGCGCATTGTAAGTTGTGGTTCCGAGCCAGCAGCATCCGAGCCCTGCAAGCTCCGCAAGTGTATTAAACTGTTGCGCGAAAGCAATAGTGTCAATCATCGCTGCTACAAACGATTGCATGTTATCATAGCACGGTTCGGCATTGCGCGCCTCACACCATTTCGACATGCGGTTGAAATCGGCGCAAAACGTGAGTACTACCGGAGCATTCTCCACCTGCGGTTGGTTGAAATGAAACGGTGCAAGCACCCTTCTTGCCTCAGCATCTTTGCTTATTATCACACTATATAGCTGCATGTTACCGGTTGTAGGTGCATGCGATGCTTTAAGAATTAAGTCTTCAAGTAATTGTTGCGGAACCTCCTGTGGTTCATACCGCCTTATAGTCCGCCTGTTCTCCCAATATCTTTCATCCATAATGCCGGTTATATAAAATTTAATAAATCGCTGTTCATTAATATAAAAACTTATACGCGGTTTGAAATTTTCGCTTCTCACAAAGATATACATATTTTCCCATTCGGCAAACTTTACAAATCATCCGACTTGGATTAATCACTGATAATCAGTGGATTTACATTTGCAAATGGAAAACTTATCAACATTCAACATCTTTGCTCCTTTCATTTTTTGGAAGAATGGAGAATTTTGACGAAGTTTGCAGTGCTTATTGCCAAAGGGCTCAAAGCCCTGCGGATTCAACCTTTTTTCCACCCTCAGGGAGCACCCGCCGAATAGGCACCTCCCGCCGAAACCTTTCTCAAACCAACAAAAAAACATCAGCATTTTTATCGTGGAAACCAAAACCTACTCCTACGACGAGGCGTTTAAAGCAACCCTCGATTATTTCGGGGGCGACGAACTTGCAGCCCGCGTGTGGGTAAGCAAATATGCCCTTAAAGATTCGTTCGGCAACATCTACGAACAAACTCCCGACGACATGCACCACCGCATCGCATCGGAGATTGCCCGAATCGAACGCAACTACCCCAACCCGATGAGCCACGACGAGATTTTCTCCTATCTCAAAGACTTCCGATACATCGTTCCCCAAGGGAGCCCCATGTCGGGAATCGGCAACACACATCAGGTTGGCTCCCTCTCCAACTGCTTTGTAATCGGTCTCGACGGTAACCCCGACTCCTACGGCGGCGTTATCCGCATCGACGAAGAGCAGGTGCAGCTCATGAAACGCCGTGGCGGCGTAGGCCACGATTTGAGCCACATCCGCCCCAAAGGCACGCCGGTTAAAAACTCGGCGCTCACATCAACCGGTCTGGTTCCTTTCATGGAACGCTACTCCAACTCTACCCGCGAAGTCGCACAGGACGGCCGCCGCGGGGCACTCATGCTCACCGTCAACATCAAGCACCCCGACTCCGAAGCTTTCGTCGACGCCAAGATGACCGAGGGTAAAGTGACAGGAGCCAACGTTTCGGTGCGCATCGACGACGCTTTCATGGAGGCTGCCACAACAGGCACCCCCTACACCCAGGCCTATCCCGTTGACTCTCCCAACCCCGAAATTACAAAGGAAATCGACGCCAAAGCTTTTTGGGAAAAGATTATCCACAACGCATGGAAATCGGCCGAGCCGGGCGTGCTCTTCTGGGATACCATTACCCGCGAATCGCTCCCCGATTGCTATGCCGACCTCGGTTTCCGCACCATCTCAACCAACCCCTGCGGCGAAATCCCCCTCTGTCCCTACGATTCCTGCCGTCTTTTGGCCATCAACCTCTACTCTTACGTGAAAAATCCCTTCACACCTCAGGCCGAATTCGACTACGAGCTGTTTGCAACACATGTTGGCAAGGCTCAACGAATCATGGACGACATCATCGACCTTGAGATGGAGAAAATCGACGCCATCCTCAAAAAGATTGATTCCGACCCTGAAACCTACGAGGTGAAAGGTCCCGAACGTCATCTCTGGGAGAAAATCCGCGCAAAAACTCTTAAAGGCCGCCGCACCGGCGTGGGCACCACTGCCGAAGGTGATATGCTCGCCGCAATGGGTCTGCGCTACGGCACCCCCGAGGCAACAGCATTCTCCGAGGATGTGCACCGCCGGTTGGCTCTCGCCGCCTACGGTTCATCGGTCACAATGGCTGCCGAACGCGGGGCGTTTGAAATTTTCGATGCCGAACGCGAGAAAAACAACCCCTTCATGCTGCGCCTCAAGGCTGAGAGTCCCGAGCTCTACGACCGCATGGTTGAGTTCGGCCGCCGCAACATCGCATGTCTCACCATCGCTCCCACCGGAACCACCAGCCTCATGACCCGCACAACCTCGGGCATCGAACCGGTGTTCCTCCCCGTCTACAAGCGTCGCCGCAAAGTCAACCCCAACGATGCAGAGGTTAAAATCGACTTCGTTGACGAATCGGGCGACGCATTTGAAGAATACATCGTCTACCATCCCAAATTCATCGACTGGATGAAGGTTAACGGCATCGAGGTGAAATCGGACTACACGCAGGAGGAGCTCGACGCCCTGGTGGCACGCTCACCCTACTCGGGAGCCACAGCCAACGATATCGACTGGCTCGAAAAAGTGAAAATGCAGGGACGAATCCAAAAGTGGGTTGACCACTCCATTTCCGTTACCATCAACCTCCCGGCCGACGTGAGCGAGGACCTCGTCAACAAGCTCTACGTTGAAGCTTGGCGCGTAGGGTGCAAAGGGTGCACCGTCTACCGCGACGGCTCGCGCGCAGGTGTGCTTGTGTCGCTCGAAAAGAAAAAGAAACCCGAGCCCAATCAAGGTGCCGACGAAGTGCACCCGATGGTGCTCAAACGCCCCAACGAGCTCGACGCCGATGTTGTGCGTTTCCAGAACAATAAAGAAAAGTGGATTGCCTTCGTGGGACTGATGGATGGCCGCCCCTACGAAATCTTCACCGGTCTTGCCGACGATGACGACGGCATTTTCTGCCCAAAATCGGTCAATCACGGCAAAATCATCAAGGCAATCGCCCCCGACGGCACCAAGCGCTACGACTTCCAGTTTGTGAACAAACGCGGCCACAAAACCACCATCGAAGGCCTGTCTGACAAATTCAACCCCGAATACTGGAACTATGCCAAACTAATCTCGGGCGTTCTGCGCTACGGCATGCCAATCGACCAAGTGCTTAAGCTCGTAGGCGGCCTCGAACTCGACTCAAAGAGCATCAACACATGGAAAATGGGTGTGGAACGTGCACTCAAGAAGTACCTCCCCAACGGCACCCAGGCCTCGGGTCAGCGTTGCCCCAACTGCGGCCAGGAAACCCTCATCTACCAGGAAGGCTGCCTCATCTGCACCTCCTGCGGCACCTCCAAGTGCGGCTAACCCCCACCGCAAAAACGCGCTCTCTATTAACATTAACGCTATTTCTCCCCTAAAATGTAAGGACGCACGAGTCGTGCGTCCTTTTTTTAACTGTCTAACGAAATGCATTTGCCTTAACTGTTTAAGTATTTAAGTACGGCAAAAATGTTTTTATGAATACAAAAAACAGTCTCAAAATTTTGCATTATGCAAACAAAACATTATGTTTGCACCGCATAATCACATAGCCACATGAATTTCGTTGATAGAATAGATGAAGCCACGCGTTTGAAGAATGCTCTGAAGGGAGAGAAATCCTCATTAGTTGTCGTGTATGGACGTAGACGATTAGGTAAGTCAACGCTTATCAAAAGAGTGTTGTCCGATAATGATATTTATTTTTTGGCCGACCGTTCAGAAGATCAACATCAGAGAACTCTGCTTGCAAAAGTGATAGCACAAGTGCTTCCTGATTTCGATAAGTTGACATATCCCGACTGGGATTCCATGTTTCGTGCAGTCAATTATCGAACCGAAAAGCGGTTCACCTTATGCCTGGATGAATTTCCCTATCTTGTGGAACAATCTCCTGAGTTGCCCTCTGTTCTGCAGAAACTTGTTGATGAGAAGCAACTGAAATATAATCTTGTGCTTTGTGGTTCTTCTCAAAATATGATGTATGGGTTGTTCCTTGATTCTACAGCACCTCTTTATGGCCGTGCTGATGAAATAATGAGGCTAACGCCTCTACGATTGCCGTATATTCAGGAAGCTTTGAATCTTGATGCGATAAATGCCATTGAAGAATATTCCGTCTGGGGAGGCGTACCGCGTTATTGGGAATTACGGGAAAACAGAAGTTCGCTTAATGATGCTTTGTGGCACAATATTCTCTCTATAAATGGAGCTCTTTACGAGGAACCGGTCAAACTCTTTCAGGATGATGTGAAGGATATTGTCAAGACGTCAACAATAATGTCTTATATCGGCACCGGCGCAAATCGTCTTTCTGAGATTGCCGCACGATGCAACGAACCGGCTACTAATCTGTCGCGACCATTGAAGAAACTTGTCGATCTCGGATTCTTGCAAAAAGATGTTCCATTCGGCATTGAGGAAAAAAATGCAAAAAAAAGTCTCTATAAAATCGCCGACCCGTTTATGGCATTCTACTATCAGTTTGTAGTTCCGAATCGTTCGTTTATTGAACTTGGACGCAAGCTTCCTGTCGAACAGGCTTTAAATGCCCATTTTTCGGAATATGTTAGCATGCAATGGGAAAAAATGTGCCGGGATGCTGTAACTGGAAATCTTGTTAATGGAGTAGTCTATGGTACGGCAAAACGCTGGTGGGGGTCTGTTCTCAATGAGGATAAGAAGCCTGAACAAGTCGAATTTGATGTAATGGCCGAATCTCTTGATAAAAAGTATCTGCTGGTTGGTGAGTGTAAGTGGACAACACAAGAGAATGGCAAGCAACTCACTCACGAACTTCTCCGAAAGGTTAATCTGTTACCGTTAGCTAAAAACTACACGATTGTTCCGGTTCTATTTTTAAAGAGTTCTCCAAAAGATAACGTAGGGAACGTCATTTTGCCTGATGACATTGTCACATTAATGAAATAGAGCTGACGTTTTTTCGAACTGTGTGATAATATTGGCATGGAATGCAGCATAGGTAGCTTGGGCAACTAAATTTAAAACCTTCTATTCACCCTCCTTTGCTTCCACTCCTTGCTTCCGATTATTTTTTGATGCTGTGAAAATTTGAAAAATTTTAAAGCTGTAATTCATAATCAAAGTTTCACGATTTTTAAGGGAACAACACACTAATAGGTAGATTACTTTTGCGCCTTGATGCGCAAACTGATTACAACATCCCGGGCACTGTCGTTGCGTCCACCGATGCCAGTCTCACGCGGCTTCGCCCGTTTCCTCGGCCGTCCCCTAACACGGGCTGAGCGCATTGTCATATCCCGCCTCGAACGCACATCCCCTGGGGCTCCGGTGCTCATAGTCGATCCACCTGGCCATGATTCTTCTCTTATCCTGCGCCGCTATCTCTGCTATCGCATGACTCTTGCCACTCCCCACACTCTCGGCGTAATCTATGAGGGCGCAACCCGCACCTCTGTCACCCGCCTTCAAAACGGCAAGGAACTGTGGAACCTCTCTACCCGCAACCCTTCCCGCATCCGGGGATGCAACCCTGAATTTGTGCTGTTGCTCAACGTGCAGAACTTCCGACGACATAGTCCCTTTCGCGGCCGCGGCGGTAACTTCTGGGAGTTATGCCAAGCCTTGTTCCCCTATGCCGGAAGCGGACTCATCATCCTCCATTATCAAGACTCCGCCAAAGGTCGCTCTTTTCCCTTGCAGTTGCATCGAATAACCCCGGCAACCCATGCGCGTATCATCGTTCGCAACGCCACAACCTATATCATCATCCCCTTCTCACCCTACACGTCCCCGAATCCGCCTCTACTGCAATCAACCCGTGAGGGTCCCCCTTCCGCACTCGTCCGAATTTTGCGGTGTGCCGGACTCCGCCCAACCACAGGACACAGGTTACTTCAATTCCTCCCCTTGTGCAATCGCCCGGCGAGAGCTCTTTGACATTTTTTCATTTCCACTCTTTCCTGCTCTCTTTTCTTTATCACACAACTTCGATTATTTGATGAAGCGGTTGAGGCGGTCGAGAGCCACGCGCATTTCGGCAGGATTGATGTGGTAACCGTCAACGAGGTTCATGTGGGGATCGTAGACGGTGAGCTCGCCTGCCCCACCCTTTTCGAGAATGGTGTCGCCGGGTGTGATGAAAGCGTAGTTGAGATTGCTGCCCGAGATGTGCCACTCCCTGCCGGGGGCACCTTCGAGGAGGTCGTGGCCGATTGAATAGTCGGCCGCATCATTCTCCACGCCGAGATAGCGCGCCATGAGCGTCGGCACAAAATCATAGTGGGTGGTGCGATGGGCAAACGTTTCCCCGTTGTGGGCACCTCCCGGGAACCTCACCGCCAATGGCACCATTATCTGCGCGTTGGAATAGTTGCCGCTATGGCCCCAGTAGTTGTGGTGGTTCTCATTGAATTCCTGCCCGTGGTCGCCGCTGAGGATAACTAACGCAGGGCGCCCGGTCAGGTGCTCACGGTTGGCGATAGCTTCAAGAACCTCGCCGAGCATATTGTCGTCCTCGCGCAAGCAGTTGCGGTAAAGATTCCAGAACTCTGTGGGGTCAAGGTCGTTGGTGAGGCGCGTGTAATCCGCAAAATCCCATGCCGGTTTGAAATGCACGTTGCGCTCGGGAGGCAATGCTATCGCATGGGGCAAATCATAGAAGAGGAACGAGAAGCGCGGGGTGTTATCCTCATCGCTCTGAGCCGTTTTCATGTCGGCGAGGAAGCGGTCGGTGAGGCTGCGGTCGCTCTGCCACACGGTGGCGCACTCCTCCCCTTCGTTAAGATTATCCACCTGACGGAACACCGTGTGCCGGAAATCGGGATTCAACAGATTTGCGGCAGGATAAGCCTGCACATCATAGCCCAATTGCAGCAGCCGCGAGATAAGCGGCGGAGTGACTCCTGCCGCCTCAAAACTCTCCCAATAGTAGCCCGGCACACCATAGAAAATGCCGAACACCGAGCAGCGCGTGCCGTTGGACGACGACACATGACGTGTGAAGCGAGTGTTCTCCACCCCGAAGCGCCAGGCATTGGGCATTGTCTCCTCGGTGAAACCGCGCGGGTTCCACGAGTCGAGCAGAATGAGGTAAATGTCGGGCAAACTATCGGGTTGGTGAACCACAAGCGGAGCGGCCGGATAGCACACCTCACCATCGGCCAGTTCCATTTCATCGCCGGCAACACTTTCGGGAGCTTTAACCCCGAGCTTTGTCAACAGGCTTTTAGCCGTGAGCGGGTAGAAATAGGGCAAGCTCACTGCGGCGCGCGTAACAGCGGCATGTCTGACAAAAGCTCCGTAGGCATGATAGAGATGTGCCGCCGGGATGAGCAGCGCCATCAACAGCGCGCTCCACACCACCGCGCGACCTCCGCTGCGGCTTCGCGAAATGTGCATTGCGGCAAACCACAAGCCTACGATTGCTGCGGCAAACAGCGCAAGAAGCGCGCATTCCTTCACAATCATCCATGAGTCGAGAACAAAAATGCCCCCTGCGCCGGGACCTGTAACCATGTTGAGAATGAACCCGTTGATATGGAACCGATAGATTGCATAAACCTGACGGTTAAGTATCATGAACACGACGGAGAGAGCACACAGCAACACCATGAGCCACACGGCGGGGCGCCGCAACCCCGTGAGCCCGACAATGAGAAACAGGATGTAGGCTGCCAGGGCGAAACATGCGGCATGCCCCAATGCTGCCACGGCAAGATAAATCCACCCTTCGGCGGTCATCAACCCGATGGCGGGTGACGCATAGATGTAGCTGAACATCACCGCGCCCAGCAACAACGTGGTGAGCGCCGCAAAGAGAAATCCGGCCTTTGCAAAATCCTTATATCCGGCGAAATCGCCGCGTATCCATTTCTTCAGATTCATAGTTTCTACGATAGTGGAGGTCATTTGGGATAGGCAACGGTGCCTTTGTCGTCGATATTCGACGTGTAGCCGGGACCTCCGGCACCGACATAGCCGCGGCTCTCGCCGTTGGCCGAGGGGGATAACCAGAATGAGTAGAGTTTGCCGTTCTTCAGGTTAAACCTGATTTTGAAGGGGGTGCCCGGAACGAGTCCCGCGCCTGCGGCTCCGCTGCATCCGGCTCCGTTCCATGTGAGTCGGGCAATAGTGCTGTCGATGCTCAACGGCTCGCAATCGGCGAATGAAAAGCCGGGTATCACATTCCCATCAGCGTCGAGGAGCTCGGCTTTCAGTTCGCCGGCAGGGCAGTCAACATTGACAAACAGCTCGCACGGAGCGTCGGACTGCAGCTTGCGAGTTGTGAGCGAACCCTCCCCTGATGTTTCCATTGAAGCAAACCCATCCCTGCGCAAAATTGCAACGCCGGTGCGGCCTGTAGATGTGTCGAAACCCGTTTGAATTTTTGAAAAACCGATGTAGTAGAACCGCAATTCATCGCCGTAGACGCCGCACACGCCACCTACCGACTGGATGTAACCGCGTTCCCAACTGCTGTCGGAGCTTCGGTCGGCGGCAATGAACACATCGCGGAATGGGCGGTGCCAATGAAAACCGTCGCGTGAGAACCCCACTTTGAGTTCGGTGATTTTGGGGAGTCCATCATTGCCCGACACAGTTTTTTCATCCATAAGCATCTGGTGCATACTCAGCATTACGCTCTCATAGGCCACAGCCTGAAGGTTATACAACTGCGGACGAAGATTGAATTCGGGGTCGGGTTTATCATCATAATCGGCCTGACACCAGAAGGCCACATCGTCATCGTTCCAATCGGCACCGGCAAGAAAATCGGGATGTTCCCTGTAATAGCGTGCGCGCCCGTAAGGCTCGCTCGCGAGGTCGACCGAGCGGATTGAGTAGACCCATCTTTTTCTGAACGGGTTATAGAACATAGTGGATTTATCGCCGCACAAGCCTGTGGGGGTGCGGTTCTCCCAGTTCACACCGTCGGCCGACACCATTGCCCACCCCCTGCCGTCGGTGGCTGTGGCGTTAGGCTCGCGCAGAAACATTTTATATCGCTCGGCATCGGGTGCGCTGTAGTCGAGCACAACCGACGACGAATTGCCTCGCATGCCTTTCAATGAAGGGATGATATTCGAGCCATCGGCGACATCGGGGCGCGACCAGTTCAAGCCGTCGGTGGAGACGGCAAGTGCAGTTTTGCCATACCATCCGGCCTCATACCACATTTTATACACACCCTCGCGCGGCTCCCACCAAACACCGCCATCTTTCGGCATAGCACCGGGAGCATGACTTGTTTTTTCCTTGGCCGTTGGCGACAGAATAGGATTGCCCTCATATTTCACCGGCTTGTGGAACACCCGTTGGAGCGACGTGCTCTCAATGAGGAATTCATCCACAAAAAGCTGGCGGCCCACACTCACATCAATAACCTCGGGGATGTTATCGAGATATGGCACAGGCATGGCATCAATGGAATTATGATCCATCACGGGGGGCCACACCTCAGGCATGGCGATGCCGTTGTAGAGGGTGCGCTCCCATTCGCGAATCTCAACCGTAACGGGCTCAAACGGCATCATGAACCTATATTCGGCAGGGCAATAACAATCGGGCATCAAGCCTTCAAGAAGAAATCCGTCGACGGTTGCATAATCGAAGCCGGTGTATTCGCCCGTGACATGCAGAGCCGACTGCACATACCAATGTCCCGAATTGAAGGTGCACCACTCGCCGGCCGCAGCGTCGGCTGCTCCGGGGTCGAAATCGATGTTATAGTCAACTTTATATGTTATGGGGAAGCGGCTCCCGGTTTCAACGGGAGTGAACTTCACACGGTCGAAATCGGCGAAGCGCAAATCAAGGCTCTCACCCTCGGGTGTGGCCACGTCGAGCCCCACATAGCCCGCTCTCGTGCGCTTAAACTTAATGTTGTCAACCTGGCGGGGGAGCAACGACCGCACCCGATTCTCACCTTTCATGAGGTCGACACGCACCTGTGGGGTGGCTGCGTCGGCTCCGCTCTCTCCGGCGGTGCCGTAGATGATTCCCGAGGCGGCACATATCACCGCAACTGCATATTTGTAACCGATTGCTTTCATGGCCGCACAACTTTGATTGAAACTCCGTTAACTCTGATTAAATTCACTCCCGGCGCCATTTCACCGAACGGCATGACGAGTTCTCCGCCGGCAGATGTGGCTGAATGGACTTTGCGCCCCGCTGCGTCGAACACTTCAGCAACGGCGCCCACAGGCAGTTGTGTGAACCTCACTCCGGTTGCCGTGATTTCTCCCTCGGGCAACATGTCGGCCGGGGTCTCATCAATGCCGGCGGGGAGTTCCGAAACATGGAATCCTGCAACAGTTTCAACAGGCATGGTAATCGCTCCGTCATCGCCGTTGACCACGAAATCGCGGCCTTCAAATTTCATCGCCAGATTGTCGGAGAGGGTAATTTCAAGTTGCGAACCGTCGATTCGCTCCACCACAAGAGTTTTGTAATCGGCACCCCACGCTGCGGCGCAGGCGGATGCCGACAATACCGCCGCGAGCAACAGCCTGTGAGGCAGCATCGTGGCAAGAAATGATTTTTTCATGAATATTTAGGTTATGAGATATTTGCACTTGGTTATTAAGAGATTACAACCTGGCGCGCTCCATCTTCGGAGATTTTATTCTTCGGGACGGAGGTCGAGACGCTGCATTGTGAAGAGTTCCTTCCCTTCGGTATCGAACATCGTCACGGTGTTTTTCCCTGTGGCTTTCGCGGTCTCCACACTCTCCAGTGCGAGCAGGAATTCAGTTTCGCGCGATTCGGGGCTGCACATCATGCGGGTGGTGGCAATGTCGATAAACTGCATGGAGTTCACCTTGTCGGGGTCGATGAAGAGCGCCCCGTTGAATGTGTTGCACCCAGTAGTGCCATGAATTTTCAGCTCGGGAATGTCGATTGTCATTTCGCCATCCTCGGCCAACGGTGTGCCGTTGAGAGCAGTGATTTTCCATGCGCCGTTGAGGAAGTCCATGTTGTGACGGCGCAGCACAAGGATGGTGCGACCGTCGGCGCCCTTGAGATCGATAAACGTTATCGGGCCTTCCTGTCGAGCCGAAAAGCTCTTCACATCCGACACGGCAAGGTTGATGAGATATTCAAACGGAGCGTCGTCGCACATGCGCATGGTTGAAATCATGTTCTCCATGCGAATGGCGTTTTTCGGCTCCAACACGAGGTCGCCGTTGATAATATTGCAGCCGTTGGAGCCGTAGAAGCGGCGGGCGGCAAGGTCGAAATTCACGTAGGGCCGTTCCTCCCCGGTAACTTGATTTCCTCTGACGCTGAAAATCGTCCATTCCCCATTGATTGTGAAATCATCGGGAAGAGAGTTTTCAACCGTGAGGTCGGTTTTGGCAGCGCCGTTTCCCAAGGTTGCCACGGCAACATCAGTTCCGGCGTTTTCAATAGCCACTTCGCGACGGGCTTCGGCCAACTCATCTTTCGACACGGTGGCGTTTTTTCCTTTTTTCTTCTTTTTGCTGTTTTTTACGGCTTTGGATGAAACTGCTGCCGAGGGAGCGCCATCATTGCCACGCGCGGAGGAGCTGTTTTTGGGAGGTGTGAGCACACGGCCGGTTGATTTGGAGTTCTGCGACGTTGCGGCGCCGGACGCTTCAGTGACCGTGCCATCCGAGCCCTGCACTCTGTATTTTTCCGATTTGTCGAGCAAAGCGCAGCCCGTTGTGCTCAACAGAGCCACCGCCGACAGCGCCACGCCGATATAATAATTAGCCTTCATCTGCGTTTATTTTCCAAAGGGTTAGCTTGATTTTTGCCCCTTTCCCGTTTTCATTTACAAATCTAACGATTTTCAGCCAAACTGCCGCGCTCTGCATATTGAATTTTTGATTATATTTGCAAAAATTTAAGAGTGCGCCTGAAATCTATCCGACACTTCTTCATCTACTTGACAAATAGAGAACACTGTTTCTGAACAACCCTCTTACCATGAAATCCCGTTTCACTCATTTTAACCGGTGCGTAAGCTCCGCTATGACTATTTGTGCGGCTGCCACAGCGCTTGCCGCCTCAGCAGCTTCCAACACTACATCCGCCACTGAGAACGGCTACACTTTCCCGACCATAACAGTTGACAAACAGGGACGCATGCGCAACAGCGCAACCAACGAGGAGGTGCGCTACTTCGGCACAAACTACACCTTGCCGTTCGCCCATGCCTACCGCGCCATGAACACCCTCGGAATCGACCGCAAGGAGGCCATCGACCGCGATGTGTACCATCTGAGCCGCATGGGGGTGAATGCTTTCCGTCTGCACTTGTGGGATGTTGAGCTTTCCGACAGCGTGGGAAACCTGATTGAAAATGACCACCTCGACCTGCTCGACTATCTGCTTGCATCCCTGCAGCAACGCGGAATCACGGCTATTCTCACCGCCCAGACAAACTTCGGCAACGGTTATCCCGAACGGAACACCGACACCGGAGCCTACTCCTACGATTACGACAAATGCGACATCCACGCCAACCCCGCCGCGATAAAGGCGCAACAGCGCTACATCAAGGCGCTTGTGGAGCATGTGAATCCCTACACGTCGATGAGCTATGCCGCCGACCCGGCAATCATTGCAATTGAAATCAACAACGAACCTTGCCACACATCATCGCCCAAGCAGGTTGAGAGCTACATCAACGGCATGGTGAAAGCCGTGCGCAACGGCGGATGGCGCAAACCGGTGCTCTACAACGTGAGCCACAACATGGATATGGTTCCGGGCTATTTCGCGGCCGACATTCAAGGCACCACCTATCAGTGGTATCCAGTAGGTCTTGTGGCAGGACGCGAGCGGAAAGGGAACTTCCTCCCGTATGTAGATAATTACGCAATTCCGTTCAGCTCGGTAAAGGGATTCGGCAACAAAGCCAAAGTGGTTTATGAGTTCGACCCGGCCGACATGCTGCAAAGCTACATGTTCCCGGCTGTGGCACGCACATTTGCCCGCGAGGGATTTCAATGGGCGACCCAGTTTGCCTACGACCCCATCGACATGGCTCGGTTCAACACCGAATACCAGACCCACTTCCTTAACCTCGCCTACACCCCGCAGAAAGCTCTCGGCATGAAAATCGCCACCCGAGTGATGCAGAATGTGCCCGACGGAGCCGACTACGGCAAATATCCCGCCGACACGGTGTTTGGTCCCGCAACCGTAAGCTACCGCCGCAACCTCGCCGTGTGGAACACCCCCGAGGAGTTTTTCCACACCAACAATGTGGCTGAAAAGCCTGTGGCGCCCGATTCGCTGAAACATGTTGCGGGCTACGGCTCGTCGGCTGTGGTAGAATATGACGGCAGGGGCGCCTATCTGCTCGACCTTATCCAACCCGGTTTGTGGCGCCTTGAGGTGATGCCCGATGTGCTATATAGCGCCGACCCGTTTGCCAAGCCGTCGCTGAAGCGCGAAGTGGCCCACATTTTCAACACCTCCCATCCGATGGCGCTGACGCTCCCCGGGTTGAGCGATAATTTCCATTACCGTTCAATAACCGAAACAAATCCGTTCGGGGGCACCGCCGACGGCAACACCATCCATGTCACCCCCGGAGTTTATCTGCTTGCAACGGACAGCACACTCATCAGCAACACCTCCCCCTCAGCTCAATGGGGAGCAATCCAACTCGACGAATATGTGGCACCGCAACCGTCGGCGCTGGCAATGCATTTAAACCACAAACCCACAGCATTCCACCCCGCGGGAAGCGACCTGACGGTGCGCGCCGAAGCATTTGGCACAGCGCTTCCCGATTCGCTGGTAATCTACCCGACCGATGCATCGTTCTGGCGCGAACACAACCGACTCTACACCATGAAGCGCACAGCTCCATATCTGTACGAAGCCGTTATTCCCGCCTCCGACATGCGTGGCAAAACAACCTTTGCCTATCGCATTGCCGCCGTTGCACCCGACACCATCATGACATTTCCGGGCGTGGTGGCAGGAGCGCCACTCGACTGGGATGCTCCAGAAAGCGCATATTACACCACAGCCCTACTTCCCGAAGGCGCTCCACTCCCCTTGCTCAACTGCTCCACGCCCGTTGACTGGGCCGAAGTATCAACTATCCCCGACCAATGGGGGCGCACTTCGGTGACAGCCGAGAACCGCGCGCCAATGGCGCAGGATGTGTGGAAACTTTCGGTTAAACCGGGCTCCGACACCATCAACACGGTAATCACAACATATATCGGTGATATCATTTCCCCGCTCGGCCGCTCGCTGCAACCCTCGGGAGTGGTGATAAAATCGGGAAAAACCGATATGGGGGAGATAACCGTTGCACTCGTCAACCGCGACGGCATCACCTACTCGGCACGCGCCACACTCACCCCCGATTCCGAAACCGTTATCTCCCTCGGGGAATTCGGCATCTCCCCCACGATTCTTTGCCCTGCGCCGTTCCCCGTGTTTCTCGAACGCGAGTTTATGCCCAACGGCTATTCATCGCCGCTCGACATCGCCGACATAGAGAAACTGCAGCTTGTATTCCCCGCTCCGGCTTCGGAATCGCATAAATCGGCCGAAATCGTTGGAGTGTGGCTGCGCTGACAGCACTTATCTTATCCCTTATTCCAACCCTTAACAACCTATGAAAATTTTCAGATTCTCTCCATTTTCAAAAAGTTTGATACTTTCTGCGATAGCTGCATTGGGAATAGCCGCAACCTCATGCGGCAACGACAATGAGCCCGTTGCACCCTCGCCTGCTCCCACGCCCGAAAAGCCTGACGATCCCACCCATCCGACAAGCGACTTTGCCCGCGGTGCCGATGTGAGCTGGCTTTCCGAACTTGAGGATAACGGCTGCAAATTCTATAGCAACACCGGGACGCCCGTTGAGTGCATGGAGCTACTCAAGACAGAGTGCGGCATCGACGCCATCAGATTGCGCGTGTGGGTCAACCCGGCCAACAAATACAATTCCATTGCCGACGTGATGGTAAAAGCCCGCCGCGCTGCGGCACTCGGGCTGCGCCTGATGATTGACTTTCATCTATCCGACAACTGGGCCGACCCCGGAAAACAGGTGGTTCCCGCCGCATGGGCCGGCATGACGGCCGCCCAGATGGCCGATGCCATAAAGAACCACGTCAACGAAATGCTTTCGGCACTCAAAGCCGAGAACATCACCCCCGAATGGGTGCAGATTGGCAACGAAACCACCCCGGGAATGCTTCACCCGATGGGAGAGGTGAAAGGTGACAGCGCAGGCGAATTTCCTCGTTTTCTCAACGCAGGCTATGATGCCGTAAAAGCGATATTCCCCGATGCTCAGGTGATTGTTCACCTCGACTGCGGCAACAACGCCGACACCTACCGTTGGTTCTTCGACCTGATGCAGAAAACGAATGCACGCTACGACATGATTGGCATGTCGCTCTACCCTATCATTGAGCAGGGCTCGGGCGCATCGTGGACAGTCACCACCGACAACAAAGCCATCAACGACTGCATCGCCAATATCAAAGCGCTGAACACTCGCTACAAGAAACCTGTTATGATTTGTGAGATTGGATTCCACCACACCCAGGGCGCCGACTGCAGCGCCACACTCACCAAACTCATGAATGAATTTTCCGACGGCACCATTCTGAAAGGAATTTTTTATTGGGAGCCGGAAGCCGAGCCCGACAACACCGGTTATCACAAAGGGTGCTTCTCCAACGGCCGCCCCACATCGGCGCTCGCACCGTTCAAAAACCTTTGAAAAAACACCGGCACAAGTTGCCGTTCCAACTTTATAAAATAAAACACCATATCCTGACATGAAACAAATCACAGGGCTGTTAGCACTCACTGTTGCGGCACTCACCTCAGGCAATATCGCCGAGGCCCGCACACAATCCACCCTCACCCACGGATGGAAATTCGCAAAAGTCGACTCGCTCGGAAACCGGGGAGAATGGCAATCGGTGAGAGTGCCCCACGACTGGGCAATCCATGAACCGTTCTCACGCGACAACGACCTGCAGGTTGTGGCCGTGGAGCAAAACGGCGAAACAGAGAAATCGGAGAAAACCGGCCGCACCGGCGGTCTCCCCTACATGGGTCGCGGACTCTACACCACCACATTTGAAGTTCCCGACACCGCCGGACAGCATTTCACCTTTGTGTTCGACGGCGCCATGAGCAATCCCGAAGTTACCGTGAACGGTGTGGCCATCGGAGGTTGGGCCTACGGCTACAACTCATTTTGGCTCGATATACCCGCCGGTGTGGTAAAACCCGGTGAGAACACGTTGTCGGTTGCCCTTGAGAACAAGCCCCGTTCATCAAGATGGTATCCCGGCGCCGGGCTCTACCGCAATGTGCATCTCGTAGCCACCTCACGTGTGCATGTGCCCACATGGGGGACCTACATAACCACCCCCTACGTGTCGGCCGATGAGGCTTCGGTGCGTCTTATCACCGAAATCAAAGGCGCAACTAAAGGTGAAGCCGTCGACGTAAAAACCGACATCATCGCACCCGACGGCACGGTTGTGGCAACCAACAACTCCACCTATCACTCCCACGGCCAGCCCTTCACCCAGAATTTCCTTGTGGAAAAACCACTCCGCTGGTCGCCCGAATCACCGTCGCTCTATGTTGCCCGCACCGTGCTGAGCGTAAAGGGTGAACCTGTAGATGAATATTCAACCCGTTTCGGCATCCGCTCCCTCGAATATATCCCCGAAAAGGGATTTTTCCTGAACGGAGAATACACCAAATTCAAAGGTGTGTGCAACCACCACGACCTCGGCCCGCTCGGGGCGGCAGTGAACCGTTCGGCACTCCGCCACCAGATTGAAATGCTGAAAGATATGGGTGCCAATGCCATCCGCACATCCCACAACATGCCCGCCCCCGAACTCGTGGAGCTTTGCGACGAGATGGGCATGATGCTGATGGTAGAACCGTTCGACGACTGGGGCTTCCGTCCCAAAAGCCCCAACGGCTACGGCTCCATATTCGGCGAATGGGCAGAAAAGGATATGGTAAACATGCTGCACCACTACCGCAACAACGCCTCGGTGGTGATGTGGAGTATCGGTAACGAGGTTCCCAGCCAGTGGGGACCCGATGGAGTGCAGGAGCTGCAGATGCTGCTTGACATCGCACACCGCGAAGACCCCACCCGCCCCGTAACCTGCGGCATGGACCAAATTGACGCCGTGCTCGACAACGGTTTCGCCGCCGCACTCGACATTCCCGGATTCAACTACAAGCCCCAATACTATCAGCGCGCCTACAACATCCTCCCGCAAAAGCTCATCTTGGGCTCGGAAACGGCATCGACCGTCTCATCGCGCGGATGCTACATTTTCCCGATGGAATTCAAGGCCAACGCCATCCACGACAACCACCAATCATCATCCTACGACACCGAATTCTGCTATTGGAGCAATATCCCCGACATCGACTTCGCTATGGATGATGATTACCCCTGGATGATTGGACAGTTTGTGTGGACCGGTTTCGACTACCTGGGTGAACCGTCGCCCTACGACACCGACGCCTGGCCCAACCATTCGAGCGTGTTCGGTATCATCGACCTTGCATCACTTCCCAAAGACCGCTATTGGCTCTACCGCTCGCAATGGAACACCGACTCCCCCACCCTCCACATTCTTCCTCATTGGAACTGGGAAGGGCGCGAAGGGGAAGTAACCCCCGTTGTGGCCTACACCTCGTGGCCGAAAGCCGAACTGTTTGTAAACGGCAAATCAATGGGTGTTAAAGAAAAAGCACCCGCCACGCCGCTCGACTACGGCGACATAGCCTTCTCACCCTATTGGAAACGCGACGGCCTGCGCCACATCACCGAGCATAACGACTCAGCCGCCATGAACCGCTATCGCCTCGTTTGGGACGATGTTGTTTACCAACCCGGTGAAATCAAAGTTGTGGCCTACGACGAAAAAGGGAACGTGGCAGGTGAAGCAACCCGTGTCACTGCCGGCAAAGCCCACCACATTGTTCTCACCCCCAACCGGCGTGAAATCACCGCCGACGGCGACGACCTTGTGTATGTAACCGTTGAGGTTGCCGACAAAAACGGCAACCCCGTGCCCGACGACACCCGCATGGTCAACTTCAAAGTGAGCGGAGCCGCCGAGTTCCTGGCCACCGCCAACGGCGACCCCACCTGTCTGCTTCCGTTCGACGCACCCCGCATGCAACTTTTCAGCGGTGCGGCAACAGCAATTCTGCGTGCAGCATCCACCCCCGGGAAAGCCACACTCACAGTGACAGCCCCCGGAGTTAAACCCGCCACACTCACTATTGATGTGAAATAAATAATTCACCCGATGCAACATTTCAGCCACCTTTGAGGCTGCTTACCCGTCAATGGCCCGGAATTGTTATTTTTTGACTTTTCCGGGCTGTTTTTTCAGTTAATTTCACCCGCAATTGTGAATAGTTTTTGCTACTTTTGCGATAGAAACACAACCCGAAAACTTCAACCCTTGAAATCTGATAATACCCCTTTTTATGGAATCAAAAATCAAAGCAATCTTTAAAGAAAAATTCGGCGAAGAAGGTACCCTCTACGCATCGGCCGGCCGCATCAACCTCATTGGCGAACACACCGACTATAACGGCGGCTACGTGTTCCCCGGAGCAATCGACAAGGTAATCATGGCCGAGTTGCGCCCCAACGGCACCGACAAGGTGCGCGTGTTCTCAATCGACATCAATGAATCGGCCGAATTCGGACTTAAAGAGGAAGATGCCCCCTCACAGCAGTGGGCCCGCTATATATTCGGCATCTGCCGCGAAATCATCAAGCGCGGCGGAACCGTGAAAGGCTTTGACGCCGTGTTTGCCGGCAACGTGCCCCTCGGCGCAGGCCTCTCATCCTCAGCCGCCCTCGAAAGCTGTTTTGCATTCGCTCTCAACGACATGTACAACGGCAACACTATCGACAAATTCGAGCTTGCACGCATCGGCCAGTCGACCGAGCACAACTACTGCGGCGTAAACTGCGGCATCATGGACCAGTTCGCCTCGGTGTTCGGCAAAAAAGACCATCTGATGCGCCTTGACTGCCGCTCGATGGAATTTGAATACTTCCCCTTCAAAGCCGACGGCTACAAACTCGTGTTGCTCGACTCGAAGGTGAAACATGCACTCGTTGATTCCCCCTACAACAAACGCCGCCAGTCGTGCGAGCGCGTGGCCGCCAAACTCGGCATTGAAACCCTGCGCGACGCCACAATGGAAATGCTCGACTCAATCAAAACCGATATCACAGCCGAGGATTATTTCCGCGCGAAATTCGTTATCGAAGAGAAAGACCGAGTGCTCGACGTGTGTGCAGCTCTCGAACGCGGCGATTATGAAACCGTAGGCAAAAAGATGTTTGAAACCCACCGCGGACTTTCCAAGGATTATGAGGTTTCGTGCGTAGAACTCGACTACCTCAACGACATTGCAGCCGAGTGTGGCGTTACCGGCTCCCGCATCATGGGTGGCGGCTTCGGCGGTTGCACCATCAATCTGGTTAAGAATGATGTCTACGACAATTTCATCGCCACGGCAAAACGCAAGTTCAATGAAAAATATGGTCACGAACCCGTTGTTTACCCCGTTGTGATTTCCGACGGAGCACGGAAACTGACCCAAGCCTGAACACCACAATAACAACCACCCTGCGGAAACCTGTGCCACCCGGCACACTATCCGCAGGGTGATTTCATGAAACAATCAATTCAACAAAAATCAATGAATCCGGCCTGAATAGCGTGGATTGAGCAAACGAGCATCTTAATTGAGCCACTCAATCGCGCAATTTCATGAATCGGATTCCCATCAATCAACACACTGACAAATGAAACCTACACTTTTCGTTCTCGCTGCCGGCATGGGCAGCCGTTACGGCGGTCTCAAACAGCTTGATTCACTCGGCCCCAACGGTGAAACAATCATGGACTATTCGATTTACGATGCCCTTCAGGCCGGATTCGGCAAAGTTGTGTTCGTTATCCGCAAAGATTTCGAGAAAGACTTCCGCGAAAAAATCCTCTCCAAATATGAAGGTCATGTGCCCGTTGAAGTAGTGTTCCAGAGCACCGACAAACTCCCCGAAGGCTACACCTGCCCCGCCGACCGCACCAAACCCTGGGGAACAAACCACGCCGTTCTCATGGGCAAGGAGGCCATCAACGAGCCGTTTGCCGTTATCAACGCCGACGACTTCTATGGCCGCGACGCATTTGAAGTGATTGCAAAGGAACTCATGCGCGAACGCGACCGCAAGGGCGACTACTGCATGGTAGGCTTCCGCGTAGGCAACACCATGACCGAAAACGGCTCAGTTGCCCGCGGAGTGTGTGAAACCGCCGACGGCAAACTCGCTTCGATTGTGGAGCGCACAGCTATTTCCTACGCTCCCGACGGCCGCATCGTGTTCACCGACGAAAACGGAACCGAGCAGACACTCGCTCCCACCACCCCCGTTTCAATGAACCTGTGGGGCTTCACACCCGACTACTTCGACTTCAGCGAACGCGAGTTCCGCAAATTCCTCGACAAAGATCTCAACACCCCCAAGGCCGAGTTCTTTATCCCCCTGTGCATCGACACCCTCATCAACTCGGGAGAAGCCACAGTGAAAGTTCTCGACACCGATTCAAAATGGTTCGGCGTGACCTATGCTGCCGACCGTCCCGGTGTGGTTGAGAAATTTGCCGAACTTCACAACAACGGCACATATCCCTCCAAACTTTTCTAAGACCTTACTATTGTTATGAAACCCCGCATACTCGTGACCGGAGGTACCGGCTATATCGGTTCACACACTGTTGTGGAACTGCAAAACGCCGGCTATCCCGTGGTTATAATTGATAACCTCTCCAACTCCAACCGCGATGTTCTCGACGGAATCGAGCGCATCACAGGCATTCGCCCCGATTTCGTGGAGGCCGACTGCACCGACATCGACGCACTCCGCAATCTGTTCGACACCTATCCCGGCATCAAAGGGATTATCAACTTCGCCGCAAGCAAAGCCGTGGGCGAATCGATGCAGAAACCGGTGCTTTATTACCGCAACAACCTCAACACTTTGCTCAACCTCCTCGACCTCATGGCCGAAAGAGATGTTGACGGAATCGTGTTCTCATCGTCGTGCACCGTTTACGGCGAACCCGATGTGAATCCCGTGACCGAGCAGACCCCCATCAAGAAGGCTACCTCACCCTACGGCAACACAAAGCAGATTTCGGAGGAGATTATCACCGACGTAATCAATGCCGGCGCCAACTTCAAGAGCGTTATCCTGCGCTACTTCAACCCCGTGGGTGCTCATCCGAGCGCCGAAATAGGCGAACTGCCCAACGGTGTGCCCCAGAATCTCATCCCCTACCTCACCCAAACAGCAATGGGAATCCGCAAGGAGCTGAGTGTGTTCGGCGATGACTACAACACCCCCGACGGCTCGTGCATCCGCGACTATATCGACGTTGTTGACCTTGCAAAAGCCCATGTCATTGCCATCGAGCGCATGCTCACCAACGCAAGTGAGGATAAAATCGAGATTTTCAACCTCGGAACAGGCAACGGTCTGTCGGTGCTCGAACTCATCAATGCGTTTGAAACCGCAACCGGCGTTAAAGTCCCCCACAAGATTGTGGGACGCCGCGCCGGCGACATTGAGAAAGTGTGGGCCAACCCCTCCCACGCCAACAATGTGCTTGGCTGGAAAGCCCTCACCCCCATTGCCGACACCATGCGCTCGGCATGGGCATGGCAGTGCAAACTGCGTGAGCGCGGCATCATGTGATATGCCCACACTCGGCGGCAGAGCGGTGTAATTATTTACTCCCTGCGCCCTAAATGAACAGCGATGTGTCAGAATGTAAAAAGCGTTTTGACACATCGCTGTTTATGTATTTTTGACTCAATAAAATTGGCTGCGCCAACGCGAACCGGCCTGCCGCCCGACGTTCGCTATTTTTTTCGTCGAAGATTCTGCGTATCTTTGCACATTCTTTATCAATGAGTCATTCCCCATCGGGGAAATGTTATCTAAATTTTGCAATCACGGCAATGACCAATTCAAAATGCGGCCCGATAGGCATTTTCGATTCAGGCTACGGCGGCCTGACAATACTCAAGGAAATCCGCCGACGTCTGCCTGACTATGATTACATCTACCTCGGCGACAATGCCCGCGCCCCCTACGGAACACGCTCTTTCGATATTGTTTACCGATTTACTCTCGAATCGGTAAAATATCTGTTTTCAAAAGGGTGCCGGTTGGTTATACTTGCCTGCAACACAGCCTCAGCCAAAGCACTGCGCACAATTCAGCAGCACGACCTCCCCGAAATCGACCCATCACGCAGGGTGCTCGGCGTTATCCGCCCTACGGTGGAACGCCTCGGCAACTACACCCGCACCGGTCATATAGGTGTGTTCGGAACCCCCGGCACCATTCAGAGCGAGAGCTACGACATGGAGATTGCAAAACTCTACCCCGGATTCCGCACAATCGGTCACGCATGCCCCATGTGGGTGCCGCTGATTGAGAATGGAGAAGCAGGAAGCGAAGGTGCCGATTTTTTTGTTCGGCAGGAGATTTTCAGGTTATTGGCAAAAGACCCCGAAATTGACACCATCATTCTCGGTTGCACCCACTATCCGTTGCTCTATGAGAAAATCCGCCGTTTTGTGCCCGAACACATCTCGCTGCTCACTCAAGGGGAGATTGTAGCATCGTCGCTCGCCGACTATCTTGCCCGACACAAACCGCTCGATGCAAAACTGTCGAAAACCGAGCCGGGAGGGTCGTGCACCTATCTCACCACCGAGAACTCCATGAAGTTCTCAACAATGGCATCGCTGTTTCTCGGCGCCGCAATTGATGCGGCAACCATCGAGCTATAACCGGCTGCCGAAAGTCTTTTCGTCCTTCGTCTTTTTGTCTTGTGTCTTTCGTCTTTCTTCTCACTCCATGCGCGTTGAGGCCAAAGTGAGCACACTCACTTTCACACCCGGAACACTACGGCGCAGAGCAGCGGCGCAAGCCGTGACCGTGGCTCCAGTGGTGATGACATCATCAACAATCAGCACATGTTTTCCGGCCAACTCGTCGGGATAGGCAACCGAGTAGGTTCCCTCGGCATTTTTGAAACGTTCAAGAGCCGACTTCCTCGTTTGAGTAGCATGGCCGGCAGCCACAAGATTATCCGACACCGGTAACCCGGAAACCGCGCTCACCCCTTTTGCAATCTCCTCAGCCTGGTTGAATCCTCGCCTTACCTTCTTAAACGGAGCCATCGGCACGGGCACTATCACATCAATCCCCGTGAAGAAACCCTCCCGCAGCAGTTCGGTTGCAAACACCGTTGCCAGCGTCGCGTCGATGTCGGGGCGGTTATTATATTTGGAACGTTGTATCACGCGGGCATAGTCGGTGTCGCGCACATAAACGAACATCGACCTCATCCGCTCAATTTTCATAGCGGCGAGTTTACGGGATTTTGCACCGTGTATATCGGTATCGGGTAATTCGCGCGGCATGCGCGCATAGCAATCGAGGCACATCACGGCCTCCCCCTCCACCAGTGTGTTGCCACACACCTCACATGTGAGAGGAAACACCACCCGCAACAAATCGGTTAACCATCCCATAGCAATCAATCTCCCTTAGCAACTTCAATGAGGCCGGTGACGAGCTATTCACCCCAAATTTCATCGTCGCGGATTATCCGGCCCACGAGGTCGGGCTCAAATCCACGCGACACGATGGAGCGGAAAAGTTTACCTCTCCCCTCAAAAGTGTTCCCCTCTTTTATTGAGCGGGCCTTTGATGCAACAGTTGCCCTCAGCACCTCTTCATATTCCTCCTCGTCAATCTCTGCCAAAGCATCGGAAATAATGTCGGATGATATGCGTTTTGCTCTGAGCCCGAGCATTATGCGCCGCCGCCCCCAACGATTATAGAGCAACTTGTCGCGCACAAATGCCGCAGCAAACCGCGCATCATCGTAGTAGCGTGCGCGGGCAAGTTTGTCGAGGATTGAATCCCACTCTGAAAAAGGCACGTTCCACCCACGCAATTTTTCGGTGAGCTCATAGCTGCAATGCTCGGAGCACGCGCAAAGAGTTTCCAACCGCATCAACGCATTCTCCGCCGAAATCTGTTTCTTTTTAAATGCCATTGATTCTTAGCGGTTAATCTTCATGAAACGCTGTTTGCCGAAACTGTCGCGCTCAACACTCACATTGCCGAAACCCTTCGCACGGCACAAAGCCGAGAGTTGAGCCACATAGAGCGGGTTAATCTCAAAATAGACCGTTCCGTTCCCCTTCAGCGCAACGGCGGCGAAATCAAGAACAGCGTTGTAGAACTTCAGCGGGTCGGAATCGGGCACGAACAGAGCCTGTGCAGGCTCAAAATCAACCACATTGCGTTCCATTGATTTCTTTTCACTATCGGCAATATAGGGGGGATTGCTCACTATCACATCAAACTCGCCGCTGAGCGGAGCAGGCATGTTGGCCGAGGGGAGCGAAAGCATGTCGGCCTGCACAAAAGCAACATCGGCACGCAGGCTGCGGGCATTCTCCCCTGCGACGGCCAACGCATCGGCGCTGATGTCGACTCCGGTCACCGACGAAAACGGCAGATTTCTCGACAGGGCGATTGCTATGCACCCCGAACCGGTTCCGAAATCAACCACTCTCAAATCTTTCTCATCTCCGCGGTCTTTGACAATCAGGTCGACAAGTTCGGCCGTTTCGGGACGCGGAATAAGCGTTGCCGCCGTTACCTTCAGTTTCATTCCATAGAAATCGGCAACACCGAAAATATATTGTATCGGCTCGTCGGCCAGCAAACGATCGACCACCCCGTCGATTTTCCCCTCCATGAATTTTGTGAGATGCTCATTGGCCTTGATTGCCAAATCGACCTGCGACCACCCCTTTTCATTCTCAAATATGATGCGGGTCATAGCCTTTGCCTCCCCCGCTCCATACTTAGGCGCGAGACGGTTGCAGATGCCGCGCATAACCTCGGCAACAGTCGCACCGTTTTCACCACCGTTGAATTTCACATCATCCATGTTATCAGGTGTCATAAATTTGAACAGCCACTTAGCGGGGCTTAATCAAGCGTTATCAACGAATCGGCAGGGAAATCGCGCTGAGCCACAAGCCCGACAACCTCATCCCAAAGCATGGGGGAAATGCCCGAGCCGGGGCGCTTCACGGTGATGTTTTCTTCGGTGAAACATTCACCTTTTTTTATGTCGCGGGCAGCCACGATGCTTTTGCGTGCAATCTCGATATTGGGCTTTTCGGAGGGTGACACACCTTTCCCATCATGCCCCAGCGCAGCCTCGATGTTTCTGACAGCCTTGACCATATCGGCAAGCTCGCGGGGGTCGAGCGAGGCCTTGTGATCGGGACCCGGGAGAGATTTGTCGAGCGTGAAATGCTTTTCGATAACCGACGCGCCGAGAGCTGTTGCAGCCACAGGCACCTCTATGCCCACGGTGTGGTCGCTATACCCCACCGAAGCTGCTCCCAAAGTGCGGAGCGCCTCCATAGCACGCAGATTCACATCCTCCATCGGGGTTGGATATTGCGTGTTGCAGTGAAGCAGGATAACCTTGGAGCGCGGAGTTCCCGCCTCCTCAAGCACCTGCAGAGCGCGGTCAACTTCGGAAAGTTCCGACATTCCGGTCGACAGAATCACCGGCTCACCCCTGCGCCCGATTTTGCGCAGATATGGCAGATTGGTGATTTCGCCAGAGGGGATTTTCCAATAGTCCATTCCAAGTGCGGCAAGGCAATCAATCGAAACGAGGTCGAAGGGGGTTGACATGAATCCGATTCCAACCTCGTCGCACAGTTGTTTCAAGGGGGCATAATCATCAAGGCGCAGATGAATTTTGCGGCACATGTCGAGTTGGCTCTCACCCTCACCTGTGGTTTCTTTCTGATATTCAGCCTTGGGGGCAATTGAAGATATGACAAGCTCGGGCACAGCCGTCTGGAATTTCACATAATCGGCACCGGCCGCTTTGGCGGCATGCACCATTTCCACTGCACGGTTATAGTCGCCGTTATGGTTAACGCCGGCCTCGGCAATGATTATCACCTTATTCTTTGGGGTTTCCATTTTTCTTTTCGGTTTAACGGGGCATGAGCCTGCCGTTGTCAAACACCACCTCCTGAGGATAGCGGCAGATGCGCACTCCTGCGCGCCAGTTGTCGCAAGGCTTCACATTCTCTCCCTCCATGTCGCGGATAATGAACTGCGGGATGTCGGCTCCGGCATGCACGGCACACACGGCTCCTCCACCCAGACGCGGATTTATCTCCATAAACATCAGCCGCCCGAGAGCGCCCGAGGCATCACGTTCACGCATGAACTGAAGAGTCACAGGGCCTGTTATCGCCAGCGCTTTGAGAATGCGGGCACTTTCGCGTTCCATCTCCGAATCGCGCACAGTTTCGGTTACCGACACCTCACCACCCTGCACCTCAATGCGTTCGCGAGGGACGGCACACACCATTTCTCCGCGTGAGGACACATAGCAGTCGACAGTGTATTCCACACGTTTGGCTATATATTCCTGCACAAGGTAATTGTCGGAAAATTCACGCGAGCCACGCAGGGTCGCGAATTCAGCCGCTTCAAGCACCTGAATTCCTTTCGATGCCGAGCCGAAGCGGGGCTTGGCAATCACCTGCCCCTCAACATGCTCAATCATGGCATTTGCAGGCAATGGAAATCCGAGTTCGCGAAACAGCGCGTCGGCCTTGATTTTATCGAACAACAGTTTGCCGAGGTCGCCATTCATCAGGGGGGTACGGCATTCCGAATCCGACGAGCAATATTCAGCCGCCACTTCAACCGCAGGGTCGACAAACGGAATCATCATGTCGATTCGGTTCTCCTCAACAACACGGTGAAGATCATCCATCAACATGGGGTCGTTCCATCTCACCCCTTTCACGATTGTTGCGATTGCAGCCAACGGCACTTCGGCCGACAGCTCATAGCTGAAGAGGTTCACATCAACGCCAAGCTTGCGCCCTGCGTCGATGAACATCTTTCCCATAGCCACCCGTTTGGCTCCCCCGAGAAACAATATATTCAATGCCTTACGCATAATCAGTGTTTTTTATCACCTGTTATATATACCGGCTTTATATTTGGCGAGATTGGCCGGGTTAAGAAACCATTCGATGGTGCGCCTGAGCCCCTCTTCGAGAGTCACTTGCGGGTGCCAACCGGTGAGCGATTGAATTTTGCGGTTGTCGCCACACAAACGGAACACTTCGCTTTTCGACGGACGCAAACGCTGAGGATCAACAACATATCTCACATCAGAGTTCATGATGCGGGCAATGGTTTCGAGAGTTTCTTTCATTGTCACCTCGGTTCCGGTGGCGATGTTGATTTCTTCCCCCTCCACACCTTCGGCACGGGCAAGCGCAAGGAAGCCGCGGCATGTATCCTCAACGAAATTGAAATCGCGAGTGGGAGTCAAATCTCCAACCTTGATTTCATCGGCTCCGGCCGCAATCTGCGAAATTATTGTGGGAATGATGGCACGCGCACTCTGTCGTGGACCATAGGTGTTGAATGGACGGGCAATGACCACCGGCAACCCAAACGCATTATAGAAGCTCTTGGCAATGGCATCGGCTCCGATTTTTGTGGCAGAATAGGGCGACTGAGGCTGACGGGGGTGTAGCTCGTCGATGGGCACATATTGCGCCGTGCCGTAAACTTCCGACGTTGAGGTCACTATCAGGCGCTCAACGCCGAGGTCGCGCGCAGCCTGGCACATATTGAGCGTGCCGGTCACATTGGTATCGACATAGCTTTCGGGAGCCACATAGCTGTAGGGGATAGCGATTAATGCCGCCAAATGAAAAATAGTGTCAACCCCCTGGGAGATGTGACGGCAGAATGCCGCATCGCGAACATCGCCACACACAACCTCAAGATTCTCATGGGAGTTGCCCTCCAGCCACCCCCAGTTGTTGAACGAATTATATTGTGCGAGCGCTCTTACCTTTATTCCTTCAGCCAGAAGGAGGTCCACAAGGTGCGAGCCGATAAAACCGTCGGCTCCAGTGACGAGCGCATGTTTGATTTGTCTTGACATGACTGACTGTTATGTTATTAATCCGCGACCGGTTTGTGCGGTCGGCGGTTATGATTGCTTTTTCAGATGATAGGTGTAGGTGTCGTCTCCCGAAGCGTGGTAAACCAGCGTCATCGAGCTGCCGGTGCGCTGCGTGATGGCCAGACGAATGCGCTCGTTGTAAGGGAGATGCAGTTCGGGGAAAGGTACGTAGGGTCCGGCTGTGGCATCGCCGTCGGCATTCTCGTCGTCATGGTAGGAGAAATTGAGGATAAGCATGTCGTCGGTTTCCTCCCATGTGCCATAACGCTCATCGCGGTTGTGGGTGGCCTCCCCTGTGGCAACCCTTATCAACCCGATTATATTGTTCTGGAATTTCCAAAAATAATTTCGCTGATAACCCTCCTGCGGCACTCCGTTGACCTCGATGGAGGTGAGTTGCCATGTGCCGAACCACTCCCCTATGTCGCCATTGTTGCGGGTGCATGAGCCTGCAAGCAGAATGAAGCATCCCGCAAGGGCAATGTATATAAGTCGCTTTAAGCTACGCATATCTATCAATATAATAAATGGTTTTAACGGGACGTGGTTCAAAATGCCAGCGCCCCGCTGTAGGAAACGCTGACGCACGCGCCGAAGTTGTTGCCGTAGAGTTCCCCGCGGTCGAGGGCCAGCTGTGCTTTCACATCAAGGCCTTCCACTTTTGGCACGCGATAGCGCCCCTCAATCATCACCGAAGTGTCGCCCACGGTGTCGATTAACGGCACATAGCCCGAGCCGAAACTCTTTCTGTAACCACCGAGCACACGGTAGCTGAGATTGCTGCCGATTTCCCCCTCCACCCCCACGTGGAAGCCGCGCACGCGGTTGTGAACGAACATCATGGCGCCGTCGCGGTTGTAGATTGGCGACTGAAGGAAGGGGGTGCCAATCGACATGCCGTAATAAGCGTAGGGATTGTATTCGTGGTTGTTGTAGTAGTCGTCGGCCCCCTCGGCACGGTGCCAGAGGTCGGTGCCGGGGTGATCCTCGGGGTCCCAGTGCATCGGCCCCGACTGATTGGTGAAGTCGATATATTCAACCACAGCACCTGAAACGATGCCGCCGCGGTTAGTTTTGAATTCCAATCCCCACACCCCGTCGAAGCCATTGAGGAAACCGATGCCGGAGCCATCCTCCCACGGTTTCTGCATGTATCCGCGGATGGTCATGCCGTTGCGCAGACGGTAGCGCATGGAGATATCCCACGACCCGAGCGAGCTGCCCGACACATATTCCTGCCCTTCATTCGAGGGGATGAACATTTTGAAGAACTGCTTGAAAGAGCTTGAGAACTTGCGGTCGTACTGATATTTTCCGTAATAATACCATTGGGTGCTACCGCCAAACATCCCCGCGCTCTGCATGCCGATTATGGCAGAAAAGGGCTTGTCGGGGTTTGTGCGGAAATAGCAGCGCTTGTAGGTGTAGAACGCCCCCTGGTTGAGGTGTTGCATGTAGTAGTTGTAGTGGTTGCGCAGCCAGGCGTTGTCGGTGAGTTTGCCATAGCCGATTTCGCCGAAAATCTGCACCCATCCGTTGGTGAAGGGTATGTTCTGGTAGTCGATGAATCCGGCACGGATTTCGGGAATTGGCCTGGCGTTGCCGCTCTCGACAATGTCGCCGCTCGACAGGTTGAAATCGACCAATGCCGACTCATGCTCCTTAAGGCCGGCAAGCAGGAATACTCCGCGATATTTCACTTCGCCGTAGAGCTGCTGAATCCACACCCGTGCAGGATGCTCGGCATGTGGCTGAAATGCGTCGTCGTTCCAACGGAGATAGTCGGTGGAGTTGGAATATCCTCCCACGAAATCGGCACCGAAGCCATAGGAGAAGCGCGACTCAAGATTCATGTCGCGGCTGATTCCGGCTCGGACAAGAGCGTTGTTTCCCTGCGTGAGAATGCCGTGGCGGTTGGAGGCCATATAATATGGGGCCAATGTGCCTTCCGAAGCGCTCAGAATCACTTCGGCCGAATAATCTATCTCATAGCCTTCGGCACAATAAGCGGCATCATTCCCAAAACCGAACATGACGGCCGACAGAACCGCCAGCGGCTTAAGGATTTTCTTTGCCCGTTGAAATTTGACTTTATACATTTTTTGAGTGTGGGTTATCGTTCCTCATCGGCATGGTAGGTGGCTATGTGGCGCTGCTTTTTCTCCTCGAAAATATCTGAGATTGTGAGGAAAATGCCGGTTTCCTCCACATCGCCGAACTCATCGTTGATGGCCGTGCCGAAAATTTTCATTGTGGGTGACAGCCCCATGTAGGCGTTAACCAGCGGGGGAATGTTGATGCCATGTTCACGGATAGCTGCATTGAGAATGCGGTAATCTTCCTTGAAATTATGGCCGGGGAACATCTCGCAGTACTTCTCCTCGGGGAAATCGTAGTGAAGCGGATTAAACGGCCTCACGAGCTCGTCGGGGTCGGGGAAGTGCTTGCGCAGGAAATAGAGCAACATGTCGCGGCACTCCTTGTTGTAGCTCGGATACATGGTGAATTTTCCGAAAAGATATTTGATTTCGGGATGAATCACCGTGAGCGCTCCCAATCCGTCCCAAAGGTTGTCGAGGGCGAACAGCGCTTTTGCGCCGGCTTTCGACGACTGATATTCGAGCCTCACGAACGAGCGTCCGAGCTCGATTGTGGCCGGAAGATAATCAGCCAGGAATTTATCGGAAAAACGGAACATGTGGGAGGTGGCGATGCGCGGCGACCCGTCGGGGTTGCGGCGGATATCTTTTCCCAGGATAAAACGGTAACCTCCGGTGATGACTCTCTCCTCGGGATCCCACACAATCAGTTGTGAGCATGGGGGCTCCATAAGGTCGAACATGTCGATGTCGCACTCCTTTCCTGTTCCACCCCCGGCTGTGCGGAATGCGATTTCACGAAGCCGGCCTATCTCCCTCATCACATTGGGGCACTCGCGGCCATTGACAACATGAATCTCATTGTGGCCTTTGTTGGTGGTGCGCATGAAGGTGCCGTCGCCAAGCTCGGCCTCAATCAACGATGTTTCAACAGGGTCAATTATTTTTGCGGTCATAAATATAAAACAAACGTTTGGGTTTAGTTTCCCCTGCCGGCAGTTTCGGCACCGAGGCGATACACCTCACGTGCAAGTTCGCGTGCATAAGCCCCGGCATTTTTCCCTTTTGCAATCTCCCCGTGGGGTTTAAGATTCCCCACAGTCACACTGAATGTCTTTCCCCGGCTTTTAATCATTTCGCCCGGCAACAGCACCATCTCGATATTGAATTTGATGCCGAGACGCTTGCGCAAGTTGGCCTTGCGGTAGAAATTCATTGAATTTTGCCCGTTGAAGAAGAGCGGCACGATGTCGCGATGATGTTGCGCACTTTTTTGAATGAACATCTTTTGCCAGGGGAGGTCGCACACCATTTTTTTTGTGGTGCCATTGTCGAGCTTCACCTTGCGATAGCGCGAGCACAGCCCTGCGGGGAAAACTATGATTGGGTCGTTACCCGCAAAAGCGTTATCGAGACATGCTATGGCCTCGCGCGACTGATGCCCGAATTTGTTGACAGGGAGGAAAACCTTTTCAAGCGGTTTTACCGCCATGAGCAAATCGTTCACCACAAACCACACCTGCCCCCCGTAGTGGGTTTGAATCATATCGATAAGCGCCATGCCGTCGAGCCCTCCCAACGGGTGGTTGCTCACAAACACCACCCTGCGGTTGGAGGCATCGGGCATTCGCCCGGCATTCAGCACCTCAACCTTCACATCGAGCGCTTTCAAAATGCCGCGGCAAAATTCGGCACCTTCAAGTCCGGCGGTTTCTTCGAGCAAACGGTTCATCTCATCCTGACACACAAGCTTTTTCAGCCAATTGACAAGTGCATGCGGCATAAACCGGTACAACCCGGGGGCACGGCCGGCAAGCACCTGCTCAACATCAATTTTTATAACGCTGCTGTCGCTCATTTCATCAGTCAAAATTCACACAAATTTAGGCATTCTATTCGGGTTTCCCATGAAATTAGCCCATAAATTCTTAAGTTTGCACTGCAATTGAATCAAAACGGATTTTTTCGATGCCAACTTCTATCGCCGACATTATCTCGCAATTTTTCGCCGGAGCCGGAGCAACCGCAAAATCAGCGGTGAAAATGCTTTTGCAATCGCGTCCCGCCGTTTTTCCGAAAGTAGCCCGCAATTCACCACTCTACATTCTCGGCAACGGACCGTCGTTGCGCGAGGTTCTCGACAACCACACCGATTTTTTGCGGGCACGCGACACCCTCGCCGTGAACTTTGCGGCAAACACTCCCGATTTCTTAATAGTGCGCCCGAAGTTCTACGTGCTTGCCGACCCTCATTTTTTTCAGAACACCGCCGACCCGAATGTGAGCCGCCTCATCGAGTCGCTTAACCGCGTGGATTGGCCGATGACACTCTTCATTCCGGCCAAAGCCCGTTTGGCACCGTCGCTCATCACCAATCAGTCAATCACCATCGCACGGTTCAACTTCGTTGCCGCCGAAGGTTTCGGATGGTTTGAAAAACTGGCGTTCAACCGCAAATGGGGAATGCCGCGCCCGCGCAATGTGCTTATTCCATCGATAATGACGGGGCTGTGGCTCGGCTATCGTGAAATCTATCTGTTGGGGGCCGACCACTCTTGGCTCACCACGCTGACGGTCGATTCCGACAACCGTGTGGCATCGGTGCAACCCCACTTCTACAAAGAAGATGAACAGGAACAGCAACGCATCCGCAAAGCTTATCTCTCACTCCCGCTCCACAGCGTTCTCGAAAGCTTTTATGTGGCCTTCAAAGCCTACCACACCATTCAGCGCTATGCAACATCAATAGGTGCCGTTATCTACAACGCCACCCGCGATTCGTTTATCGACGCTTTCCCCCGCCGACCCCTCTAAAAACTAAAAACTAAGAACTAAAAACTCAAGACCATTCTCGCTTTTCGTCTTTTGTCTTTTTGTCTATTCTCCAAAACCCCACCCACCCCATGTCCGACACCTTCCGAACCATAGCAGCCCCGTCAGAAGGAATCTACACCGAATCGCGCAGCAAATTTCTCGCGTTTGCTCATCCGGTTGCCACCCCCGAGGAGGCAAAGGCTCTGATAAAGGATTATGCAAACCGCTACCACGACGCGCGCCATGTGTGCTGGGCCTACATGACCGGCACCTCAAATCCGCAATATCTGAGTTCCGACAACGGGGAGCCGTCGGGAACCGCAGGCAAACCGATTCTGGGACAAATAAACTCATTTGAGCTTACCAACGTGGTTGTGGTGGTGGTGAGATATTTCGGAGGGATTAAACTCGGCACTTCGGGGTTGATTGGCGCCTATCGTGAAGCTGCGCGTGAAGCCTTGTCGGCCGCCGAAATTCTCGAATGTCACGAGCAGACCGTCATAACCTTCACATTCCCCTACCTTTCTATGAACGATGTGATGAAAGCGGTGAAAGCCCCGGGGGTTAAAATCATTTCGCAGCAATTTGACAACTCCTGCGCCATCACCCTCTCAATCCGTTCCGACCACGCTCCGGCACTGCACTCGACCCTCACATCCATCGCCGGGCTCTCAATCCATCCGTGAGACCTGCAAAAATTGATAAAAGCCGCCATGTATGGCGGCTCTACGTTCACGTGCAACTATATTAAAAGCGTGGAGGCCGCCTAACGGGTTAGGCGGCCTCCTATCTCATTTTGAGTTGGGAACAATTTATCGGTCGAAAAACGGGTTCTTTGAGGAGGCGGAGAGCGGGATGCAGAAATATTGGCGGCAGCCGTCGAGCAGATTGAGCCGCTCGGCAGCCATTCCGGCTGAGAACATCACGCGGCAATCCACACGATTGTCGGCTGCGGTTGCAACAGCCGAACCGATGGCGATACCCACATCCACGCTATTGATTGCGCAGGGCACCACAGCAGGCTTTTCCTCGCAGGTGGCGAAACCGCAATGGGCACAATTCAATCCCAGAGGGAGGTCGCGGGTGGCAATCACAACAATGCAATCGGCTTTGAGGATGTTTTCACTGTCGCGGGCATAGACGGGCTTGCCTGTCTCGGCATGCAACTGCTTCATAGCGGCCGACAAACGGGCGATATCGTCACCTGTAACTATGGCACATTCAACAATGTCGACCCCTTTTCCTTTGGGAGCGGTGCGGGCTGCCGTGAGCATTTTGCGTCCAACGGCAATGACCCTTTCCGTGCGGGATGCGCGTTCGTTTTCAATCATGTCCTTCCGTTAATCGACAATGAGCATTGCGTCGCCGTAGGCACCGAATTTATATCCCTCCTTGATAGCTACCTCATAGGCATTCATCACGTGCTGATAACCGCCGAATGCAGCCACCATCATCAGCATGGTGGAGTAAGGCATGTGGAAACCGGTCACAAGCGAGGTTGTGACGGTGAAGTCGTAGGGAGGGAAAATAAATTTGTTGGTCCAGCCGGTGTAGGTTTTCATGTGGCCACCCATGCTCACGGCACTTGCGATGCCGCGCAATGTTGAAGTGCCGACGGCACACACCTGCTTGCCGTTATCCTTGGCATTGTTCACCAGATCGACCAGTTCCTGAGTAACGGTCATATCCTCCGAGTCCATGCGGTGTTTGGTCAAATCCTCCACATCAATTTCGCGGAAGGCACCTAATCCGCTGTGAACGGTGAGGAATCCCTGCTCCACACCTTTGATTTCAAGGCGCTTGAGCACTTCGCGGCTGAAATGCAAACCTGCAGCGGGTGCTACCACCGCCCCTTCATTGCGGGCAAAGATGGTTTGATACATCTCGGCATCGGTTTCATCGGGCTCACGGTTGATATATTCGGGGAGAGGAGTTGAGCCGAGTTTGAAAAGGTTGGCCTTGAACTCCTCATGGCTGCCGTCGTAGAGGAAACGGAGGGTGCGGCCGCGCGAGGTGGTGTTGTCGATAACCTCGGCCACCATCGACTCATCATCGCCGAAATAAAGCTTGTTGCCGATGCGGATTTTACGGGCGGGCTCAACAAGCACGTCCCAAAGTTTGTGCTCGGTGTTCAGCTCACGCAACAGAAAAACTTCAATTCTTGCTCCGGTTTTCTCTTTATTGCCATAAAGACGCGCCGGAAACACCAGCGTGTCGTTAAACACCATCACATCACCTTCGTTGAAATAGCCGATGATATCCTTGAACACGCGGTGCTCGATTTCACCCGTTTTGCGGTGCAACACCATCATGCGGCACTCGTCGCGGTGTTCGGCGGGGTGCTGGGCAATCAAATCTTCGGGAAGTTTGAACTTGAATTGTGAAAGCTTCATCTGTGTTTTGTTTCTCTAAACTGTATATGTAACTGTTATTTTTTCTCTTTGGACTTTCCGGGCGGCATAGGCAATCGCGATTCGCGATTAGGGAGCCGAGCTCCCACGGGAGGGCTGCTATTTGCCGTCAGTTGCCGCTGCGGTTTGGCATTGCCGCTGTGCCCACGGTTTGATATCGACCCTTTCATTAGCCATGAATCCGGCATCGAAACTAATGGGAGGAACATCAATGCAGACTTCCGACTCCGGTGAGCCACCCTGCGATTCGGGGTCGGCAACCGCCATAGGAGCTGTGTGAATCAATTCGAGGGCGCGTTCAATCGAGAGGGCATTCTCAATCAATCCATTGCCCACACGGGTGCGGCGCAACGAGCATAAATGTCCACCCGAACCGAGCGCCGCCCCAATGTCGCGGGCCAACGCCCTGATATATGTTCCCTTGCTGCACACTACCCTGATTTTTATTTCCTCAGGCGAAAACTCAAGCAGCTCAATTTCATCAATGACGAGAGTTTTGGCTTTCAGCTCCACCTCCTCGCCGCGGCGAGCCATCTTGTAGGCTCTGTCGCCATCGACCTTGCATGCCGAATACACGGGGGGCACCTGCTGAATCGTGCCGGTGAACTGCCGGAGCACGGTCTCAACCATCTCCCGGGTTATATGTTCGGTGGGATAGGTTGCGTCGACGGGGGTTTCGAGGTCGAACGAGGGGGTGGTTGCCCCTAAGGTTATCCCTGCGATATATTCCTTAACCCCGGCCTGCAATTCGTCGATTCGCTTTGTTGCCTTTCCGGTGCAAATAATCATCACGCCGCTTGCCAACGGGTCGAGCGTTCCGGCATGACCCACTTTAAGCTTCCTGACACCTGCATGGCGCAACCGGGCAGTGAGCGCCCCGCGCAGTTTCTTAACCACGTGAAACGACGACCAGCCCAACGGCTTGTCAACAACAAAAATCTCACCTTCGAGCGGTTTAATTGTCATTGGTAGTCAGGTTTTAATTACCACACGAGGCATAGAATGCCGGCTACAACGCAATAGAGGGCGAACCACACAAGTTTTCCCTTCTTCACAATGTTGAGCATCCATTTGCAGGCGATGCACCCCACAACAAACGATGCCACGAAACCGATTAAAAGCGACGACAGCGACACACTTCCCGCCGAGGCGGCTGCACCGGCAACTTCGGCAGCCGGTTCAAGCATTTTTTTGATGTCGAGCAGGCCTTCGCCGAGAATCGGGATTATCACCATGAAGAATGAGAAGCGCGCCACTTCCTCACGTTTGTCGCCAAGGAGAATGCCGGTTGCGATGGTTGAACCGGAGCGACTCAGCCCGGGGAGCACGGCAACAGCCTGTGCGCAGCCGATGATAAAAGCGTCGAGCCAGGAGATGTTACGGGGTTTATAGGCAGGTTTCGCTCCTGCCTTGATGTCGCTTTCGAGAGGCTCCGTGCGGTAGAAGTAGGCGAAACTGAGCAAAGCGGCAGTCACGAGCAGACAGGCACCCACAATGCGCAGATTCCCCTCAAACAGGCTCTCAACCAAATCTTTCAGACAGAAGCCTACAATAGCCACCGGAATGCACGACAGCAGAATTTTGCACACATAATAGAAACGGTCGTCGCGGCGGAACGTGAAGAACGAAACGCACAGCGGCGCAAACTCCCTCCACAACACAACGATAGTGCTCAAAACAGTGGCCACATGTAGCATAACGCTGAATTCGAGCGACTGGTCGGGGTTGAGCTCAAGCCCGAGAACCTGTTTGAATATCTCAAGATGTCCGCTCGAACTGATGGGCAGATACTCCGACAGTCCCTGGACCACACCTAAAATCAATGCTTCTAACCAATCCATTGCAATTTCCCTCCTCCCGTAAAAATCATAAATAAAAGTTTTTGGGTTTTACACCCGGAAGCCAATCGTTGAGGCTAACGGTTTGCCAAATTATTCATTGGATGCACCCTTTTCGGGCTTCGGCTTCCGGATTATAGCCACACCCATAGCAACAAAACCGATGAATGCGATGGTGGGGCCAATCACTATGCGCCGCGTGCTGAAAATGTCGGGATTGAATTCTTCGGTAGAACCGCTTCCGAGCATAAGCAGGAAACCGAGCACAATAAGAGCTCCCGAAACGGCCATCCACACAAAGTTACTTTTCACCAACGGGAATTCCCCTGCGGTTTCTTTCTGCAACCCGGCATCCTTGCTTTCAGGCTTGCCGGCTGTTCTTTTATATCTGTTATCAGCCATATTTTTATCTACTTACAGCGAAAAAGACACCGCGCATGCCATTGAACGACAGCTTGGCGGAGCCTTTATCAGAGTTGTCAGTTAAACATTTCGTCGTAGTTCTTGCGCAGGTAGCGGTTGGTGGCAACTGCGGCAGCGGCCACACAAATAACCACACCGAGCACAACAAGCGCCGCAAATACCCACACCATAGCGCTCCAGGGCAACAGAGAGTCAACACCCACATCGAGTGTGCGCACCCAACAGAGCATGCCGGCCAATATCGCCGAACCGAGCAATCCGGCAACCACACCCTCCACGGCATTGCCAATAAGGAACGGGCGGCGGATAAAGCTCCCTTTCGCACCAACAAGTTTCATTGTGTGAATGAGGAAGCGACGCGAATAAACGGTGAGACGAACCGTGTTGTTGATGAGCACGAATGAAATCAGCAGCAACGCGGCCGCCATTATCACAAGCACGGTGTTGATGAGATTTGCATTGCGGTTGAGGTTGCCAATCATCTCGGTGTTGACGGTGACCTCCTCCACTTCGGGAAATTCGCTCCAGCGGGCAACGATTGTCTTAACGCTGTCGACATCGGCAAACTGCGCTTTCAACCTCACCTCAACCATAGGAGCATAGGGGTTTACGCCAAGGAGGTCGACAAGTTCGGCGCCCTCCCCCTGTGTTTCCTCCGCCATAACATCGTCGGCCGACATATATTTATATTCCGACATGTAACGCCCTGCATCGCAAACGCTGACGAGTGAATCAACAGTTGCCGGGGAGATGCTGTCGGCCAGCACAACGGTGAAACCCATCTTTTCCTTCACCTGCCGGCTGATGCCGTCGAACGAGATATTTATTACACCCACAAGGCCCAGAATAAAGAGCACAAGCATCACGCTGATGGTCGACGTGGCATAATCGCTCCAGCCTGTGAGGCGGTTTTTATTTTTATTGTCCATAGAAACTATAAGTAGCCGCTCAAAATTAAATGGCGAACAGCTTGTTACACTTGTATTGTCGGCAGCGGTTCAACGTGGAACTGCTGACTCCAATCAACGGCGACCTGCGGCTATGTGGCGCGGAATCACCGTTCAAGAGCCTTTGGAAACCTTTTGCAATCAATGAATATAGCAACTTTCAACCCTTCGGCGGCATCGGAGCCATAACACATTCCAACGCAATGTGAGGGGTTAAAAATCGCCAATTCCGTGCAAAATTACAATCTCAGATAGGCGAAGTCAACACTTTTAACAATTATTACCATCTATAACCTCGCAGATGAGGGTGGCCGAAGAACTATCGAGCACTCTCACCTTTACAAAATCGCCCACTTTATGGTTGCCCCGGGGGAAGACTGCGGCCTTGTTTTGTTGGGTGCGCCCCATCAGCTGGTCGCGGCTGCGCTTCGACACCCCTTCTACCAGCACTTCAAACTCACGCCCCACATCGCGGCGGTTCGATTCGGCCGAAAGTTCGTTCTGCAAAGCAATCATGCGGTTCAAACGGTCGATTTTCACATCCTCAGGCACATTGTCGGGCATGGTGCGCGAAGCCAATGTGCCGGGGCGCTCGGAATATTTGAACATGAAAGCCGAATCGAAAGCGGCCTCACGCATCAGGGCAAGAGTATCCTGAAAATCCTCCTCCGTTTCGTTGTGAAAGCCGGTGAAAAGGTCGGTTGAGATGCCGCAATCGGGAATGCGGCTACGGATGGCACGGATGCGGTCCATATACCACTCACGTGTGTATTTGCGGTTCATCGCTTTGAGCACGCCGTTGCTCCCCGACTGCACAGGGAGATGGATGTGGTTGCAGATGTTGGGGTAGCGCGCGATAACGTCAATTGTGTCATCGCTCATATCCTTGGGATGCGATGTTGTGAAACGCACGCGCATGTCGGGAGCGCTTTCAGCCACCTTTGCCAACAGTGTGGGGAAATCGGCCACTGTGCCGTCGGGAGCCTCAAAACGGTAGCTGTTGACATTCTGCCCCAAAAGGGTAACCTCCTTAAATCCGCGCGCACGCAAATCGGCAACCTCGTTGAGAATGCTCTGCAACTCGCGGCTACGTTCACGGCCGCGGGTGTAAGGCACGATGCAATAGGAGCAGAAGTTGTTGCAGCCGCGCATGATGCTCACAAAGCCGCTCACACGGTTGCCCCCGATGCGGCGGGGGATAACATCGCGATAGGTTTCGGTGGTGCTCAATTCCACATTCATGACCTTCTCCCCTGCCTCGACGGCCGCAAAGAGATTCGGCAAATCGAGGTAAGCGTCGGGGCCGGCCACAAGGTCAACCCCGTGGTCGTTAATTAAGGTGTCGCGCACACGCTCGGCCATGCACCCTATCACTCCCACCACTCCGAGATGCGACCCGCGCTTGCGGCGGAGCGATCCGAAATATTGCAGGCGAGAGAGGATTTTCTGCTCGGCATTGTCGCGGATTGAGCATGTGTTGAGCAGCACGGCATCGGCCTCCTCAACCGAAGCGGCAGTGTCGTAGCCCGCCATCTCCATGATGGAGGCAACCACCTCACTGTCGGCCACATTCATCTGGCATCCGTAGGTTTCGATATATAGTTTTTTGTCGGCACCTGAGGGTGCGTTGGTGATTTCGTTCATCTGATTGGAATTGTTTGTGCAGTCGCGCCGGGAGTCGTAATCCTAAATCGGTGGCTGCGGTGTGAAAATTGTGCTAAAAAACAGATTGTAAAATTTGCCTTTCGGGCACGAATCATTTAATTTTGCGCAAAATTACTAAAACAGGCGATTACAACCAACCTGCAGCCGCCCTAAAATTGAGCTTCCGCCCTGAGATTTTTTCGGGACGGATGTGTTGCGGGCAGCAATGTCATCTCCTGCCAACCTTAGAAAACCATCAAAACTCACGTATTTCTTTAGCTATGGCTTATAACTTCATCACCGCCGAGGAAGCAGCCGAAATGATTCAAAACGGCAACACCCTCGGTCTCTCCGGTTTCACCGCACCCGGCAACCCTAAAAGCATAACCGAAGCTGTGGCTCACAAAGCCGAACGCGAACACGCCGAAGGGCGCGAGTTCAAAGTGAATATTTTCACCGGCGCCTCAACCAACGACCACGTTGACGGCATCCTCTCGCGCAACAACGCAATCAACATGCGTGCGCCCTATCAGAA
Organism: uncultured Muribaculaceae bacterium; assembly: GCA_910586565.1. Taxonomy (GTDB): domain Bacteria; phylum Bacteroidota; class Bacteroidia; order Bacteroidales; family Muribaculaceae; genus UBA7173. Next base: position 71,513 of record CAJUIT010000008.1, on the reverse strand, counting down.
CACCCCCGACCTGCGCAAACGCATCAACGCCCACGACGCCCACTATTTCGACCGCCACCTTTCGGAAATGGCTCAGGAAACACGCTACGGCTTCTATGGCGACACCGATGTGGCAATCATCGAGGCTGCCGACATAACCGAAGATGGTGAGGTGCTGCTCGGATGCGGCCTCGGCAACATCCCCACCTACGCCCCCCGTGCGAAACACATCTTCATCGAACTCAACGAAGCGCTCCCCAAATCGCTCCTGGGCATGCACGACATCTACGTGCCCAACGATCCCCCGCGCCGTCGCGAAATCCCCATCTATTCACCCAGCGACCGCGTTGGACGTCCGACCCTCAAAATCGACCCCTCAAAAGTTCGCGGCATCGTGCGCACCAACTCTCTCGACGGCGTGAAAGCTTTCACTCAGCCCGATGCCGTTTCTGAACGAATCGGTGCCAATGTGGTGCAATTCCTCGTGAGCGAATACCGCAAGGGGCGCATCCCCAAAGAATTCCTCCCGCTGCAGAGCGGTGTGGGCAACGTTGCCAACGCCGTGCTCCACTATCTCTGCCTCGACAAAGAGCTCCCCAACTTCATGATGTACACCGAAGTTGTGCAGGATTCGGTTCTCGAACTGCTCCGTGCCGGCAAATGTACATTCGCCAGCACCTGCTCGATGACATTCTCCGACCAGGTTGAAAGCCAGCTTTTCGCCGACCTCGACTTCTTCCACGACAAGATTCTGATGCGTCCGGCCGAAATCTCCAACAACCCCGAAGTAATCCGCCGTCTGGGCGTAATCGCCATGAACACTGCTCTTGAGGCCGACATCTTCGGATGCGTTAACTCAACCCACGTGCTCGGCACACGCATGATGAACGGCATCGGCGGCTCAGGCGACTTCACCCGCAACGCCTACATTTCAATCTTCTCCTGCCCCTCGGTGACAAAAGAAGGTTTGATCAGCAACATCGTGCCGATGGTTTCACACATCGACCACAGCGAGCACTCGGTCGACATCCTCATCACCGACCAGGGTATCGCCGACCTGCGCGCCAAAGATCCCCTGCAGCGCGCGCACGAAATCATCGAGAACTGCGCGCACCCCGACTACCGCCCGCTCCTGCGCGAATACCTCTCCATGAGCAAGGGTGGCCAGACCCCCGCAACTCTCAATGCCGCATTCGCATTCCACACAGAGTTTGCCTCTTCGGGCGACATGCGCAAAACCGACTTCTCGCGCTTCCGCTGATTGCCGCTCCCGCACTGAAATGTGCGAACCATGAGCTTCATCAACGGCAATTGCATTTCAGATACCCCAACAGCGTTGACGGTGTGTTAAAATCCTTGCGATTTAACACACCGTCAATGCTATTTACGTGTGTACGTACATTTCTACAAGTCCGGACTCTATGAGAATTTCGTAAGCCAACAGCATTAATGCATTAAAACGAATGATACTTTTAGGGTTGGGGCAATCGGTGGGAATGCGTAACTTTGCACGATATTTTTCTTAGTTTATAACAATATAATATACGTCACTTCAAAATATGAAAGTTGCTGAATTCAGGCGGCTGATAAAGCCGTGGATGCTCCCCATCGCAATGGTGCTGGGAATTTTGTTGCACGAATGGATTGGCTATGTGGCATTCCTGTCGAAGTATCTGATTTTTGTGATGCTGCTCATCACTTATTGCCGCGTGAAGCTCTCCGATTTTAAGGTTGGCGGTTACATCTGGTGGCTGCTCGCGGCTCAGATTGTGGGTGCCACGGCCGTTTACCTTATAATCGCCCCGTTCAACAGCCTGTTGGCACAGGGGGCGTTCATCTGCATTTTCTGCCCTACCGCAACGGCCGCACCCGTAATCACGGGGATGCTTGGGGGAAATGTGTCGAAAGTAGCAACCTACTCGCTGTTCAGCCACGTGTCGGTGGCATTTTTAGCGCCCGTGCTGCTCACATGGATTTCCGACCTGCCCGCCTCGCAGACGATGGGATTCGGCGAATCGGTGCAGACAATCAGTTTCACCGTGCTGCCGCTCATTTTAGGGCCTCTCGCAGTTGCGCTTCTGCTGCAACGCTTCTCACCGCGCACTCATGCCGCAATTGCCGGCCACCAGGGCCTTTCTTTCTACATCTGGGCATTCGCGTTGCTGATTGTGGTGGGTAACTCAGTAAGTTTTATTCTTCACGAACCGGCCGAAATGATTCCGGAAATTCTGATGCTTGCGGGCATATCGCTTGCGGCGTGTGTGGCACAGTTTGCTTTCGGCCGAATCACCGGGAAACATTTCGGCGACCCGGTGTCGGGAGCACAAAGCCTGGGGCAGAAAAACACAGTGCTGGCCATCTGGCTTGCCCTCACCTATCTCAACCCGATTGTATCGGTGGCACCGGCCGCCTACGTTGCATGGCACAACACCTTCAACTCTCTCCAAATCTACCGCCACGAAAAGCGCTACACCCCGAAGAAATCACACAGCGGCATCTAACAAAGCTGCCGGGCAGAGCGTTTTAACTTAAATTAGTCAAAAGAAACACCTAACTTTATGGAAAGCATGTATGAAACCTTGATGCGGCTCCCCCTGTTTGCCGGAGTATCGCACAAGAAAATTTCCGAAACCGTTGGCAAAAACAAATTTCATTTTCTGAAATATGCCCCCGGCGACATCATAGCCAAGGAGGGAGAGATGTGCACACACATGAAATCGGTCATCACAGGCTCGGTGCAAATCACAACAGAAAGCCCCGACCGCAAATTCAGCGTAACGCAGATTCTCGACGCTCCCGACCTCATTGCACCCGATTATTTTTTCGGCAAAAAAACGGTTTATCCTGCAACCGTAAAAGCCGTAGACAACGTTGGAATCCTGCAAATCGACAAATCCGATTTTCTGAACATCATCAAATCCGACCAGATTTTCCTGTTCAACTATCTCAACATTCTTTCCATGAATGCCCAGTTGGCCGTTGACGGGGTGCTGTCACTAACCTCAGGCTCAATTGAACGCCGCATCGCCTATTGGATTATCGCACTCACCCAAAGCAACGCGCGCAGCATAACTCTGCAATGCCGCCAACGCGACATGTACACGGTTTTCGGCGTGCCGCGCCAATCGCTCATCGCCGCGCTCGACAATCTTGTTGCCCGCAACATCATAGCCTATTCCCCGCGCGAAATTTCCGTACTCGACCGTCGCGCCCTCGCGTCGCTTCTCCAGTAAAACCCATCGAAACGGCCTACACTCTCCAGCGAAGTTTTTCGGCCTTTCAAGCCTTCAAACCGACAAAATATAGCTTATATTTATCTATATAACACTTTATAAAGCTCTATATTTGGAGGCGACAATTACCTCTGAAAATCAAGTAATTAATATCTACAATCATCTATATTTGTCTATATGCGACCAATATCACCCCGCAAAACACTTGACACCACCGAAAATCTGCTGTAACTTTGCATCGCAATCGAACGATAGCGGCAATGCAAAAAGCACCGGCTATCGTCGAGGATTAAAGACAAAAGGATTTGTTTGATTTATTAAGGAATTAGTTTTTAGGGTTAGTATTATTAGATTTAGTGCTTAAATCATACTTTAGATAATAATCGTGTTTTATGTTAGGTTTGTTAACCTTGCGTCGTGATTAAGGATAGCGACCAAGGAAAAACTAAAAAGCTGCGCCGCGAGGTGCGGCTTTAGTTTTTATATCCCCCCGAACTTAGAACGGGGCCTCACATCCTCTCCTCATATATAATGTAAATTCAACCGTGGATGGATGCGCCCAAAGAGCGGCGACAAAATGTGAAAAGAAAACACAAAGAGTGTGAACCTTAATTTGAGCGGCAATGTTATTCTGACAAAGCAAGTGCTCCGAGGGAGGTTCCACAATGAAGAACAACTCAACTATTAGTCCTTCCCGTCACTGTAAAAAAGAGAGATGTATTAATAATTTACTTTGTAAACTAAATTCTATTTGAAATGAGAAAGAACATTGCATTCGTCATGGCTGTTGCCGCAGCAGGTCTTTTTGCAACCAACGCCAAGGCACAGGAAACAATTGTGGTCGAAGAAGAAACCGTTTCGGTCACCGATGCCACCAATTGCAAGACGCAGTACTACGTTGACAAACATGACAACTGGTTTATCCAGCTCGGCGCCGGCATTGACGTGCCCCTTGTGGAGAACAGACTCCCCGACGGCAACGCAAAGCGCCACATTACAGCGACCTACAACCTCGGCTTCGGGAAATGGTTCTCACCCTACATCGGCTTCCGCTTCAGCGGCTACTACGGCTCGATGCACTGGGATAACGACAGCTTCAGCAAGGCCAAGTATGCCAACCTCAATTTCGATTTCATGTGGGATATGTGTAACTCCCTCGGAGGTGTGAATGCATCCCGTCCCGTGAGCGTGATTCCTTTCGTTGGTATCGGTGGCACCTATGTATGGGGCATTGACTCGGAAGGCACCAACATCATCCGTCACGGCAACACATTGAAAACCAACACATGGGCACTTCCCGTGTCGGCCGGTATCCAGTTCCGCTTCCGTCTCTGCCGCTATGTTGACTTCTTCCTCGAAGGCCGTGCAAGCTTCTACGGCGACAACTTCAACGGAGCAGCCTATGCCGAACCTGTCGACATCAACATTCAGGCAACCGGCGGTTTCTCATTCAACCTCGGTGGCGTGAACTACAAGGCTTACAACGCATGCAAGGACCTCGCCTACATCAATTCACTCAACGGCCAGGTTAACGCCCTCCGCGGCGACCTCGCAGCAACATCGGCAGCTCTCGCAGTGGCTCAGTCGCAGCTCCCCTGCCCCGAAGTAACCACCCCCGATTGCCCCGAAAACAATGCAGCGCCCATGATGTCGACCGTTCGTTTCACCATCAACTCTGCCAAGATTTCCAACGAAGAGATGGTTAACGTGTTCAACACCGCCGAATACCTCAAGGCCAATCCTTCAGTGAAGGTTCTCATCCAGGGCTACGCCGACAAAGACACCGGCACAAGCGCCTACAACCAGACCCTCTCACAGAAACGTGCTCAGGCTGTTTACGATGCTCTCACCAAGACCTACGGCATTGACAAGTCGCGCCTGTTGATTGAAGCTGAAGGCAGCACCACCCAGCCCTACGACGTGAACAACTGGAACCGAATCGTAATCTTCGTTCCCGCCAACTAACAACAAAACCTCATAAAACATCAAAAGCCCCGGATTTCGTAAAGTCCGGGGCTTTTCGTAATTTTGTGGAACGATGGAAACTCCCACACAACATCACGATGCGGCTCCCACGCCACTTTGCGAGGAATTCGCCGACATAATGCCGGCCGTTCCCCAAGGTGCCGACGAGTCGTTTGCAATAATCGCAGGGCCGTGCAGCGCGGAAACCGAGGTACAGACGTTGGCGACCGCGCGCCAATTGGCACAACAGGGAATAAAGGTGTTCCGCGCCGGATTGTGGAAGCCGCGCACCCGTCCCGGGTCATTCGAAGGGTGCGGCGAAGCCGGACTTGAATGGCTGCAAACGGTGAAAAAAGAAACGGGGATGACAACCGCCACCGAAGTTGCCACTCCCCACCATTCCGAACTCGCCCTGAAAGCAGGTGTTGACATTCTGTGGCTGGGTGCACGCACAACTGTAAACCCCTTTGCCGTTCAGGAAATTGCCGACGCCCTGCGCGGAACAGATGTTGCCGTTCTCGTAAAGAACCCCGCCAACCCCGACCTTGATTTATGGATTGGCGCCATGCAACGCATTCACAACGCCGGAATCCGCAGGTTGGGAGCGGTTCACCGCGGTTTCAGCGCCTACGGTGCCAAATTCTACCGTAACCCGCCGCAATGGGCCATCCCCATTGAGCTTCACCGACTGATTCCCCACCTGCAGCTAATCGCCGATCCCAGCCACATCGGCGGGAAAAGAGATTTGATTTCACCTTTGGCGCAGCAGGCCATCGACTTGGGTTTCAACGGACTGATAATAGAGAGCCACTGCTCGCCCGACTCAGCTTTGAGCGATGCCTCGCAGCAAATAACGCCACAGCAACTCGGCGAAATTATCGGCCGAATCGCTATCCGCGGAGGACAAAAGAATGTTGGTTCACAACTCGACGCACTGCGCCACCAGATTGACACCCTCGACAGCGAACTGCTCGACCTGCTCGCGCGCCGCATGAATGTGGCCGTTGAAATAGGCCGTTTAAAGAAGGAGCACAACATGCCCGTGCTGCAACCCGAACGCTACGAATCGCTTATGAAAGCGCGAGTGGATGAAGCCGCTACGCTCGGGCTCGACCGCGAGTTCACCTCGGCTATCCTCGCAGCCATACACGCCGAATCAGTCAACCGGCAGCTGAACCTCACCGATTGAGAACAAATACTTTCCTAAAAAACAGGCTTATTTAAAGCACCTTGTCGTTGAGCACGCGGTTTTCGAGAGCCGCAGCATGACGGCGGAAATCTTTCGTGCGCAGATAAGCTTCAATCGCCTCGCAATGACGGTGATTGTGCATGTCGGTTCCGACGAAATCAACCATATCATTCTCAATCAGATAATCGGCAACACGCCTTACCTCCTTGCCATAGTAACCGGCAAGACTGAGAATGTTGATTTGAAACAGGGTGCCGCTCTCATGCAGCCGCTTATAGCGGTCGTGCTTCGCATGGTAGTAGGAATAGCGCTCGGGGTGAGCCAGGATAGGCTTGAATCCCTTGAGTTTCAAATCGAAAAGCATGCCGTCGATGTTCAACGCTTCCTGAACATAGGAATTCTCGACAAGCAGATAATTGTTGGGGAGCGGCCGCACATTCCCGGCTTTCAACTGCTCAAGGAAATATCCATCGAGGCGGTGTTCAGCCGAATAATCAAGTTCAATGTCAATCCCTGCATCCTCAACAGCCTTTTTCAAGCGGGAGAATGCTCCGGTGATTGTTTCAGGTGTGTTTTCAAATGTATCCTGAGTTATGTGCGGTGTGCATATAATGCGGTTGATGCCCCAGCTTTTCTCATGAGCCACGAGGTCGGCAGCAGAAACAGCATCACGTTGGCCGTCATCAATGCCTGGAGCCAGATGGCAATGCATGTCGGTTTGAACAAAAAGCTGAGGAGTGTCGGCAGATTTTCTTCTGAAAAAGTTGAACATCACAAATTATTTAGAATCAAGTGTTAAGCGTAAGTTGAAATTTATTTTATCGTATGGGGCAGCTCTGTAGTTTTGAATCAGCCACCCACACATTTAAATGCAATTGGTGAAGCATTTAGTCCAATAAGCGTTATCGCAATTCACCAATGATTCGAGGTCGATTTAAAATTCAAGACGCAAAATTACAAAAAAATCCATCCGCCACCAACTCAGGCGGTGTCGCCCAAACCGACAACGTTCACACTGCTAAGGAATAATTGTTAATAAGGGCTAATAACACGCCTATCCATCGCGCGGTGAACTGAATTTGCATTTTTTTTTGTAACTTTGCATGTCGAATTTACTACTTTCCGGATATCCTTATCCAAACGACCCGGAAATTCATTGCCGAAAGGCGCAACATTATGCCAACTGTTTGATGAGAAACAAAAAAATTCTATACATCTCGCAGGAAATCATTCCTTATCTCAAAGCAACTCCGCTTGGCACAGCATGCCAGATTCTGCCCCACAAAGTTCATGAAAAAGGGTTTGAAGTGAGAACGTTCATGCCCAAATACGGCTGCATCAACGAGCGCCGCAACCAGTTGCATGAAGTTATCCGTCTGTCGGGAATGAACCTTGTGATTGACGACACCGACCATCCGCTGATTATCAAGGTGGCCACCCTCCAGTCGTCGCGCATGCAGGTTTACTTCATCGACAATGATGAATATTTCCAGCACCACGCCGTTAAAGACCTCGAAATACGCGAGACACCCGAGGAAAACGACGAGCGCTTGATTTTCTTCGTGCGCGGTGTGATGGAAACAGCGAAAAAACTGCGCTGGGAACCTTCTGTCATGCACTGTTCGGGTTGGGTTACAGCCCTTTCGCCCATGTATATCAAGAAAACCTATGCCGACGACCCCACAATCGGTCCGGCAAAGGTTGTCTACACCCTTTTTGACGATGCTTTTGAAGGAACACTCGATGAGCGGTTCGTTGAAAAGCTCAAAATGGATGGCTTCAGCGACGAAGACCTCGAACCGCTGGGCAACGGCCCCGTCGACTGCGTAGCCCTCAACAAGCTTGCAATCAGGTATGCCGACGGTGTGATGCAGGCTTCGCCCGACGTTCCCGCCGAACTGCTCGACTATGCCCGCTCGCTCGGAAAACCGGTAATGAGCTACAACCCCGACGAAACCGATCACGCCGAAGTTGTGGAATTCTACTCATCTCTCTAACAACCACATTCACAGCAACCTGCACCGCGATTTCACACCGCCGGATGCAAATTGCAATTCACTCACACCAGCTTTAGCAAAAGCTATGACAAAAGCAGCAAAGGCCTTTCTTTCAGTTTTGGCCACTATATTCGCCACACTCGCGTTCACATCATGCGAAGATACCGGTGCAGAAATCGGCTCGTCGCTTGTGACAGATGAATCGGAAGTTGTTATTTTCGACGATTTCTCGGTTGAAGGGGTGTCGGTTGATAATCCGCGCATCCAATCGCGCACCATCACCCAGGTGTTAGGGCGCATCAACGCCAAAGGCTACGGCACATTCTCATCCGATTTCATGACACAGTTCATGCCGTCGTCGAAAATGTCGTCGAACATTACAGCCGAGAACATCGACTCGCTTAAACTGCTCCTCTTTGTTCCCAACGGCTCCTACGTAGGCGATTCACTCGCCCCGATGGGTCTGGAGGTCTATCGACTTAACAAAATCCTCCCCGCAACAATCTACAGCAACGAGTCGCCCGAAAAATACTACAATCCCTCCGACCTCCTTGCTTCAAAAATTTATGCCTGCAACGCTCAGGGTGCCAACGACTCCATTCAGGCTCTCACCTACCGCGTGATTGACGTAATGATGCCCAAATCACTTGCAGTTGAGCTTTTCAACCTCTATCAAACCAATCCCGAAGCCTACATGTTCCCCACCACATTTGCCGAATATTTCCCCGGCATCTATGTGAAGAACTCCTACGGCAACGGGCGCGTTGTTGAAATCAGCTCAACAATCATGCGCATGTACTACCACACCACCTCAACCGACAGCGACGGAGAGGAAACCATTACCCGCCATGAAGGTAACTACTATGCCGTGACCCCAGAAATCGTGCTCAACAACCATCTCGACTACACAATTTCCAACGAGTTGCAGACACGCATCGACGACGGAGAACAGATTATTGTAGCCCCTGTGGGACGCGACATCGAAATCAAGTTCCCCATTGAAGAACTGATTGACTACTACAACTCCAACAGCGGTTCGCTTGCAGTTGTAAACACACTCACATTCGAGATTCCGGCCGAAGCTATTAAAAACGACTACGGCATCGATCCTCCCGAAAACCTTCTGCTCATCCAATCGAGCAAAAAAGATGATTTCTTCCTGCGCAATGAACTCACCGATAATGTGACATCATTCTATGCCACATACGATTCCACCAATCACCGCTACCGGTTCACAGGCATGCGCAACTATCTCATCGACATGCTGAAGAAAACCAACGTAACCGAAGAGGACTACACATTCACCCTCACCCCGGTTACGGTTGAGTCGGAAGTAAACAGCTCAAGCTACTACGGGTCAACCACCTATGTAAGCTCCATCGACCCCTATATCGGTGCGCCCACAATGGTGAAACTCAATCTTGATGAGGCAACAGTGAAACTCACCTTCGCAAAACAGACCCTGAACTAAGAAACTGCTTAAAAAGCATGCGAAATAGCGCCATGCGCATTGACAAAGTGACAAGAATTTTGTAACTTTGCACCTGCAAAATCAACTGGGCCACCTCCCATTGATTTGCATAAGCCGCAATAGCTCAGTTGGTAGAGCATTTCATTCGTAACGAAAAGGTCGTGGGTTCGAGTCCCACTCGCGGCTCAGAAAGAAAACCGGTTGTGTCGAAATCGACACAACCGGTTTTTGTATTTAAGCGTACCTCCACGTAGAGCCGCCATATATGGCGGCTTGTAGCTTCACCGAACCGTATGTCCATTGCCGAGAGAACGCTCACAGATTACACAGATTTCACTGATTAACACGACCAAACAACTGGCAGCATCAACAATTGAACATTGTCGAGGAGCAGCATATTACAAGCCGCCATATATGGCGGCTCTACGTTCGTAAGGTGGCCGTGCATAGGAAACAATCAAAAAAACATCACCCCTGCGAGCAGAGGTGATGTTTTTTACGGGGCTGGTGACAGCCATGGCGGGAGCGGCAACCGCTCGCCGGTGGATTTATTCGAATTCGATGAGGGGAGCATCGGTGCCGATAACTTCGTCGGTGGTTACGAACACACGCTTAACAGTGAGGTCGCGTTCAGCCTCAAGGTCGTTCTCCATCTTCATTGCCTCATAAACCATCATAACCTGGCCTTTCTTCACTTTATCGCCGGCCTTCACGTGGATGTCGATGATGCGGCCACCCATCGGAGCGCGGAACACTTCGCCGGTGATAGGCTCTTGAGCAACCTCGGCTGCTTTGGGGGCTGCGGGCTCAGCGGCCTTGGGAGCCTCTTTGGGCTGCTTGGCGGCATATTCCTCTTCGCGACGGTTGCGCAGGAACTTGTTGGCAACGTTGGGAAGGAGTTCCATGAGAAGTTCTTCCTCAGTGTTGGTGGCAAGTTTAACACCGCCGAGTTCGGCAACTGTGGGAATTTCGGGCTTGCGATATTTCGACACGTCGTAGGGGTGCTCAACAGCATCGCCGGTGATTTTTTCGCGGAAAGCGGGGTCGATGGGAGCGGGAGTGTGACCGTATTCACCCTTCACAAGCGAGATGAACTGGTTGGAGGCGTTGGTGTAGTCGGGGTTACCTTTCTTGCGGTCGATAGCGAGGTTAACCGCCTGAGCACCCACAATCTGGCTGGTGGGAGTTACGAGGGGTACCAAACCTGCATCGCGGCGAACCTTGGGGATGAGCTTCATGGCATCGTCGAGCAGATCCGACGAGTTGAGTGCCTTGAGCTGTGCAACCATATTGGAGTACATACCACCGGGAACCTCAGCTTCCTTGACGAGCAAGTTGGGTTTGGGGAATCCGAAGTGAGCTTCGATAGCGTGGCAGTTGCGGAGCAGTTCCTCTTCGTCACCGGCCTTTGCGGCAGCAATCGCTTTGTCGAACATAGCGTCGACTTCGGCGGGGAGTGTGTCTTTGAGCGGGTCGAAGCGTTTGGGGAAGTGATCCTTGTTGAGGTCGAAATCGGCAAGATTGCGGCGGATACCTTCGAGACGCTCGCGGATTTCGCCAACCTTCTCCATGTCGGCCTCGATTTCAACACCGAGTTTCTTACAGAAGATGTAGACCAGCTCGATTGCGGGAGCGGCTGAACCTTCGCCGAACCACCAGATGTTTGTGTCGAGAATGTCAACACCATTCATGATTGCCATGAGCGATGAGGCCAGACCGTAGCCGGGAGTACAGTGAGTGTGGAAGTCAACGGGCACCTTAACAGCCTGTTTGAGCTTGCCGATGATAGAAGCGGCGCGGAGGGGATTAACCAGACCTGCCATATCTTTAAGGGTGATGATTTTCGCACCGAGGCGTTCCATCTCAACAGCCTTGTTCACGAAATATTCATCGGTGAAGATTTTCTTAACCTCGGGCTTGGTTTCCTTTTTGCCGAACAGCGATGCGAAGAAACCTTTCTTAACGGGAGCTGCCTCCTCGGCATCTTTGGGATCGACGGTGTAGCAAACTGCCGCATCGGCGATACCGCCAAGCTCGTTGATAAGGCGGATTGATTCCTTCACGTTGTCAATGTCGTTGAGCGCGTCGAAGATGCGCATCACATTCAGGCCGTTCTTGATAGCTTCCTTATAGAAACCTTCGAGCACTGAATCGGGGTAAGGAACATAGCCGAAAAGGTTGCGGCCGCGCGAAAGGGCCGAAAGGAGCGATTTGCCACCGATGGCCTCGCTGATTGTGCGCAGACGAACCCAGGGAGATTCATCGAGGTAACGCATTACCGAGTCGGGCACTGCGCCACCCCACACCTCCATGATGTAGAATCCGGCATCTTTATACAGGGGAAGCAGCGGATCGATATCCTGCTGTTTCAAACGTGTGGCGAACAGCGACTGCTGACCGTCACGCAATGTCAAGTCTCTAATTTTGAGCTTCTTAGTTGCCATAACCGAATATTTATTAATGGTTTGGAAGTTTTTATCTTTCTATGAAAGGCAGCCCGGAGCGCAACAGCGACAAAATTCACCGTGAGCCGGCCACAATTCTCACGCAAATTTACTCTTTTTTTTTGAATTATCAACACTATTTGTCATAAGCGCTTACAACTCAGTAATAAAAGCTGTAAAAAAGCGAGCGTTGGGGCAGCTTGAATTTCATTGTTCGCCGTTTTTTTGTAAATTTGCATGTTCAACAACACATTATTACATCATCAAATGACCATAAAAAAAATAACACTTAACATAGTTACGGCACTCGCAGCAATCGTGATGTTTTCCTCGGCGTTGCCCGCGTCGGCTCAGATGCCTTTGGGTGGCGGAGCCCAAGACGAAGCACCGTCCATTTCCTGGCGAGGCACCGCCCGCCTCACCGGTGAAAACGAAGGTGTCATCACCCTCACCGCAACAATGGGCGAAGGGTGGCATCTCTATGGCTCTGAAATGCCCGAAGGTGGACCCAAGCCCACCACATTCTCATTCAATGTTACCAAAGGGTGGAGTCTCGACGGCAAACTATCCTCCGACCGCGCTCCGTTGAAAAAGCTCGACAGCATGTTCAATGCCGAGGTGAAATATTGGGAAGGGAAAGTTGTGTTCACCCAACGCTTCAAGCTCGACCCCACAGCCGGAAACGTCAGCAACATCACCTGCTCCGTGACCTACATGGGATGCAACGACCAAACATGTCTCCCCCCTAAAACCAAAAACTTCAACCTGAAGATTCTCCCCGCCAAGAAATGAGAAAACATACATTCGCCATAATCCTAAGCGCGCTGTGCGCCATTTTATCCGCCACAGCCCAAACACTCTCCCCCATCGTGTGGGATGTGACCGTTGAGAACAACACCGAATCGGAAGCTACCCTGCGTTATTCGGCAAAAATTGAGAAAGGGTGGCACCTCTACGGATTCACCCTCCCGAAAGACGGCCCTAACGCAACAACAATTAACCTTGACCTGCCCGAGGGGTTGACCGCCTCAGCCATCACCCCGTCGCGAGCACCGCTCGAGAAGTACGACGAAATTTTCGCCTTAAAACTCAACTGGTGGGACTCCGATGTGGCATTCACCCAGACAATCGCCATCGCCGACGGTAAATCGCATGAACTCTCAGGCACCATCCGTTTCCAAGGTTGCAACGATAAAACCTGCATAAGTCCGCAAAAAATACCGTTTAACGTAACTGTTGGAACCGGTGCCCCCGCTCCGGTAGTTGAAACTCCCGAAGTTGAAGAAACTCCGGTAGCAAAGCCCGGCAATCAGGCACACGCTGATGCAACCGACTGGTGGGCACCCGTTGAGATAGAGGAAAGCGACCTCCCCGTTTCGCCCGCCGACGGAAACAGCTCGCTGTGGGTGATTTTCCTGTGGGGCTTCGGAGGTGGATTGCTCGCGCTCCTCACCCCCTGTGTGTGGCCGATGATTCCGATGACCGTAAGCTTCTTCCTAAAGAAAAGCGGCAACCGGCGCAAGTCGATCGGCGATGCCCTCATCTATGGCATCAGCATCATTGTGATTTACCTCTCGCTCGGGTTGGCAATCACAGCCATTTTCGGAGCCGGAAAACTCAATGAGCTCTCCACCAACGCGTGGTTCAACCTTGCATTCTTCCTGCTGCTTGTAATCTTCGCTATTTCATTCTTCGGCGGATTCGACATTACCCTCCCCTCGAAGTGGTCGAATTCGGTTGATGCCCGCGCCGAACGCGCCACCGGCCTTATAAGCATCTTCTTCATGGCTTTCACACTGGCGCTCGTGTCGTTCTCGTGCACCGGTCCCATAATCGGCACACTCCTTGTTGAGGCCGCCACTATGGGCAACCTCATCGGCCCAGCCGTGGGGATGGGTGGCTTTGCCGTAGCCTTGGCACTCCCCTTCTCACTCTTCGCGGTGTTCCCGTCGTGGCTTAAAGAGATGCCCCGCTCGGGTGGTTGGCTCAACTCGGTGAAAGTTGTGCTCGGCTTTCTCGAACTTGCGCTCTCACTCAAATTCCTCTCTGTGGCCGACCTCGCCTACGGGTGGGGAATTCTCGACCGTGAGATATTCATTTGCCTGTGGGTGGTTATTTTCGCCATGCTCGGAGCCTACCTCATCGGAAAAATCCGTTTCAGTCACGATTCACCCCTCGACCATGTGGGGATTCCCCGATTCTTCCTCTCAACGGCATCGTTTGCCTTCGCACTCTACCTTATCCCCGGATTGTGGGGCGCACCTCTCAAAGGTGTGAGCGCATTTGTCCCCCCGCTGTTCACCCAGGATTTCAGCCTCTACACAGGAGGGCAATTCGAGGAATTTGATGATTACGACGAGGGAATGCGCTACGCTGCCGACAACCACCGCCCGGTGCTGATTGATTTCTCTGGCTACGGATGCGTCAACTGCCGCAAAATGGAGGGCGCCGTGTTCGACACACCCGTTGTGACATCAATCATCAAGGAGAACTTCGTGCTCATCAAACTGATGGTCGACGACAAAACTCCTCTCTCCACGCCAATGACAGTTGAGGAGAACGGAAAACCGCTGAAACTCGAAACCGTGGGTGAGAAATGGAGCTATCTGCAGCGCGTGAAATTCGCGGCAAACTCGCAGCCCTACTACATTATTCTCGACAACGACGGGAAAGCCCTCGTCACACCCACCTACTACGACGAAAATGTAACCGCCTTTGTTGAATGGCTCAACACCGGCATGGAACGCTACGAATAACCGCTAAAGAACAAACAACTACAGCAATGCAACAACATACAAGAGCAGAAAAAATCGAAGCCCTCGGAAGGGTAATCGACGTGCTCGACACCCTGCGCGTGAAATGCCCCTGGGATGCCAAGCAAACCAACGAAAGTCTCCGCGCCAACACCGTGGAGGAGGTGTTTGAACTGTGCGACGCCCTCATCAAAGAGGATAACAACGAAATAAAAAAGGAGCTCGGCGACGTGCTTCTCCACATTCTTTTCTACGCCAAAATCGGTGAGGAGAAAGAAGCGTTCGACATCGTTGGCGTTGCCGACGCACTCACACAGAAGCTCATCTACCGTCACCCCCACGTCTACGGGCACGTAGAGGCCGACACCTCACATCAGGTTGAGGAGAACTGGGAGCAGCTCAAACTAAAAGAAAAAGATGGCAACCGCAGCATTCTCGCCGGCGTGCCATCGGCACTCCCCTCGCTCATCAAAGCCTACCGCATTCAGCAGAAAGCAGCCAACGCAGGTTTCGACTGGGAACAACCGCAGCAGGTGTGGGATAAGGTGAAGGAGGAAATCGGCGAGTTCTCGGCCGAGGCTGCCAACTTCAACGGGAAAGATGAGCTCACCAACGAGCAAAAACTTCGCATGGAGGAGGAGATGGGCGATGTGCTCTTCTCGCTCGTAAATGCCGCCCGCCTCTACGACATCCATCCCGACAACGCGCTTGAGCGCACCAACAAAAAATTTATCGCCCGCTTCAACCACATCGAAGCAAAAGCCAAGGAAGCCGGAAAAAATCTCAAGGATATGACCCTCGCCGAGATGGAAGCCGCGTGGAACGAAGCTAAAACAACCCTCAGTTAAACCATCCGTCGCAAGCGCCATCTAAAGTTTACAGCCGGACGATAAACCGGGCATCAAATTGTCACCGGCCGTTTCGGTGAAACTTGCGGCCAACCGCCATACAACTAAAAACATCTATCAACATCCATAAAATGAAAGCACTCAAATTTGCAGCACTGCTGCTCTGCGCATCGCTTGCTCCCGTAGCCGGCTCATTCCAAATGTCGGCACAGGTAAATCAGGCCGATGCTGAAATGAATATCATCCCCGACAAAACGACTAAAACCGACAACGGCATCCGCATTTCGGCCGTTCTGGTTGGTATTCCCCACACTTCGCAATGCATCAACGGTGTTGACCTCGTTATCGGTTCTAAACTCGTGAAAGCAACCGACATCGACGGCATCGATTTTGAGCGCGCATTCCAGTTTGAGGATAGCGGCGTGCAGACTGTGGAAATCGACTTCCCCTTCAGCGGCGCTCTTCCCAAAACCGCCAAACTCGTGTTCCACACCGACGCCGGCGACATTACCGCCCCCGCGCGTCAGTAACACGCCTTTAAGCATTTACCCCATCATGAGACTCCGCCTCCCGCCAGCAAGCGGGAGTGTGGAGTTGTGTATTAAAATTCATCCACCCCCCTCCTCCGGCGAGGAGGGAATCAATCAACCTGTAAAAGTCCCACGTCATTATGATAGTATGTGTTACCGAGAAACCGAGCGTTGCCCGCGACATTGCAGCCGTGCTTGGAGCCGACGTCAAACGCGATGGCTACTATGAAGGTAACAACTACCGCGTGACATGGACCTACGGCCACTTGTGCACACTCAAGGAGCCGGCCGATTACACCGACTATTGGAAACGATGGTCGCTCGGGTCGCTCCCCATGCTGCCGCCGAAATTCGGCATAAAGCTTATACCGGTAGAAAACTACGAACGGCAGTTTTCAGTTATCAAGCAACTGATTTCCGAAGCCGACGAGGTTATAAACTGCGGTGATGCCGGCCAGGAGGGTGAATTGATTCAACGGTGGGTGATGCAGAAAGCCGAAATAAAATGCCCGGTGAAGCGGTTGTGGATTTCATCGCTTACCGACGAGTCCATCCGCGAGGGTTTCAGGGAGTTGCGCCCCTCGGCCGATTTCGACAAGCTCTACCACGCCGGCCTGTCGCGTGCAATCGGCGACTGGATTCTTGGCATGAACGCCACCCGGCTTTATTCGCTCAAATATGGTGAGGAGGGGAAAGTGCTGTCGGTTGGCAGAGTGCAAACCCCCACTCTGGCGCTTTTGGTGCAGCGACATTTTGAAATCGCCAATTTCAAGCCCGAGGATTTCTGGGAGCTGAAAACACTCTACCGCGGCGTAACCTTCAATGCCACCTCAGGCCGTTTCAACAATGAAGAAAAGGCGATGGAGCAGGTAGAGAAAATTAAATCTCTGCCGTTTGAAATCACCGACGTAACCGAAAAGAAGGGGAAAGAAGCGCCCCCGCGCCTGTTCGACCTCACATCGCTGCAGGTTGAATGTAACAAACGCTGGGGATGGACGGCCGATGAAACGTTGCGCCTCATCCAATCGCTTTATGAAAAGAAAGTTACCACCTATCCCCGCGTCGATACCACATATCTGAGCGAGGACATCTACCCCAAAGTGCCCGGCATTTTGCGTCAGATGACCCCGTACGCGCCACTCACCGCTCCCCTCCTTGCACAGGCAAAACTGCCGAAAAGCAAAAAGGTGTTCGACAACTCGAAAGTCACCGACCACCATGCCATAATCCCCACGGGGCAGTCGCCATCGTCGTTGCAAGGGAACGAGCGGTTGCTCTACCACCTCATAGCCCAACGTTTCATCGCGGCATTCTACCCCGACTGCGTGTTTATGTCAACCACCGTGACGGGGCACGCCGGGGAGGTCAATTTCAAAGCAACCGGAAAGGTTATCACCGAGCCGGGTTGGCGCACAATTTTTGAAAAAGACTCGAAAAGCGCAGGTGCTGACAAAAACGAAAACGAAGCCGACGCAGCATCCGACGACCGCCTCCTCCCACCCTTCACAAAAGGTGAAAGCGGCCCACATGAGCCCTCGGTTTTGAAAAAGACCACACAGCCGCCGAAATACTACACCGAAGGCACACTGCTGCGCGCTATGGAAACCGCCGGTAAAAACATCGACGACGAGGAGCTTCGCGATGCCATGAAAGAGAACGGCATCGGCCGCCCCTCAACCCGCGCTGCCATAATCGAGACCCTATTCAAACGCCGCTACCTCTACAGGCAACGAAAAAACATAATGGTGACCCAAGCCGGCATCGACCTCATCGCCACCATCAACGAGGAGCTGCTGAAAAGCGCCAAACTAACCGGAATATGGGAAAACAAGCTGCGCCGCATCGAGCGCGGGGAATATAGCGCCACCACCTTCATCGACGAGTTGAAAGCCCAGATTTCAACAATCGTAATCAACGTGCTCTCCGACAACTCGATGAAGAAAATCGAGGTTGCCGATGATAACACCGACAGCGAAAAAAAATCGGCCAAAGAAAACAGTGGTGCCGATTCTGCCGAAAAACCGAAAAAGGCGCCCGCCAAACGCAAACCGTCGATAAAGTCGCTCGAAGAAATTGCGTGTCCGATTTGTGGCAAAGGGCATCTGTTGAAAGGGAAAACCGCCTACGGTTGTTCGGAATTCAGAGCCGGATGCCCGCTGCGCCTCAATTTCGACGAATATGCCGCCGAACTCACACCGGCCAAACTTGCCGCCTCCATAAAAAAGACGTTCAAAAACGGAACTGAAAAGCAATCATGATTCAAGCATCTCTCACATTCAACGACTGGCTGCAGTGGGCCACGGTTGCTGCGATTCTTATCATTGTGGCAATCACGGTGGTGCGCAAAATCGTGCGGTTCAACCGTGCGATGAAGCACGCAAAGGATGATGATTCGTGCAACTGCGGTTGCGGATGCTCGGGATGCGCCACCCCTTGCGACCTCAAGGAAACACACCGCAAATCAAAAGGTAAAAGATAAATAAGTGGTGTAAATTGCCCGTTGGCGCGATAAATTTCGTGGCTTACTTTTTTAAACACGCTCTAAATTCCGTACTTTTGTGAATGGAAAGCCCCTGCAACGTGCAGAAACCCATTCACACCTTCACATTTCCTCATGGACCACAAGACATTCACCTCCGATTTGGCCGCCCGACTCGGTTGCGACCCGGCCAAGGCGTCGAATCTGCTGGAAACATTCGCCACCATAGTGCGCGAGGAATGCGCAGCCACCAACCGCGTTGCCATTCCCGGCTTCGGCTCGTTTGAAGGGGTGAAGCATGACGAGGAGATTGTCAACGACCTCGCAGCGGGTTGCCGCATGCTACTGCCCCCCTCAATTGAGGTGGTGTTTACCCCCGGGGGAATGATGAAAAAGAAACTTAACGAACCATTGCGATGAACACCCTCCCACTACCGGCTATCATTGAACGCCTTTGCGAGTTGAGCGGATGCTCATCGGCTATGGCACAGAGTTTTCTATCGGAGTTTTCAGCGCTTGTGAGCCAGGCACTCACCGACCGAGGAAGCATCGTTGTGCGCGGTCTCGGCACTTTCCGTGCCATTGAAATGGGTGGAGTTAAATCGGTTGAATTTGCTCCCGACCAATCATTGGCAAGCGCTGTGAACGCACCATTCGCCATGTTTGAGCCGGTTGAACTTGATGATGCCGTGACAGGCGACATGCTTGCCGCCGCTGCAATCGAAACGGTTGTACCCGAAAACGAAGAGATTGCCGACAACGAAGTTGCCACAGACGCAGAGGAAATACCCCAACCTGAGCCTGCATCGGATAACCACGGGGATGAGGAAGAGCCGATTACATCGGAACCGACTGCCGACGATGTGCCTGCTGAAAAAACTACCGATGCCGATTTTACACCTGAACAGACTAATTCAGAGCCGGAAATAGAGCCTGCACCTGAGCCTGTTCAACCCGTTATGGATAAGCCCGAACCTGAGCCGCAGAAAACCGAACCTGTTCCACCGGCAATTCCTCAAAAGAAAGCTCCGGCAATTGAAAATGCAACTCAGGCCGCACCCGAAATCAAACCGGCTTCCATGCCTGCCCCTCATGAAAAAATCATTGAGAAAGAGCGTGTGGTGGAGGTTGTTGACCGCTCTCACAATTTGCTGCACCATCTTCTCACCGGATTGGTGGCACTTGTTGCCGGAATAGCCATAGGTTATTTTGCCTACGACAAACTAAACCTCACCGGCGTGAAAAACGTTAGTATTTCAGCCGATGATGTGCAGGTTTATCATCAGGTGAAAGAACCCGATTCGACAGAGGCTCAAAGAGTTGAGCAAGCCGAAGCTTCCCCCGACGCGGAAAACGCCGCAGCTGACACCGAGCCGGCGACCGAATCAGCAGCGCCCGTGGCTACCACAGCAGCCCCAAAGGCCGAACCCGTTGCCCAAAACAAGATTGTGACCGACACCGTAAGAAGCAACCGTTTTCTCACCACTATGGCGCAACAGTATTACGGGAAGAAGAAGTTCTGGGTCTACATTTATCTGGAAAACAGCGATAAGCTCACCGACCCCGATAGAATTGCGGCCAATACCGTGGTGGTGATTCCCCCCGCCGAGAAATATGACATCAAGCCCGGCGATCCCAAAAGCGAGGAAGCAGCCGAACAGCTCGCAGCCAAAATCCTCAGCCACTGAGAGCGCAGTTGAGGGCGGTCAACGGGTGTTTTACCCGCAATTACAAGTGATTAGCCCGATTATTTAGCGGTGATTTATGCTGCAATTTAATTTGAACAGCCGGTTATCCTGAAAAATAATTAAATCTTAATAGAGGTAAACTCTTAATAGATAAAATTAACACTCTCTTTTCACACTTTAGCGGTTCAATTCTTTATTTTTGCATCTGAAAAGCCTGCACATGTCGGTTTCGGTTATCCGTCGCTCCTGTCAACAGAAAGGAGCCGGAACTGAAAGCGGCGTTTGCCCGCACTCTGAGAAACAAAAAATAAAACAACATAATTGAACTTACCCCTATGAGTGAACCGGTTAATATCCGAGAGTTAAATGACCTCGTGGCCAGCAAAAACGATTTTGTAAACCTCATCACCCGAGGTATGGACCAGACAATCGTGGGCCAGAAACACCTCGTTGAATCGCTGCTGATTGCACTGCTCTCCAATGGCCATGTGCTTCTGGAAGGTGTGCCCGGTCTGGCAAAAACCCTTGCCATCAAAACCCTTGCGCAACTTATCGACGCCAAATACAGCCGCATCCAGTTTACCCCCGACCTTCTCCCTGCCGATGTTATCGGTACGATGGTCTACAGCGTGAAGAACGAGCAGTTCCAAGTGAAAAAAGGTCCGGTGTTCGCCAACTTCGTGCTTGCCGACGAAATCAACCGTGCTCCTGCCAAAGTTCAGTCGGCGCTTCTCGAAGCCATGCAGGAGCGTCAGGTAACCATCGGCGACAGCACATTCCCCCTCGACGAGCCGTTCCTGGTTATGGCAACCCAGAACCCCATCGAGCAGGAAGGCACCTATCCCCTCCCCGAGGCTCAGGTTGACCGTTTCCTCCTCAAGGTTGTCATCGGCTACCCCTCGCGTGAAGAGGAAAAACTCATCATCCGCCAGAACATCACCAACGAGAAAAAGCACATTGTTCCCCTGCTGAAACCGCAGGAAATCGTTGAGGCGCAGAAAATCGTTGAGAAAATCTACATCGACGAAAAAATCGAGCGCTACATCGTCGACATTGTGTTTGCTACCCGTTTCCCCGCCGAATACGGGCTCAACGACCTCGGCAGCATCATCGCTTTCGGTGCTTCGCCCCGTGCGTCAATCTCGCTGGCGCGTGCCGCCCGCTCCTACGCATTCCTGCGTCAGCGCGGCTATGTGATTCCCGAGGATGTGCGCGCCGTTTGCCACGACGTGCTCCGTCACCGCATCGGTCTCACCTACGAAGCCGAGGCCAATAACATCACCGCCGACGAAATCATCTCTGAAATTCTCGACAAGGTTGAAGTGCCCTGATAAAGGCGCTTCAACCCTTGCCGACATCACTCTCTCCACAACAACCCCTCGTAGAAACACATAGAAAAGCCCATGGATGCCAACGAACTTCTAAAGAAAGTCAGGCGCATTGAAATAAAAACCCGCGGTCTGTCGCAAAACATTTTTGCAGGCGAATATCACTCCGCCTTCAAGGGGAGGGGTATGACCTTCTCCGAGGTGCGCGAGTACCAATATGGCGACGACATCCGCGACATCGACTGGAATGTGACCGCCCGCCACAACCGCCCGTTCGTAAAGGTGTTTGAGGAAGAACGCGAACTCACCGTGATGCTGCTCGTCGACGTGAGCGGCTCGCGTCTGTTCGGAGCCGTAGGTGAGGAAAAACGTGAGATGATTGCCGAAATTGCCGCCACGCTCGCATTCTCGGCCATCCAGAACAACGACAAAATCGGCGTAATCTTCTTTTCCGACAAAATCGAGAAATTCATCCCGCCGAAAAAAGGTCGCAAGCACATCCTTTTCATCATCCGCGAACTCATCGACTTCACCCCCGAAAGCAAAGGCACCGACATCGGCATGGTGCTCCGCTACTTCGCCGACGCATTGAAGAAACGTTGCACCACATTCCTTATCTCCGACTTCATCGACGAGAAAGACTACCGCACCGCCCTCTCCATCGCCTCCAACAAGCATGCCGTCTACGGAATTCAGGTTTACGACAAGCGCGATGCAGCACTCCCCGATGTGGGACTCATGCGCGTTGCCGACCTTGAAACGGGGCGCGAGCAATGGATTGACACTTCATCAAAGAAAGTGCGCAACGAATTCAGCCGATGGTGGTATGAACGCCAGCAAAACATGTCGGAGACCCTCAAACGCTGTCGGGTAGCCTCAACATCGGTAGCTACCGACGAGGACTACGTCACCGCCCTGATGGGTCTGTTCAAAAAACGCGTGTAACTTTCAACCGGCACATCACCGGCACCTTATCACAAGGAAATCATGACAAAAAAAGCACGACATATTCTCACCACATTCCTCGCCGCTATAATAGCCGCGGCGTGTGCTCCGGCGGCTGCGGGAGCCCGCATGTCGATAAAGGCATCGGTCGACTCATCGCAGATTATCATGGGCAACCAAACAGCGGTTCGCCTTGAGATTATCGACGGCGCCGACAATCAGGCCACCATAGCGGTTGATAAAGCCGCATTCCCGGCTGAGGTTGAGATAATAGACTGGGTGTATGGCGACACCACCGACCTCGGCAACGGGCTGGTGGAGATGCAGCGCGCACTGGTAATCCAGTCGTTCGATTCGGGAGTTTATGAAATTCCGCCGTTCCTGATGGTCAACGGGCCCGACACACTGCGCTCCAACGCACTCACCCTGAAGGTCAACCCGGTAGATGTGAGCGGCATGGAGGATATCAACCCCCTTGCACAACCCGCATCTTTTGAAACAAAGTGGTATGACTTCCTCCCCGATTGGCTCACCGACAATTGGGTGTGGATTCTCATCGGTCTGCTCGTAATCATTGGCGGCGTATGTGCCTATCTGCTGGCCAACAAGAAAATCGACATTGCAATCATGCCTCAGAAAAAGCGTCTGCCGCCCGATGTCATTGCTTTCGACCGCCTGAACGCCCTGAAAGATGCCCAGCTTTGGGAAAAGGGGCAGGAGAAGGAATATTACACCCGCCTTATCGACATTCTGCGCGATTACTTGCAGGAACGCTTCGGCATCAACGCGATGGAGATGACCTCATCGCAGATCCTCAAAGCACTCTCCGCCAACGAGGAAACACGCCTCCCCCACCGCTACATGCAGAAAGTTGTGGAGATTGCCGACTATGTGAAGTTTGCGAAAGTGCGTCCGCTCCCCGACGACAACGTGCGCTCCTGGCAGCACGCCATGCAATTTGTTGAGGAAACACGTCCGCAACCGCTCCCCGAGGAAACCGCCGAGGGGGCAGTTCCACCCGAAAAGAAATCCTGATTTTTCACAGCTGAAAACGGCTAACGACTAAAAAGACCATCCACCCGAAAGCCTTTAAGGTCCGACTTCAATAAAAAAAACGAACAATATAAGTGATGCAATTAGCTCATCCCGGCATATTATGGTTGTTTCTGCTCTATCTGCCACTGATAGCGTGGTATGTGTGGAAACACCGCACCGCATTCCCCTCGTTGGGAATCTCCACCACCGGCCCCTTTAGCCGCATGGGGCGCCCTCTCAAGCAATATGCCATGCACGGTCTCTTTGTGCTGCGCCTGCTGGCCATCGGTTGCCTCATCATTGTGCTTGCCCGCCCGCAAACACGCGACGCCTGGCGCACATCACACACCGAAGGCACCGACATGGTGATTGCCCTCGACATATCATCGAGTATGCTTGCCCGCGACTTCAAGCCCGACCGATTGGAAGCTGCCAAGAAAATAGCAGCCAAGTTTATCAACGGCCGTGAAAGCGACAACATGGGATTGGTTGTTTTCGCCGGTGAAGCCTTCACCGGAGTTCCCATGACCACCGACCGCGCGGCACTCACCAACTACGTCAACGCCCTCAACCGCGAAATGCTTGAGGATGGCACCGCCATCGGCGACGGTCTCGCCACTTCTATCAACCGCATCAAGGATGGTAAGGCGAAATCGAAGAGCATCATCCTGCTCACCGACGGCTCGAACAACACCGGTATCGTTGCCCCCCTCACCGCGGCCGAGATTGCCCATAAAATGGGTATTAAGGTCTACACCATCGGCATAGGCACAAACGGCACTGCACCCTACCCGCAAATCAACATGTTTGGCCGAGTTGAATATGTGCCGATGCCTGTTGTTATCGACGAAGCTACTCTGAAGCAGATTGCCGACATCACAGGAGGTAAATACTTCCGTGCCACCGGAAACAAAGTGCTTTCGGAAATTTTTGAAGAAATCGACAAACTGGAGAAAACGGAACTCGACGTGCGCCACTTCTCCCACACCGAAGATAACTACCTCCCCTGGGCGCTGCTCGCGCTGGGATTGTTCACCCTCGAAATGATTCTGCGCAAAACATGGCTGCGCACAATTCCCTGATGCACACACCCCACTGTTCAACCCCACTACGCCACGTTGAATTAAAAAAGAAACATAAATGAACTTCGCATATCCTCATCTTCTATATCTGTTGCTGCTCGTGCCGGCACTGTTTGCCCTCTGGCTCTGGGCACGCATGGCCCGCAAAGCCAAGTTGCGCCGCTATGGAAAAATAGCCAACCTTGAGCATCTGATGCCCGAGGCCTCGAAATATATGCCGGCAGTTAAGATTACCCTCGAACTTCTCGCTTTGGCTGCATTGATTGTGGCGGTAGCCCGTCCGCGCGCAGGCGAAAAAGAGGAGGTTGAGCACACCTCGGGCATTGAAGTGATGATTGCCTTCGACGTTTCGCGCTCCATGCTCGCATCTTCGACCGACGACCCCGGAGGCGTTTCGCGTCTGCAACGCGCAAAATACATTCTTAACCGTCTCATCGACAAGCTCGACAACGACAAAGTGGGACTGATTGTTTTTGCGGGCGAGGCCTACACCCAGCTCCCTATTACCACCGATTTCATGTCGGCACGCATGTATCTCGACGAGATTTCAACCGACATGGTTCAGACACAGGGCACCGCCATCGGCACCGCCATCAACATGTCGCTCAACTCCTTCTCCCCCGATTCGGAGGTAAACAAAGCCATTATCGTCATCACCGACGGTGAGAATCATGAGGGTGACGCAGTGGAGATGGCCCAATATGCCAAAAGCATCGGCATTGAAGTTGACGTTATCGGCGTAGGTTCACTGAAAGGGGCACCCATCCCCATCGACCCACGCCACGGCGAATTCCTGAAAGATGCCTCAGGCGCCCCCGTAACCACCTATCTCAACGAATCTATGGCCAAGGAGATAGCATCGGCCGGCGGAGGCACCTACATCAACGGTTCGGGCAACAAGGCCGTTGACCAACTCATCGACCAACTCGACAAAATAAAGAAATCCGACCTTCAGCATGTATCCTACAAATCAAGCGCCGAGCAATTCCCGGTGTTTGTGTGGATAGCATTGATTCTGCTGGTTATCGATGTGTGCGTTCTTCCGCGCAAAATCGGATGGCTCAAGCAATTCACATTCTTCACCAAGAAGTGAACGCCACCACCCCACAACAAACGGAAATTCCGGCCACATTGTTATAATTGAGAAAATTGGAATAGAAATGACATTTCAACCCATGTTCAACATCATAAGAAGTGTTTCGTTGCTCACGCTTGCGGCAATGCTTGCCACTGCATGCGGCAAAAGCGACGAAAATGCCACAAAGCGCCAATCAACAAAGCTCGAACGCAACTCGATTAAAGAGGGTAACGAGCTTTACGCCAAACAGCGCTATGCCGAAGCTGAGATTGCCTATAAAAAGGCGCTTCAGGAAAATGCCGATAACACAACCGCACGGTTCAACCTCGCGTCGGCCTATCTGAAACAGCGCGGCGAGGCTCTCTCCAATAAAGGGGACTCCCTCATCAGCACCGCCGACGCCATGTTAGCGCAGGTGGCGCAGGCTTCCGCCGACCCCGAACTGGCTGAAAAAGCGTTCTACGACCGTGGCAACGTGGCTTATAAAGCTGAGAATTATGCCGCGGCAATCGAACACTACAAAAACGCACTTCGCCGCAACCCTTCCGACGAGGAGGCGCGACAGAACCTGCGGCTTGCCCAGTTGAAGAAACAGGAGCAGGATCAGAATCAAGATCAAAACCAGGATCAACAGAACCAGGACCAGAATCAAGATCAAAATCAAGACCAACAAAATCAAGATAAGAACCAGAATCAGGACCAGGATCAAAACAAAGATCAGGACCAGAACAAGGACCAGGATAAGCAGGAGAACCAGCAGAACCAAAATCAACAGGACCAACAGAAGCAGCAGGAACAGAAACAGCAGCAAGGTGGCCTTAGCGATGCCGGTGCACAGCAAATTCTCAAAGCTATGGAAGATAAGGAGAACGGCACACGCCAGAAAGTCGAGCTAATGAAGCAGGGTGAGGAGAAGCGCTCCAACCGCCGCACCACCGACAAGCCCTGGTAAAACTGCCCCCCGAACCCTTCACCTCCAGGTTCCCCACACGCTCCTCTTTCTCCTTGCATTCAACTATTGAAATTTATGCCGGGCACGAAATCTCGGTTTCCAGCCGATGAAGCATTGCCCCTATGGTAAAAAAGAATATATGAAAAAGCTGTTATCCACGATATTGGCAATATTCGCCGTTGCCGCAGCGTTTGCACAGACCTCATTTCAGGTTGTGCCTCCGCGAAATGTGATTGCCGGCAACGTGTTCTACGTCACCTACCGTCTCACCAACGGCGACGGCAGCGGCATTAACGCACCCGCCATCAGCGGGTGCAAACTGCTTTCACCCCGCCCCGGTGTGAGCACCATGCAGTCGGTGCAGATTATCAACGGCTCACAGTCATCGACCACCACCGAGGATTACACCTACACCTACCGCGCCGAGAAAGATGGAACCTACACCATCCCCCCCGCCACAATTTCATCGGGTGGAAAAACCTACCAGACCAAACAGGCCACATTCAAAATCCTCCCCCCCGACAGCAACGCAGCAGCGCAGCAGGGTGGCGGAGGCTACTACAGTCAACCGAGCGTCGACAACCTCGACAGTCAGGACTCGCAGGCAAAAATCTCGAAAAACGACATTTTTGTGCGCGTGATTCTCAACAAGAGCCACGCCTACGAAGGAGAGGCCATTGAATGCACTCTCAAGCTCTACACCAAATTCGAGCGCATCAACTCCTTTATGATGACCTCGCCCCCCACATTCGACGGTTTCCTGATCGACGAACTCGACACACAGGCATCGCTCAACGAGGTGGAGCACTACAACGGGCAGAACTACATCACCGCCGTGCTGAAAAAGTGCATCATCTTCCCGCAGAAATCGGGCAAACTCACAATCAACTCGGGCAAATATGACCTCAGTGTGGTGCAGCTCGAACGTGTGTCGAACGGCTTTTTCATTTCAGCCCGTCCCATCGAGAAGGAAGTTCATCTGCAACCTTTCACACAAACAGTCAACATCACCCCCCTGCCCGAACCCCGCCCCGCAGGATTCACCGGCGCCGTGGGCCAGTATAAATTTGAAAGTCAGCTCAGTTCAACCGAACTGCGCACAGGTGAGGCTGTTGCCCTCCGCTACATCGTCACCGGCTCGGGCAACATCAAATACATCCACGAGCCCAAACCTGAAATCCCGTCGGAGTTTGAACAATACACCCCCAAAACCGACGAGAACACCCGCATAGCCGGTAACACCCTCACCGGAACTGTCACTACCGAATACACCCTCGTGCCCCAGAGCATGGGTGAATTCAAAATTCCGGCACAGGAATTTGTCTACTTCGACCTCGCTAAAAAGCAATATGTCACCCTCACCGCCAACGGCTACACAGTGAAAGTTTCCAAAGGCTCAGGCACCACAACAAGCGCCGAGCAACGCGACATCGAGGCCAAAAACACCGACATTCTCCACATCAAAACCGGTGACAAGGCCCAGAGCCACGACCACACCCCCATCATCAGATTCTGGTGGTACTGGAGCATTTTCGGCCTGCTGCTCGTTTTATCGGGAATCGCACTGTGGGCCTACCGCCGCCGCATTCAACTCGACGCCGATGTTGCGGGTCGCCGCACATCACGCGCCAACAAGGTTGCGCGCAAGCGCCTGAAAGCCGCCGCTTCATTCATGAAAGCTCACCAAAGCGAGAAATTCTACGAGGAACTGCTGCGCGCGATGTGGGGCTACCTCAGCGACAAGCTCAACATCCCCGCTTCGCAGCTCACACGTCAGAACATCGTCGATACCCTCACCCAACGCGGCGTTGCGCCCGAAGTAAGCCAACGTGTGATTGGCATTCTCGACGATTGCGAAATGGCACGCTACACCCCCGATTCGGGACTCGACTCGTCGGTTGAGGCTATCTACAATGCCGCCACTGAAGTTATCAACGATATGGAAAAAAGCAAAATAGCACGCAGCTGACAGCTCCGTGTTGCGATGCAAAAAATCCACCAAACGCTCATAAGCCCAATTATATGAAAAAGATACTGTCAATAATCCTCATCATATCGGCATGCTTCACAACCGCGCATGCACAGGATTCTATTGCCGCTCTCCAATCGGAACCGGAGGTTCAGGAAGCGAGTGCCGGCGCTGAGTCACAGCTCCCCGACCCCCAACCCGAAATCGCCCCGGGACGCACGGCTCAGATGGCCGACTCGGCCTATGCCGCCGATAACTTCACTCTCGCCGAACAGCTCTATCTCGAGTCAATCAAAACCGACGGCACCTCCACCACCATCTTCTACAATCTCGGGAATGCCTACTACCGTCAGGGTAATCTCGGCAAAGCGATTGTGAACTACGAGCGAGCCCTCAAACTCGACCCCACCAACGCCGACGCGCAAGCCAACCTCGAGTTTGTTAAATCAAAGATAACCGACCGTCAGATCGACGAGGGTTCCATAATGACCACCCTTTGGAACACCATCACCGGATTTTTCAAAGCCGACACATGGGCATGCATTGCCGTAGCATTGTTCGCGCTGTTTATCGCGGCAGCATTCACCTACATTCTGTCGAACGTTGTGTTTGTGAAGAAATTAAGCTTCTTCGGAGGTATTGTGGTGTTCATGCTTTGCGCAGCTGCCATAATTGTTTCGTTCGCGGCGGCAAACCGCACCACCGACAATTCCCACGCCATCATCCTGCCCCCCTCGGCACAGCTGTCGACAACTCCGCGCGAAGCCCGCACGCAAGCCGAGGAAGCCTTCCTGCTTCATGAAGGCACGAAAGTTGAAGTCGTCGACTCGGTAATGACACCCGGCGAAGGGATGTGGTATGAGGTCAAGGTGGGTCAAAACGAACGCGCCTGGATCAAAGCCACCGATGTGGAACGAATCTGACGACGATAACAACGTAACCATCGCCGCTCCACCACGCTTGCACAAGCAGCAATACAACCGATATTTCACAGCCTTGCACCCGCCTCACAACCGCCAACGGCAACAGTCCGACGGTTCCCGCAAGTTAAAATTGCGCTTAAGGGATTGAAATACTTAATTTTAGTCTGAATCGAGGTAAAATGATGTTATAAAACACATCATTTAAATTTGGAAAAGTCATACATTTCGTTTAAATTTAGGTCGTGATAATTCACAACCTACACATAAAACAATACAACAACCATAAAACCTCACGACTATGACAAAGACTATTTCATTCAACGATCTTCGTCGCCTCAAAGACAGCTTGCCCGACGGTGCCACCCACAGAATCGCCGACGAACTCCATATCACAGTACAGACAGTCCGCAACTATTTCGGCGGTTCAAACTACGAATTCGGTAAAAACTGCGGCCTGCACATCGAGCCGGGTCCCGACGGCGGCATCGTTGTTCTTGACGACACAACCATCTACGACAAGGCAATTGCCATTCTCGAAGAGGAAGAAAAGAAAAAAGAACAGTAAAACATAATCGCCACGGCGGGGCAATCCCCGCTGAACGACAGAAAAGAACACCGCGCCCGCGTGAGATTACAGCCCCGACATGAAGCTGAATCCCCCGCGGGCGCCAAGTAACATGACTCACCCACACGGAAATGACACCCGACCGACTGATAACCATAGCCATCCACACCTACGAAAAAGCCCTCACCCTCAAATCAATTCTTGAGCGCGAGGGAATCTACGTGGAACTCAACAACGTTAACCTGTCACTCCCCGAGGTGTCGGCAGGGGTGAGAATACGAATCCGCGAATCAGACCTCGCACTGGCTCTGCGCATTGTTGAGAATGTTGAGATTTTCGCGCTCCCTCCGTCGGGAAGCGTGGCCGGCGAAACCATTCTCGTTCCAACCGATTTTTCGGAACACTCGCTCAAAGCTGCGATGCTTGCCATGCAACTCGCCGCAGGGCTGAAGTGTGAGGTTGAGTTTCTCTATGCATTCATTACCCCGGGAAACAACGACCCGATTCAACTTTCCGACTCCTACGATTACGAACTTGCCGACATCGAGGCAACCCAACGCATCAAACTTGAAGCCGACCTGCAGATGAAGCGCTTCACCGACAAAATAAGAAACGCCATCAAGCAGGGGGAAATCCCTGCGTCGCGCTTCGGCGGAACGGTGTGTGAAGGGCTCCCCGAGGAGGTGATTCTGAGCTATACACGCGACAAGAAACCTGCGCTGGTTGTGATGGGCACACGCGGTGCCGACAAAAAGGAGGCCGAATTGATTGGCAGTGTAACGGCCGAGGTTCTCGACGGATGCCGCGTGCCGGCATTCACCGTGCCCGACAATGTTGACGAGACTCTGTTCAGAAATCTCCGGAATGTGGCGTTTTTCTGCAACCTCGACCAGCAGGATATTTTAGCGCTCGATGCGCTCTACCGCATGTTCCCCAACATGAAGCTTTCCGTGACGCTGATACACATTCCGCCACGCCGCTTGCGCCCCTCGCCCCCTCAGCAGGCGCAGCAGAACCTGCTCGAATATTGCAAGGAACACTATCCCGGCTACACTTTTGCCGTGAAAAGCGTGGGCACCCGCTCGGTTTTCGACGACATGCAGAACATTGCAGGTGAAACCCCGTTCAACATGATTTGTCTCCCCAACAAACACAAAAACGTGTTCGCTCGGGTGTTCAATCCGAGTCTCGCCCACAAAATACTGTTCAGGGCCGACATCCCGATGATGGTTATTCCGGTGTGACAATCACCCTATCGACGCGGTTTGCGGGAGCCTGCCGGCTTCCGCGACTTATTTGTGCCGTTGCCTGACGGCTCACCTTTGCGAGGTCGTTTATCACCTGATGAGTGAGCTGCAGCACCGGAGCGTGGTGCATGCCCGGGGTGGGCGGCATTATTAACTCGGGCGGCGCGGTGATAATCAATGCCACCGGGGAAGAGTCGTTTCAACAGATCGGGACGGTGCAAACGGTTGAGCGACGCGGTGATACCTGCCTGATAAGTGCGGTCATACCAAAAGAAATATTGCCGCTGGGCAAGCTTCTCGGCAGGTGTAATGGCTGTGAATATCTTCTCACCGGTGTAGGGATGATAGCCCGAATAGTAGATTTCAGTAGCCACAGTCATAGGCGTGGGTGTGAAATCCTGCACCTGCTCAAGGTGGAAGTCGAGGTCGCGTGTCTTTATGGCGAGCTCGGCCATATCAATCTCAGTGCACCCCGGATGCGACGAAATGAAATAGGGAATCAGCTGCTGGCGCAGTCCGCAACGGGTGTTCACCCGGTCGAAAATCTTTTTGAAATCGTAGAACAGCTCAAACGAAGGTTTGCGCATTATGTTGAGCACCGAATCCTCGGTGTGCTCAGGCGCCACTTTAAGGCGCCCGCTAACATGGTCGCGAATCAGCTCCTCGTTGTAGAGGCGGTTCACGGCATCGATTTTCTCATCGCCGCTGCGGTGCATCGACAGGTCGTAGCGCACACCGCTCCCGATAAACGATTTCTTCACCCCCGGCAACGCGTCAACAGCGTGGTAAATGTCGAGCAACGGCCCGTGGTTGTTGTTGAGATTGACGCATGGCTTGGGATGCAGGCAGCTCGGACGCAGACACTTGCGGCAGATGTCGAGATTCTTCCCGCCCATACGGTACATGTTGGCCGAGGGGCCTCCGAGGTCGGAGATGTATCCTTTGAAATCGTCCATGCGCGTCACCTCACGCGCTTCGCGAAGGATTGACTCCTTGCTGCGCGACGCGATGAATTTTCCCTGATGGGCTGAGATTGTGCAGAATGCGCACCCGCCGAAACACCCCCTGTGCATGTTGACCGAATGACGAATCATTTCGTAGGCCGGAATGCGCTTGCCGTTGTAGCGGGGATGGGGCAATCGGGTGTAGGCCATGTCGAACGACCGGTCGATTTCCTGCGAGGTCATGGGGGGATACATCGGGTTGACCTTGATGGTGCGGTTGCCGTGACGCTGCCACAGCACATCACCTTCGAAACGGTTTGACTGCTGCTCTATATCCTTGAAATTGGACGATTGCAGACGTTTGTCGCGCAAGCATTCCTCAAACGACGACAGCACGATGTGGCCGGGCGTTCCCTGCGCGGGCAATGCCGCGAGCGGTTGCCACACCACAGTTTGCGGCACGTCGTTAATCTCCCCTATCGGCTCTCCGGCATCGAGCCTGCGCGCAACCTCAAGCACAGGCTTCTCCCCCATTCCGTAAATCACCATGTCGACCGGAGCATCGGCCATGATGGAGGGGCGCAAGCGGTCCTGCCAATAGTCGTAGTGGGAGTGGCGGCGCAACGAAGCCTCTATTCCCCCGGCGATAACCGGCACATCGGGATAGAGTTCCTTGAGGATTTTGGAATAGACGATTGTGGGATAGTCGGGGCGCATTCCGTGGCGCCCGTCGGGGGTGTAGGCATCGTCGCTGCGGCGGCGGCGCGCTGCGGTGTAGTGGTTGACCATCGAGTCCATCGCTCCGGCTGAAACACCGAAAAACAGACGCGGCCGGCCGAATTTTCGGAAATCGCGCAGGTCGTCCTGCCAGTTGGGCTGCGGCACTATCGCCACGCGGTAACCACCGATTTCCATGAGGGTGCGCCCAATCACGGCCGCACCGAACGAGGGGTGGTCTACGTAGGCATCCCCCGAAAAAATCACCACATCAACCTCATCCCACCCGCGCAGTTTCATCTCCTTCACCGAGGTGGGGAGCCAGTCGGTGAGCCGTCGTTGCTGACGGGGGGCAGCATTATGTTCGTTTTGCGAATTGCTCATTGCAGTTTTTTCAACAGTTCCTCCATCTTCACAATCTCGTCGCGCAGGCGGGCGGCTTCCATGAACTCCATGTTCTTGGCGGCTGCCACCATCTGCGAGCGCATGCGCGTTATCGAGCGTTGCATTTCCGATGCGCTCATGTAGGGTATCACGGGGTCGGCGGCGATATTGACGTTCGACACATATTCACTCTCGTAGGGAAGCGGTGCGGCGGCCACGCGCTGTGCGCCACCCTTTCCGCGCTTGCCGGCTGCCGGAGCCACATCCTCGGTATCGAGCCCGATGATGCGGTTGCGTGCCTTCACGATTGCCTGAGGCGTAATGCCGTGAGCCTCGTTGTAGGCGAGCTGTTTGGCTCGGCGGCGCTCAGTCTCCTCAATGGTCAAACGCATCGAATCGGTGATTTTGTCGGCATACATAATAACCATGCCGTTGAGGTTTCGGGCGGCACGTCCCACCGTCTGGGTGAGCGAACGGTGCGAGCGCAAAAAGCCCTCTTTGTCGGCGTCGATTATCGCCACGAGCGACACCTCGGGGAGGTCGAGCCCCTCGCGGAGGAGGTTAACGCCGATGAGCACGTCATACACTCCGGCCCGGAGGTCATCGAGAATGCGGATGCGGTCGAGCGTGTCGACATCGGAATGGATGTAGGCCGATTTTATGCGGAGTTTCTGCATGTAGTCGTTGAGCTCCTCGGCCATTCGCTTTGTGAGCGTGGTGACCAACACTCGTTCCCCTTTCTCGCGCCGCTGCTCTATCTGTTCAAGCAGGTGGTCGATCTGGTGCTCGGAGGGCTGCACCTTTATTATCGGGTCGAGCAATCCGGTGGGACGGATAACCTGCTCGGCCACCACACCCTCGCTCTTTTCAAGCTCATAGTCGGCAGGGGTGGCGCTCACATAAATGGTCTGCCCCGAGAGCTGCTCGAATTCCTCGAAGCGGAGCGGACGGTTGTCGAGAGCCGATTGCAGGCGGAAACCGTAGTTCACCAGATTCTCCTTGCGCGAGAGGTCACCGCCATACATGGCGCGAATCTGCGGCACAGTCACGTGGCTCTCGTCGATTATAGTCAGATAGTCTTTCGGGAAATAGTCGAGCAGACAGAAAGGGCGCATCCCCGGCTCACGTCCGTCGAAATAGCGGCTGTAGTTCTCTATTCCCGGGCAGTGACCCACCTCGCGAATCATCTCAATGTCGTAGGTGGTGCGCTCATAGAGGCGATGCGCCTCAAGTTCGCGTGCCTCTTTGCGGAAAAACTCCACCTGGTCGCCGAGATCGAGTTCCATCTGAGCCAAAGCCGATGCCTGACGCTCGCGCGAGGTGACAAAAAGGTTGGCAGGATAGATTTTGAACATATCGTGCGACCCCAGGGGCACATTGTCGAGGGGGTGGAGAGTTGAAATCGACTCAATTTCATCGCCCCAGAACACCACGCGCAGAATTATCTCCTCGTAGGCCAGACGGATGTCGACCGTGTCCCCCTTCACGCGGAAGTTACCGCGGTTGAGCTCCACCTCATTGCGGGCATAGAGCGATTGCGCAAGCCGGCGCAGAAAGGCATTTCGGGCAATCTTCTGCCCCACATGCACATCAATCACGCTGGCATTGAAATCCTCGGGATTACCCATACCGAACAGACACGACACCGAGCTGACAACCACCACATCGCGACGTCCCGACAGGAGGGCCGACGTTGTGGCAAGGCGCAGTTTCTCAATCTCATCGTTAATCATGAGATCTTTCTCGATATATTTGTCGACCGACGGGATGTAGGCCTCGGGCTGATAGTAGTCGTAGTACGACACGAAATATTGCACCGAGTTCTCAGGAAAAAACTGCTTGAACTCGCTGTAGAGCTGCGCGGCAAGCGTTTTGTTGTGGCTGAGAATCAGCGTGGGGCGCTTCACCTCCTTTATGACATTGGCCATAGTGAAGGTTTTGCCCGAGCCGGTCACGCCAAGCAGAGTCTGGGCAGGCACCCCGTCGAGCACCCCCTTCGACAGCTGGGCAATCGCCTCCGGCTGGTCGCCCGTAGGCTTATATTGCGAATTTAATTTGAAATCCATATTATCTTCCTAAGCAAGACAACAAAGATAACAAATCCGCCCCACAACAGCAACGCGCACCTCATCAAAGTTTAGGGCAAATCACCCATCAACCCACACCCAATTTTCTTTTTACCACAAGTTCCCGTGTAAAAGCCTATAGAGTTAATGATGTAAGCCGTTTATCCGTCGGAAGAGTTGGTGAGGAAAAAACAGAAAAAGATTATTGCGACAACTTTGCCAATTCACAAAAAATGCGTAAATTTGCAGGCCATTACCACGAATCGCCCTACCAGCGATGCTTCCAACCGTAAATTGAAAACAAAACAACCGTCAAAATAAAATGAAAAAAGATCTTCATCCCTCGAATTACCGTGAAGTGGTTTTCAAAGACATGTCGAACGAAGA
This sequence comes from uncultured Muribaculaceae bacterium, assembly GCA_910586565.1. Lineage (GTDB taxonomy): Bacteria > Bacteroidota > Bacteroidia > Bacteroidales > Muribaculaceae > UBA7173. The sequence goes on along the minus strand of CAJUIT010000008.1, from coordinate 35,315 downwards.
AATCTTCATCACCCGCTCGACCGTAGCCGCCAAAGAGACAATCGAAATCGACGGCGTTACCTATCCTTTGGTTAAGCTTGAAATCACCAGCTCTTCTCACCCCTTCTTCACCGGTAAGCAGAAGCTCGTTGACACCGCAGGCCGCGTGGACAAGTTCCTCAGCCGCTACGGCAACCGCAAAAAGAACTAATCAGCTCAACAGAGCAGATAAACTTAAAGCCGCGTCATCCTCACCGATGGCGCGGTTCTTTTTTATGCGCTTTTAGCAGAATGCTTTTTGTCTCACAGATTTCACGGATTTCACAGATTTCGGATTAGGAAGTAACTATTCTGCTATCTTTCCGAACACAATTCAGTGATTTTCAATGTAGGGTCGCCACAAGTAGCGACCCTACAACAAGCTGATATACATTCTTTTAAAATAGCCGATAGTTAGATTAACAAATGCGATTGTTAACGATTGTAAAATAAGCATACAACAGTGCTGAAGGTTGCCTACACAGCATCATGCGTCACTCACCAACAAGAACGAGCAAAAAGTAAGAATAAACGGCATTCACAGCACATAATGCTTTAAATACGCTCGTTTCGCAATCACAAAGTGCAAAACTATGTTAACCATCCGTCATTTTCACACTAAAACATTTGGAGCAGTTGCCACAAAGCCTTAACTTTGCAACGTGTTTTTCATGGTATTAGATTTAAGGTTAACAAAGATTGGTTGTCGCGACGACAATCAATTTTTTTATTTATATGGTGGTGTCTGTGAGTACATCAGGCGCTTCCATTTGAGATAGCCGAAGATTGCCACAATGGTGTAGATGGCGTAGAGGGTGGCGTAGGGGTAGATTTCTTTGTAGATGTAGAGCCCCACGCACACAATGTCGACAAGAATCCACACTATCCATTGTTCGAGATATTTGCGGGCAAGCATCCATGTGCCCACAATGCTCATGGCTGTTGTGAATGCATCGGCCACAGGCACGGTGCTGTCGGTCACACCAATGAGAAACATAGCTATCGCACACCAAATCAGAACACTTACCCCCACAACCGGCAGATAGCCCTTCAGTGGAAGGTGACGGATGCGCAAACGGGTGGAATTATCGCTCCCCGGCTCCTCCCCTGCTGCGTCACCGACGCTCTTTTTAGCGCGGAGGAATGAGAGTTTGCCGGTCCAGGCCAGATAACCGTAAATGGCCATGAGCAGATAGTAGATGTTCATGCCGAAATCGGCATAAAGCCCCTTTCGGAAATAAACGAACATCGAAATGAGTGGCATCACAAGCCCCGCTATCCACACCTTTGAGTTGGCATGATATTCATAGTAGAGGTAGACAAGCCCCACAGCGAGGCCGAGAAACTGCAATATGGTGTCGAACATCAGAATTTAATGCTTACGGTTGCCATCACGTTTATCGGAGCCTGCGCGGCATAGCCGGCATAGCGGTAAATCTCTTTTGTGCCGTCGGAGTTCACGGTGTAGCCGGCACCGGAATATCCGTTGCTGCAATATTTTTCATTGAAAAGGTTGTAGACCGACACCCCGAGGCGCAAACTCTTCATGAAGTCGATTTTGGTGAAAGTGTAGCCGGCATGCAGGTCGGTGACGAAGTAGGCATCGAGCACGGTTTCCTCGCTGCGCGCGTTGTTGAGATATTGCTTCGACACATAATGCGAAACAAGCTGCGCATCAAATCCGGCTGCGTTGAACCCAAACGAATTGTTGAGGGTGAACGACGGAGAGAAGGCAATGGGAGTATCGCCGCAGTTGATTGTGATGGGATTTTTCCATCCGTCCTCGTAGATATATTCTACGAAATCCTTGATTCGGTTGCGCGACAGGGTTGCATTGAGCTGCCAGTCGAACCACTTCACCGGGCGCCAAGCTCCCTGCAACTCAATTCCCATGCGGTAGCTGTGGGGAACGTTCACACTGAGTGCGTTGCCCGTGTCGGAAAGTTGCCCGGTGGTAACGAGCTGGTCTTTGTAGTCCATATAATAGAGGTTAGCTCCAATGCTCCAGCGGGAGGCGTTGTAGAAATATCCGGCCTCGTAGTCAAACAGCCGCTCGGCTGTGGGGTAACGCCCGGGGTCGCCATCGGTGAAGTTGTCGCGCACAGGCTCCTTGTGGGCCACGCTCCATGAAAAGTAGGCACGGTGGCCGCCGGTGGTCCAGTTCACACCGAGTTTGGGATTGAAAAAATCATATCGTTGCGACACCTCAAGCGGAGTGAGCGCACCGGTTGTCCAATCATAGTTATCGCTGATGCCGGTGATTGTGTAGTGGATGTGGCGATATTGCATGTCGGCAAACGCCGAGAGTCCATGCCCAAGGGCAACGTTGGCGCGGGCATAGATATTGGCATCGAACTTGTCGCCGCGGTTGCGATAATATTCCTGCCGCGGGTCAATCGGTCCCACATAGTTGCGCAACCAGGCTATTTCGCCGTAATGGTTGCCTCGGAACTGATTCACTGCTCCCCCAAACGTTGCATCGACGGCTCCTTTGAGATAGCGCACCGACACCAGACCTCCCCCGAAATGATTGCGGTTATATTTCAGGCGCACAAGGTCGCTCGTCTCAACCTCCGTTCCGTCGGCAAGAACGAACGGCTGCAAACCATATTCAACCAATGTGCGGTCGGTTTTATATTGAGAATAATAGCCGTTGTCGTCGGTGTAGTGAAGCGCCGCCGAAAGATGCCAAGCCGCCGAAAGACGCTGGCTGAGAATCAACTGAAAGTGATGCTGCACGAAATTGTCGGTCTGGTCGTCGTAGAACGCCACCGAACCGTCGGAGGCCACATATTTTCCACAGGGATTGTAGCGCCGTCCATATTTCTCCATCTCCTCCTTCGAGGCATAATCCCACGCCATATATGTCTGCTCTTTACCGCCGAAGGCCACAAAGCGCAGCGATGTGCCGCCGTTGTTGTAGGCCACCTGCCCGAAATAGCTCCAGAGTTTTGAGAAAGCGCGGTCGATATATCCGTCAGACCCGAGATGGCTCAATCGAGCATCCACACTCCAGCGGTCGGAAAGCAGCCCCGAGCCCACACGAAGAGTCTGTTTGTTTGAATTATAGGAGCCATAGGAGGCGCTCACTTCGGCGTAAGGGTCATCGTCGGGCGCATCGGTAATCATGTTGACGCTTGCTCCGAACGCTCCCGCTCCGTTGGTGGAAGTGCCCACACCGCGCTGCACCTGAATGTCGCGCACCGACGAGGCAAGGTCGGGCATGTTCACCCAGTACACCCTGTGGCTTTCGGCATCGTTGATTGGAATGCCGTTGGCGGTGACATTGATTCGCGATGCATCCGAGCCCCTCACCCTCATGTAGGTGTAGCCCATTCCTCCACCGGCATCACCGGTGGAAACCATCGAGGGGGTGAGCCCTAACAGGTAGGGGATGTCACGCCCGGTGTTGGATTTCTCAATGTCGGATTTGAGGATGTTGGTGAACGCAACCGGGGCATTCGCGCCCGCACGGTTGGCAACTATCTCCACTTCACGGAGGTTCACATCAATAGAATCGGCGGCGGCAACTTCCGCAGCCTGACTCACGCACGCCCCAGCAACAGGGAAGCATGCGCATAGAAGCATTTTTTTCATCTGTTATTTTCACTACGCCGGTATTACCCGGATCAGGTTCAAAGGGTATAATCTCAGCTTTGCCACAGCAAGCGCGGCAACGCACCCCTATAACTTAGTTTGGTTCAGTGTCAATGTTCGCAGAAGGAGCTATCGGTTCTTCTCCTTCCGTTTCACCCGCAAAATTACAAAAATGCCACGACAAACAAAAATGCCCGCTGACAACTACATTGGAACTTGCCTTCAACTCTTGTTCATCTCTCCCTGTTTTACAAGCTTAATCCGCAATTATGCAAGTTTATTTCAGGGGACGGGCGGAAACGGAGGTGAAGGTCATTTTCACTGGGAGGATGCGGCCGTCGGAATCGAATTCAAGGCGATCGATGCAAGTGACACGGTTGTTCCCCTCGGTGGCTCCGAGCGGGTGGCGGTGATAAACGATGTAGTATTCATCGTCGGCAGGCATGAGCACCGAATGGTGGCCTGCTCCGGTGGCAACCTCGGGGTCGGTCTGCAAAATTTTGCCTTCGCGCACAAATGGGCCGAATGGCGAATCGGATATGGCGTAGGCCACGCAATAGTCGTGACCGGTCCATGCACCCTCGCTCCACATGAAATAATATTTCCCGTTGCGTTTGAACATGAAGGGTCCTTCGGTGTAATTGTCGGGGGTTACCTCCTTGAACCATGTGCCGTCGTCGAACGATTCCAACCCTGTGAAATCGTCGTTCAGGCGCACAACATTGCAGTGCCCCCAACCGCCGTAGAACATGTAGTAGCGCCCGTCGTCGTTGCGGAAAACGAATTGATCGATAGGTTGGGCACCGTTCACGATACCGTTCAACAGAGGTTTGCCAAGCAAATCGCGGTAGGGACCCTCGGGTCGGTCGCTCACGGCAACCCCGATGCCGCCCATCTCCCCTTCGTGAACATCGTTTGCACCGAAAAACAGATAGTACTTGCCGGCTTTCTCAATCACCGAGGGGGCCCACAATGCCCGTTTGGCCCATTTCACCTCGGCGGTGTCGATTATGTTTTCGTGCTTTGTCCATTTCACAAGGTCGGACGAGGAGAAGCAATCCATCGAGGTCTGCTCGTTGTAGTCGACACTGCGGGTTGGGAAAATCCAGTATGTGTCGCCGTAGATTATCCCTTCGGGGTCGGCATACCATCCGTCGAACACGGGATTTTTCCCCTCAGCCGCATCGGGTGCCGCACCTGCAGCCAGCAGCGGCATCACACACGCGGCCAACGCCGCGCTTAAAATCAGTTTTCTCATCTTTAGCTAATTCGTGTTTTATAATGTTTGCATCACAAAGTTACTGAAATAACCTCGACCTGCAAACACGCCGTTGCCATGAAGGCACCACAAAACCCCTTTCCAATTCCCCCACAGCACGCCGCGATGATGCGACTAAACATAAAGAAGCCGTGTCGGTTGGGGCGACACGGCTTCGCTGAATGTGCTATAATCTTTAAATAATAAACGGTAGATTTATGCTAAGGTAAGAGATTCTGCATTTATTTTCCTGCGGAGCCGGCTGAATGCCGAATCATGCAGGAATAGAAAGTTGTTTTGGCTATGCATCCGGTCAACATCACGTGCCGGAGGCTGAGATTTGTTTTAGTTTTTCCTATGGGAGATTGACTGCGGTTTTAACGCTCGCGTCAACCTCTGTGTCGCCGATAGTCACACGGGAAAATCATGGCGGCGGGAGAGAAAGTGTTCAGTTAATCAAAGATTATCATGCGAGAGAGCATTGCATAGAGATGAATGAAACAGAGAGTAGTCGGTTGCGTTTTTTAAGCCTTTACTATCCTCGCGAAAAGCATCGGCCGTTATGCCGCAACGCGACCGGGGATCACTGACCGAGGTAGGTTTTAAGCAGACGCGATTTCTGCCCTTTGAGCCGGCGGATTGCCTTTTCTTTAATCTGACGCACACGTTCGCGCGTGAGGTCAAATTTGGCGCCGATTTCCTCCAGGGTCATTTCCTGGCATCCGATGCCGAAGAACATTTTGAGGATTTCGCGCTCACGCTCGTGGAGCTGATGAAGCGCGCGGTCAACCTCTTTCGAAAGCGATTCCTGAGTGAGGGTTGCGTCGGCCATAGGGGAATCGTCGTTGGTGAGCACATCGAGCAGCGAGTTATCCTCACCTTCAACAAAAGGTGCGTCAACCGAGATGTGACGACCCGAAACCTTCAGGGTGTCGGCAATTTTCTCAACGGGAACATCGAGGGTTTCGGCCAATTCCTCGGGAGAGGGGCGGCGTTCGTTTTCCTGCTCGAATTTCGAAAGAGCTTTTGAAATTTTATTGAGCGACCCAACCTGATTGAGGGGGAGGCGCACAATGCGCGACTGCTCGGCGAGAGCCTGCAGAATCGACTGGCGAATCCACCACACTGCGTAGGAAATGAATTTGAAACCACGGGTTTCATCAAATTTCTGGGCGGCCTTAATCAAGCCGAGGTTACCCTCGTTGATAAGGTCGGGGAGGCTGAGTCCTTGATTTTGGTATTGTTTTGCCACAGAAACCACGAAGCGGAGGTTGGCGCGGGTAAGCTTTTCAAGGGCGACCTGGTCTCCTTCGCGGATGCGCTGTGCCAATTCAACTTCTTGTTCAACAGTAATCAGTTCTTCGCGACCGATTTCCTGAAGATATTTGTCGAGCGACGCGCTCTCGCGGTTCGTGATAGATTTTGAAATCTTTAATTGTCTCATGTTCTGAAGCGGTAGTTGTCTGTGTTCAAAATAGCCGCAGCTATCAAGGTGCAAAGGTACGAATTATTTTGCGAAATCCAACCCTGCGCCACAGTTAAAAATCCCAAACAGGCGGAATGTGAGCCGAAACAACACATCCGCCTGTTTATTGAGTCGGGAACCTACGGCCAACTCCACTGAAAGGTGGTTAGGCCTGTCCCGGTCAAAATCAAAAGAAAAACGGCTCACAAGGAGCCTCGTTCAGCCGCGGGCGAACTTATTTGTCGCCGGCGAGAGTGAAAAGAAAATCTTTTTCGTCATCGGGGTTGGTTTGAATCTCAACTTTCCCTTCGCGGGCAAGCCAACCGATGGCAGCAAAAGTTTCTTTGTCTTTAAGTTTGGTAATTTTCTTGAGCTGTTTCAAGCCTAAAACGTCAGCTTCGCTGAGTGCGTTCCAAACGAGGCCGGCCCAAGTACCGATAGTTTCTGCGTTCATTGTAATAGTGATTTAAATTTGTTAGACTTTATATTGATTTTTCAATATCATTTTGTTCTATTACGTTGCAAATATAATTGAAAAATTTTAAATTAACACTCTTTTAGGTCGTCTATTTAACCTTTCTCAATTAGAACAATTCGCAACCAACTAATGTTCAATAAATTATAATATTAAAAAATTTGCAGATTTTTTCGTATCTTTATAGCCCGAAAACCCACTTCAGGGGTGAAAATAAAGAGATTAACTCTCAGTCCGTCATGACCGACAAACGAAAATCAAACAATAAAAAACGCTCTTCATCCCCGGCGCCGGCAACCGCCGCTCCCGCCGAAATTGCCGAAGGGATGGTTATCCGCAACACCGGCAGCAGCTTCGGTGTGCTCACATCCGACCAACGCGAAATCGACTGCCGCATCAAGGGGAATTTCAGATTGAAAGGGATTCGCACCACAAACCCCGTGGCCGTTGGCGACCGCGTGAAAATATCCGTCAACCCCGACGGCACAGCCTACATTACCCACATCGAGCCGCGGTCGAACTACATAATCCGCCGCGCGAGCAACCTGTCGAAGGAAGCAAGCATCCTTGCCGCCAACGTCGACCAGGCTTGCCTTGTAGTGACACTCGCCCACCCCGTCACCTCAACAACATTCATCGACCGATTTCTCGCCACGGCCGAAGCCTACCGGGTGCCGGTAACATTGGTAATCAACAAAATCGATCTTCTCACTGCCCCCCAAGCCGAGGCTCCGGCCAACGATGGCGCCACCGACCCGGTTGAGGATGAGTGCGACTGCGACGGAGCTGAATTGCTTGAGGCGGTTACATATCTCTACAAATCGATAGGCTACAACGTTATTCACGTGTCGGCCACCACAGGCGAAGGCATCGACAAGCTCAAAGAGATTCTCAACGGCAAGATATCGCTGATTTCAGGAAATTCGGGCGTTGGAAAATCAACGCTCATCAACCGGCTCATCCCCGGACTCAATCTGAAAACGGCACGAATTTCCGACGTTCACGACACCGGAATGCACACCACAACATTCTCCGAAATGTTCCGTCTACCCTCCTCCAACGGCTGGATTATCGACACTCCGGGTGTGAGAGGCTTCGGCACAATCGAATTCGACCCCAACGAGGTGTCGCACTTCTTCCCCGAGATTTTCAAGATTGGAGCCGATTGCCGCTACGGCAACTGCACACACACCCACGAGCCGCAGTGCGCAGTGCTGGAGGCTTTGGCCGACAACCGCATCGCCCAATCGCGCTACAACTCCTACCTCAGCATCCTTTCCGATTGCGAACCCGACAAATATCGCAAGCCGTTCTGACGCATTATCGGGAGGCTGACATTAATAACCGACACTCCCCCCACCCGATGCTAAAAAAAGTGATATTGCTTCTGTTGGTGGCATTGACGTTTACCTGCCGCTCACACGGAGTTTCACGCAGTGACTCGCTGTTGCGTTGCCTTGACAAAGCCGTTCAAAACAAGGTGCAACTTAGCGAAGAACGCCGCAAACATATTGCCGAATCATTGGCCGATTTGCACAACGCAACCGACGATTCGGAAAAATACAACATTCTGCGCACGCTCTACAGTCAATATCGTTCCTACAAAGGGGACTCCGCCCTGTGGGTCGCCGGACAAAGAATGAAAGTCGCAGCCCGCATAGGCGACACCTCCAAAATCAATTCAGCATCGCTCAACCTCGCCGAGAGCTACTCGCTCGCAGGCGACTATCATCATGCCCTGTCGATTCTTGATTCTCTGCGCCGCACCGAATTGAATGTCCTGCAGAAAAAATATCTCTACACTCTCTACCGCACCATCTTTGAGCGGATGGCCAAGTCGGACCTCATACAGTCGAACGTGCTCACCTATGAATCCCGACAAAAAGCCTACACCGATTCGGTGCTCTCCCTCACCGACGAAACCGACAGCGACTACGACCTTACACGCGGAACGTTCCTCACCCTGTCGGGGCATCCGCAAGAGGCTCTCACATTCATCGACCGCGCTTTGACCCGCAATAATCCCAAAGATAAATCACGAATCCTCACCCGAAAGGCTGCCGCTCTGGCAAGCCTGCACCGCGAGGATGAGGAGATGGAAGCGCTCGCCGAAGCGGCAATCTCCGATCTCGGCAACGGTCAGAACGACTACTCCGCCCTACCCCGACTGGCGCTGATTCTGCTCCGTCGCGGCGACACCGAACGGGCCTACACTTATATTCACCGCGCCCTTGAGGATGCCCGGGTGTGCAACGCAAAATCACGAACCACCGAAATTCTCGAACTACTCCCGGCAATAGAGAGCGAACATGCCGAAGCCGGCCACCGCCGCATATCAAGTCTCATCCTGCTCCTTTCAATAGTTGCCGTGCTTACAGTGGCATTGGCCGTGCTGCTTGTGCTGCTGAGAAAACGCAACCGCGCCATCAGAAATTTCAACCGCTCGCTTCACGAAATTAACGCCACTCTCAGCCAATCCAACCGGCAACTCGAAGCTTCCAACCGCGAGAAAGTGAAATTCATCACCGAAGTGTTTGATGCACACAGTGGCTACATCACCCGCATGAAAACCCTGCGCGCCGCTCTAATGAAATTGTTGAAATCAAACCAACCTGCCAAAGCGCGCCAGATGCTGGAACGTGAGGATGAGAACGAAACCGAGTTGAAAGAACTCTACATCAGATTCGACTCTATTTTCCTGCGACTTTATCCCGACTTCCTGAAAGACTACAACAACACCGCACGCGCCGAATGCAAAGTTGACGAAAAGGCCCAATCGCTCACAGCCGAATTGAGGGTACTTGCCCTTATTAAAATCGGGATAAAACGCAGTTCACAGATTGCCGAACTGCTCCACTACTCCCCGCAGACTGTCTACAACTACAAATCAATTCTCCGCAACTCACTTAACATGACTAAAGAGGAGTTTGAGAGGTGGATTGAGGATAAAAATAAGCCCGACACTGACTAACGACACGAAAATAAATTCTACCGATTACAATACGATAAGACGAAACAACCGGCTGTAATACAAGCAAATAAGATTTTGCAAAAACTACTGTCACACATCCCTGCCGTTGCCACGCGCAACTGCGGGGATTAATTTTGCATCCGACCGGCGCCACCACCCGCCGGGCATCTTCAAAAAACATCTATCAAAACCTTATTCATGAAAAAAACATTTTTCACCAATGCAATCCCTGCGCTGCTCTCGCTTTGCGTGTGTGGATTGCCGGCCCTCACCGCGAAAGCCACATCACCGCAGTATCAGTTCTATTACAACGTAGGCTCACAATCGCTCAGTGCCGACCCCACGGTCAGCTTCACCACAATCGACAACTATGTCACCTCAACCGGTCAGCAAAAAAACGTTGATGTGGCGATAAAGGAGATTCCGGTGAGCGTGAACAACGGCTACATCTATTGGAATGTAGGACGACTCAACAACGCCGGCACCTACGACATGATTCTCGATTCGCCTAAGAACATATCATTCTCCTCTAAAAAAACAAATGTGAGCTGGCTGCGGGTTGTGCTTGACGAAAACGGGTTGTATGACAACAAAGCCGTGTCGAGCGCAGGGTTCCGCATCTCCACAGCCGACGGCACACAAAAAATGTCGCTGCTCGAAAATTACAGCCAGAGTGCCGATGTAACCTTCAGCGGAACCGACAAGACATTCTGCATCCACTATGGCAGCGTTAACTCCGAATCCGACCTCGGAACCCTCACGGCCGACATCTCCGTAAGCGACAACTGCCTGGAGGCCACTGTGGTCTACAATTTTCTCACCAATGGTGTGACCGTCACCGAAACCAAATGGGGCGACCCCATCGTTGCTCCCGGCATCAACCCCACCGCCGCCGAATCGGCTAAATGCTTCATCGACAATCCCGAGGCACGCACAATCACATTCATCATGGATAACAATCTGTGGAAAGTGCAGGGAATCACCCGCATGGAAGTGCGCGGTTCATTCACCGGGTGGGCATCAAGCTCTCAATGCCAGATGAGCCACGACACCAACCGCGACATCTGGTATGTAACCCTCCCCTATAGCGAGGTTAACATTCCCGGCAACAGCGGCCAGCCTGAATTCAAATTCGTTTCCAACGGCGGCAACTATCTCGGTGGCGACGGCCGCTCGTTCATTCCCGAGGGATATGTGTTTCTCAACAGCGACAAAAACAACATCGTGGTTTTCTCAACCGACGATTTTGAAACCATAAAGAGCAACAGCAAGGAAGCTAACATCATCAAGAAACTCTCCGCTTTCGACCTCACAACCGAAGCCGGCCAGGAGGAGATATCCAACTTCCGACTCGTTCCCGGCACCAAGCACCTCTACCGCTCCTACCACCCCTACAAGATTACAAAAAGCGACAATTCCACCGAACCCTATCGCATGAAGTATGTGGCGGAGCTCGCCACGCAGCATGGAATCACATGCGACATCTGTCTGTCGGAAAACGAGGAGAACAACCTCAAATCATTCAACATCGCCGGCACAAACTACACCGAAAAAATCCCCGCCTACTATCAGCAAATCATCAGCAACAAACGGGTGCTTTATGTTGGAGCGGGAAACTCGGTGCCCACCTATAACGTGGTTTATTACACACCTGAATCCGACAAGTTCGGCACCTGGGTGAAGGAAATCGTTGAATTCATTGCCGATGAAAACAACCCGGGCCCGTTTGAGATTCATTGCCGAATCGGAACCGACCGCACCGGTGCATTCTCCGGGCTCCTCGCTGCAATATGCGGGGCCACATGGCAGCAGATTGCAACCGACTATCAGCTCACCAACCGTATGGGCATTCAGGAATTCCGCGATTATCACCTCCTTCAATATTCATTCCAGCGCCTCCTTTCAACCGACGACATCAACACTGTTGACAATCTGCAGGAAGCCATGTCGAATTATCTCGTCAACAAAGGCTACGTAACAGCCGAACAGCTCGCCACAGTAAGGAAAAAACTCGGAGCCGACGACTCGAGCGCAGGGGTGGAGAATGTGGCACAGAATGATTGCTCCGATGAGCAACGCCTCTACAACCTGCAAGGAATCCTCACGGGCTACACCACCGAAAATGCCCCCGCTGGAATCTACATTCTGGTGAAAGGAAACTCATCACGCAAAATCGTGCTGTAAATAACACTCAGAATTCATGGCAGATACATAAGAATCCATTATTAATCCAACCGCTGCAAATATGAAGGCGGTGTGTCAAAATTACTGACACACCGCTTTTTATGTCTAAGCCGGGAAGGTGCTGTCTGAATGGTTTGGCCGGTAGGAGCTTGTGGATGAGGGCGATGGGAGCGTACTGAAGTACGTGACCGAGACCGAATCCCGCAAGCGACGACCCGGACGAGCCATTATGACACACCCTCTTTTATTCAATCCATAAACTGATTTGAAAAAATCGAGTCGACTTTCTGGTTGATAATCAAATCGAGAAGGTCAATTGATGCCGTAACGTCGGCTTCGGAGTTTTGCTGAGGAGCGGTTGAAGTGATTGCAGCAAGCTCTTCAACTTTGCGGTCGGCACCTGCGGCATTCTGCGCAACCGGAGGGGGTGCCTGCGGAATCGGATGCGAAACAGAAACAGCGCCTACCTCGTTATAGGCAATCTCTCCAACAGGTGCGGGAACAGGGCTATAAGGTGTAGGCACCTCAATCGGCAATGCAACATCGGGAGTGGGAGTCTCACCATTCTTTTTGCGGCTCTTTTTCCCGCGTGATGAGGATGCCCACGCATCGTAGGCGTTATCCACACGTCCCACTCCCTGGAAACGGTCGCCCCAATAGCCTGTGTCGACGTTGCTCACCATTACTCCGCGGCTCGACGAGGCATGAATCATCTCACCCTTGCCGATATAAAGCCCCACGTGCGACACCGAACCCGAGTTTTTCGACGAACCGAAAAACATGAGGTCGCCAACTCGCGCCTTGTTTCGGGCAACTTTGGTGCAATAGGATTTCTGGTCGGTTGTTGTGCGCGGAATGCGGGTTGCACACACCATGCGGTAAAGCTCCATCACCAGCCCCGAGCAATCGGTGCCTCCACGGTCGGCTCCACCATAACGATAAGGTGTTCCGAGCCAGCCTCTTGCTTCCTCCACGAGGTCGCGCCCCATGCCGTCGGTCACTTCCGACGAATAATCGATGTGCGCATGCGACGTAGTGCCCGATGCACCGCCTCGCACAACATTCTTGTGGGAACGGCACCCGGCCAACAGCAGCGTAAACACAACTGATATGACAACAAAGCGGCTAACTCTCATTTTTTTTGCAAGAACTGACAGAATGAGTGACCGCAGAATTCAACGCAGTCAAATCACCCGACAGGCAAATTTACTCAACTGACGGCACATTTCATCAAAAAAAGTCACAATATTCCTAAAAAAAATATCTGTGGGTGTAACTTTTATCCAACCGTTGCGACAGATGGATAAAGCAATCACGAATTATAACGATTTTTTAACCCTCATAAATTGCAATGGATATAATTAAAGCCTGCAATATCACCAAAAACTTCACGGGACACCGTGCGCTCGACAACGTGAGCATCAACATTCCCGAAGGCTCCATCTACGGATTGCTCGGCCCCAACGGTGCCGGCAAAACCACCCTCATCCGCATCATCAACCACATCACAGCCCCCGACAGCGGCGAGCTGTGGTTTGGCGACCATCCCCTCACCGCCAACGATGTTGTGAACATCGGCTACCTCCCCGAGGAACGCGGCCTCTACAAAAAAATGCGTGTCGGCGACCAGGCACTCTTCTTTGCCAAGCTCAAAGGGCTGAAAACACGTCAGGCAACCGACGAGCTGAAAATGTGGTTCGAGCGTTTCGGCATCATGGACTGGTGGAACAAAAAAGTTGAAGAACTCTCCAAAGGAATGGCACAGAAAATTCAGTTTATCGTCACTGTGCTCCACCGCCCCAAACTGCTGATTTTCGACGAACCTTTCTCTGGCTTCGACCCCATCAACGCCGAACTGCTCAAAAAAGAGATTCTGCGCTTGCGCGACGAAGGTGCCACCGTCATCTTCTCAACCCACAACATGGAGAGTGTGGAAGCTTTATGCGATAACTTCACCCTTATCAACCGCTCCCACAACATCCTCTCGGGCAACGTGGCCGAAATACGCCGCGAAATGGGGAAAGACAACTACCGGCTCACATTCCAGGGCAATCCCGCCAAACTGCTTGAAAGCCTCGGCGACGGCATTGTGTCGCACACCATCTCCAACCCCGTTGCATCGCCCGACGGCCCCACTTTCGATGCGCGATTCACCCTGCGCCCCGACATCGACATGCGCAGTTTCATCAAGGCAGCAAACGAATCGGTCGACATCGTCACATTCGACCGTGCACTCCCCTCGATGAACGAAATTTTCATCCGCGCCGTTGAAAACGCCAATGCAGGCGCTGCCGTTGAGGCATGATTTCTCTCCGCGACCAATCAAATAATGTGGCTGCAAAACAGCCCGAATGAAAAGCGACCTTTAACATATCATTTATATGCGATCCAACATAGGAATAATTATTTCGCGCGAGTTCTCCGAACGCGTCGCAAAAAAAAGCTTTATCATAACCACGCTCCTGATGCCGGTGCTGATGCTGGCATTGATGGCGGCACCGGCTCTTATAGCCGAATTTTCCACTCCGTCGGAAAAGAAAATCGCTGTTGTCGACAACAGCGGCATCGTTCTCCCGGTGATTATGGAGAATGCCGGTTCGTCGGAATATCTCACAATCGAATCTTCATCGCTCCCGCTTGACACCCTTTTGGCCGATACAGGCTACGACGGCGTTCTCTCTGTCGGTGCCGACATCATCAACAATCCGTCGGACGTGAAACTCTACCTGCGCGATGCCGGCTCACTTGAGCTTGAGGGAACGTTCCGGAATGCGGTTAAAAGCGCCGTAGAATCAACCCGACTCAAGAACTACAATATCGAAAACCTCAATGAGATTCTTGATGAAATCGAAGCCGACGTGCACCTGCAAACTGTGCGCGTTGATGAAAGCGGCGAAAGCGAGAGCACCTCGTCGATGATTTCATTCGCGATAGGAATCGCCATGACTTTCATCCTCTACATGTTCCTGCTGATGTATGGCCAGATGGTTATGACCTCCATCATCGAGGAGAAAAACAACCGCGTTCTCGAGCTCGTGGTATCGTCGGTAAAACCGTTGCAACTGATGCTCGGCAAAATCATCGGCGTGGGACTTGTAGCTGTCGTGCAGGTGCTCATCTGGGGTGTGCTGCTGTGCCTTATGAGCGCGTTCCTGCTCCCTGCCCTCATGCCTGCCGAACTGGCGCAGGAGGTCAGCATGGCCGGAGCCGGCAGCCTCGATGCAGCCTCAGCCACTTTCGACCCCGACATGTTGCAGGCACTCGCCATGCTCGGCTCGGTAATCTACATCGCAAAAATGTTCGGCCTGATGGTGCTGTTCCTCATAGGCGGTTTCCTGTTCTTCGCGTCGATTTTCGCTGCCATCGGCTCGGCAGTCGACAACATTCAAGACGCATCGCAGCTCCAGTCGTTCGCAATCATCCCCATCATCATTGCCATGATTTTCTCACTCTCGGTTGGCAACGACCCCAACTCAACTCTCGCCGTGTGGATGTCGATGATTCCGTTCACCTCACCAATGGTGATGCTGGCACGCATCCCCTTCGACATTGCCGCATGGCAGGTGTGGGTATCGCTCTTCATCCTCTACGCCTCCTTCGTGGCGGTTGCATGGATTGCAGCCAAAATCTATCGTGTCGGCATCTTCATGCACGGCAAGAAACCCTCGGTGAAAGACCTCATCCGCTGGGCCCGCTACAAATAATAGCGGAAACAAAACATCAATTAATTGTTACAGGCCTTTGATTCGTCATAAGATTGGAAACGACACTCACCCTCCAATCTGCATGAAAACAAACCTGACAATAACACTCGCAAGCGCGGTAGCCCTCTCTGCATTCGGCTACCGCGCTTTTGCTTTATCCCACTCGCCTGAGCACGATTGCTGCACCATCGAGTGGAAAGCTCAATGGATAACCGACCGTATCGACCAACATCCCGATTCGGCGGTTACCGAACCCGCGCCCTATTTCCGCAAGGAATTCAACCTCGACAAAAAAGTTGAGACCGCAACTTTGCGCGTGAGCGGCCTCGGATTCTATGAACTTGAAATCAACGGCACCAAGGTTGGCGACCAAGTGCTCGCACCGGCAGTTACCAACTACGACACCAGAACTCTTAAAAATCTGCTTTATCACTACGACGACCAATCGTCACAACGGGTGTTCTACAACACTTTCGATGTGTCGGACCTGCTGACACACGGCTCCAACGCCATCGGTGCCGTGCTCGGCAACGGATGGTATAACCAACGCGACCGCACAGTGGAGGGGCACATGTGGTATGACATCCCCAAGCTGATTGCGCAGCTCGACATAACATTCACCGACGGCACCGAAACCACCGTTGTTTCCGACACCACGTGGAAAACTTCCCACGGGCCATTGCTCCACGATGCCATTTTCACGGGGGAGGTGTATGATGCCCGACTGGACCTCGGCGACTGGACCTCACCCGGATATAACGACAGCAATTGGCGCAGCGTCATTCCGGCGCGTATTCCCGCGGGGAGGCTCATGCCGCAAACAGTTCCTTTCAACCACCACTCGGCCGATATCGCAACCGAGTTTGAAGTGGTAAACGACTCAACAAGCCGTTTCACTTTGCCAGAAACAGTGTCGGGGTGGTGCGAACTGACCGTTGCGGGAGCTCCCGGCGACACCGTCGTGCTACGCCACATCAGCGAAGAGGGCCTCGACTACGGTCAGACCGACACATACATTTTGCGCGGCAATAGCACGGAAACGTGGCATCCGCAATTCACATGGCACACATTCCGCACCGTTGAGGTTATTTCAAAACATGCCTCCATCAACAGCCGAAGCATCAGAGTGCGTCCCATCCACACCGACGTGGCAAAAACCGGTCGTTTCCACAGCTCCGACACTCTGCTCAACCGGCTCGCCGATGCCTTCGACCGCACCATGCGCGCCAACTTCAAGGGGATAATCAGCAGCGACCCTCACCGCGAACGCCTTTGCTACACAGGCGACGGCCAACTGGTGTCGGAGAGCCTGCTCTACACCTGCGACATGCGAGGATTCATGCGCAAATTCATCGACGACATGGCCGACGCACAGAACCACGTGACCGGCTACGTGCCCCACACAGCTCCATTCGGAGGCGGTGGGGGCGGCCCCGCCTGGGGTTCGGCATACGTTGTGGTGCCTTGGCTCTATTTCAACCACTACGGCGACACCTCACTTTTGAGGGAGCACTACAACGGAATGAAAGCGTGGTGCGACTATCTGGGCACGCGCACCGACCAACGCGGACTGATTGTGCGCGAGGAGCCGGGCGGATGGTGCCTCGGTGAATGGTGCACGCTCCACAACGCCGTTGAAGTTCCCGGCGAACTTGTCAACACGGCCTACTACCATCGCGTTGCCTCACTTATGGCGCAGGTTGCCGCCATTATCGGAAACGAAGCCGACCACCATCGCTTCATCTCGCTGGCCGACTCCATAAAAACCTCATTCAACCAAGCATTCTACAATCCCGCCACCGGACATTACTGGGAAGGAAGGCAGGGAGCGGATGCGTTCGCACTTGCATTCGGTCTTGTTCCCGACAGCCTGAAATCGACCGTGCTCTCCTCAATGGCCGCACACCTTGAATCGCTCGACCGGCATTTCGACACCGGGATTCTCGGCACGCCGATAACACTTGAGATTTTATCCGACAACGGCTATTCCGACCTCGCACTCGATCTCCTCACCGCACGCGGCACACCCGGATTCGACTATCTGCTCGACCCCGCCAACAGCACCCTTTGGGAAACATGGAACGGCGATGGCGATGAGGGTGGCCGCGGCCACTGCCATCCGATGTTCGGCAGCGTTGTGGCTTGGCTTTACAGCAGGCTCGGAGGTGTGCGTCCCCACGCATCGGCCGACGGAACGGTTCATTTCAACATCTCCCCCATCCCTGCGAGAAAACTGAAATTCTGCGAAGTTGCCTACAACACCGGAGAGGGAGAAATTGTGTCGCGATGGGAACAGCAGCCCGATGGCAGTCTCAAACTCGACATCGACATTCCCGCCGGAGTTAGTGCCGACATAACGGTTCCTGCATGGAACGGCGCACCTCAGCGCACCGTCAAAGCTGCGGCAGCGGGTCACCACACCTTCACCGCCGGGTGATTTATCCACCCTCCAACCCGTTTTCAAAAAATTTTGCGGGCAACCCCCATTTCATCCAAAATGCCGGAATATCCGGCATTTTTTTATCCCCTTGCACTAACGCGCCCGATAATGATGGCAACCTGTTTACAAGTGTTTTGAAAACATGTTTAACGGCATAAAAAATAAATCGTTTTTTTATGCGCGCATTGCAAATTAAGTGTTACATTTGCTGCGGAGACCCAATCTGTAAGCCGCTCGTGGCTCCGGATTAATCCCCATGCGAAACTATCAACCTAACATATCTGATTCATACAATTTCACAGCTATGAATGTAAACAGTATCATCAGCGCCCTCGAAGCAAAGCATCCGGGCGAAAAGGAATACCTCCAGGCAGTGCGCGAGGTGTTGCTTTCAGTAGAAGACATCTACAACCGTCACCCCGAATTTGAGAAAAACCGCATCATCGAGCGCATGGTCGAACCCGACCGCATCGTCACCTTCCGCGTGACTTGGCTCGACGACAACGGCGACGTGCAGAACAACATAGGCTACCGCGTGCAGTTCAACAATGCCATCGGCCCGTACAAAGGTGGCATCCGTTTCCACGCTTCAGTGAATCTCTCAATCCTGAAATTCCTCGGCTTTGAGCAGACTTTCAAAAACGCCCTCACCACACTCCCGATGGGCGGTGCAAAAGGTGGTTCCGACTTCTCGCCCCGCGGCAAGAGCGACCGTGAAATCATGCGCTTCTGCCAGGCCTTCATCCTCGGATTGTGGAAAAACCTCGGTCCCGACCGCGACGTGCCCGCCGGCGACATCGGCGTGGGTGGCCGCGAGGTAGGCTACATGTATGGCATGTACAAGAAACTCGTCAACGAACACACCGGCACATTCACCGGCAAAGGCTTCGACTTCGGCGGCAGCCGCCTGCGTCCCGAAGCTACCGGTTTCGGCGCTCTCTACTTCGTTGAAAACATGCTCGCACGCATCAATGACACCATCAAGGGTAAAACCGTTGCAATCTCAGGCTTCGGCAACGTTGCATGGGGTGCCACAATCAAGGCCAACGAATTGGGTGCAAAGGTTGTGACCATCTCGGGTCCCGACGGCTACATCTACGACCCCGACGGCGTGAGCGGCGAAAAAATCAACTACATGCTTGAACTCCGCGCTTCGGGCGACGACATCGTTGCTCCCTACGCGAAGAAATTCCCCAACGCAACCTTCTTCCCCGGCCGCAAACCCTGGGAACAGAAAGTCGACATCGCACTCCCCTGCGCAACCCAGAACGAGGTCAGCGGCGAGGATGCAAAGCAGCTTGTTGCCAACGGCGTGAAACTCGTTGCCGAAGTTTCCAACATGGGCTGCACCCCCGAGGCTATCGACTGCTTCATCGAAAACAAAATCAACTATGCTCCCGGCAAGGCTGTGAACGCAGGCGGTGTTGCATGCTCCGGTCTCGAAATGACTCAGGATGCCGAACACCTGCAGTGGACCGCCGAAGAGGTTGACGCCAAGCTCCACCAGATTATGGCTTCGATTCACGAACAGTGCGTTGCCTACGGTGTGGAACCCGACGGCTACCTCAACTACATGAAGGGTGCCAACATCGCCGGCTTCATGAAAGTTGCCAACGCAATGATGGAACAGGGCGTTATCTGATAATCCCGGTTCATAATATAACAAAACAGCGACCTGCCCGATTCAATTCAGGCAGGTCGTTGCTTTTTATTAAGATTCTATTGTCAGGCTTTGGCCGGAGCCGTCTCCTTCTGCAGGAACACGAACAGGAGAGCAATTGCCGCCGCTATCACGTAGGGGAGGAACATTGCATGGAATCCGTAACCGTGCGACTGAAGCATCGACGGGATATTCTGAAGAATGCCACCGAAAATGAACATAATGCCGTTGAGGAACGCGCTTGAGGTGCCCACAAGCGGGCCGCCGGCAACATCACCACCAACACTGAAGGCAAGCATGTGAGCCGTTGCACCCATACCGATGATAAACATCATGGTCACCATCAGCCATAAAGGCATGCGCAGATAAATCACGCAGAGCAAACCGCCGATAATCATTATCGCTCCGATGATGCTCGGAAGACGACGGCTGTGGATTCGGTTACTCCACTGGGGCCAGAAGCATGAGCCGGCGGCAAGACCCAGCCACAGAAGCGCCGAGCCGAGATTACCGTTATCGAGAGTGAATCCCGCCGCAGTGAACAGTTTTGGAGTCCACACAACACCAAGTGCCAGGTTAAGACCGAAAATAATTCCGCCCCACACGGCTGCAATCCACATCTGCTTCATCTTCACAATCTGCAACAGATTGCTGCCAACCACTTTGAATGGATTCTTATGTGTGGCAACAGGCGTTGGGTTGCGCATGAAAATAAGGGCGAGAATCACAAGCAGCACACCGAAGCAACCGAGGTAGAAGAACAAACGGTTGTAGGTGAGATGAGTGATAAGCTTTTCGGTGATAGGTTGCTGAATCGCACTCGACAGCGACGAAAGCACCTGAACATAACCGAACATGGTGCCGTAGGCGGCCATGCCGAACCAGATGCCGCCGATGTAGCCTGCACCCACGAAACCGCAGCATGAGCCGAGAGCCATAAGCACCTGGGCAAGCAGAATCATTTCGTAACTCGTTGCCGTGCCATAAAGGAACACACCGAGCGTAACGAAGATAAAGGCCGGAATGAGCACCTTGCGTGAGCCGAAACAATCGAGGAACGCGCCCCCGAAAAATTGGAACAGCGCAAACGCCCACGTGTAGGTGCCCGCAATCAGAGTGAGGTGATAGTCATCGAGGTGTAGGGTCGACTTTATGTCGCCCTGCACAACCGAGAACATTGTTTGCACATTGAACAGCCAGATGGTGAACACCGTGGCCAGAATCCACACCCACCACGCCATCGGGCCCCCGAGGCGATAACGCCCCGTCGCCGGCAATTTCGATGCCGGAATTTTACTTGTATTCATAGTTGAACGATTAAGATTATGCTATAATCTAATTTACCTCAGTTGGTGCGCCCCCTCAGGCGGTAAACTCATCGGCATACATGAATTGCTTGTCGCGGCTTCGGTCGTAAACCTTTTTGCCTGCCACATAAGTTGCTTTGTTCATGTTGTCGACAGCGAGTGTCTGGAGGATGAACAGTTTGGTGAAAATATCGTCGGCAAACTGCATGCGCCATTCAAGGAACTCGGTGGGTTTCAAATCGAGAACGGCGATATCGGCCTCATAGCCCGGTTTGAGCGACCCGATGGTATTTTCGAGATGCAGCACCTCGGCGGCTCCGCGCGTTGCAAGATAGAAACTGCGCTTGGCATCGAGACTCTTCATCTGCAGCATCGCCACTTTGTAGGCTTCGTTGAGCTGACGTGGAATGGAGAAGTTTGTGCCACCACCCACATCGGTGCCCACACCTACGCGGCACGGCCTGCGGGGATTCTTAGCTTCCCAGAATTTGAATTCGCCGTCGCCAAGGAAGAGGTTCGACGACGGGCAGTGAGCCACCCCGCAATCATTGTCGTGGAGAATGTGCCATTCGTCATCCCTCACAAGACAGCAATGTGCGAAAACCGACATGCGGTCAACAAGTCCGAAACGTTGGTAAACCTCAGTGTAGCTCTGTGCATCTGGGAAGAGCGAATTAACCCATGCCAGCTCGCTGTAGGCTTCGTCGAGGTGAGTGTGCATATACACCCCCTCATCCTTATGCTGTTGGAAAAGCTGTCCTGCAAGTGTGAGCTGTTCGTTTGTGCTCGTGGGAGCGAAGCGCGGAATCACGGCATAAAGCTGGCGCCCGCGGTGGTGCCATTTGCGCATGAGTTCCTCGGCAATGACAATCGACTGTTCCGTGTCGGGGTCGCGGAGAGAGTCGGGCAGATTGCGGTCCTGGAGCACTTTCCCGGTGATGGTGCGTGCGTTGTAACGTTCCGACTCCTCAAACAGCGCGTCGACCGACTCGGCAAATGTGGTTGAGAACACATTGGCTGTGGTGGTTCCCTGCTGCAGAATCTGACGGAAAAAGATGCGTGCCACCTCATCGGCAAACGCCTTGTCGCGGAATTTCGACTCGGTGGGGAATGTGTACTGGTTGAGCCAGTTGAGCAGTGTGTCGCCAAACGAACCGATCATCGGCGACTGCACATAATGCACATGGTCGTCGATGAAACCGGGCATAATCACGCTATCCTCGTAGGTGTCGATATCCTTGAGCTGAGGATAAGCAGGCGCAACATCGCTGTAATCGCCCACGGCAATGATTTGGCCATCCTGAATCACAACAAGCCCGTCTTTCCAATAATCGTAGGAATCATCCTCTTTCGAGATTAGGAACGGGTCGGCCTTGAACGTGAGCACCTGACCTCTGACACCCTTCAGCGCCGAGCCTGCGGGGTTGACGGGAAATTTTTCTGCATCCATAAATATGAAAATTTATCGGGTTAAAATTCTTTATATATCTTTAATAACATTGCATGATTTTAAATTGTTCCTCACCGCATCACCTAATTTATATCAACCTGAAGCCACTACACAAGCTGTTGTGTATAAATCTCCGCACCCGTGCCGTCAGTCAAAATGAAAATAGCACTCAACACGATGGAATGTGAAGGAAAAAATGTATCTTTGTAGGCGGAATTAAGCAATGAACGACGACAAGCTTTTGAATCCTGCCAGGGTTGCCCTGACATCCTTTCTGAAAGAGAGGAAAATGAGGCGCACCCCCGAACGCTATGCCATCCTTGAAAAGGTTTTCTCAACGGATGCCCATTTCTATGTCGATGCGCTGCACGAAGCGATGGAGATAGAGGGGTATCACGTGAGCCTGTCGACGGTCTATTCCACCATTCAGCTGTTTATGGAGGCGGGGCTGGTGCGCCGCCATCAGTTCGGCAATCAGCCGGCACAGTATGAACGGGTGCTTCAGGGGGTGACCGAAAGCCACCATCACCTTGTGTGCAACGTGTGCGGCCGCGTCCGCGCAGTGAAAGACACCGAACTGCTCGAGCGGATAAGCACCCTGAAATATCCAACCTTCAAAACCGAATTTTTCGCGCTCTACGTCTACGGCACCTGCTCTCGTTGCCAGAAACGCCTGCGCAAAAAGAATTCCGCAACCAAAAGCTAATCTCTCCCAACTGTGCAACCCCTCAACTCTCTCACCCCGCAAAAGAAACAAACTCTAATTCAAATCAAATACATTTACTCAATTACCGAACATGAAAGTTGACGTTTTGCTCGGCCTGCAATGGGGCGACGAAGGAAAAGGGAAAGTAGTTGACGTGCTCACCCCCCGCTACGATGCCGTAGCCCGTTTTCAGGGTGGACCCAACGCCGGCCACACACTTGAATTCGACGGAAAGAAATATGTGCTCCGTTCCATCCCCTCGGGTGTGTTCCGCAACGACACAAACCTCATAGGCAACGGTGTGGTGCTCGACCCGGTGCTCTTCCGCGAAGAAGCCGAGGCGCTTTGCGAAAGCGGAGTCGACCTGCGCCAATCACTTAAACTTTCAAAGAAAGCACACCTCATTCTCCCCACACACCGACTGCTCGACGCCGCCAACGAAAAAGCCAAAGGCGACGCCAAAATCGGCACCACAGGCAAAGGCATCGGCCCCACCTACACCGACAAAACCTCGCGCAACGGTGTGCGCATCGGCGACATCTTCGATAATTTCAGCGAAAAATATGCAGCGGCACGCAACCGCCATCTCGACCGCCTGGCCGCTCTCGGCGCAACTCCCGACCCCGAAGAACTGGCTGCCCTCGAAGCCCGCTGGCTCAGCGCGGTGGAGTATCTCAAAAACTACGACATCGTAGACGGCGAATTTCTCGTAAACGACCTTCTGCAACAGGGCAAGAGCGTTCTTTGCGAAGGTGCCCAGGGAACAATGCTCGACGTTGACTTCGGTTCCTACCCCTTTGTAACCTCATCCAACACCGTGTGCGCCGGAGCCTGCACAGGCCTCGGCATAGCCCCCAATAAAATCGGTGAGGTGTTCGGCATTTTCAAAGCCTACTGCACCCGCGTTGGCAGCGGTCCCTTCCCCACCGAGCTTTTCGACGAAACCGGCAAGCTCATCCGCGACCTCGGCCATGAATATGGAGCCGTGACAGGCCGCGAACGCCGCTGCGGATGGATCGACCTCGTTGCCCTGAAATATGCAATCATGGTCAACGGTGTCACAAAACTCATAATGATGAAGAGCGACGTGCTCGACGGATTCGACACCATCAAGGCATGCACCGCCTACGAAATCGATGGCAAGCTAACCGACCGCTTCCCCTACTCTATCGATTCCGACCGCGTGAAACCCGTCTACAAAGAACTTCCCGGCTGGAAAACACCCATGTCGTCAATGACATCGGAGAGCCAGTTCCCCAAGCAGTTCAACGACTACATCGCATTCCTCGAAAAGGAACTTCAAACCCCTATCGTGATTGTGTCAGTGGGGCCCGACCGCATGCAAACCATCGAGCGCTGACCATCGACACCATCCACTCATCCCGCCCTCTGAACGGCGATGAGAGCAATTCAAACACAAACTGCATCCCGAAACGCCTATCCAACGTTCGGGGTGCAGTTCACGTTTTACCCGGTTGTCCCACCTGCGCCGGCCGGATTCACGGGCGGCCTAATATGTGAAATCCGCGCAATCCGTGAGCCCCAAAAACGCACTCGGCATAAATGCGAGGGTGTGTCATAATGGCTCGTCTGGGTCGTCGCTTGCGGGATTCGGTCTCGGTCACGTACTTCAGTACGCACCCTTCGACCTCACCCACAAGCTCCTACCATCCAAACCATTCTGACAGCACCCTCTCCATCCTGATTAAAACAAGGTGGTGTGTCAAAATGCAGAGATTTTGACACACCACCGTTTTATTTTTCATATCCACACCCTGAACGGCGTGGAACGGATGAAACACTCAGTCGTCGAGATTGATTTTCTCCTTTGCGGGGTTGCGGAAATGGATTTTTCCGTCAACATATTCCTGAGCTGCAATCAGCGTGGGCTTGGGCAGCTTTTCATAATAGCGCGAAATTTCAATCTGCTCGCGGTTTTCGGAAATTTCCTCAAGGTTATCGTTGAGCGACGCAAACTCCTGGAGCTTCTTGTCGAGGTCGCGTTTCATCTCACCTGCAATCTGGTTGGCGCGTTTGGCGATGATGCTCACGGTTTCGTAGACGTTGCCTGTATCCTTGCAGAGGTCCATCATATCGCGGGTGACGGTGTTCAGCGGGGCATTTGTCTTTTTGTAATCCATAATCAGTTGAAAATGTAATCTATTTCGTTTTTTTATTATTCGGGTGAATGTGGGTGATGAAGCACACGGCGCTAAAAACGCTCAGTCCTTCACGTATTTGCGGGCAATTTTCAGAATATTGTCAGCCTCGGCGCGGCGGGGGCTGTCGGGGTAGTTGTTTATAAACCCGTAATATTCGTCAATCACATCGCGGAAACGCTCGGCTTTCTTTTCATCGACCGACACGTTGGCTTCCTGATAGCGGGCTTTCAACACCAGCATTTCAAGCTCTTCCTTATATTTTGAATAGGGATATTCCTTGATGGCATTCTTGGCGGTGATGATAGCGCTCTGATAGTTGTTGCCCAGATAAGTTCCCAGATTATAGTAGAGCTGAGCGTTCTGCAACTCTTTAAGAGTGAGCTTATCCTGTAGCTCGAAAATGGCATTCTGCGCGAGAGTAACTTTATCGGAGCGCGGGAAATATTCCAGAAATCCTTGCAATTCCTCAATGGCCTTGATGGTTTCCGACTGGTCGAGCTGCGGGTCGGGTGAATCAAGGTAATAGGCATATCCTGCGTAATAGCGGGCGAGTTCGGTGTATTTCCCCTTGGGATAGCGCTGGTAATAAGCCTTGAAATAGGCTGCCGCATCGGGATATTCGCGATTCTCATAATAGCTCAACCCCAACAGATACATCGATTCCTCAGCCTTGTCGGAACCTTTGAGCTGCGTCACAACATCACGTAGCAATGTGTAGGACTGCACATATTTTTTCTGCTCGAATGCACGTTTTGCAAACTCGAACTTATAATTTGGGTCGGGACTTTTCAACGCTTTCTGATACTCGCCGCAACCGGTCAGCATCAGTAACATCGAAAATATCATCAATATATGGCTAAAATGATTTTTGCGCATAATGTGGTAGTGAGAATCTTACACTGTAAATTGAAACGCCTGCTCCTCACGCGCCAATCCCCTCATTGACGCACAGTGACAACATTTCAAGCCACAAAGTTAATCATTTCCACCCTAAAAATCCCCCTCCCCGCCAAAATATTTGTTAAAACCTCACTCCGTTCCCCAACGGCAGCGTGTGCGCCCCGACTCTTCCCTCATGAGAACTCCGGCGCCGGTTTGCTCCATCTCGTCATTCCCCAAAAAAAACATGTAACATGACAAGTGTGTTGCCGAGGAGATTTGAGCTTTCGGGATTGAGGGAAATTCACTACTTTTGCACACTTGAACTCTCTTTGAGGCTAACGAAATCGCGAAAGCGGTTATCACACCCACTACTATGACCCGATACAACGACGAATACGACGATTACACTCCCGACGATAACAACGGATATTCCTCACGCCCTCGCCGACGCGACATAGATTTCGACGACAGCGACTTCGGCAACAACCGCCCTGCCGCAGGCCGACGGGAAACCGACTGGGCCGATGACCTCGCAACCCGCGACCGTGGGCGCACCCGTCAGCCACGCCCCAACCGCCGCCCCGCGCGCGACGAGTATGCCGATGACTACCGCGACAACCGATATTACAACGACTCCAACAACTACGATGACGATATGCCGCCCCAAAACACAAGTTTCCGCAAGCGCCATCCGGTGCTGATGAATCTCATCTACATCATCCTTGCGGCATCGGCTTTGCTGTGGTCGCTGATGTGGTTTCTCGACTTCTGGACATTCCACGGCGAGGAACGCGTTGTGCCCGACGTGAAAGGGCAGACTTACGACACGGCACGCGGCAACGTCGATCTCTCGGGATTGCGCGTTGAAATCGCCGATTCGGTGTTCGACAGCTACAGCCGTCCCGGCACGGTCGTGGAACAGACTCCCGTTCCCGGAGCACGCATCAAAAAGGGTGGCACCGTCTATCTCACCGTTGTTGCCTTCACCCCCAAACTGATTACCGTTCCCGACTTCTACAACGTGTCGGTGCGCCAGGCCCGTTCTATGTTCGAGGGGCTCGGAATCAAGGAAATCCGCGAGGTTCCGGTTGTGTCGGAATATGCCGGATTGGTTCTCGGAGCCAAATTCAACGGCGTGGCCCTGCAACCCGGTGCCCGCATCCCCGTGTCGGCGGTGATTTCCCTTGAGGTTGGCTCGGGATGGGAAGAAAGTTATGACGAAGGGGCCGACATTGATTCCATCGCCATCGACAACGTGATTGAGGAACTTAACATTGAATAACGCCGCCCCCGCTACATTGCAATGAGCATACCACCGTCAACGACAACCGATTCACTTGCCCGCCAGCCGGAAGAACCGATAAACGCACCCGAAGCCGTCGATTTCGACGACCTTGACGACCTCGATGAGGAGGAGAGCGGAGCGGGTTCGGGAGAGCTCTACGAGCACTTCCGCTTCGTGGCCGACAAAGGGCAGCAACTGCTGCGCGTCGACAAGTTTCTGGTCGACCACATGCAGAAAGCCTCGCGCAACCGCATTCAGCAGGCGGCCGAGGCGGGATGCATCCTCGCCAACGGCAAACCGGTGAAATCGAACTACCGCGTGAAGCCCGACGATGTGATTTCGGTTGTGATGGACCGCCCGCGCTATGAGCTTGAAATCATTCCCGAGGATATTCCGCTCGACATCGTGTATGAAGATGCCGACGTGCTGGTGGTGAACAAGCCGGCCGGACTCGTTGTGCATCCCGGGCACGGCAACTACAACGGAACCCTCGTCAACGCCCTCGCATGGCATTTCCGCAACAATCCCGACTACGACGTGAACGACCCGCGCATGGGATTGGTGCACCGCATCGACAAAGACACTTCGGGGCTGCTGGTGGTTGCAAAAACTCCCGATGCGAAAACTCACCTCGGGCGTCAGTTTTTCAACAAAACCACAAAACGCGAATATGTGGCGGTGGTATGGGGAATCCCCTCGCCCGACTGCGGCACAATCACAGGCAACATCGCCCGCAACCCCAAAGACAGATTGCAGATGGCCGTGTTCCCCCCCGACAGTGAAATCGGCAAACATGCCGTTACCCACTATGAGGTGGTTGAGAAACTCAACTATGTGTCGGTAGTGAAATGTGTGCTCGAAACAGGGCGCACCCATCAGATTCGCGTTCACATGATGCACTCGGGGCATCCACTTCTCAACGATGCGCGCTATGGAGGCGACGAGATTCTGCGCGGAACCACATCGGCCAAGTATCGCCAGTTTGTGAAAAACTGTTTCGACTTGTGCCCGCGCCAGGCACTGCATGCCCGCACGCTGGGATTCGTTCATCCCGCAACAGGTGAGGAGATGTTTTTCAGCTGCCCCGTGCCCCCCGACATGACAGCCATGATTGAACGCTGGCGCAAAGCGGCGTTCCAGGCTGAATAACCCGGTGGCACTACCCCTCCGTCAACCAATTTTTGTCATATCCTTGAGCTCTTCCACCTCCTCGCGACGTTCCGATGGGGGTTCATCGTCGTTGCGCATAATCACATATTGCTCATAGTAGGAGAGCAACAACGTGGTGAGTGGCAATGCGATAATCATCCCCACAAAGCCGAACAGCGAACCCCATATCGACAGCGAAAGCAGGATGATGGCGGGGTTAAGCCCCATAGCCTTACCCATGATGCGCGGGGTGAGAATGAGGTCGCCCACAACCTGCACAGTTGCGAACACCGCCATGCACTCCCACCATTTGGTCCAGAAATCAGCAGTGCCGTTGGCGGCATCCACCAGACAAAGCAGCGTCACGGGGATGATGGAGATATATTGGCAATAGGGAATCATGAACAGAATGGCCGTGCCGATGCCCATAATCACAGCCAACGGCAAGCCGCAAAGCGAGAAGCCCACACAGTAAATCACGCTCACGCAGCACGAAATCAGCGCCTGACCGCGGAAATAGTGGTTCATCGAATCCTTTATGTCGTTGCCAAGCTTATAGGCCACATGGCGGAAGCGCGGGGGCACAAGCAACCTGAAGCCGCGCATCAGCCGCTCGTAATCGAGCATTATGAAAATAACGTAGAGAAACACTATCAGCCACCCCACGATACCGAGAATAACATGCAGGCCGCCGTGGATAACGGTGAGGGCATTGTCGATCATCGCATCCACATTCTGACTCATCAGCTTCTGGGCCATCTCCTCGAAATTGATGTTGCGTTTGAGCACATCGTGAATTTCAGGTGGCAGATATTTGATTGTGATGTCGGTGGTTGAATAGCGTCTGAGCAGGTCGGCCATCGTGTGCATCTCATCGATAATCGACGGCACGAAGAAATAAACCAGAATCCCCATCAGCACCGTCGCCTCGAACAGCGTGACAAACACCGCCACGATGCGCCCTTTGAGCCGGAGAATCGACCGGTTGTATTGCACGAACGGTTCGAGCAGATAGGCTATCAGGCATGAAACCAGAAACGGCAGCAGCACATCCTTCAGCATGTCGATGAGCCACACGGCGGCTCCGAGAGCAGCCAGGGTGATGAGCAACCTCACCACACGGTCGAATGTATAGGGGCGTGATTGTGTCATAGATTAATTGTGTTCAAGCCACAAAAGTAGTGATTAAATTTCCAAGTCGCGACATTTTTAGCTACTTTTGTGGCTAAAACCAATCATTACGACAAAATGACCAACAAAGCATCAAGCAACCTCAACGACAAGGCATGGGCGCGCTGGACCGCCCTGGGGCTATTGGCATTCGCCATGTTCTGCTCCTACATCTTCATGGATATCCTCTCCCCTATCAAGAACCTGCTCCAGTCAACCCGCGGATGGGACTCACTGGCATTCGGAACCATGCAGGGGTCGGAAACATTCCTCAACGTGTTCATTTTCTTCCTCATCTTCGCAGGCATCATCCTCGACAAGATGGGTGTTCGTTTCACCGCCCTGCTTTCGGGAGCCGTGATGCTCGTAGGCGCCACAATCAACTGGTATGCCCTCACCGACAGCTTCATCGGCACCTCACTCTACGATTGGTTCAACAACCATCTCAACTACATTCCCGGCTTCGACGAACTCGGCATCTCACCATTCTACAAAGGGATGCCCGCCTCGGCTAAATTCTCGGCCGTGGGCTTCATGATTTTCGGCTGTGGCGTTGAAATGGCCGGCATCACCGTGAGCCGTGGCATCGTGAAATGGTTCAAAGGACGCGAGATGGCGCTCGCGATGGGCTCGGAAATGGCGCTCGCACGTCTGGGTGTGGCAACATGTATGATTTTCTCCCCCATGTTCGCAACTCTGGGTGGCGAAGTAAGCGTATCTCGCTCGGTGGCATTCGGCGTTGTGCTCCTCATGATTGCCTTGATAATGTTCATCGTCTACTTCTTCATGGATAAGAAACTCGACGAACAGACCCACGCCGAAGAGGAGAAAGACGACCCCTTCCGCCTGCGCGACCTCGGCAAAATTCTGTCGAGCACCGGCTTCTGGCTCGTGGCACTGCTTTGCGTGCTCTACTACTCGGCAATCTTCCCCTTCCAGAAATATGCCGTCAACATGCTCCAGTGCAACCTCACCCTCACCGAGCCTGCCGAGGGTTCATTCTGGGCATCCGACACCGTCACCGTCCTGCAATATATAATAATGATTATAGTTGCCGCCGCTGCTTTTGCCAGCAACTTCTCTAAGAACACCGTGGTGCGCTACTCAACCCTCGCACTCGCCATCGTGGCCCTCGTAACCTACTGCGTGATGGGCTACATGCGCCAGTCGGCCGCTGCCATCTTCGCCGTGTTCCCCCTCCTCGCCGTGGGCATCACCCCCATTCTCGGCAAATATGTCGACTACAAAGGCAAGGCAGCCTCGATGCTCGTTCTCGGGGCTATTCTGCTCATCGCCTGCCACCTCACCTTCGCCTTCGTGCTCCCCATGTTCAAGGGGAATGACCTCGCAGGCGTTTGCGTGGCCTACCTTACCATCCTGGTGCTCGGCGCCTCATTCTCGCTTGTGCCCGCGTCGCTGTGGCCCAGCGTTCCCAAACTCGTCGATGCCAAAATCATCGGCTCAGCCTACGCCCTCATCTTCTGGATTCAGAACATCGGTCTTTGGCTCTTCCCCCTGCTTATCGGTAAGGTTCTCGACAACACCAACCCCGACGTTACCGAAGCGCTCGCCAACGGGTCAATGACACCCGAAGTGGCAGCCGTGAGCTACAACTACACATGGCCTCTGGTGATGCTCGCCTCGCTCGGCGTGGCAGCCCTCATTCTCGGCATCGTGCTCAAAGCCGTTGACCGCGCCAAGGGTCTCGGTCTCGAAGCCCCGAACATCAAGGAACCTCAGACCGAAATACTCGCATCCGAAGTGGAAGCCGCCGAGGAATAATCCCGAATCACCTTATTTAAACGAGGCCGCCTAACAACACTTAGGCGGCCTCGTTTTTCATGGAACTGTGCATGAAGCCGGGCAACTGCAACCGGCCGGCTTCCCACGCCGCCCGCACCGCCGGCGTAAAAATCAGTTGAATTATAATAATAGAGTCCTTAGGGTCCTTAAGGTCTTTAACGACTCTAAAGACCTTAAAGACCTTAAAGACCCTAAAATCCTCAACATGTTGCAACCGGCGTTGCACGCCCCAATCCTTTTTTGCCACTCTCGGATATCTATTAGTTTTTCTCTTACGGATTTTGGATTCGCCCAATGCGCGCCAATTAACCAACTTTAACTATTGGGGGGGGTAGTTACACACATTTTACATATCTTTGCGCTCGGAAATTATAAACCTTTATTTATTCACATAAAATATAGTAGCATTACTCATGACAATCCGATTTAAACACTTAGCATTTCTGTGTACAACCATATTAGCCATGACGTTGCTTTCGGGCTGCGGAGGAAATGATGACGACGAACCAACGTCTGGAAACAACCACGAACAAAGCTCGACAAATACCCCCAACCTCAACAAAAAATATAAACTGCTTTCAACCATAAACAAAACTGGGTCTCAAACAGACACTTATGAATACGATAATGAAGGCCGGTTGGTAAAAGTGTCCAGATTGAAATCTTATGAAATAGATTATTATACATATTCCTCAGACAAAATCTCATACATAAGTGATAGCGGACGCGAATCCAGATATATGTATTATTTAAAAAATGGACTTATAACCAAATATCAGAATAGCCGGCATACTGAACGATGGGCCGAATTTATTTATGATAAAGACAATCGATTGCGCTTAATTAACAATTATGATGGAGAATCCTACAATGTTATTTGGGAAAATGGGGATATAGTACAAATCGGGGAGGTTAAAATCAAATACAATCCCGAAGCCTGCCTTACACCCTTAATGTATTACAAAGGCGGGAACGGATTCAACTTCGAAATGGGTTTGGACTGGCGAGATTTTTTTCCATTAGACCCGGCATTAGTAGCTCAAGGATATTTTGGGAAGAGATGCTTCACACATTTAATTAAATCAACCTATTCTCCCACATATAATACGCATGTATATTTTGAATATACTCTCTCTGAATTTGGTTTACCTACAAAAATAACCACATCCACTAAACAGGAGAACCCTATCGCATTTCAATTTGAAGACTCATACACCCTTGAATGGGAATAGGTGCTGAGACTTTTTTATTAAAATTTCAATTTGGTAGATAGTGAACTCATTTTGGATAACTTTGCGCTCGGAAATTACAAACCTTTATTTATTCACATAAAATATTTATTCACATAAAAACAACTCAAAAAAATTATGGAAATTTTCAAGACAAAAAATTTGTTGCGGTGGCTGATGATGTGTGTCACAGCTGTTGCTCTTTCGGTTTCGCTTGCTGCATGCGGCGACGATGATGACGACGACGATGAAACCGGCGGCGGTTTGCGCCCCCTCACCGGCACATGGATTTGCGATAATATGTTTGGTTCGGGGTTCAAGTATGTATATAATTCTGACGGCACCGGAACAGCCGGTTATACAAAATCAGGCGCCCGTCTTGACAAATTCACCGATTATATGGTAAAAGACGGCCACCTGTGGATCAAATGGGTTGGCGATGATGATTTCGATGACAAAGGGCTCATTAAAGTTTCAGGCAGCTCATTCCGACTTAGCTTTGACGACGGGGATGAATGGTTCACATTCAACCGTCAGTAAACCGGTTCACCCGCATCTTACAATAACAAGCACCCGCTGCACGGCTAACTTCAGCCTGTTGCAGCGGGTGCTGATTTTTATTTTGGGAGCATCAAAGGAGCATCAAATCAGCTCATGGATAACAAGACCCGAGCGCAGCTTGGGTTCAAACCATGTGGTTTTCGGGGGCATGATGTTACCGGTGTCGGCAATATCCATCAGTTGCTTCATCGACACGGGATAGAGCGCGAGAGCCATTTGCATCTCGCCCGAATCGACGCGGCGCTGAAGCTCACCCAACCCGCGGATGCCGCCGACAAAGTCGATGCGTTTGTCGCTGCGCAGGTCGGTTATGCCGAGAATGTCGCGCAGAATCAGGTCGGAGGAGATGGTAACGTCGAGCACGCCGATGGGGTCGGAATCGTCGTAGCGTCCCTCACGGGGTGTGAGCGAGTACCAGCGGCCCCCAACATAAAGCGCAAAATTGTGAAGTGCTGCGGGAGTGTAGATTTCGGTGCCTTTATCTTCAACAATGAAATCTTTTTCAATGCGGGCGAGGAATTCCTCGGGGGTGAGTCCGTTGAGGTCGCGCACCACGCGGTTGTAGTCGATGATGCGGAGGTGTGAGGCTGGGAAAGCCACGGCAAGGAAATAGTTATATTCCTCCTCACCGGTGTGGTCGGCTGAATTTTCAGCTTTCTCAAGCCCCACGCGGGCGGCGGCAGCCGAGCGGTGATGCCCGTCGGCTATATATAGGTGAGGCATCTTTTCAAATTCGGTAGTGATTGCGGCAATCATTGCCTCATCGTCAACCACCCAGAAGTGATGGCCGAAACCGTCGGGAGCCACAAAATCATATTCCGCCTCCCCTGCGGTCACCTTATTAATTATATCCTGGAGCACCTCGTTGTCGGGGAACGCGAAGAACACCGGCTCGATGTTGGCGTTGTTGACACGCACATGCTTCATGCGGTCATCCTCCTTGTCGCGGCGAGTCAGCTCATGTTTTTTAATCACGCCGTTCACATAGTCGTGAACGTTGGCGGCGATAACGATGCCATATTGCGTGCGCCCGTCCATCGTCTGCGCATATATATAATAGTGGTCGCGGTCGTCCTGCACGAGCCATCCCTTTTGGCGGAATGAGCGGAAATTCTCCACAGCCTTGTCGTAGACCTTGGGGTCGTGCTCGTCGGTGCCCGGTTCAAAATCAATCTCGGGCTTTATTATATGATAAAGCGACTTGGGATTCCCCTCGGCTTCGGCGCGGGCCTCCTCGGAGTTGAGCACATCGTAGGGGCGCGATGCCACCTCCTCGATAAATTCTTTCGGGGGACGAATCCCTTTGAACGGTTTTACTTTTGCCATAGTTTTTTTGACAGTGTTTTATGTTAGGTAGATGTTCAGGTTATGCTGAAACAAAAAAAGTGCAATTTTTTTCGTTGGCGCCATCTTTTAGCCGACGGGCGCTTCACAAAGGTAGAAATTCACTATCAAACAGCAAAATAAATGGCTCATTAAAACGCTGCGCCCTTCGGGTAAAAATGCTCTGTGGGGCACAAAAATGCATTTTTTTTAAAA
Source organism: uncultured Muribaculaceae bacterium (assembly GCA_910586565.1). GTDB lineage: Bacteria > Bacteroidota > Bacteroidia > Bacteroidales > Muribaculaceae > UBA7173. The sequence continues at coordinate 300 of CAJUIT010000008.1, read as the reverse complement.
TTTTCTTGCGAAACGCTTGCCAATTCAAAAATAATGCGTACCTTTGCAACGCAAACGACAAAACGAGGTAGTCAAGCGAGACTACAACGCGGATGCAAAAAGGAAATAATGCGAAAATAGCTCAGTTGGTAGAGCACGACCTTGCCAAGGTCGGGGTCGCGGGTTCGAGTCCCGTTTTTCGCTCCCGTTAGAACATTAACATTTTGAAAATCATGCTTGAGGCGGCATTAACAATTGAGATTCACCACATGCGAAAATAGCTCAGTTGGTAGAGCACGACCTTGCCAAGGTCGGGGTCGC
>CAJUIT010000007.1 GCA_910586565.1 uncultured Muribaculaceae bacterium | reverse complement strand
AACTACGTCGCCGCCGAGGCAACTTCATCGAAGCCACCCAAACAAAAAAGGCGGTTCATATCACACTTGTCACACCTTATGGTCTCAAACAAAATTCCCACTCGGCAATCGCCCAAAGTAAAATACTTTTGACAAATTTGTTTAAATTTTAATTGATAGCATTCCCATAAGAATAATTGAATAATATGGTTGAATCCATAAACTAAAAACGAAAGAAATTAGCAGCATGATTGAACACAATTCCATTTCGCCCCGAGAGGGAAGTATGGCCGCTTTGGCTCTATATGGAGATCTTTACAACCGAAATATGGGAATAAAAGATATCCTATCAGAATTTGTACGGATGGTCTTTGCTTTAGATTCGTCACATAATCTTAGTGAATCTGATGTAGCATCGTTGCTTAAAAGAGAATTTGGTTTCATTGTGCCTTTGTCTGTTTTGACAAATATTTTGAAAAATGATTCTTTCCTAAAATATAATCGTTCTCATAGAAATTATCGACTTGAGAATACAGAAGCTAATGGCATTTACATATCTGAATGCAAAAAAAATTTAGAGGTTCAAAATGAGAATGTGCAAGAGATTTTTCTGAGTTTTATTAAATTTATTGAACACAGACGGGGCAAAAATTTAGATGAGGAGCAGCTAAAGTCTGCGAGGACAGCACTTTATTCGTATCTCGTATCTCGGAAGAAGAATGAAATCTTAGGTGAAGAGATTGAACTATTTATATTGAATTGCAAAAAGTATCCGACTGTATTGGAACGTCTTCAGAAAGTGCAGAATGGGATTATACTTTTTGAAGGTGTTTGTTATGATGCTGGGAATCCACAGGAAGTATCCCGATTCCTTCAAAGTCCATTAAGAATTTATTTGGACACAGAAATTCTATTTAATGCAGTCGGGTATAATGGAGAACTATGTCAGAAATTGTTCAATGAATTTTACGAGACAGTTCAACTAATTAACCAAGCAGCAAAAAAAGCAAATCACAATCATCTTGATAAACGTATATCTTTATATTACACCTCCGAGATACAACAAGAGATTGAAGATTATTTCGATATTGCATCTGATTTAGTTCAAAGACAGAAAGCTTGGACAGCTAACAAAATCGCGATGCGAAGCATTGTGGAAGGGTGTCGTGAAAAATCCGATGTGTCCTTTCGCAAAACTGCGTTTTGGAGAGAGATTCAATCCTTAGGCATTGCGTGTAACAACCAGGCATGGGATGCCTCAAAAATTGTAAAAGAGTTCAATATCGAAGATAGCAACTTCCTTCCAGATGGTTTGGATGAAGAAATGATACATAAGTTTAATCTGGCTTTTGACCAATTGAACATCATTAGTCATGAGAGAAGGCATGGGAGTCATGCATATTTAGGCAATTGTAAGTCCATTTATGCGTCTCATTCTAAAGAGATGCTTACTATTGCGAGAAATATTGATAGCTGCAACAATGAGAAAAGTGAAATAAACATTCCATTATGTGTGCCCCTGCAATACATAACAGTGCGGCTTTGGTTCCACACCATTAAGGGACTTGTTCCTAATAATCCACCTATTTCTTTTTCTGTTCTTGCGAGAGCCCAATTTGTCGCAGCCCGTAGAACTGGAGAGTATCTTGGCGATAGACTTAGACGTCTTCAGGAGCAAACTTCTGAACTATCACAAGAACAGATTAATGCTCAATTGGCAGACCTTCGTTCAATTAAAACTAGACCTGAAGATATTACAATTGAAGATTGGACGTATAACGATTCAACTTTCAACGACTTTATTGAACAGGAAAGATTTAGGAGAAATCAAACCATTGAACTTCTTGAAAAAACTCAAGAAGAGAAAATGAGTCTTGAGGAAGCCCTCCAAAAGAAAAATAGAGATTTACAAGTTGAAACTAAAACTAAAGAAAAGTATATATCCGAGGCCGAGAATGCTAGATCAGAGGTAAAAACAGCAAAAAGAGAAATTGCAGAATTGAAATATGGCAAAGACTTTGATGCTTGGAACGCAAAAAAAATCTATGGACAAAGGACAAATTGAAAAAGAATATAAATCACGTCGTAAACGAAATCTAGTGATATTATTATTTTTTGCATTGTCTGTAATCGGAATAATAGTGACTGCGTTCCTTAAGGATAGAGAAGCTAACGTTTGGGGAATAATAGCTTCTGTATGCAGTACGATGATATCTTCATGTGCATTTGTTTTTGCTCCAGGGAATCGGAAAGAATTAAAATGGACTTTGAAAACAATATTCAGTAAGTCTACTTTTTGTCAATTCATAACAGATTGGGAAACGAAATGGACCGCCGAAAATCCAGAACCAAAGATAGAAGACTATAATGAAATAGAATAGCATATATTACCACATCTCGCTGTCTTTCTTGGTTCGGGCGGCGATGTCGTCGGCTATCTCCTCGGAGGATAATTTGATGTAGTCCATGAAGGTCTTTTGGGGTCTTGTGGCCGCTGACGCGCATCATCTGGACGATGTCGTATTTGTGGCTCAGATACATGTTGGTGATTCCGGTGCGTCGGGCGGTGTGGCTCGTCACACATTTGAAGCGAGGCATGATGACGTTGCCGTTCAGGGCGGTTTCCGGTTCTTTGCCTTCTTTTTTCAGCGTGTCCTTCTGCTTCATCGTCAAATTGGTCGGGCGTTTTTCTTTTACCCGGGTCAGCTGCAAAATCCGGTTGAAATGTTAAAAAAATACCAGAGTGTAAAAAATTTTGAGGCGCAGAGTTTTGAGAGGCGGAACAGGAAGAACGGGATGTCGGTAACCCTGCGGAACTGACTGCGGAAAGCTTTCACTTTGGCATTGCCCCTTTATTCAGCGGTAGTTTTGCACTTCGTTCTTGAATCTTCAGAATCAGTGGGGGTTAGAAGCGGTATTGGAGGGTGGCGAGGAGGGTGCGGGGGCGGATTTGGCAGGAGTAGGCGGTGCGGGAGAGGGTGCCGTAGGTGATGTACTCATAGCGGCGACGGTTGAGGAGGTTGTTCCCCTCCAGCGAAAGGCGCAGTTTGGGGTTGACTTTCCACACGGCCGAGGCATCGAGCAGCACGAGGTTGGCGGTGTTTCCCTCGGGAAAATGTGTGAGGAAATGCTCGGCCCCGATGGTTAATAGCACTCTGTCGTGGGGAACGAAGGTGGCGCTCAATGTCTGTGCGAGCGACTGCGTTGTGTTGGCAACCTCATTCACTTCGAGCCGCGACAAACTGTAATCGGCCCGGTAATTCACCGACAGCCAACGGAGGATGCTCCCCTTGAAATATGGCTCCACCTTTGCCACAATGCTCCTGAATGGATTGACCGCATTATCACGCATCGACGCCCCGGAGGATGTGGAGGCGCTGAAATCACACCCCACAATCATCTTGCTGTGCCCCAACCCCTTGCTAACCCCTCCGCTGAAATTCCATGTGTCGCTCTCGGCCACACGGTCGGCATAAGTGGCCACTATCAGATTGTCGACAAAAAGCTGGTTCGACATCAACCAGGAACGGCTATGACTATAGGAGGCCGCGACATTGAAAAAGAACGCTTTCAACGGGTTACGGTAACGGTAGCTGACACCGGCCGAAACTTCACCGGCGTATTTCTCGTTGCTTTCACCCACAAACAGGTTGCGGTAGTCGGCAAGCACGGGCACCGGCACATTAAGATAGGCCGGCGGAGAACTCAACTTGTAGCCAACCTTCCCCGAAACTTCCGATTTGGCCGAGATTTTCTTCCGCACCGACAGAGTGGGCGAAAGGTTTAGATAGTCGTGGTGACCGTTGAGCGAATGGTGCAACCATTTGGCGGCCATCGTCATCGACAGCCTCCAGTTGCCGCGCTCATAATCAACCTGAGGCGTGGCATGCACATCGCTCAGAAACGCGGTGTGAATTCCCGAGTTGTCAAACCGCTCCATCCCCTCCAGAACGGCATTCATGCGGTGATAGTTAAGATCAATTCCTCCGCTCACATAGAAGCGACAGAACCGCGTGAGCCTGCCAAATTGCGTTTCGGTGGTGCTGCGGAAATCGGTGATGCCGAGACTCTGCACCGCCCCCTCCTCACCCGTCACCGAAAGCCGGTTGGGCGAATGCCGGAATGAATTTCGGGCAACCAGTTCAAACAATCGCTTGTCGTTGCGTTTAACCAATTTCAAATCGTTGTTCACGTCAATATCCCTACGCTTCACATTCTGGCCGAGATTCATGCTACCCGTAATTGCGGAGTTGGAACTATCCCACACAGCATTTGCCGTCAGCTTATCCTTAAGGTAATATCCCCGCTTGTTAATCTCCGAACTGAACTGAGCCGAGAGGTTGTGGGTTTGCGTGCGCAGGCTGTTGTGCTGCATGAAATCGGGAATCGACGGGCTGAAATAATTGGTGTTGAGCGCTGAATTGTAATCCAACCGGTCGCCGGTGTAGTTCAGCTTGAGTCTCATGGAATTGTCGCCACGGTTCCATGCCGAAATCATGTTGGCAATCCACGACAGATTGTCGCGCGTGCGTTTTTCCGTGAGGGGTGGCGACACCACATCGGCCGATATATATTCAGGCCATAGCGTTTCGGCATAATCCCCCGAAAACATGTCGTAAAAATCATGTTCCGTTATCTGCGATGCAGGATTCCAGGGGGTGTTGCCCGCGCGCAGAGTCACAATGTTCTGCAACTTGGGAGCAATGCGCATCGCATAGAGCGAGCCGTCACCCAACGCGGGTTCGGCACCCCCGCCCGCTTTCGCCACGCCCACCCATCGGCTGCGCGCGTTATCCTTGAGTTTGAGATTTATGCCCGCCTCCTCGGGAAACTCAATCCCTTCGAGCGCTTTCACGGGCTGATGGTTCTCCATCACCTCCACCGACTTCACATCCTCGTGCGAGATATTGTTGGTGGCAAGCCCATACTGGCCCCCTACAAAATCATTCCCGTCGATGTAGAACTTGTTTATCGGCTTCCCCTGATATTTGATGGTGCCATCATCCTCAACCTTGATTCCCGGCAGACGTTTGATAACGTCGATAATCGCATTATCCTTGGCGTTGGCATAACGCTCCACGTTAAACACAAGCGTGTCACCTTTGGCATATATGTCGGGCGCGTGCACCACAACATCTTTCAACTGAGTGACTTTCGGCCACAACTCCACCCCTTTCGCAAAATCATAGCTTCGGGGCAATTTCAAGGTCTCATAACCCATGCAGCGGAATGAGATGGAATCGGCTGAGTCCGAAACTTTGATTTTGAACACCCCATTTGCATTCGACGATGCAAACGCAACGGCTTTCCCCCGTGCATTCAGCGCCTGCACAACCGCCCCTCCAACCGGTTGCCGGCTCTCGGCATCAATGATAATTCCGGAAGCTGTTTCGGGGACTGCTGCCGAAGCCGACAGCAGCCCGAGAAACAGGCAGAGTGTAAAAAAGCTGTATCTTGTCATTTTTTCCAATCGCGCTCAATGTAATCATAAAGTAAATCAACCGGTTCGTTGGAATCGTTGACCGGGATTCCAGTCGCATCAACAACATCGACATGTTCGCCGGTCACGGCTTCATAAAAGCCGAAAGGATTTATGTCGAATTGATGTTTGGCATCGTAGTACTTTCGTCGTGACGTATTGTTGTAAGGCACTTTATATATCGTTATGGGCCTTGAAGCGTTAGATTTAATGCCGACGCATTCAAACACATACTCTCCATTTTTATCAGATGCTTTCATTATGAGTCCCGGCAGCCCGTGCAGTTTCCACGGCCCCTCCATCAAAGGAATCTCCTCTGTGTAGAAAGCAGTCCACTCACGGCCGCGGAAATTACACAGGGCAGCCCTGCATTCATAGCCCAGAACATTTGCAACGCTGTCGGTCAGTTCCCACTCCATCTCGGGAATATCTTCCTCATATCGGAACCAGTCCATACACACCTTATCCGTTTGGGTCAGCTTCCCTTCGGGATAATTTTTGAAGATTGTCATGAAATCGCCATTCGACAGCTTCCCCTCCAGAATGGCATCGACAACCTGCTCCCTCGACATATTCATCAATAGCGAATCAACCGTCAGATTCTTATAGCTCGAGAACTTGGTGATTCCGTTGGGAGCGATTTGGAGCAACATTTGGTCGGATGTTCTGTTATCCTCAAAATGCCCTGTGGTGTCGTTACACCATGTGTAATCATACACAAACTCCATCGTCTCGTCTATAATGGTTTCCGTTTCCGGAACTTTGGTCTGCGCTATTGTCAGAGTGTTCCGGCGCACTTTACCCGAGGCGGCCATTGCCGGAATAATAATAGCCACCAAAATGAGTGTTGTTTTCTTCATTTTCCAATTCTTTATTTGTTTCTTGCCGCGCAAGCGCCAAAGCGATTACGCGATGCAAAGTTATCGCCGCATCAGCTCACCCGACGAAAACAATCATTACTCAAACATTATGGAATTATTACTAAATCATTACTGCCATCAAATTATCCACCGTTTCAGCCCTTTATGCTATAAATTATGACTAAGTTTGCAGTGGTGATTTTTAACCGATTGCATCATGGAAAAGAAAATTACAACACTCTATATATTGTCAATCGCGGCTATCATTGCATTCCTCGGGATGCAGTTGTATTGGCTGTATGGTCGCTATGAGTATTCCCTGAATGAATATCAGAACCGAACGGAAATCACAGTGGCAAATGCGCTGAAGGAATATGATAAAGCGAGGTCTAACGGTTCTGCAACAGAAGGTGACACAGTCAGGGTTCTGTCAAGATTCCAGATGAGCCACGGCAAGGACTCCATCGGGAAACAGACCCGGAATGTCACCGTGACAACAAACGTTATCAGCGGAGCCAAACTTTTGGGAATAAAAGAAAAGCGGAAACTCACTTCCGATGAGATGAAGCAGCTTGAAAAAATGGTGCTTGACTCCCTCGATATGGTCGATGCAAAGAGAGCGACAGTCGATGCATCCAATGCCCCTTCAGACGGTATCGCCTGGAATGCCATGAAAAATTTTGAGAGTGAGATTCAGTCACCTTTTACGGTTGAAGGGATTGATTCAATCCTCCGGAAACACAACCTCGATGCGGAAATCTCGCTGATTCTGCAAGACAGCCTTACATGGGAACCGGTCACCCATCGCAATTCATCCCTGCTTTCCCCCGCTATCAAAATCATCACACCTTATTCCGAGCTCGAAAGAAAAGCTGTGGTGATTGAGTGCGGAATCCCATCGTCGGAGGTGCTTCGCGCAATGGGCCTGACCTTGGCATTAGCAGTGATTTTATCGATATTCCTGATTCTATGTCTTGTGTGGCAGATAAAGACCATCGCCAAACTGACGAGGCTTGACAAAATGCGCAACTCATTCATCACCACCATGATTCATGAGCTAAAACGACCAATTTCCACCTTGAAGATGTGCGTTTCGGGCATCGACAACGACAAATTGATGGAAGATGCACAGGTGCGCCGCGAACTCACCGGCGAAACACGCATCGCACTCGATAACCTCTCGGCCTATTTCTCAAAACTGCGCGACATCACGTTCAACACCGTTGAGCAGATTCCACTCAACATCACATCATTCAACCTCGCCGATTTGGTGAACGGTGCGGTAAAATCGATTGCCGTTCCCAACACCCGCCAAGTGAAGTTCAGCCACAACATTCCCGACGATTTGACAATCTCGGCCGACCGAAGCCACCTGTCGAACATCGTTATCAATCTGGTTGAAAACGCGATAAAATATTCGGGCGATGAGGTGGCTGTTTCAATCGGCGCACACGCTTCACCCGGCGGAATCGCAATCACCGTTGCCGATAACGGCTACGGCATCTCACCGGCCGACAGGGGAAAGATTTTCAACCGATTCTATCGCGGGAAAGCATCGGCCGGCGACATCCCCGGCATGGGCCTCGGTTTGACCTATGTAAAACTCCTTGTCGATGCACACGGAGGTGAGATTGCTGTGGAAAGTACCCCGGGAAAAGGCTCCACATTCACCATAATCATGCCGCAATGAAAAAGATTCTGCTTGTCGATGATGATATAAAAAACTCAATGTTGCTCAAACGCTTCATTGAGATGGAGGGCTACGACGTTACCTACGCCCCCGACGGCACCGCCGGCTACAAGCTTTATAAGGAAATTCACCCCGACCTCATTCTCCTCGACATCAACATGCCGGGGATGAACGGTTTTGAGATGGCCAAAGCCATAAGGGAAGCCGACAAAAGGGTGATTATCTTCTTCCTCACCGACCGCACCGACAAGGTTGACCGCCTCTACGGATTCTCCCTCAAAGGGAACGACTACATCCCCAAGCCGTTCTATCCCGAGGAACTGATTGCCAAAATCAACGAGCGGTTTGAAAGCGATTTGATTAGCCGCGACGAGGAATACCGGTTGGGCAACACCATCTTCAGGCCGAATCTGTCAACGGTAGTTTACAACGGCGAGTCGCATTCGCTGTCGGTGCGCCAGTCGGAAATATTGCTGATTCTCGCCCGGAATGCAGGCAAAATCGTTGAGCGCGACCACATTCTCAACGCGGTGTGGGGCGACGCGAGCTATTCCAACTCACTTGCCCTCAACGTGCAGATAACCTACCTGCGCAAGCTGCTCCCCGACCCCACCGTCACTATCACATCCCTGAAAAAGAAGGGCTACATCCTTGTGATTCCGCAATAATCCCACAAGCTCCTGCCGGCCAAGCCATTCAGACAGCACCCTCCCCGCTTAGACCCAAAAGGCTGTGTGTCATGAATTTTGACACACCGCCGCTTCCTACCTAAAATACTATCGGTTTAAAAACCGGTGGAAAAGTGGTTAGCAACTTCAACCGCGTGTTCAAGCGCAAAAAAGGTTGCTCACCCACCTCTTTCCGCGAATACTACCGCAAAACAAAACTCATCATCTGACACCCCCGCCGCCGTTACCACAAACACGCACTTTTTCAGCAAAATTTTTGAAGGAGTTTAAAATATTTTGAATTGTGAGGTGTCTCTATTTACAGAGGATCCTTTTTTAAACCGTGAAGTCATCTTGACTTCTCAACCTCATAAATTCAGAACAATGAAAAAATTCTTCCGATTCATCAGCTTTCTTCTCATTTGGGGGGCTGCCGCTCCCGCTCTCGCCGGCTACGGCATTATGTGGCTCTGGAACATGATTGTGCCCGGCATCTCCGCTTTCACTACAATCACCTTTTGGCAAGGTGTGGGGCTGTTTTTCCTCGGGCAGCTTCTTTCGGCCGGCTTCATCGTCGGATTGTTCCTGCTCGGCGGCATGTTTCACGCAAGCTTCTCCCACCACGGTCACCACTCCCGCTGGCACAACATGACCGACGAGCAACGCCGCGAATTCATCACACGCCGCAGGCAATGGTTTGAAACGCTACATTCGCAAAAAGCCTCCGAATCCGATGAGTGACCGCCGCACCCCCCGGTCGCTGACCGAGATTGTTGAGTGCTACTCACCTCCGCTCCGTTCCTACATACGGAGGCAGGTGGACAACCGCGAGGACGCCGAAGATATTCTGCAGGATGTGTTCTGCCAACTCGTGCACATCACCAACAATCCCGACAGCAGCGACATTGAAAAAATTTCGGGATGGCTCTACCGCGTGGCGCGCAACGCCATTCTCAACCTGTGGCGCAAACGCCGCGAGGTGCCGCTGTCGGCTCTCGCCGAGCAGGAGGCATTCGACAACCTTGCCGCACGCCTTTTCAGCGAACCTGCCGGAGAGCCCGAAAACATGTTGCTACGCAAACTGGTGTGGCAGGAGCTTGATTTCGCCCTTGCCGAACTCCCGCCCGAACAGCGCGAGGTGTTCTGCCTAACGGTTTTCGACGGCATGCCGGTGAAAGATATCTCCGAATCAACCGGAGTGCCTGTCGCCACCCTCCTTTCCCGCAAACATTATGCAGTGAAATCGCTGCGCATAAAACTGAGGGGACTCTACGAGGACCTCTGCATCAGCTGAGTTGCCATAGTCTCGTGTAACTTAACTGCATCCCCTCCCTAAAATCCCATTTACTCCAATGTTGAAAAATATCCCTGTGTGGGCACTTCTGTGGCTCACACCACCTGCCGCATGCTTTTCCCAAACCTGCAATGAGGGCGCCGATTCCCTTTCAGTCATTGAACTTCAGGAAGTTGTAGTGAAAGTAAAGCCTGTAATATCGAAAATCGACGGAAACTCCTACATCCCTACCGGGGTGCAGAAACGCACAGCCGTGTCGGGGCTCGACCTTCTGAGCAAAATGCAATTGCCCGGGATAACGGTAAATCCCCTCACTGCCGCCATCACTGCTGCCGGGAGCGCCAATGTGCAGCTCCGCATCAACGGCGCGGAGGCATCGTCGTCGGAAATCGCAGCCCTGCGCCCCAACGACATTCTCCGCATCGAACATCACGACACCCCCGGTGCGCGCTATGCCGATGCCGATGCCGTTATCGACTTCATCACCATTGCCCGCAGTTCGGGGGGCAACATCTCCGCCGAGGGGATGAATGCCGTTGGGAGCGGCAAATGGGCCGCGTTCGACAACATCGCCGCCACCTACAACCACGGGCCGTCGTCGCTGGCATTCAACGCCGGCCTGTTCGGGATGCAACGCGACAACTGGGTGCGTGACTATGAGGAGACCTGGCACTACCCGCACGAATCGGTGACCCGCACAGAAACCGGCCAACCCGTGGAGATTGGCATGAGAGCTGTTGTAGCCACTCTCGGCTACACCCTGCGTCGCGACCAACGCTACCTCCTCAACATCAAAGGCTCCTTCAACCTCAATCATGTGCCGGCAAAGGAGGAGGGTGACCGCCACACAATGCTCGTCACCTCCAATTCCACCACCCCCACTGAAATCACCGAACACACCCGTGAAACATCACTCAACCCATCGCTCGGAGTGTTCTACCGCCTCTTCATCAATCGCTCACAATCAGTCACGGCCAACATTACAGGGAGCTACATCGGTTCCTCTGCTCTCCACACCTACCGCGAGGAGACCGCCGGTGTCGGCGGAGCCGACATCGTTTCGGATGTGACAGGGCGCAAATTCGCTCTCTTTGCCGAGGCTTACTATCAAATCCGCGCCGCCAACTTCAACATCACCGCCGGAGCGCGCCACTCCCAATCGCGCGCCGACAATGACTACACCGGCTCGGAAACCGCCCGCGTAATCGTCAACCGGGCCGAAAGCTCGGCATTCGGAGAATTAAATTTCAACACCGGAGCGTTCAACCTCCTTGCCAACCTCACGGCCTCGCGGCTGTCGACCTCGCAAAACAGCCTTTCCCGACAAAAATTCGCTGTCAACCCGGGGTTCGGAGCGGACTGGGAACCGTCAAACCGCCTGCGGCTGCGCTACAACATGAACCTCACCCACAGGCAACCCCCTATCGCAGATATGAGCGATGTTGTGCAAACCGTTCAGCCGGGCATGGTGAAGCGTGGCAACCCTTCTCTGCGCTCATTCAGGGTTATCGACCAAAAGTTATCGGCGAGCTTCTACCACCCCATTGTGAGCGCCGACCTGCTGATTGACTACCGGCACGAAAAAAATCCGGTGATGACCTCAACCTCATTCTCCCGCAACCGCTTTGTCATCACTCCCGAGAACCAGGTGTCGTTTCAGGAACTGCGCTCGGAGCTGTGCCTGACACTGCGCCCGTGGGCCGACCACCTGTCGATAGCCCTATCCCCGTCGCTCAGCCGATATTTCAGCCACGGCAACAACTACCGCCATGAACGGGGCATCTTCCATCTGGGGGTGAACATCGACTTCAACTATGGCAACTTCACCTTCAACGGCAGCCTGATGACCGGCGCAGCCAACTCGATGTACGGCGAGGAAATCATAAGCGAAAAGGATATGAACATGCTTCTTGTGGGCTACAAACAGCCACGATGGTCAATTCAGGCGGGAGTGTTCAACATTTTCATGAATCGCTACAGCATGACTACCGAAAATCTATCGGCTCTCACCCCCTACATCTCCACAGCTCATTGCAACAAAAACGCCTATGCCGTTGTGAAATTCAGCGTGAATGTCGACTTCGGCCGAAAAACTGCCCACAGCGACGCTCCAAAACAATTTGATGCCGCCCCCGACACCGATTCGGGCATCATGAACAGCCTGAAATAATAAGGCGGTGTGTCAAAATTCATGACACACCGCCTTTGTGGTCTAAGCGGGGAGGGTGCTGTCAGAATGGTTTGGATGGTAGGAGCTTGTGGGTGAGGTCGATGGGAGCGTACTGAGGTACGTGACCGAGGCCGAATCCCGCAAGCGGCGACCCAGACGAGCCATTCTGACACACCCTCTTATCTGCAAATATCTCCCCACACCCTCCTCAGGCAAATAAAAGGGCTCTACACGCAGTCTGTTTCACTAAATCTTCGTATATTTGTAGCCGGATTCTTAGTATATTGCATGCATAGTTTACGGTTACCCGCATGCCCGTCAAACCAAATCGGGCATCATAACGGATAAATCATAATACCATACGCAACCAATCGGAATTTTATATTTTTAATATATCTTTATTACTTACATTCAACAACATCATGAAAAAAACTTTGTCATGCCTGTTGGCGTTTGTAATGGCCGTGGTGGCCATGCAAGCCGCATCCCCTTCAGGCACGCTTCCGGTGCTGCACATCGACACCGAGAACAAAACTCCCATCACATCGAAAGAGGATTATCTCAGCGCCACCTACTGGCTCGACCCTATGGGCACTGAATTCACCGCTTTCGGCACCGAAGCCGAACCGCTCGCGCTTCAAATCCGCGGCCGTGGCAACTACACTTGGACCGACTTTGAAAAGAAACCCTACCGCCTCAAACTTGGCAAAAAGCAGAAGCTCATGGGCATGAACAGCAGCAAGCACTGGGCTCTGCTGGCTCACGCCGACGATAACCGCGGCTTCCTCCGCAACGCCGTAGGCTTCCAGCTCAGCCGCCTCATCGGGCTCCCCTGGACTCCCAGCGACCAGCCCGTTGAAGTAGTGCTCAACGGCGACTACATCGGCCTCTACTTCCTCACCGAAACTGTGCGCGTCGACGACAAACGCGTTAACGTCTACGACTACGACAGCGGCGTTGAAGATGCCGAGGATGCTCTCTCCGATGCTCAGAAAGCACTTGCCGAAGCCACCGACGAGAACCGCGCCGAACTGCAGCAGGCCGTAGCCGATGCTGAGGCAGCTCTCACCGAGGCTCGCAACGCCGAACCCGCATGGCTCGTGGAAATCGACAACTACCCCGATGCCGACCAGGTTCAAATCAAGGAAGAAGGCTTCACCGGCTATCTCCGCCCCGACGACGAATGGCTCCGCTTCACTTACGACTCCCCCTCCGACTACATCACCGAGGATCACCGTCAGTGGCTCATCAACGAGATGACCGAAGTGAACCGTCTCATCTACGATTCCGACAAGTCAAACTGCCAGTGGGCCGAGAAAGTCGACCTCACCGACCTCGCCAAATTCTTCGTTGTTAACCAGATTGTGTTCAACTACGAATCGTTCCACGGCAGCTGCAAGCTCTATCGCGACAACGCCGCACACGCCGCCGAAATGGGCACCGACACAAAATGGCACTTCAGCCCCGTGTGGGACTTCGGCTCCGCTTTCCAGAATGCAGAACCCAACCAGATGCTCTATAACTTTGGCGAATACCACAGCGTGTGGATTGAGGAGATGATGAAATTCCCCGCATTCCGCAGCGAAGTTGAGCGCGTCTATGCCGAGTTCATGGATAGCAACTTCAACGAAATCTACGACTACATCGACACTTTCACCGACAAGATTCAGGCTGCCGCACGTCCCGACCACGAGCGTTGGAGCTACAAAGGCTACGGCAACGAGAACCCCAAAAACAACATCTCCTTCGTTACAGAAAAGCTCAAACGCTCTGTCAGCAATCTCAACTCAGTCCTCAACTACAACGGTGGCGGAAGCGGCGACGGTGACGGTGACGGTGACGGCGAGGCTCCCTCCTCAGCCATCTACCTCCGTGGCAATGTTACCGACTGGAATGTTTCAGAGGAATATAAATTCACCGACAAGGGCAATAACATCTACACCCTCAACGTCGCATCGCTCGGCGGCGAGTGGAAACTCGCAGGTCCCGAATGGAATGTCGGCAACGTTGACTTCGGTGGAGCAACTGGCATCAAGCTCGACACTCCCGTAACACTTGTCTCTGGTGGCGGCAACTGCACCTTGGCCGACCAGACACTCACCAACCTCACCCTCACCTTCAACTGGGCAACAAAGCAACTGACTGTTACCGAACAAGGTGATGGTAGCGGTGATGATGACGACGACCCCACTCCCGTATATCCCGAACTCTATCTGCGCGGCAATTTCAACGGCACCAACTGGTCTGCATCTGAGACATACAAATTCACACGCGAAGGCGACATCTACACCCTCCCCGTTGCATCTATCGACGGTGAATTTAAAATCGCCGATGACAGCTGGACTGCCATCTACAACTTCGGTGCCCCTGAAGATGGCTCTATCATAGAGCTGAACAAAAGCTATGTGCTCCAACGCAGCGTCGATGACAATTGCGAAACCGACGGCACATTCACCAACGTTATCTTCACCTTTGATTATGCCACTCAAACCCTCACAGTTACCGGAGAAGGCGGCGACGGCGACGGTGATGGTGATGGTGACGGAGATGGAGACGGAGATGGCGATGGAGATGGCGATAATTTCGTTGTCTACTACCACGACAAATCCGACAATCCCTGGGAAACCGTATGCGTGTATATTTGGAAAGGTGGCGTAAAACCTTGCGGTGAATGGCCGGGTGCTTCAATGCAACTTGTTCAGCCCGCTAACCGTGTTATGTCGCGCGTAAGTGTAGCTTCAGGCGAAAAGCTTTGGAAGTATACCCACACCACCACTTTGGAATCCGGCCATCAGATTATCTTCAACAATGGCAACAACGGAGCTCAGACTGAAGATTGGGTTGTAAACGGCAACAATCATGTTTATGCAAGCGATGGCAACGGCACATCCGAAGAATACTCCTGCGGAACAACCGGCATCGAAAACACCGAAGCTGCCGGCAACATGCAGATCACCGCATCCAACGGCACTCTGAAAGTTGTGTCGGCTACCGACTGCGTGCTTGTTGTTACCCGCATCGACGGCGTTAACTTCACCCTCGAGATTGTTGCAGGTGAAAACACCTACACCCTCCCCCGCGGCTTCTACATCGCCGCAGGCCGCAAGTTCGCCCTCTGATAATCCCATATCCCCAAACAAAACCTCGGGGCTGCCTGGCATTCGTCAGGCAGCCCCTGCTTTTTCATTCATCCCACTGCATGTGGTGCACCCCCATGCGCCAACCATTCGGCGAAGCCGCACGTAGAGCCGCCATACATGGCGGCTTGTATCATCGCTCCACACAAAGCCAACGACGGTAGTTTTTAGTTATGTAACAATGCCGTGACAAGCACAAGATACTCCGGCAAATTCCCCTCCGCAGGCCACAGAACCGGGATGCCGAAAAGCTCACGGGCCAGCGACTCCACATCAAAGCCGAATGCTTCGAGCGACGGGCGCACCAGCTCGGGGTGGCGGCACGGCTCCCCGCTCAGGCGGGCGCATGGCGCTGAACCGCAATGAGGGCAACCGCCGGCAAACGAGAATGAACGCCCTGCGGTGTGTTTCTCAAGGTCGAGCAACATAGCGTCTACCTCTCGGCGCGCCTGCCTCATCAATGCGGAGGCACGTTGCCCCACCCCCTCGGTGTGCGACGGGATTATCTTTGTGAGGAACACCGTGGCAGCGCGCCACTGTGCAAGCTCGGCATCAACATCGAATTTGAACGGAGGGCAACACCACAGCCTCCCGTAGTTTCCGCAATCGCGACAAAACGCGCCGAAGCGCTCCGCATCGCGGTAGCGCTTCGTCAATTCCTCAACCGTTATATCGGCCGAATATGTTTTGGTTTCAAATGTCACCGGCAAAACAGCGAGCTAAAGAATACCCTGTTATTTCTCACGCATGAACACCTGCACCGGAGTGCCCGTGAAATCCCAATGCTCGCGAATCTTGTTCTCGAGGAAGCGGCGGTAAGGCTCCTTAACCCACTGGGGCAGGTTGCAGAAGAAGATGAACGTGGGCACGGGCGCACCTTTGAGCTCGGTGACATATTTAATCTTGATGTACTTGCCTTTGTTGGCGGGGGGAGGATAGGCTCCGATCTCCTCAAGCATCACCTTGTTGAGCTGTGAGGTGGGCACTTCGCGACGGCGGTTCTTGTAGACCTCAACAGCCGTTTCGAGCACCTTGAAGATGCGCTGCTTGGTGAGAGCCGAGCAGAAAATGATGGGGAAATCGGTGAAGGGGGCGAAGCGCGAACGGATTGCCTGCTCGAAATGCTTCTGTGCGTCGAGCGATTTATCCTCGGCGATATCCCATTTGTTCACACACACCACAAGGCCTTTCTTGTTGCGCTGGATGAGGCCGAAAATATTGGCATCCTGCGATTCGATGCCGCGTGTGGCGTCAATCATGAGGATGCACACATCCGAAGCCTCGATGGCGCGGATTGAACGGATAACCGAATAGTATTCGATATCCTCGTTGACTTTCTGCTTTTTGCGGATGCCTGCGGTGTCGACCAGATAGAAGTCGAAGCCATATTTGTTGTAGCGGGTGTAGATGCTGTCGCGGGTGGTGCCTGCGATATCGGTAACGATGTGGCGGTCCTCGCCGATGAAGGCGTTGATAAGCGACGACTTGCCTGCGTTAGGACGCCCAACGATAGCGAAGCGGGGAATCTCCTCAAGATTTTCGTCGGTATTGTCGGGCTCGGGGAGTTTCTTCACGATTTCGTCGAGAAGGTCGCCTGTGCCGTAGCCGCTCACGGCCGACACGGGATAGGGGTCGCCCAAGCCGAGGCTGTAGAATTCGGGCACGTTGTAGAGCCAGTCGTTTGAATCGACCTTATTGGCCACCAGAATCACCGGTTTGCGCGATTTGCGCAGAATCTCGGCCACATGGTCGTCGAGGTCGGTCACACCGTTCATGGCATCCACCACGAAGAGAATCTCGTCGGCCTGCTCAATGGCCACCTCAACCTGCTTGTTGATTTCCTCCTCGAAAATATCGTCGGAGTTTACCACCCAGCCGCCGGTGTCGACAATCGAGAACTCACGGCCGCACCAGTCGACCTTGCCATACTGGCGGTCGCGTGTGGTGCCCGCTGTGGGGTCAACGATAGCCTGCCGGGTCTCGGTGAGACGGTTGAACAGGGTTGATTTTCCAACGTTGGGCCGGCCAACGATAGCTACGAGCTGTGCCATAGTGTGCTGTATATTATTGTAGTGTGAATAGTTGAATCGTTGAGGCGACGGATACTTCCGCCACCGTTAAATAGCGATTGCAAAGTTAACTTAAAATATCGGCAGGGGCAAATCCCTGCCGATTATTGCCGAGGATGATTCCAGCTAATATCATTCGATGTAGCCGAACGCCTTAAGCTTGTTCTCGCGGTTGCGCCAGTTGGGCTCAACCTTCACAAACAGTTCGAGGTAAACACGTTTGTCGAAGAATTTCTCGATATCCTTACGGGCCTCGGTGCCGACTTTCTTCAGCATCGAGCCACCTTTGCCGATGATAATCCCCTTTTGGCTGTCGCGCTCAACAAAGATTGTTGCCATGATGTGGATGGCGTTGTCGGATTCGTCGAATTTCTCAACGATAACCTCAACCGAATAGGGAATCTCCTTGTCATAGGATGTGAGGATTTTCTCACGGATGATTTCGGTGACAAAGAAACGTGCGGGCTTGTCGGTGAGCGCGTCCTTGCCGAAATAGGGGGGCGAGGGGGGAAGCAGCTCAACGATGCGCGCCATCAAGTTGGGCACATTGAAATGTTCCTTTGCCGAAAGGGGGAACACCTCGGCATTGGGAAGAATGTCGCGCCAGCGGTTCACGATGGTTTCAAGGTCGCCGTTGGTTTTGAGAAGGTCGATTTTGTTGATAACCAGCAACACGGGGATTTTCTCCTTTGCCACACGTGCCAGGAAGTCGGCATTCTTTGTGGGGTCCTCCACCACGTCGGTCACGTAGAGCAGAATGTCGGCATCGGTGAGTGCGCCCTGGGCGTAGCTCAACATGCTTTCCTGCAACTTGTAGTTGGGTTTTAGAACACCGGGGGTGTCGGAGAACACAATCTGGAAATCGGGGGTATTCACGATGCCGGTGATGCGGTGGCGGGTTGTCTGGGCCTTTGAGGTGATGATGCTCACGCGTTCACCAACAAGGTCGTTCATCAGGGTTGATTTGCCCACATTGGGGTTACCCACGATGTTTACAAACCCTGCTTTGTGGGGTTTCTTCTCATTGCATGCGCCGTCGGCGGGGCAGGCAACACGGTCGGTCATCGAGGCCATGAGGTTTTCAGCATCGGCACGTTCGATTTCTTCGTTTATCTTTTCGTTTTTGTTGTCGGTCATTGTGTGTTGTTTTTAGGGTTTCTCACGGCGGGGAGAATCGTGCTCCTCAAGCCGTTCAGTTATATAAACAAAAATAGCACCTGAAAAGATGCTATTTTCTTTTATTTTTACGGCAACCCGCACCCAATCAGGAGTTTGGCTGCCATTTTAATTACATATCCCACACAACGAGCATCGAACCCCATGTGAAACCGGCGCCGAATGCTGTGAGCAGAATCTTGTCGCCTTTCTTGAGTTTGTGCTTGTATTCGTCGAGACAGAGGGGAATCGAGGCGGCCGAAGTGTTGCCGGTGTGTTCGATGTTGACGAGCACCTTCTCTTCGGGGATGCCTGCACGCGAGCTCACGGCCTCGATGATGCGCAGGTTGGCCTGGTGAGGCACGAGCCAGTCGATAGTCTCGGCAGTGAGGTTGTTGCGGTTGAGAATGTCGACCGATGCGGTGTACATGTCGGTAACGGCATTCTTGTAGACGTTGCGTCCGTCCTGGAACAGGAAGTGGTCACCCGCATCGAGGGTTTCCTGTGTGGTGGGACGTGCCGAACCGCCACCCCACATCACCAGATGCTCAAGGCCGCGGCCGTCGACGTGGAACACAGCGTCGAGCACACCAACACCCTGCTCCTCGGTGGACTCAACGAGCACACAACCGGCACCGTCGCCAAAGAGGGGGCAGGTGGAGCGGTCGTTGTAGTTGACCATCGACGACATTTTTTCGGCGGCGACAACAATCACCTTTTTGCGCAGACCGCTTTTCACGTAGGCGGCAGCATCTTCGAGAGCGACGATAAAACCTGCGCAGGCGGCCTGGATGTCGTAGGCGTAGGCGTTTTTCAAACCTGCACCCTCGCAGATAATCGAGCCTGTTGAGGGGAAACGGTAATCGGGGTTTGAAGTCGCGCAAATAAGCAGTTCAACCTCCTCGGGTGCTGTGCCGGTGTCGGCCAGAAGCTTTTCAACGGCTTTGATGCCGAGATAGGATGAACCCACATCTTTCTTGAGGATGCGGCGCTCCTTGATGCCGACGCGTGTGGTTATCCACTCGTCGTTGGTGTCGACCATTTTCGAAAGCATCTCATTGTCGAGAATATCGTCGGGAAGATACGACGCGATGCCGGAAATCTTGGCGTTGAGCATAAGTGTAATTGATATTTTTAGGTAAAACCGGGGAGAGGAGCCGAAAGTTCACTTCAGGCATTGTCGCACCGACACCTCCGGTAACCTTTAATGATGTGCGTAAAATTATCGAAAGGCTGCCTCAACAATGAGGGCAGCCCTTGGTTTTTCGGTTTACGTGCAGATTAAACTACAGCGTTTTTCTCGATAGCTACTTTTCCACGGTAGTAACCGCATTCCATGCAAACGCAGTGGTAAACGTGCCATGCGCCGCAGTTGGGGCAGATTGCCAGAGTGGGCATAGCGGCTTTGTCGTGAGTGCGGCGTTTGGCCGTACGGGTCTTTGATTGACGTCTTTTAGGATGTGCCATTGTTTTTTATCGTTATATTGTTATTGTTTCTCTTTTGTTCTCAGTTCGGGGCTACCGTTGGCGCGGGGGCTCAGAGTTCCTTGAGCTTATCCCAGCGGGGATCGGTGGCGGGTTGGTCGTCGACAGCGGTGTCGGGCATGGAGTCAATCTCCTCGATGAGATTTTCCTCAAGTTCGGCATCGGGGTCGCCTGGAGTGCTTGCGCGGTGCTTCTTCAGCAGCGAGCTCATCGCGCGGTTGCACTTGCCCAACGGATGCACATGCTTGATTGGGATTGCAAGCGACACGGTGTCGTAAATCATATAGGCGATGTTGAGGTAGTTGTCGCTTTCGGGAATCTCGATGAGATCGTCGGCATCCTCGCGGTAGTCGTCGCCATATTTCACTTTCACACCGTAGGTGGTGTCGATTTCAAGCTCCAGGTCGTCAAGACAGCGGTCGCAGGGCACTGTAACCGTTCCTTTCATTTCAAAAGCCAAAGTGTACACGTCGTTGGCGTATGTCACCTGCAGTTTCACATCTACTGATGCGTCGCGCACATCTTCGCTCTCCATATTTTTGAAGAATTCCTTATCGAGATGGTACTCAAATTCATGAGTGCCTTTGGGGAGGCTCTTCAAAGGGAGCTTGAATTGACTGAATTTTCCCATCGGTATAGTCAGCTGAAAAAACTGTGCAAAGTTATGGAATTTATTCTTCTTTACCAACTTTTCGTGCAAATTCCGCTCAAATTCACCTTTTTTAGGGGTTGGGAGCGGAGGCGAGTAGCTCTTCGAGAAGGGCTGAGGCATCGGCCACACAGTCGTTGCAGGCGCGCAGAGGGGTGCCTGTATCGAGCCCCTTGAGCTCACGGCAGGTGACGGCACCGTTGGCGTTGCGGAACCGCTCCATGATTGAACGCATGTCGCGCATGGCGGCAACGCGGTCTTTCCTCACCATTCCCACAACCATGCCGGCACCCACAAGGGCTCCGCATGTGCCTTGCGTGCACCCCATTCCCGAACCGAATGCCCCTGCGATGTTGTTCATAACCGTTTCATCCACACCGGCCGCATCGCAATAGGTGCATGCCACCGACTGGGCGCAATTGAATTTTCCGGAGCGTTTGCGCTCCACAGCCTCTTCAACACGTGATTTATTCAAGTTTTCCATTTTCATCGTTTCTATGAAGTACAAAGTAAGCAATTTATTTCCAAAAAATTTTGCGAATTATTTGGAAAGAAGAAAAACACGCACTATCTTTGCGGTGTACTATCACACTAATACACCATAACACTACGCTGTCTATCTCCAATCTCACCTTCGGCTACAAGCGGCGACACAATGTGCTCGCCGACTTCTCGCTCGACCTCCCCGCGGGAGGCGTCTATGGATTGCTCGGCCCCAACGGAGCCGGAAAATCCACATTGCTCTATCTGATTGCCGGCCTCCTCACCCCTACAAAGGGAACCGTCACCTATAACGGCGTGAACACCCGACTGAGAATGCCCTCCACGCTCAACGACATCTTCCTGGTGAGCGAGGAGTTTTCTCTCCCGTCGGTTACGCTGAAAGAGTATGTCAATCTCAACGCCCCGTTCTATCCCCGTTTCTCGGCCGACGACCTGCAGAAAAACCTCGACATGTTCGGACTCACCGGCGACATCCGCCTCAACGCCCTCTCGATGGGGCAAAAGAAGAAGGTGTTCATGAGTTTCGCGCTTGCCTGCAACACATCGTTGCTGCTGATGGACGAACCCACCAACGGCCTCGATATTCCGGGGAAAAGCGCCTTCCGCCGTTGCATCTCATCCGGCATGACCGACGACCGCACAATCGTGATTTCAACACACCAGGTGCGCGACATCGACCGCCTGCTCGACCACATCGTTATCATGAACATGCAACATCCCGTGCTCAACAGCTCCGTCTCCGACATTCAGGATAAACTTGCGTTTGCCGTAACCAACGACAAAGAGGTTATCGCAAATGCACTCATCTCTCAGAGAGACATAAACGGATGCGCCGTGATGCTCCCCAACCTCACAGGCATCCCCACCGACATAAACCTTGAGCTGCTTTTTAATTTCGCACTCGAAAAGCCCGGCGAACTCCTGAAATTATTCAACACCACAACCGAAAACCGATAATCACATCATGACAACGATAAACCAGACATTCAGCCCCGGCCGCTTTGCCTCCTACATGCAAAAATCATGGGGAGAAAACCGCCGACGCCTGCTGCTCTATGCAGCCATTGCCATCGCGGCCCTCGTTTCAATCGACATCATTGCCGTTATATTCTCGTTTTTCGATGCCCGAAACATCATCGAGAATAACCCCGATACACTGGGGCGTGATTTTATCTACTACTCCGCTCGTTATCGCTCCACAATTAACAACTGGTTCATTTTTCTGTCGGCTACCACTCTGATTATTGCATCCTCAATGATGTTCTCGCGCTGCGCCTCAAAAGAGGGAAAACTGCGCGACCTTATGTGTCCCGCGTCACCTTTGGAAAAATACCTCACGTCGTTCCTCACCTACATCATCGGCGGATGGCTGATTGTGGGAGTCATGTATCTTTTCAGCTACCACATTTTGCCTGCTGCAATGGATGCCTTGACACCCTACGGAGCTTTCTATCGCATGAAGCCTCTAATTGAATCGACAAAAAAATGCGATGGCAACACACAATGGATAACAGTAATCTTCATCGCCTATCTGTTTCTGCAGTCATTCTTCGCTCTCGGGAGCGCTGTGTGGCCGAAAGCATCCTATTTCAAAACCTTCGGCGCAGGCTTTCTCATCTTCGGGGCGATGCTGCTCATAACAATTTTTCTTGTGGCTCACTTTATCGAGAAATATCAACTTTATCACGGAGATTGCGCTCAGTGGCTGGTAAGCGCCCCTCTCCATCTATCAATTGCCGGGGTGATGACTGTGGTTAACTATGCGCTCGCCTACATGCGCTACCGCGAAATGGATGTGATAAACAAATGGTAACCAACACCCCACTCACTCACCCATGCTATTTCAAGAAAACAACAAAGCGATATATCTGCAACTTGCCGACGCCATTTGCGACGGCATTCTCGCAGGCGATTTCCCACCCGGCAACCGCATTCAGTCGGTGAGGGAATATGCCGCCTCCGTCGAGGTCAACGCCAACACCGTGATGCGCTCCTACGACTATCTGGCCGGCAACGGAATCATTTTCAACAAACGCGGAATCGGCTACTTCATCTCACCCGACGCGGTGGAGAAAGTGCGTTCCCTGCGCCGCAGCGAGCTGCTTGAAGGTGAACTGAAAATTCTTTTCTACCGCCTCAAACTGCTTGGCATAACCCCTGCGGAACTCAGCAATCTCTATGCCGGGTTCTGCGCCACCAATCAACCGAGTTAGTCATCAACCGAATGCTTGCAAAAAACAGAACAAAATGAAAAAAACAACCTACATATTCCTGTTCCTCATCATAGCGGGATTGGCTTTCGCCGTGGCTCTCCCTGTGGCTATTTGGCAAACCTACAGCACCGACACCGGCTCGAAACCGGCATCACCCGAAGTCACCGTTGAGCTGTCAGCTGAGCTGTCAGCTTTCAACAACATCCGCATCAACAACATCGGCAAAACGATTATGGCCGATGTTACTATCGCCTCGTCCGATTCTGTTTCCACCCCTGCACTATCCCTCTTTGAAGAGCATAAGGCTTTGGTGACGGCTTCAATCTCTGCCGACACATTGTTTCTGACCGTAAACACCCCTGCGGATGATTCAGAGAAAGGTTCCCACACCTACATCACAGTTCCGATAACAGTCTCCATGCCCGCCACGACACTCAATACCATCTGCGCCGACGGCACCGACACCAATATTTGCCTCAATGGCGTAGCATGCGACACTCTGAATTATTCATGCACCGCAGGCCGATTCACATTCCTGAAAAGCTCGGTCGATAACATGACCGCCGGCCGCGCCGAACCGCGCTCCAACGGATACATCAGCATGGAAAATAAAGACTCCCGGATAAAATCTCTCGTCCTTTTTTGCGGAGAAGGTTCAGCTTCCTACATTGAAGCGGCTGTCGACACGCTGACCATACGCCCGCATTTCGACGGAAACTCCGTGAACCTGCGTCAGGCACGCATCGGAAATGTCGCGGTTAAGCCCGCCTCCACCTGCGGATGTGTCGAGGTGCTCTACGGCCCCGAAACAATCACCGCAACCGCCGAATAGTTGCCGTTGCTTTCATGAGCCGAGCACAAGCAGCACCAGACTCAGCAGCAACACCGAAAGGTCGATGAGCTTGGCTTTAACATGGCTCTCGCGAAGCACAAGCACTCCATAGAAGAACGACACCAGCACACTGCCGCGCCGAATCATCGAAATCACCGAAATCATCGAGCCGGGGAGCGAGAGGGCATAGAAGTAGGCAAGGTCGGCCGCCGTGAGGAACAATGATATTCCCACAATCGTCCACCTCCAGCTGAATGCCCCTCCCCCGTGGCCGGTGCGGTGCAACGCCATCACCACCACACTCATCAGCACAAGCTGATAGAGCGAGTACCATGCCTGCACCTGCAACGGCTCATAGAATTGAAGCAGATATTTGTCGTAGAGGGCACTGACGGCACCCAGACACGTTGCACCCACCGATAGCCACAGCCACAGGCTGCGTTTCATCGAGAATCCCTCCTTCGCCCCTATTCGGCTTATGAAAAACAGCGACGCGAACCCAAGCAGGATGCCGGCCCACTGCATCAGATTGAGTCGCTCGCCAAACACAACCAACGCGCCCACAAGCACAATCACCGGGCGCGACGCATTGATGGGTCCCTGAATCGTGAGCGGCAGATGCTTTATAGCGAAATAGCCCAGAATCCACGACGACAGCACTATCACCGCCTTCAGCCCTATGAGCAGATGCGCCTGCGCGGTGCCGTCGAGGCCGCTTTCGCCGGCCAGCAGCGTGCGCACAATCACCGGCGACATAAGCATTGTTCCGAACAACGTGTTGAGCAGCAAAACCGCCGGCACGTTATTGCCGCGCACCGACAGCTTCTTCATTATGTCATACACCCCCAGCCCAATCGCCGAGGCCACTGCAAACAGAATCCACATATCTAACTCGTGGAAATTATTTTAATAAAGATTTTTTGAGAGATTTTTGTCCGAAAATAAAGAGCACTTATCTATTCCAGTTCCATCATATCAAAAAACATCAATCGCGTGTGCTCATTTTCATCCTTCTGCGTCAGCTTCACGAACCCATTCTTTTCATAAAAAGCCACAGCCGAAACGTAGGCATCCACTGTAATGAAACGGAAAGCAGAATAATTCCGGTCAGAATCAAGCATATCCTTGATGATATTCATCAGTCTCGTTCCCACTTGCCTGCCACGATACTTTGAAGAAACTGCAAACCTGCCGATTTTTATTGCCGGATAGCTGCTGAATTTCTTCCCGTCGGGAAAGCGGTTTTTAATCTTTTTCCATTGACTGCCGGTTATTTCCTGCTTACTGATTTTATCATTGAGCAAACAAAAAAATGCCGCTATCTCTCCGTCATCATAAAGAATAAACGAATTTGCTATTCGTTTTTCCGTAAAGCTTTTGGCATCTTCAACCAGAAAGCCATTTAAATCCTCATCACCACAATCAAACCCATCCAATTGCGAATTTGACGACAACCGAACAAGCTTCATCCTACAAACAAATGGTGATATGTTTTTTGGCCTCCTTTACTGCCGCACGCAATTTTCGCGTGTTTTCAGCACGCTGCTCTTTGGTCAGCATCTCAACTTGACGCATTCTTTCCTCAAAGCGAGCGGCATCTTCGCCTGTCAAAATAGGTGTTTCTGCTATTGGTCTTGCCATGATTTATGCGTTTAATCAATTAGTCTACAAAGATACAACAATTTTCCGGCACATTCGGCATCTGCTTAAACGATTACACAAAAAAATGCAATGTCACCAGAAACGCGGCGGAGCCGACATTCCCGGTGACATTTAATGCCTTTTCTGTTACTTGTTATTTGTCGGTGGCGAAGGGTGCCACGGGGAGATTGGCGGGGCCATAGAGGTTGCCGCCGGGGTAGTCAGCCCAGTTGTAGCGGGCCACGGTGGGGCTTTCAATAAGGGGCGATGAGAGCACCACGGTGTCGTCACCTTCGAGGCGGGCGTTGGCATAGGCAAACTTGCCGTTTTTGTCGCCGATGATAAACCCGGTGACAGCGGTTGAGGTCGGTTTCACCGGACCGTTGAATTTAAGCACCATCTTGTTGCCGTGAGCGGTTGCCGACACACATTCGGGAGCCGAATAAACGTAATCCTTGCCATAGTCGCGGGCAAGAGCGATGAGCGACAGACGGCGGGCGATTTCCTGCTTGTCGGCAGGGTGGATATCGGTGGGATGGCCGAGGTCGAGTGTAACCGCCATGCCGGTATTGGGGAGCGAGAGCGCTTTGGCCTGACTGTTGCGAAGCAATGCCCAAGTCGATTCGGGCTGCACATTCTTCGGGGTCTGGAAACCGGTGAGCTGAACGAAATAGAAAGGCATATCCTCATGCCACAGATGACGCCAATCCTTTATCAGCGACTGGAAGAGCACCTCATATTGCTTGTCGCGCCCCACGTTGGAGCACCCCTGATACCACAGCACACCCTTCACAGGCATCACCTGCAGGGGGTGAATCATCGCATTGTAGAGTGTGGTGGGGAGGTGCGGACTGTCAACCATCTCGGGACGGCGCGGCAGCGAGGTGATATCGCCGGCAATACGGTAGTTCCAGTCGCCGGCAAGTGGATAGGTAACCCCGTCGATAATTGCGCACAAATCCTCGGGACGTCCATGCACACCTCCCGAACCGATATAATCGAGCACACGAACTGAAATCACATTCTCACCGGCTTTCACCAGATTACCGGGCACTTGATAGACGCGCGGAAGGTTCCACCCCTCGGTGCTCCCCACAACGGTTCCGTTCACCAGCGTGAGGTCGTTGTCGTCCACAGCGCCAACATGCAGTTCCATCGGTTTGCCGGCCGCCTCGGCGGGCAATGTGAGCGTGCGCTGCAGCCACACCATGCCGTCGAAATCGGGAAGCACCGACTGCTCCCACACACCGGGCAGCGGCATGGTTTTCCATTCGTCACCGGTCTGGAGTTTGCCTCGGTCGAATGTTATGTCGAGACCCTCCACACGGCGGTTCCAATCCTCCAGACGGCGTGAGTAGTCGGCGCGGAACCCCTCCTCCGAGAATCCCGCCTTTTTCATCGAAGCGAGGTCATCCTCAAAACCGGGAACACCGCCCAGATAGTCAAATCCGGTCCACGACTCGGCGTAGGTGCCACCCCATGAGGAGTCAATCACACCCACAGGCACACCAAGCTCATCGTGAAGGCGCAGAGCGAAAAGATAGGCAATAGCCGAGAAATCCATCGTGGCGGGCGACGATTCAACCCATCCTCCCATGTTCACCTCGGCATCGTCAAGCGGGGTGAGCGAGGTGTTTTTCCTCACTTGCAGCAAACGTATGTCGGGATGCTGCGAAGTGGCCACAACCTCATCGCCGTTGTAGATTTCGGTCCACCCTTTCACGGGATATTCCATGTTTGACTGCCCCGAGCAGAGCCACAGCTCCCCCGACAGCACATTGCTCAACACAAGGTCATCGCCCGTTCCGTCGGAGAAAATCATGGTGTAGGGACCGCCGGCGGCAGGGGTCGGCACCTCAAACTTGAAGTTCCCCTCCTTATCGGCCTTTGTAGTGAACGGCTTTTCGGCCCAGTCGGTGCGAAAAGTCACTTTTGCCCCGGGAGCAGCCTTTCCGGGAATCTTGAGAGTGGCATCACGCTGAACAAGCATGTTGTCGGTGAAAAATTTCGGGAGGGTCACCGTGGCTCCGAGCGTCATGGCTCCGCACAGCCCCATCCCGGCAAGAAATAATCGTTTCATGATAGGTTATGGTTGGATTTGTTTGGTTGAATTCCGGTTTATCTCACGGTCACAGTTTTTTCATGACACTACAACCCTATTTACTTACTTAACCTTGAAATAAGCAAAATATTGTGAAACGGCGCGGGCGGTTTTGTCAGGTGAGGGATATTCCTTAAATTTGCAAATGTAACCGTCGAGCGGTCTCCCAGGGCAAAAGCCCGCTCAACATGGGAGACACTTGTTCTTAGGATTTAACCATAACAGCTACTCAACCACCTTGCGTTCAACCGCAAGGCTAACATAGCAATGACAAACACCAATCGCACACGTTGGTTCTGCGACCTCTCGGAGCATGGCAAACGGGTAGTGGCGGCCGTTCTGGCTGTCGCTCTGTTCGTGTCGTCGTTCCCCCCTGGCACATTTGCCGCAACCCCTGTTCCCAAACCCGCAGGCCGCCCCGTGCAACGCCCTCTCTCACCCAAAGGTGCCAACGCCGGCAATGCCGAGCCCGAATCGCCCGCTGTGTGGCTCCCTGACTCAATAGCTTTAGGAGCATCGCCGCTCGACGAGCGCTCCGAAGTTGTTGAAGATGAGGTCAGCACCGCCGACGGACGCATCGAAGTGACCCCGGTCGACACCGTAGCCATATTCCTCAACGACTCCATCGCCGCCTCCGTCAAGGAGGATGAATGGGTGGCGCGCGAGGTCGAGTTCAACCCCGACCCCGGCAAAGCTACCTGGATGTCGGCCCTCTTCCCCGGCCTGGGGCAAATCTACAACCGCCGCTACTGGAAACTCCCCATCATCGTGGGGGGCTACCTCGGATTGGCCTACGCCACCAACTGGAACAACTCGATGTTGCGCGACTACACCGTGGCCTACGCCGACCTTCTCGACAACGACCCCAACACCCGCAGCTACATGGACATGTTCTCCCCCAACGTGAAAGAGGAGACCCTCGACCGCAACTGGCTGCAGAGCGTGCTCCAGTCGCGCAAAAACTACTTCCGCCGCAACCGCGACCTCTGCATCATCTGCATGATTGGCGTGTATCTGCTGGCGATGGTCGACGCCTACGTCGACGCCTCTCTCTCCCATTTCGACATCTCACCCGACCTTTCGATGGATATGGCTCCCGCACTGATGCAGGACGGCCGCCAGCGCTACCCCTCGGTAGGACTCGTGTGGGCTCTGAATTTTTAGCCATCATTCCCCGCAAATGACTCCTGTAAAACATCTCATAGCTCTCCTGTTCGCCACGGCGGCAGTGTGCACTTCGGCGCGCCCATCAATCCTCTCGGTCGCCGACCACGTGAACGACTCCACCGTTGTGTTTCCCGAAAGTGTGGAAACCGACACCCACAAGATGATGCAGAACTGGTATCTGCAAACCTACACCGCCCTCGACAAGGATGTTGACTCGCGACCCGACGTAACCACCTCCGACGAAGAGCTGATAAAGCGCCTGAAAACCATCCCCACGGTCATGGAGCTCCCCTTCAACTCGGTTGTGCGCACCTACATCGACATGTACACCGGCAAAAAGCGCAGCCTTGTGGAAAGCATGCTCGGCATGAGCCTCTACTACATGCCTATCTTCGAGGAAGCGCTCGAACGCGAAGGGCTCCCCATCGAATTGAAATATCTCCCCGTAATCGAATCGGCGCTCAACCCCGACGCCGTGTCGCGTGCCGGCGCCACCGGCCTGTGGCAGATTATGCTCCCTACCGCACGCGGCCTCGGCCTGGAGGTCAACACACTCGTTGACGAACGCCGCGACCCGGTGCGCTCCTCCGAAGCCGCAGCCCGCTATCTCCGCCAACTCTACGAAATCTACAAAGACTGGTCGCTCGCCATCGCCGCCTACAACTGCGGCCCCGGCAACGTGAACAAAGCCATGCGACGTGCCGGCGAGGAGGGGAAAGACTTCTGGTCGATTTACCCCTATCTGCCGCGCGAAACCCGCGGATATGTGCCCTGCTTCATCGCCGCCACCTATGTGATGAACTACTACAACAAGCACAACATCTCCCCCGCCCTTGCCAAGCGCCCCATCCTCACCGATTCGGTGCACGTCAACAAGCGAGTCCACTTCAAGCAGATTTCCGAAGTGCTCCACATCCCCGTCGAAGCGCTGCAGACACTCAACCCCCAGTATCGCAAGCAGGAGATTCCCGGCGATGTGAGCCCCTGCCCGCTGGTACTCCCGGCCAACCAGACCTACTCCTACATCATGAGCGAGGATGCCATCCTTGCCTACGATGCCGCCAAATACGCACGCCGCGACGTGGTTGAACCCGCAACGGGTATCGAACCCCGGCAGGACACCGTCAACGGTCAGGAGGGTGAATGGGTAACAACCGAGGATGTGCGCTACCACAAAGTGAAACGCAATGAGACTATGGCCTCCATTGCGCGAAAATATGGCATCACTCTCTCCGCCCTAAAGAGCGCCAACGGCAATATCCGCAAGCCGCGCCGCGGTCAGTCACTGAAAATCGTGACAACAAAACGTGTGTTCAAACCCTACGAAACCGAGCCTCAGCCGCAGGAGAACGACAACCTGCTTGTGCGCAACCCCGAAACGGCCGATGAACTCACCGCAACCGCAGAAACACCCGTTGCCGACAATGCAACGGAGGCCACTGCCGATGCCACAGCCGAAATTCAGGTTGAGGATATGACCGCAACCGGCGACACCTCGGTGGCTCCCGCCGTTACAACAGCCGTTGCCGACACCGACACCACAGCTGTTGCCGCAACAACTACATCAACCAAGGTTGCCGACACCTTCCGCGGTGCCAAGGCTAAACAGGAGGCCGCCAATGCCGCCAACGGCTCGGCAAAGGCTACCACCTCCAACAAAAATGCCGACACATCGGCAAAGGCCAAGACAACCGGAAGCAAAAAGAACGACAACAAGAAGCAGAAAAAGGCTTCTTCCCCCAAAACCCACACAGTTAAAGCAGGCGAGAGCCTCTACAAAATCGCCGAGCGCAACGGCACCACGGTGAAAGAGCTCCAGCGCCTCAACAACATCAAGGGGAATAAAATCAAACCCGGCGACAAAATCAGGGTCAAATAACCCTCCGGGCACCTCATAACAAACAGTCATTCAATCAAAAACAACGCAACTAATCTCACAAGCAATGGAATCAACCGAAAAGGTTGCAGCGGCATCCGGTGCCTCTGTAAGCCACATTCCCGAAAATCTTGAGCTTATACTCATCAACATAAGCGGCCACGACCGTCCCGGTGTCACCGCCGCACTCACAAGCATCCTGGCCCGCTACAACGCCATGATTCTCGACATCGGTCAGGCCGACATCCACCACACCCTCTCGCTCGGCATCCTGTTCCGCACAACAAGCGACGTTTCGGGCGACATCCTAAAGGACCTCCTTTTCAAGGCCTACGACCTCGGGGTGAAAATCCGCTTCTCCCCCGTCACCGTCGAGGAATATGACAACTGGGTGAACCGTCAGGGGAAAAACCGCTGGATTATCACCCTGCTCGGACGCCGTCTCACCGCAAGCCACATTGCCCTGGTGTCGGAGGTAATCTCGGCGCAGGGGCTCAACATCGATGCCATTCAGCGCCTCACCGGCCGTCAGCCGCTCGACGAGACAGCCTACCCGATGGCAAAGGCTTGCATCGAATTCTCGGTGCGCGGCACCCCCGCCAACCGCGACGAGATGCAGAGCCGCTTCATTCAAATCTCATCGGAGGAGGGATTCGACATATCGCTCCAGGAGGATACGATGTACCGCCGTTGCCGCCGTCTCATCTGCTTCGATATGGATTCAACCCTCATCCAAACCGAATGTATCGACCAGCTGGCCGAACGTGCCGGCGTGGGTGAAAAGGTTCGTGAAATAACCGAACGCGCCATGCGTGGTGAAATCGACTTCATTGAAAGCTTCCGCGAACGCGTGTCGCTCCTCAAAGGTCTCGACGTCAGCGTGATGCAGGAAATCGCCGAAAGCCTCCCCATCACCGAAGGTGTTGGCCGAATGATGGAGGTGCTCAAACGCGCCGGCTACAAAACGGCCATTCTCTCGGGTGGATTCACCTTCTTCGGCGACTATCTCAAACACAAGTTCGGCTTCGACTATGTTTATGCCAACGAGCTTGAGGTGAAGGATGGCAAACTCACCGGCAACTACGTGGGAGAGGTTGTCGACGGCAAACGCAAAGCCGAGCTGCTGCGCCTCATCGCCCAGGTGGAGAATGTCAACATCGCCCAGACAATCGCCGTTGGCGACGGTGCCAACGACCTCCCCATGCTCTCCACCGCCGGCCTCGGAATCGCCTTCCACGCCAAGCCCAAAGTCAAGGAGTCGGCCCGCCAGTCAATCTCCACAACCGGCATCGACGGCGTTCTCTACTTCCTCGGCTTCAAGGATTCCTACATTTCGTAAAAAGAAGTCAGAAGTCAGAAGTCTGAAATCAGAAGCAAGAAGGGTAGAGTCCTTAAGGACCTTAAAGACCTTAAAGACCCGCTTCTACTGATCAGCCGCCATATATGGCGGCTCTACGTGAGCGCGAAGCCTCTGAAAACTAAAAACTAAAAAAACTAAAAACTTGATATCCAACGCTACATTCGGCACTCTGAAGGCGATGTATCACACCTTCGGGTGCAAACTCAATTTCGCCGAAACCTCCACCGTGGCACGCATGATGGCCGAGGAGGGGATTTGCCGTGTAAGCGCCGGCGAGAAGCCCGACATTATCGTTGTCAACACCTGCAGCGTCACCGAACTGGCCGACAAGAAATGCCGCCAGACAATCCGCTCTTTCCACCGCCGCTACCCCGATGCCGCGATAATCGTCACCGGGTGTTACGCGCAGCTCAAACCGGCCGATGTTGCCGGTTTGGAGGGTGTGGAAATAGTGGCCGGAAACGACAAAAAAGGTGAACTCACCAACTTCCTGCGCCAATGGGTCGCCGACCGCCGCCGCCAATGCAATGTGGAGGCTACAGCCGACCTCCGCACCTTCACCCCTTCATGCTCGCGCGGCGACCGCACCCGCTATTTCCTCAAAGTGCAGGACGGTTGCGACTACTGGTGCACCTACTGCACCATCCCCGCCGCCCGCGGCCGCAGCCGCTCGGGCACCGTCGAATCAATCGTTGCCCAAGCCCGCGAGGCAGCCGCCTGCGGAGCCAAGGAGATTGTCATCACCGGTGTTAACATCGGCGATTTCGGCAAACGCACCATGCTTGCCGACGGCACCCTCCACCGTGGCGAGAAGGAAACATTCTTCGACCTCATCCGCCGTCTCGACCAAGTCGACGGCATAGAGCGCTACCGCATCTCGTCGATAGAGCCCAATCTGCTCACCGACGAGATTATAGAATTCTGCGCCGGCTCGCGCGCATTCATGCCTCACTTCCACATTCCGCTGCAAAGCGGCTCCGACGAGGTGCTACGGCTCATGCACCGCCACTACGACACTTCACTGTTCCGCCACAAAATCGAGCGTGTCAAGGAACTGATGCCACACGCATTCATCGGTGTCGACCTCATTGTGGGTGCCCGTGGCGAAACCGACGATGAGTTCAACCGCTCGCGCGACTTCGTGGAGAGTCTGCCCATAACGCGCCTCCACATTTTCCCCTATTCGGAGCGTCCCGGCACAAAAGCGCTCGACATCGCCCACTGCGTGCCGCAGGAGGTCAAGCACCGCCGCGTCAACGAGATGCTGCATGTTTCCGAGCGGAAAATGCAGCAGTTCGCATCATCGTTTACGGGCACCGTGCGCCCCGTGCTGCTTGAGCGCGGCAAACCGGGACACCCCATGAGCGGTTTCACCGACAACTACCTGCGTGTATCGGTCGAAGCTCCCGCCAACCTCGACAACACCATTGTCAACGCAAAGCTCCTTTCGGTAATCACAACCGAAATGGGCGACTCCCACATGCTGGCCGAACTTGTCCCCACCCCTGTGAGCTAACTTAACCGGTAACCCCACGATGAGCAAATCGCAACAATTCAACGGAATGCTTTTCAACCTCTTTGCCGGCATGATGAAATTGCTGGCGCGGCTCCCCTTCTGCATTCTCTACCGCCTCAGCGACCTCACATTTTTGCTGCTCTACTTCGTTGTGCGCTACCGCCGCAAGGTGGTTGACCGCAACCTGCGCGAATCGTTCCCCGACAAGACTCGCCGCGAACTCGCCTCCATCCGCCGCCGCTTCTATCTCAATTTCACCGACTATATTTTTGAAACAATAAAGCTGCTCCACATCTCCGACAGCGCCATGCGCTCCCGCATGACATTCTCAGGGGTTGAAATCGCCGATTCCTACCTCAAGCAGGGGCGCCCCGTGGTTGCCTATTTCTCCCACTGCGGCAACTGGGAATGGGCTCCCTCG
Organism: uncultured Muribaculaceae bacterium; assembly: GCA_910586565.1. Classification (GTDB taxonomy): domain Bacteria; phylum Bacteroidota; class Bacteroidia; order Bacteroidales; family Muribaculaceae; genus UBA7173. The sequence continues at coordinate 101,780 of CAJUIT010000007.1, read as the reverse complement.
GTTACATTGTGGTCAACTCTCACCCCGGGAAAAGATGCCGAATTCTGCCAGATTTACCGCCCGCTGCGCAATAAGCGGATGGATGCCCTTATGCTACGCCTGCGCAGCCGTTTCGGTTCGGTGTCACTGGCAAAGAACATGGCGTTTCTCGACCTCATGCGCTACCGCAAACGCGGCATACCAACCATCACAGGTTTCATGAGCGACCAGAAACCGAGCCACGGCAATCAGGTGCACGTGCTCCGCTTCCTTAACCACCCCACAGCCGTGATTACAGGCACCGAAACCGTGGCCCGACGGCTAAATGCCGCCGTGGTCTACTGGGATATGGAGAAAACCGGGCGCGGACACTACCACATAACAATGAAACTCATCACCGACGAACCGGCCAAACTCCCCCCATTCGCCGTGACCGACCGCTACATCTCCCTGCTGCAGCAAACCATCGTGAGAAATCCTTCAATATGGCTCTGGACCCACAAGCGGTGGAAAAATCCGGTTAGTTTCGCCGATTCCGACACCGGAAAACGCATCGGGCAACCATAATCCGCAACGCACTCAACGCCGATGAAACGCACAGCCGTTATTATTCTCAACTGGAACGGAGCCGACCTGCTGCGCCGGTTTCTACCCTCGGTAGTGGCCAACACCCCTGACGACACGGCCGACGTTATCGTGGCCGACAACGGCAGCACCGACTGTTCGCTTCAGCTGCTCGCAAGCGATTTCCCCTCGGTGAAAGTAATAAGCTTCCCCGAAAACCTCGGTTTTGCCGAAGGCTACAACCGCGCTATCGCACAATGCAGCGACTATGAGTTCACCGTGCTGCTCAACTCCGATGTTGAAACTCCCGCCGGATGGCTCCCCCCGCTCGTCGATGCCATGACCGCAACCCCGCAACTCGGGGCCTGCCAGCCGAAAATCCTAAGCTGCGACAACCTCAACCGCTTCGAATATGCCGGCGCCGCAGGCGGATTCATCGACCGCAACGGTTACCCCTACTGCCGCGGTCGCATTTTCGACACCTGCGAAACCGACAACGGACAGTACGACACACCAACCGACATTTTCTGGGCTACCGGAGCCGCACTGATGGTGCGCACCGACCTTTATCTCTCGCTCGGCGGACTCGACAAAGACTTCTTCGCCCACATGGAGGAGATTGACCTCTGCTGGCGCATTCTCCTCTCCGGCAACCGCATCATGGCCATCCCCGCATCAACCGTCTACCATCTCGGCGGCGGAAGTCTCCCCGCATCGAATCCCCGCAAAACCTACCTCAACTTCCGCAACAACCTCCTACTCCTCCACAAAAACATTCCGCAAAAGGATTTGCGCCCCACCCTGCTGCGCCGGCGCCTGCTCGACACCATTGCATGGGCAAAATTCATGGCCACCTTCGATTTTGCCAACGCCAACGCCATTCTGCGCGCTCACCGCGACTTCCGCACCATGCGTCGCGCCTACACCTCCCACCCCGATGTGAACCTGCTGCGCACCCTCCCCTCCTGCCGCCGCAACATCCTTGTTGACTATTTTGTGCGCCGTCGCCACACCTTCAACGCCCTGCAAAACAATCGCTGACACCATTCCCACCTACGCCCCGCAGCCGCGAAACTGCGTTAAAATTTTGTTAATTAATCTTAAATTAGGGGGGGTAAAAACTTATGCATTAACTTTGCAACATGTTGTTTTTGGGCGTTTTAGTTATCTTTGCAAAATAGAAAGCACACACGCTTCAACAACACACCACACAACACACAAAATCTACATTTTTTATAATAAACCATCAACACATGAGAAAAATCTACACACTGCTCACGGGTGCTATGGCCGCAGTCACCATGACTGCCGGCGGCCTCAGCCTCCCCGCGGCACAGAAGCGCGCGCTCACTCCGGCGCAACCTGCTGCTCAGGTTCTCACACCCGCCGCCACACCGTCATCAGGCATCGCAACACTGCAGAAAGCGCCAGCCAAAGCGCCGGCACGTGCGGCCGAAGCCGAAACGCAATGGACCGCATGGGAACAAATCGGCACCGGCTCATTCAATGAGGCTGTGGTGACCGCCATCAAAAATCAGTGCTCCTATTACGCAACTTCCGTGCCCGATTGGGACGGCTCGTTCACACTCATGCAACGCAAAAGCACCACCGACTCCTCAGTGGCTCAGTTGCGCCTCGACAATGTGTTCAACAACGTGAACATCGTGCTCAATTGGGACACCGAAACCAATGCCGTCACATGCGACGAAGCAAACGCATCAACAGGTATTGAAATCAATGGCGACTATGGTCAAACTTGGGAAGACTTCCATCTTTTCATTTCAGGTGCATGCTACTACTATCCCTCAACAGGAAAAATAGTATTCGGCAACCTGTGGCTCAACATAGCTCCGGGTTGGGGTCTTGAGATGGGCGCAGCCACACTTACCCTCAATGATGCTCCCGAATATAAATTTAATGTGACAGCTCCGGTTTTCACACCTTCAACCTCACGCCAGGCATCCGTGTCGGTGGAACGTTCCGAGCAGGTGAGCTTCTACCGTGTTGCCGTGTTCGACCCGCTGGAAACTCCGATGGTAAGCACCGCAACCGACCTGATGCTTCGACAACCCACCGGCGACAAAACCTACACCGACTTCAAAACCGACTATTTCATTGTCAACTTCGACCAACCCGGCCGTTACTACGCTATTGTGATTCCGTTCGGCGACGAAGGTAATTCCATCGACACCTACACACTTGCCACCCTCTACTCCAACTACCAAGGCTCCTACTCATGGACTCCCCTCGGCACAGGCAGCATGACCGACATTGTGGGGCACATCGGTCTCGAATATGATTTCCTTTATGAAACAACCGATAACGGACCGGTTCTGAAAGCTGCCCCGGTGACACGTGATGTGGAAATTGAGGTGCGCTCCGACAATCCCTCGATTTTCCGCGTGAAAAATCCCTTCGGCAAAAGCTATCCCTATTACGACCATCTTGTGGCTCTCGTCGACTCCGACGACGATTTCTACCTCACAATCGACGCCACCGACCCTTCACGTGTAAACATCACCTATAGCCCCACCGGTTTCTACGAATACTTCTACCCCTCGGTGGCCGTATCAACCAACTATACCCGCCGAAACGCTGATGGAACAGCCTGGCCAACCGACCAAATCGATGCTGAAACAGGAAGTGAATGGGGTAAATTCGCCGACCGCCGCATCGTGTTCCCAATGCACTCCGTATTTGTGAACAACGCCCACATTCTCTACACCCACGATTTCGACCTCGAACTTCTACTCCCCGGCTACGTCGACTACTCACTCGATTGGGAGGCGACAAGCACCCCCGACGAAAGCGGCAACTACACACTCTCCGCTCCCGCCGGTGTCACAGCAGTGCTCTGCGGAGTGATTCCTGTTGAAACCTATAACGCCAACATCAACTTCCCCGAGCGCCTCTACGCAATGGTAGCCGAGGGGGCAAAGGCTCCCGCAGCCCGCGCAACAGCACTCGATGTACACAGCTTCCCCGTTGTTGACGGCAAGGTGTCAATCCCCTCCGAAGATATCACCCCCACAACCTACGGCACATTCGTCACCGTTATCGTGCCTGTCGATGCTTCGGGCGAGCCCCACAGCGGCATCATCAGCAGTTCTTTCAGTGTCACCCATCCCGACGACAATTGGAACTATCTCGGTTCTGCTCTTATCACCGAGAACGTTCCTCAGCTCATTTACTCCGGACTTCCCACCGAGGAAAGCACCAACGCCTTCCGTTGCGAAGCCTACGAAAACAACACTCAGCCCGGCCTCTTCCGACTTGACAACCCCTATCTCCCCCTCGCTTCCAGTTGGAATGTAAACTATGCCGGCGACCGCTCCCTCTACATCGACGCCACCAACCCCGAGCGCGTGCTGTTCGTGACCGGCTATGAGCGCAACAACTTCAACGACCAATATGGTTTTAACACCGGTCTGGTTCTTTCCGCCGAAGGCCACATTAGCATCAACACATTCGCCAACTACAACATCTTTATGGGGAATGGCGACCAACTTACCGATAACCACTTTGCCAAATACTCCGATAACCGCATAATCGTTGAAGGAGCGAAGTTAGTGTACGGGCTGCCTGAAGCTAATTTCTTGGCAAACTCAAACGAGGGTCTCTTCATGGTAGAACTTCCCGACACCGGCGGTGTTGAGGATGTTACAACTTCCAACACTAACAGCGATGCCCCGGTTGAATACTTCAACCTCCACGGTGTGAAAATCACCAACCCCGGCACCGGCATCTACATCCGCCGCCAAGGCGCCGAAGTGGAAAAAGTAGCCATCCGCTAATCCCCCCTCCCCCAAAAACTCCTCCTCCCCTCAACCACACAACCCAGAACTCCTCCTCCCCTTAACTACACCAACCTGAAAAGAGTGCCTGCCCCCATCGGTCAGGCACTCTTTTTATCATCTCCACTATTTATCATCTCCACTATCGCCACCCCACCCCCCGCCAATTCCAACGGCCTAATCTGTGTAATCCGCGGAATCCGCGAGAAAATAAACTCTCGCAGATTTCACAGATTCCACAGATTCCACCACCTCATCCGGCCACTGAGCGGCCTAATCCGTGTAATCCGCGGAATCCGTGAGCCAAGCCCCGAGCGCAGCCAGGCGTGCGAAGCCCGCCGATTTTTCATAACCCCCGCTGCCGGAGCGGAGCGTAGGCGTCGGGGGGCACCCAATCGCCCGGATAGTGAGGCGTGCGAAGCCCGCCGATTGTAGCAACCATCCCCAAGCCGCCATGTATGGCGGCTCTACGCGCGGCTGCGCCGAATGTCACCCCCTCGGCTCGATTGTGCGGTTCCGTCCCCACGTAGAGCCGCCATACATGGCGGCTTGTAACCTCATCCCTCCCCCCTAAAACACCACGTTGCCACCAAGCTACACCACCAACAAGTGGTCGGAGACCACGGGGTAGTCAGTAACCCCACCATAAAGCCGCCCATAGGCGGCGTTTGGTGGGGAATATCGTCCTGCCACGCAGTCGCAACCTTGGAGAGGTGCGACGCCTCGGTCATCCGGCATCCTCAAAAAACACGGAGGCCGCCTAATAATATTAGGCGGCCTCCGCAGATGTTTCGAGGGGATATCGGGAGGGAGAGAGTATTGTGGGGTAGCTTACTTGACCGACACCTTCAGCGACAGCGATTCGCCGGCTGAAACGGCGCTTACAAGATAAACACCGGGCACAACATTCATCGGAACGGTGACATTACCGGCGGCAGCAGTCAGCCGGCCAACCTGCATGCCCGCGGCGTTGAACAGAGTGAGCACGGCACCTTCAGCCGAGTTTACAATCAGGTTGCCACGACCGTCGGCACCCACGGTAAACACGGCTGCACCGTCGGTTGCGGTGGCTGTAACACCCGACATATCGGGGTCGTAGGCCGAATGCAGACCCACGATTTCCGACTGGTCGTTGCCGTCCTTGAGCACACCGCCAAGGCGTGTGGCCGCACCGGTAGCCGGGTTAACCTCATAGAGGTCGCCGTTAACGTGTTCGGCAGTATGAGCCCAGAACAGACGGCCCGATTTGTGGTCGAAGCCCATAGATTGCAGATAGGAGGCTTTACCCACGCCGGTTGCACCAACAAGGGTGATTTCGGCAGTTGCGGGATTGATTGTGTAGAGGTCGCCGTCCGAAGAAATGCCATAGAGCTTTCCTTTGAGATCGCAGGCGAGAGTGCGGATAGTGGTGCCGAGGTTACCCACCGATGTTGCCACGCCGGTGGCGAGGTCAACAGTGGCGAGATGCACATCGTAACCGTCGGGGCGGAGCCCGTACATCTGACCGTTCACATGGTCGTAGGTGAGGTCGAGGATATAATCGTCGGTGTTCTCAACAGCCTTTTCAACCGTCCATGTCACGGGGTCGATGGTTACGAACTCACACGATGCGCCATACCATGTGGCAGTGTAGGCGTGGAGCTTACCGTTCACACGTTCGGCGGCAATCACAAGCGCGTCGTTGGGGGTGAGCTCAAGCATATAGTCGGCAGCTTCGGGCACATTGGTCTGCACCTTCATGATGCCTGCGTAGCCGTAGGCATCCCAGCGGTAGCCGAGCAGTTCAACATTGTCGAGGTTGGGGAGGGTGAAAGTGAGAGCGTTGTTTGCCGCCACCATATCGCCGTCGAGTTTAGTTTCGGCAGTGAAGGCATAAACATCTTTCTCAATATCAAGATTGCCGAGGTCGATGTTGGCCGACTCACCTTTGGCGAGAGGACCGGCAACGGTTGCAGTAGCGGTTTCCACACCATCCACACTGAGAGTGACGGGAATATCGGCCACAGGCTTCTCACCGAAGTTTGTCACGGTTACGGTGACATTCACCGAATTCTGAACGTCAACCGACTTGACGGGCGACACGAATGCGGTGACACCGGCATCGAGGTCGTTGCTGCGCGAGATGGGTTCGGCCAGAGCCTTGATTGACTCGCCGTTGGCATAGACAGCCGTAACAGCGTAGGTGTAGACATCGGAAACGAGATTACCCCAGGCATTGTCGGAGAAGCTGAACTCGTCAACGGGCGACGGAGTTATCTTGTTCCACACGCCATCGGCCGCACCGCGGCGGTAAACATTATATGCCGCTGCGGGAACATCATCATTCTCCACGATAGCGAAATCGGTGCCTGGAACAGCACATTCGGCAATAATACACCATGCGCTGTAACCGTCGTAGCAATACTCGTTGGGATTCTCGGCCCATTTGAGGTTGTTGTAGTTGCGCTTGTAGGATGCCGACGGAGCTGTTCCCACGGGATAGCTCGACGCATTCTTGCAATTCACGCCAAACAGATAGCCGCTGCCGGCCTTGATTTCGGCAGGTTCATCGAACTCAACGGTTACCCAGCCGCCGGCTGCTGAAACCAGTTCGGCGGGCACCTTCTGCTCGGCAACAACAACGCGGCCGGCAGCTTCGTCGCGCCACACACGAACGGCAAACTCACCCTTGTCTGCTTCCAGATAAACCTTGACAGCCTTCACCGATGTGCCTGCGAGTTTCTGCGCGGCAATATCATCGGCTGTGAACAGGTGAGCCACATTATAGTTGGTTGAGGAGTAGTCACCGCTTGTGCTGTATTGGGTTGTGACATCGTTAACCGATTTCCAACCTGCCTCAACATCGCGGCTCAGGGGGTCGGGCCAGCTGATTTCAACAGAGGCTGCACCTTCGCCAACGGCAGCTTCAACACCGAAGGGGGCGATGAGGCTGCGGGTGAGGGTGAGGTCGGAGAGAGTCACAACCGAAGTGCCCTCGTTGTTTACCTCAACGGGGCAGGCATCATAGAGCGGATATTCAACTGTGAGAGTGTAGTCGCGCCCCGAATAAACCTCGGCGAGAGTGAACACACCCTTATCATCGGCTTCGGCAACGCCGTCGGCATAGCCCGACAGGATTACACGTGCGCCGGCAGCAGCCAGTCCGGTGTCGCCGCACACGATTTTGCCGGTGAGGGTGTGATAAGCCTGCTGAACAAGCGCCACATCTTTCACAACAGCGGCTCCGTCGGTCACAGTCACATCGGTGAGGCAATCCTCATAACCGGTTGCGGTGACTTTGAGTTGTTGGATGGAAACGGGGAAATAGCGGAATGAATAGAGGCCGTTTTCATCGGTAACGGCACTCACGGCATCATTGCCGACGGCAGTGACGGTTGCTCCTGCAACTGCCGCACCGGTCGAACCGTTGGTCACAGTGCCCGAAAGCGCGCCGATACCCTTGGGTGTCACCACAAAGCGGGTTGAGGGCATCTGGTCGGTGATGGTGGGATAGTTCGACGCGGGGAGGTTGTTTATGTCAACCTCACTGTAGACCGAGCAAGTGTAGCTTCGGTTGGCAACCCCGGTCGATGCCGAATAGAAACGGTCGGAGTAGGAACCCATCGGGTTATCAGCCTTGACAAAGGTCACCACAAGGTTGCCACCCTTATATTCAAACGGAGTTGCGAGGTCGAATACCACATCGCGCACACCCTGTGAGAATGTGAAGGTGCCGTCTAAGACGAGCTTGGCATCCTTGGTGTCGAGCCACGAAGAGGTGAATGCGTTCTCGGTGGTCTCGTGCATGTAGATGCGCACGGGAATCTCGCTCGACGAATCGGTGCCGCGGAACACTTTGTAGACAAGCTGACGGATGTCGCCGGTTACAAAGCTGAGGTCGGAGGGGAAGTAAATCGACTGCGACACGGAGTATTTGCTGTTGATTTCAATCGGCAGACGGGTGAGAGCGTTGTTGCGTTCGGCTGTCTGGAAGCATGCGAGGTCGGCCACATCATCGCCAAACACAACTGCGGCGGTGGAATCCTCAACGGGCGATTCGCCTCCACCGTTGACAGCGCACACTGTGTAGACACACACCTTTCCGGCAGGTGCCTCGGTGTCGGTCCAGGTGGTTTCCTTCACGCCGGTTGCAACTGTCGATACCACACCATCAACCGCGCGGCGCACGGTGTAGGTGATATTGTCGAGATTAATCTGCCCTTTGTTGGCCCCGGCGGTGGGAGCTATCCATGTGAGCACCACAGTGCCGTCGGTTGCCATAGCCACGAGGTCCTTTACAGCGGCGGGATAATCCTCACCGAGATAGACGCTCTTGGCGGCAAGCGCTTCACCGGTGCCCTCGCTTGTGCGGGCGGCGATTGAATAGGTATGCGTTCCTGCCAGACCGTTCTCATCAGTCCATGCCGCGGCGGCGCCGGGAGTCATTCCCGATGTAAGCTCGGTGAGCTCAACTCCGTCGCGATAAACAACGATGCCGAGGTCGGTGAGCGCTGCGCCGTTGGCTGTCTTGGAAGGGTTGGTCCACGACAAGGTGGCTTTCAGCGCACCCGATGCGTCCCCCTTGACAGTGAAACCTGTAGGTTTCAGCGGACCGGCCTGATTATACACATAGATATTGTCGACACTCAGGCCGTAGGAGCCCGATGCCTGATGACGGAATGCGATGCGGATTGTTTTCCCGGCATAATCTGTAAGTGCGCGCGAGAAACTCTGCGTTACGATATCATCCTCATATCCGTTGTCAACATAGCTGTCGACATAGAAGCTTGTGAAATCGTCGGGCGCGGTTCCACCCTCCGACACAAGCACCTCCAGGCGCTCGGTCTTATCCAAATCCTGCGCGGCATATTTGAAGTCGAGCACATAGGCGTTGTTGCTCACCTCAATGGCAGGAGTGATAAGCCAGTTATCCTGATCGGGATAAACTTCGTTGTAGTTTTTAGGATTTCGTGCAAACGACACGGCGAGCTGACTGCTGCCGGCAATCTGGGTTACATCGCCCGACGAACATGCCACCCACGTGCGTCCGTCGCCGTCGTTATCGAGCGCAAGCCATCCCGCAGGGGGAAAAACCGAACCCTCGAAATTTTGCGACAGCGCAACCGACTGAGCCGACGCACCTTGAGTGCATGCAGCCAAAGCGGCAACCAGAGCAAAAGAACAGTGAATCTTTTTCATAAAAAATGTGTGTTGATTGTAATTATGGCAAAATTACCAAAATTAACCAAATCAACACACATTTTGCCCGTAAAATATTGCGTTACGCAGACATTTTGACATTATTTGAGCGCCGAAACTTTCACGCGCACATTTTTAAGCTTATGAGGTGCAACCGCTTCAATAACCTTTCCTATTTTAGCACGGGGCACTGCCGCAATGGCGCTATGGTCGCCAACAACGATTTTGCCAACCTCATCTTTGGTGAGGCCACCTTTCTGAATGAGATAGCCGGCAATGTCACCGCGCGAGATTTTCTCCTTCTTCCCGGCATTGAAATAGATTGTGGCAACATCGCTGCGAATCCCCTCAGTGGCCTCCCCCTTGGGAACGAACGTGCGGTCCCAGCTCACGCATTCGGGGATGTTTTCCTCCTCGGCAATGATTGTGTAGGCTGTTCCGGAGGCTCCCATGCGGGCTGTGCGTCCGTTGCGGTGGGTCCAGCTTTCGGGCGACAGGGGCAGATGATAGTGAATCACATAGTTCACATCGTCGATGTCGAGGCCGCGCGAACCGAGGTCGGTCGACACAAGCACGGGGGTGGTGCCGTTATTGAACAGGTCGACGGCAAGCTGACGCTCGCGCTGTTCCAACCCGCCGTGATACAGTCCTACCGGAAAACGCTCCTTGCGCAGATAGTTGTAGACACGCTCGGCACTCTCGCGGTGGTTGACAAACACGATGGCACGCCCGTTGGGGAGCGAGTGGAGAAGGTCGCCGAGCGTTGCGAGTTTGTCGCGCTCGGGCGAATCGACTCTCACAATCTGCAGGCGGCTGCGCTGCCCCGAGGCTGTGAAATCCACCACCTCGGCCCCCTTCATCGGGAGAAATTCGGGAAGTTCATCAAGGCGCGTGGCCGATGTGAGCATCACCAGATTGAGGTGCTTCATGCGCCGGGCAATGCGTTTCATCTCATCATGAAAACCGAGTTCGAGCGATTTGTCGTACTCATCAAGCACAAGCGCACCCACGCCGGTCACGTCGAGGGTTCCACGGGTGATATGGTCGAGCAGACGGCCGGGGGTCGACACTATGATGTCGGGGGTGACTTTCAGAGAGTTCACCTCCTCGGTCATGGCATGTCCGCCATAGAATGCCACCGTTTTCAAGCCGGCTGCCACCGGGCGCACCACATCGGCAATCTGAAGCACGAGCTCACGCGACGGTGCCATGATAACGGCCTGAAGCGTTCCGTCGGCATTTTTAAGTGCGCGCAGCAGGCGGATGATGAATGCCGCCGTTTTGCCCGAACCTGTGGGCGAGAGCAGAATGAGTTTGCGGGCGTCGGTGCCGGCCATAAGCTGCTGCATTTCATTGAGCTCGCTGATGCCGTGGCGTTCACGCAATCGTTCGAGAATTATTTTGGTTTCCATAAGTATCTGTTTAAATTGCTGAGAAAGAGTTTAAAGTTAAACAGTTTCTCTCAGGGACGCACCACACGGTATTCACCGTTGGGGCCTCCGGCTATGTTATATTTTTTCAATGCGTAGGGATGGTCGGGGTCGGCTGCAGGACCCGAAAGGGGCATCCCGTAGTTGGAGTAGATTGAATAGCGGCTGCCGCATTTGGGGCAATAGGCATCGTTCTCCTCCTCATCCACCTTGATGCGCACGTCGGGCTTGTTCTCAACGGGGCAGGAGAGGTCGTAGGCGGCCGGGCTGCCGTTGATGTCCCCCACAAGGAGCACCCCGCCGTAACCGGTCTGCATCATGGCGGTGTAGGGGAAGTTCTGCGGCTTCCCTTCCGACATGATGAACTCGCGGTGGTCGAGCGCGCCGGGCACACCATATTCGGTCCACATTGCCTGCGTGGAGAACACAATCCACACTCCCGATGGGGGTGTGCGGTCGTCGTCGACATGTTTGCAGCCCGCGAGCGAAGCAACGAGGCAAAGCGCCGCTGCCGACAGGGGCTTGATAAAACGCTCACTGACTTTCATCTCTCTAATATCTTATCTCTAAAAACTTTTGCCTAAAAACTTATCTCTAAAAACTCTCGCTTTTCGTCTTTCGTCTTTTCGTCTTTCGTCTCCCTCCCCCTATATACGCGCGTGCGGTGCGACACGAAAGTATGCCGCACCGCACGCTGTTCATTATTCTCAACGGCTCAGACCGGCCATAAGTTCACCGAACTTATCGGCGGCTTTCTGAAGCTGAGGCCCAACGATGGGGCGCAGCATGGCGGGAATCTCCACGTTGATTACTGTCTGAACCTCCGATGAGGTGGCGTCGAGCCCTTTTATGTCGACCTCCATTGTGAGGGGAACGGGCGACGACTTGGTGCCAAACACAACCTTCGAGGGTGCTACGCGGTCGGTAACCACAAAGGCGATTTCACCAACCTGGGGGGTGACGATTCTGATGCTGTCGGCGGTGAATTCAACATCACCCACCTGAGCGCGCTGCTCCTCGGTGAGAGCATCGAGCGAGCCTTGCAGACGGCTCAAGTTGCTGAAACGCTCGAAAAGTTCCTCGGCAGGACGATTGATAACCTGCGGTTTGCTTTTATATGTTGCCATGCGGGTGGGGATTATTCAATTGTGGTGTCGCGGTGGGGAGCCCAGTTCTGGGGAGCCTCACGCCACTGCTGAAGGGTTGATACATCTTTTTTGCCGATAAACCCTGTTTCGAGAGCAACTTCGAGCAGAGCCTCGTAGTTGCTGAGGGTGAGGAGCTTGATACCGGCTTCCTTGAAGCGCTGCTCGGCAATGGGGAATCCGTAGCTGAACATCGCAACCATGCCGATTACCTCGGCACCTGCCATGCGGATTGCCTCGGCGGCCTTGAGGCTGCTCTGCCCTGTGGAGATGAGGTCCTCGATAACGATTACTTTCTGGCCGGGCTTGAGGTTACCCTCGATGAGGTTTTCCAAACCGTGGTCTTTGGGAGTGGAGCGCACGTAGATGTAGGGGAGACCCATCGAGTCGGCCACAAGCGCACCCTGCGCGATGGCACCGGTTGCCACGCCGGCAATCACATCGGGAGTCTCGAAGTTCTCCATGATGATGCGGCAGAGCTCGGTTTTGATGAAAGTGCGCACCTCGGGATAGGAAAGGGTGCGGCGGTTATCGGTATATATGGGTGAATTCCAACCCGATGCCCATGTGAAAGGCTGCTCGGGTTGAAGTTTAATTGCACTTACTTTGAGAAGTTTCTCGGCGAGGAGATGTTCAAGTTGTTTCATCTTGCTTGGCAGTTTTTTATCATTTGGGGCAACAGCACCTTCTGTCACCGCTACAAAATTACGCAATTTTCTGCAAATCCGCCGCACGATTGGCCGCTTTTGGCATCATTTGCACGCAAAAAGGTGGTGAGCCGCGTTCACAGCAGGCAAACGCCCGTCACCGGCTCCGACTGAGTCACTTCACAGCTGTGGAATCGTTTGCCTCGCCGGGCTTGAGGGGAATCTGCGTCGGTTGCTTGCGGTTCTTTTTCCTGAATGCCTTAAGGAATGAGAAGAAGCTGTCGAAATCGCGCTTCAACACCACGCCAACACCTTGGGTTGTGGTAGCGGTGCGCAGGTAATAGTTCTGGTCGTTATAGCGGTTGTAGGCCTTCAAACGCCACATCCCCTCACGGTCGAGGATATATTCCAAATCGAAATCGCCCACAAACTGATTGGCGTTTAGCGAGTTGTCGCGGTAGCCGAAGTTGCCGTTGAACAGCAGGCGGTTGTTGAGCAACCGCGACGACAGAGCCACATCAACCTCAACGTCGGAGAAGTCGCCGCGGTCGCTGCGGAAAGTGGGGGCAATGTTCCAGTTGTCGGAAATCTGGCCGAGCATGTTGCTGAGCTGCGACGAGATTGTCGACGATGCCACCGACACGAGTTCATTCCCCTTGGTGGTCGAGGTCATATACTCGGGGGTGTAGAAGCGGTTGAGCGCCAGCAGATAGATTATCTGGCGGTTCATCATGTCGTCGGTGCTGATGATTGAGCGCACCTTGCGGTAGATGTCGGTGGTGAGAGTCGGGAATTCGAGGTCGAACGTTATTTCGGGCTGACGGATGTCGCCGTTGACTTTCATGAGCGCATGCACAGGCACGTTGGTGCGGTTGAGGTCCTTATCCTGCAGGAACGATTCGTCGAGGTCGCTGAGGTTGGCGTTGAGCGCGTAGACGGCCTGAATGTTGAGCTGGGCGCCGTAGGGGTCGCCGTTGAACACAATTTCGCTTCCGTTCTTGATTGTGAAATCCTTGATTATCACATCCTGAAGGGTGAAGTTGTAATCGCCGCGGTCGAGGGTGTAGGTGCCATACATCTTGAGGTCGTTGTTGGCCGAGCCGTAGTCCATGCGCAGGTGGCCGCTGCCGTAGGCTCTGATTCGGTCGCCCCCCACGGGGTCCATCACCAGAACGATTTGTGCGTCGGGGGTGACGCGCATCTGCAGCGAGATGTTGTAGTCAGAGGGGGTGTCGGTGTTGTGCGCGTCGACAAGTTCGCGCAGCCGGTTCACAAGGTCCATCGACGTGTCGCGCTGCAGCAGAACGGTGTCGGTGAGCTGCGCCGAAAGTTTCCCTTTATCACGGAAGGTGAGGAAGGAATATTCGTCGGCAACCTCCTGATCTGAAAGCACGAATGTGAAGGTCGACCGCGGCGCGGTGGCCATGTCAACCGAGATGTCAACACGTCCCGGCCACCCCTTAACCGAGGCGCTGCCGGTGCCGTAAATTTTGCCATACCACACGGGGTTCTCGCGCGGAGTTTCATTGTAGGCAAGGAAATCGTGGGCGTCGGTGAGTGAAAATTCAAACCTCGGTTCCTTGAAGAATTTATGCTTCACCCAACCGTTGAGGTTGGCGGTGTGCCCCTCGGCATCGCGGATTGTGATGCCGTTGAGGTCGATGAGCCCCGGGCGGAAATGAACCGAGTCGCGGGCGGTGTAGTAGGTGTTGGTGAAGTTCACTTTCAGGCGCAGGTCGTCGGCAAACACATCACCCTTGAGGTCGATGTATTTGAATGTGCCCCACAGGCGGGCACGCCCCGAGGCATGGCCGGTGATGTCGGAGGCAAATGCCTCCATGTAGGGTTGCATGAACCCAACGTTCACGTGGTCGCAGTTGAAGGTAATATCGAGCGATTCGTCGAGCGGGAAAATAGCGCCGTCGATTACCGACTGCCGTCCGTCGGACTGATTGATTACGGCATCGAGCGTAACGGCGCGTCGTTCACCGTCCCACCGGCTTTTCACCAGCGCATCCCCCAGCACCACTTTGTTGTAGCTTATCGCAGTGACATTCAACCCGGGGGTTGAGAGTATCGGATTGCCCGAAAGGAGCGCCGAACCGTTGAACACCCCCGACGCATCGCCGCCAAGCATAACCTTGTCGATGCCGAGCGATTCAAACAGGTAATCGAGACTGAAATTGCGGAGGTCGACAACGAGTGTTGAATCCTCATCCTCGGCGGCAACTCCGTCGATTTTCACAAACTGGTTGTCGCGATGCACGTTCAGCCCGTCGATAACTATATGTTTCGGCCCGTCGACGGTTATTTTCGCCGGATTCACATGCCATGTTGAGTCATTGAATGTGAGCTGACCGGGGAGGAGGTTTATGTTGGTAACGAGTCGATTGTTCTCCTCGCGGGCAAATGTGGTGACTGCACGCACATCGCCGTCGTAGGCCTTTGCGCGGTTGATTTTCCACGTCAGCCCGCTGGTGAGGCAATCGTTTTTGGCCGAGTTATCCATCACCAGCGTCAATTGACCGTTCTTTGTGGGTGCTGTTGTGGTGAAGTCGAGCGCACCCACCCCGTCGGCACCGGTTACGGCGAGCGACAACCGGGTGTTCTCAATCAGTTTTGTGCCCTGCCTGAGGTAGGGAGCATCTATGGTCAGCCCCATGTCGTGGGTTGCATCACTGAGTGCTCCGGTTATCTCCACGGGGTAAATCACACTCACTGGCAGATGGAAAAATTCGGCCGGCTTTTCGGTTTCCTTGATGGTGAACCTGAAAGTGAAATCGTTGCCCGAATTATCATCAAATTCCCGATGCAACCCCGGGCCGGTAAGGGCGGGGAATACATGCGAGAGGATGTCGGCACCAACCTTTGGCAACGTTCTGAAATCGTAGTTGCCGGTGAGGCTTCCGTCGATGTAGTCGCTGCGCAGCTCAATGATGGTTGAGTCGGCATTTACTGCAAGCGAGTGCAGGGTAAACGATTCCCCCTCGGGGAGGGATAGCCCCACCTCGGTCAGCGCAGCCGAGCCTGTGAGTTTTTCGAGCCGGTCGCCCGAAAGCGCTATATCAACTGCACCGGCAAAATTCCCGCCGGGATATTTGTTCCACAAATTAAGTTCTGAAGGCACAAAGCGGTCAACTTTTCCGCGAAGCTCCACCAACTTCGAGGTTCGTGCCAACGACCAGGCCCCCTCGAGAGCCAGAGCCACGGCATCGTTATCAACCGCTACACGTCCGCTCACAATGTCATCGGCCAACTCGGCGCGCACCTCCACATCGGTGTAGTCAGCATTCCTGAACTGCAACCGCTCCACGTCAAGCACTGCTTCACCGCTGCGGCGGTTTCCACGGATGGATGCGTTGGCGGTCAGCGTGCCCTCCACTTCCCCGAATGCTTGATTTCCGGTGATTGCATCAAGCGCAACAGGGCCTGTGGTGGTGAGTTCAGCCTCCAGCGATAAATCGTTCCGCCCCTCCACATTGCCCGAAGCCATCAGAGCCAAGCCCCCTGCAGCGGTTTCAATGTCGGCATCGAGGTTGACGGAGTTTCCGTCGAGGGTGCCGCTCGCTGTGAGTTTCACATTGGCAAGACGCGCCACGAGATTGCGCAGATTCTCCCTAACGGCACCTTTGCAATCGGTCAGAGCGAGCGCTTCATTTCCCGAAGCATTCAACACAAAACGGTCGAGTGTGATGTGGCGGCGGGCTCGGTCGGCGGCGTTTTTGCCATGTCCTTCGGCCTCGATGCGGAAAATGTCACCGGCAGTGATTGAGGCGTCGGCGGTGAAATCATTCACATTTCCGCTTATTTCACAACGGTTGAAATCAACTGTCACATCGCCGCACAATTCAACAGGCAGCAAGGCAGTGAAATCAGAGGTTGAAAGGTAGCTGCCGGGGATTACGGCCAAATCAACGCTCCCCCTCCGAAGCGACTCCGCAATGGAGTTTATGCCGTTGAGCGCCAGCGTGAAATCGGCTATCGCCAATCGCGACGCCGGCATATCCAACGCAAGGTTGCCTACATGGAGGGAATCGTTGTTGATGGAGGCATCGACCGTGAGATTGTCGAGCTGCAGCCCCGACTGCTCACGGCAACCCATTCGCTTTACGCTAACTGAAAAATCATCGTTTTTAATCCGCGGCAACCGCAAGTCGGCCCGCAGATTTGAAACATCTATATGATTGGGATTGAACCTACCCGGGGTGAATTCCTCGTCATCAACATCATAGCGCACTCTCGAAGCCCTCAGCAACACGGTGTTCACCTTGAGGTCGAACAGGGTTGGTGTTGCCGACGGTTTCTTCGGCTTCAATGCCTCGATAATGGGTGCGATGTTGAGCGGA
The DNA here is from genome assembly GCA_910586565.1 of uncultured Muribaculaceae bacterium. GTDB lineage: Bacteria > Bacteroidota > Bacteroidia > Bacteroidales > Muribaculaceae > UBA7173. The sequence goes on along the minus strand of CAJUIT010000007.1, from coordinate 84,697 downwards.
GCCCCTATACTGTCGCGGTGAAGCCGCGCGTCCATCCCGATAAGTTCAACGTAGGTCACCGTCACGGGGTCGTCGGTCACAAGGCTCCACAGCCTCACACCCGCCCCCATCTGCCTAACTTTCAGCGCTGTGTCGCCCGGCGCTGTAGTTACCGCCACATCGCGCAACACAACCCTGTTGAAAGGGATTATGCCGAGACCGCCGATTGTCACCTCACTCCCGAGCAAACGCGAAAGCTCAACCTCGCAGCGGTCGGCTATGCGACGTTGCACCGGCGTGAGCGAAAGGCCCACGTAGGTAATGGCGGGCAACACCACTGCAACACACAGAATGATGACCGCCAGAAAGCGTAAAACTCGGTAAAGCAATTTCACAATGCGAAGTTAAGGATTTTTTCCGTTTTGTTGGGTATGTCGGGGGGAATAGTTACCTTTGTTAAAACGTTGTCAGATGCTCCTGAGCCCGACAACGGACAAAGCACATATTCACTAACCCACAATGAAATTCAACCATAACACAGCCAAGGCGGTTGCCGCTTTTTTTTGCATTGCAGCCATGCCGCAGCTATCATCGGCCGATGATTATTCGGGAGAGAAAACCCTCGGAGTCGAGGCCGGCTACACCACAAAGAACAAAAGCGGCATGGCAGGCATCGAGTTCACCTACCGCTTCAGCAAGCATTTCCGCCTTGCGCCGAGCGTGAACTATGTGTTCCGGCATAACAAACAAGATGCATTGCTCCTCAATGTGAATGCACATGTTCCCGTACCGTTGTCGGGAAAATGGGAATTTTATCCGCTGGCAGGCATCAACTATTCGAGCTGGAGTTTTCACAACGGGAAAACCGCCAACGACGATGCCGACGTAACCTCGCGCGTGAGCCGTTTCGGTCTCAACGTCGGTGCCGGCTTCGGATTGAACATCTCATCCACCCTGCGACTCGATCTCTCGGCCGACTACGTCATCATCAAGGAATTCGGAGGTTGCAACATCCTTGCAAAAATCTCTTACCAATTCTAAGAAGTCAGAAGTCAGAAGTCAGAAGCCAGAAGCCAGAAGTGAGAGGAAAGAAGCCAGAAGTCAGCATTCGGCGAAGCCTCTAAAAACTGAAAACTAAAAACTATTCTCGCTTTCGTCTTTTGTCTTTTTGTCTTTCGTCTCAAATCTAAAAACTTAAAACTCAAAACTCAAAACCATACCACCCATGCTTATCAAAAAAGTTGAAGAAGCGATTAACGCTCAGATCAATGCCGAATTTTGGTCGGCCTATCTCTATCTTTCAATGTCGATGCACTTCGCCAACAAAGGCTATGCAGGCATCGCCAACTGGTTTGCAATCCAGTTCAAGGAAGAACAGGATCACGCCACCATTTTCATGAACTACGTAAACTCACGCGACGGAAAGGTGCTTCTCGCCCCCATCGACGCCGTCGACACCGAATGGGCATCTCCCCTCGATGCATTCAAGGCTACCCTCGCCCACGAACAGAAAGTAACCTCCCTCATCAACAACATCTTCTCTGTTGCCGTTGAGGAGAAGGACTACGCCACACAAAACATGCTCCAGTGGTTCATCAACGAGCAGGTTGAGGAGGAAGACACCGCCCGCGGCTACATCGACGCCCTCGAAAAAATCGGCGACAACGGCTACGGCCTCTACATGCTCGACAAAGAGCTCGCCACCCGCACCTACACCACCCCCACTCCCCTCGCCTCCAAAGAATAATCCCCGTCAAACTTCAACAAGCGGTGTGCCGAATTGCAACAAAACTTTCGGCACACCGCTTTGCTTTATCCCCCTGCCAAAAATTTCTTTCGCAATTAAAGGCGGTGTGTCAAAATTCATGACACACCGCCTTTGGAGTCTAAGCAGGGAGGGTGCTGTCAGAATGGTTTGGATGGTAGGAGCTTGTGGGTGAGGCCGATGGGAGCGTACTGAGGTACGTGACCGAGACCGAATCCCGCAAGCGACGACCCAGACGAGCCGTTATGACACACCCGCCTTCCATATTCTTCCCCAATTATCTATTTACCTAAAAACCAAGCACAAAGCATCTACATTCTAAGCTCATTCCGCCATTTGGCCGATTTTTACCCGGGCATTTGGACGGATTTTATTCCGCCATTTGGCAAAAAATCGACAGGAAATGCTTATTCGCGCTTGAGCGCTGCGCGCCAAATGCGGCTAAAGAGCGGCTTCGGATGCTCACCCAACATCCGTTCCCGATATTTGATATTATCGATGGCGCTCCCTCCGAAAAATTTTCTGTAGAGGGCGTTGTGCTTGCAATACACATAGTCATCGGTGGAAAATGTAGCTTCGCGCGTTTTTGCGGTCACATTGCGCGATTGTGCTTTTATCCGATAGCGGAACAGCGGCTTCTGAATCTGCACAACAACTGCATTCTCATCGAGCAGCCGAATCCAGAACTCCCAATCCTCGCGTCCCACCATAATGTTCTCATCCCATCCCCCGGTTCGGTTCCAATCACTGCGCCTGAACATGGCAGTGTTGAAAATGCTGTTGTCGAGCAACAGGTTTTTGTATCCTTTATAGCTTAACGGCGGCGTGTCTGTTGTCACACCGAAATATTCCCATTGGCAATACACAACTTTCGCATCGGGAAACTCACGGAACATGGCCAGACACTCCTCTATATATGAGTCCTTTATAACATCATCGGCATCAAGGGGCAGAATAAACTCTCCGCAACTGCGGCTAACTCCGAAATTCCTGGCCGCACTTACCCCGCGGTTTTCCGTGTGATAAAACTTGATTCTGTCATCTTGCTCCACAAAAGGGCGCACCACCTCACCAACATTGTCGGGGCTCCCGTCGTCAACAATAACAAGCTCCCAATTCTCGCAGGTTTGCGAAAGAACCGAACGGATGCTTTCCTCTATGAACGACGCCTGTTTGTAAGCCGTCATAATAATTGACACTACCGGATTGCCGGCTGCCGGTTGTAAACGGGAATGATGCATGTCCAAATGGATTTTTTACCGCCAGCTGCGGTCGTGAAACCAAGTTTCGAGAAAATTAAGGGTTTTGCGGTAGGAGTTGTCAACCACATGAACCTCGCGGCCGAGAAGAAGCGCCGCAATGGCAATGTGCAATCGCGTTGACCACACAACATCGTAATCCTTTACAAAGGCAAACGCATCGGCAACATAGCGCGGACGGGCAACATTGGCCCAGAAGCGGTCGGTCACCGTTTTTGAGCGGTCGATGCCGGTGAAGCGCTTCAACCTGCGGCACCACCGCAGCCTCCTGCGCAATTTGCGGGGGAGCTCGTCGGAGGGGAATTCAATCGAAGGCCAGTCGTGCACCTCGGCATCGGCAGGGATGCCCGACACATCGGCATGTGGGTTCACCTCCTTGTCGAGACGGCGGGCGTAGAGCGTGCGCCCTGTCGGTTTCCGTTCCTCATCGCGGCGGGCGCAGTCGATAAAGAAAGCCGTGTCGGGCACAAGGATAATCGGGTTGGGCAATGCCTCCGAAAGGATGCGGAACGATTCCTTGTCGCGCACACAGATTATAACGTCGGGATAGTCGGAGAAGAATTTCACATCGGCTTTCAACGCCTCGGGCGAAGTGTAGCACACACTCTGCGGCATCACAACAATGCGATGATGCGGATGAGTTATTATCACTTGTTTACGGAACTCATGATGCTCGGGCCAGAGATCCCCCCAGTTTCCGCCCCCATGCAAAAGAATTGTGGTGTCGGCTTTGATTTTGCCTTTGGGATTGAATGTGTCTTTCCCCGAGGCATACACACACTTACCCGGAAGTGTTGAGAGGAAACAACGCTCCCCTTCCCATATCATAGTGTCGCCCAAATTTTCATGATAAGGCAGGTCAAGTAAAGCGTAATCGCCGGGAATAAGAGGCTTAATCCTGTCGCTGAGAATATTTCTGAGCTTTTCAATGTCGGCAAGTGAGAGCGTAGGCATAAGATAGATGTGTTTGCTTTTTGCAAATTTACCTCAATTTGGGTATATTTGCAAGAAACAAGAAACAAGCCTCACACCTACAAGCCTCACACTAATCGCCATGAAGATTTCAATCATCATCCCGGTCTATAAAGTCGAGCCCTACATCGACCGTTGCCTCAAATCGGTTTTCTCCCAAACGTGGAAAGGGGAGATGGAATGTATATTGGTTGATGACTGCGGTGGCGACCGCAGCATGGAAATGGCTCGTGAGGCGGTCGCGGCCTACAACGGCCCCATCAGCTTCATGTTTCTGAAACATGAAGTCAACAAAGGGCTCTCGGGAGCACGAAACACCGGGGTGCTTCATGCCACGGGCGACTACCTCTATTTCCTCGACAGCGACGATGAAATCACCCACGACTGCATGGAGCAGCTCACAGCGGTGGCCGAACGCTATCCGGGTGTCGACATCGTGCAGGGTAATCTTGTGGTGACGCAAGAGATGTGGCGCTACCTCGACACCACCAACTATCAGTTTCCGGCATATACAACCAACCGCGAATGGATTGAGGAACACGTGCTTACAGATGTGCCCGAAACCGCATGGAACAAGCTCTACCGCCGCCAATGGTTCGTCGACAAAGGGTTGTGGTTTCGCGAGGGGATAGTGCATGAGGACCACCAGTGGCGCCTTGCCCATGCCGCGCAGATAACGTCGATTGCATTCTGCAACGCCCCCACCTACATCTACTATCTCAACAAAAATTCAATCACAAGTGCGAAAGTGAAGGATGCGAGCGCATTCTCACGCCTCACCATCCTTGAGGAATACATTCCGCGCATCAGCCGCAAACACCGCTACACCGACGTTATCCGTCAGCTCTACAAAGTGTGGCTCGAACGCGACCAAATCAACGACATATCCACCTTCAACCGCCGCTACCGCAAAATCGTGAACGACGCGATTCACTCGAAGCGGGTTCCGTTGTCGGCGAGAATAGGGTTCTACTATCTTCTTCATGGCGGCCCGACACTTAAATTCGTCACTTCGGTGTTCTGGCGACCGGCCTACCGCATAATCCGCACACTCAAAGGTGTGCGCCCCGCAAAGGTCAGCAACGATGCCTGAGGCGCGCTTTCATGCGTTTGCGCCATAGCTTGAATTTCAGCCGCCACAATCCCACTTTCGTCGACCGTTTGAAAAATTCGGCCACTTTCTTCTCGTGCCTGTTCATCGACTGTTCCACTTCGGGATAGCGCGCGATGTTACGCCACAACTCACGCATCTCCTCCTCAACTACGTCGGGCCGATGATAGTGGATGTGCTGAAACATGATGTTCTTTTTCCATATCGCCAACGGCACATCAAATTCCGAACCCTCGGCGTTGCGGCTCACATAATCAAGCAACCATTTTTCCGAAGCGATAAGGTCGGCGAATTTCTTGTCGGGCAATAACTTGAAGTGCGTTAGCGAGTCATCCCGCTCCACATAAATCATCCCCGGCTCCTCCACCCGTGCCAAGCGTTTGCAAGCCATCAGAATCTGGGCTTTCCACACCGAGTCCTCCCCCATCAGTAATCCCTTCGCCAAGTATTCAAGCGTGGAGAACAAGCTCCGCTTCACAATCATGTTCCACAAGCTCCAATAACCTTTACCCGCAAGCACATCGGCGAGATATTCGCGCCCCGACATCAGCGGGAGGCGCATCTCCTGAGATTGAACATCCTCTCCAGAAAGGAAACGGGTAACAAACGTGCACACCACCATGTCGGCATTGGTGGCAACAGCCTTTTCAACACTACGCGCAATGGCTCCGGGAAGCATCAAGTCGTCGCTGTCGAAAAACTGCACATACTCCCCTGCGGCAGCTTCCACACCGGTAAGACGTGCCAACGACGGCCCTTGATTCGGAGTGGATATTACTTTCAGCCTGGGGTCGGCAGCAGCCATGTTTTTCAGAACTACGGCGCTCCCGTCGGTGCTGCCATCGTCAACGGCTATCACCTCTATGTTGCGGTAGCTCTGCTCCAGAATGCTGCGGAACGTTTCTTTCAAGTAACGCTCGCTGTTATAGACCGGCACAATCACCGACACCAAAGGCTCTTTTTCAGTCATATCGCTGTGTTTTTGCATAAAGTAACCCGCAAAGATAAATATAAAGCCGAAAAGATTCTGTTTGAATCTGCCGGAAAATCAAGCCCTATTCAGTAACTTTGTCAATCTTTAAGCGACCCGAACAAATGGCTACGCCAATCGGGAACCCAACCGAAACACACCTATGACCGACCTGTTCAAACGCAAACACATAATCGTGAAGAAGGTGGAAATCACCCCGAATTCCATCTCCGTAGAGTTCAAACCCACCGGAAAACTCAAACGATTGTTCAACCCCGACCACCGCTTCACTGCCGAATATTCATCGCCTGTAGAAGATGTGCCCCCTGCCATCGCCGTGATTCCGTTTGTGTGCAACGTGCTCCCAATTGTGTGGGTAACCGATGCCACCCTTGAGCTTCCCGAACTCGACCGTACCTTTTTCGAGTGCATTCCCGAGGTAAAACGGGGATACGAGGAGATGTTTCCCTCAATGAAATTCGGCGGAAAAATAAAGGTTGGGCGCATTGTTGATGCAGCCCCTGCCGCAACCGACCACCCATGCGAGGCCGGCGCATTTTTCAGCGGAGGTGCCGATGCGTTCACCACTCTCATAACCCACCACAGCGAACATCCGCTGCTGATTTCGCTTTGGGGTGCCGACATAAAGCTCAACGATGTGGAAGGGTGGGAAAACGTGAGGAAACACACCGAGGAGAGCGCCCGGCAATTTGGTGTGGATGCCGTTTATGTGAAAACCAATTTCCGCACGTTTCTTGATGAAGGGCGCCTTGACCAACTCGTTGCCGACAGCGGCGACGGATGGTGGCACGGTTTCCAGCATGGCATGGGAATCATTGGCCACGGAGCACCGATAGCCGCCACTCACTCGCTGCAGAAGCTCTACATCGCATCGTCGCACACGGCCGAAACGCGCCGCGGCATCACTTGCGCAAGCGACCCGACAATCGACAACCGGCTGCGCCTGGCATCGTGCCGCGTGATTCACGACGGCTTCGAGCTGAGCCGTCAGCAGAAAATCGCCCGCATCGCCAATTTCGCCAACCGCAACAACCTCATCCCCAACCTGCATGTGTGCTGGATTTCGGGCGGAGGCAACAACTGCTGCAAATGCGAGAAATGCCTGCGCACCATGTTCGCCTTTTTTGCAGAAGGGATGGATCCGCGTCCGTTCGGATTCGACTACACCGCCTCCGACCTCGAAAATTCCGAGGCTATTGTGCATGCCCGCCGCACCCGCACCAACTCCCCCTTGTGGCGCGACATTCAAAACCGTTTCCGCTCCAACCCTGCGGCCATCGTCGCCGACTCCACCCGCTGGATTCTCGATGCCGATTTCACTCACTGCAATAACTAACATGAAGCTGTTTAAAACGGTGGTGGAGTGGGGTAAACTCATCGTCAACACCATTGTGGTGCCGTTGTGCCGCGAATGGCCTTTAATAGCGTTGGTAACGCTGCTGTTGGGTTCCTCAAGCCATTGGGTTCTTCACAGCGTTCCAACCTGCCACTCCTCCTATCCCGTTTCATGGATAACCCGTTTCGGGGTGGCGTTCATGCTCGCCTACCTGTGGGGAATCCTAACCCTCATCACACCCCCGAAAGCTTTGAAACGGCTGCTGCGCGGCATCATCATCGCCTTCAGCGCACTGCTGTTTCTAACCGAAGGGGTTGTTTTCGAGATATGGAAACTCCACATCTCTCCGGCTCTACTCTCGCTCGCCGCCGAAACAAACCATAAGGAGGTCACCGACATTATCGACGTGCTGTTTAACGCAGCTCCGTTCCACACCGGCCTTGCAGTCACGGCGGGACTCATAGCGCTGTTTTTCGTAGCGTGCAAGTTCAGGGAGCGAATCAACCGCCGGGTGAAGCATCTGCTTTTCAACCTTAAAATACATTTTCCATTTAAAGCGCTGACAGCCCTGCTCACCGTAGCAATGCTGGGTGCAGGCGTGACATACTCCTTGCGCTTCAGCGGCATCTATCGCGCTCAGAGTGTGGGTGCCCTTGCCACATGGGTGGTGCATTCGCATGAGCAACAGGAATCGTGCGACAATCTTTCCCGTCTGCTCTTTGCCCTGCGCTCGCTGTCGCTTGCCGAGAAGGAAACACGCGGGTGGGCACGCGTGCAGCAGCGGTTTCTCGAAAGCGGCAAGGCGACAACTCAAGCCGGCGACTCGCTGCAGGTGGTGTGCATTATCGGTGAATCCTTCATCCGCAGCCATAGCAGTCTCTACGGCTATCCGCTCCCCACAAATCCGCGACTCGAACGGTTGGCTCACTCCACCCAAGGTGACACCCTTGTGTGCTTCACCGACATGGCCACATTCACACCGCGCACATCCGAATCACTGCGCGACATTTTTGCTGTGGACCCTCGCCTCCACAGCCGCAACTGGTTTGAATCGGTGAGTTTCCCCGTGGCATTCCGCCGTGCAGGCTTCAATGTTAACTTCGCCGACAATCAACTCACCAACGCTTCGTCGCATTGGGCATTCTCCCTTGCCGCCGTCATTGCCCATCCTGTTCTTCGCCACGGCTGCTACACATCCATGTTCGTGCCCGAAAACTACCTCTACGACCTTGAATTTGCCGATTCGGCACTTATTGTGCGCGAGAATCAGCCGGAGGGAAAGTCGCTCGACATCATTCATCTCTCGGGGCAACATCTGTGGGCCGATTACCCCCGTCAACCGCAATGGGAGCGGTTCACGGCCAATGATGTTCCCGATGCGCAACGTCCCTGGCTCGATGATGAGCGCCGACAGCGCATCGCCGACTACGACAACGCCACATTCTACAACGACAGCGTGGTGGCCCGCATTATCAACTACTATCGCGAGCGTGAGGCGGTGGTGATTTATTTCCCCGACCACGGCGAGGAAGTCTACGACTACCGCGATTCGGCATTGCGCAAAAAGCCCGCTGAAGGCAACACGGAGCAATATGTCGACCACGTGTTCCGCATTCCGTTTTTCGTGTGGATGTCGAACTCCTACCGCAGCCGTCACCCCGAAACCGCCGCAGCAATCATCAACGCCACAGAGCGCCCCGGCATCCTTTCCGACATTTCCCACACCCTGCTCAACATCGCGCTCATCACCTCGCCGGTCTACAACCCGTCGCTCGACATCCTCTCACCGGCCTATAACCCTCCACCCCGCCAAACCTCTTGCGGCCTCCCCATCCCCGCAGCAACCGCAACTAAGAGTCACTAAGGTCCTTAAAGTCTTTAAAGTCCTTAACGACCCTAAAGACCTTAACGACTCTAAAGACCTTAACGACTCTAAAGACCCTAACGACCCTAAAGTCCCGACCTTTATCAACTGATTGCTGCCTTCTATCCCCATCTCGCACAGCCGGCACAGCCCGGCGCATCACGCGCAGCCCGGCGTGCGAAGCCCGCCGATTGTGGCGGCAAGGCTACAAGCCGCCATATATGGCGGCTCTACGTGCGGCTACGCCGAATGGCCTCTGAAAACTAAAAACTATTCTCGCTTTTCGTCTTTTGTCTTTTTGTCTTTCGTCTAAAAATTTTGCCAATCCCGCGGCTTCTGCGTAAATTTGCTATGACGATGCAATTCATTGTTCAGCACTTATGGCTCCAACCGTATCCGTAATCATCCCAAACTACAACCACGCCCCCTATCTGCGGCAGCGCATCGACAGTGTGCTCAACCAGTCATTCACCGACATTGAGGTGATTCTGCTCGACGATTGCTCCACCGATTCGAGCCGCGACATCATCGAAAGCTACCGCTCCAACGAGAAAGTGGCACACATCATTCTCAACGACACCAACTCGGGGAGCACCTTCGCGCAATGGAAAAAGGGACTGGCCGTTGCCCGCGGAAAATATGTGTGGATTGCCGAAAGCGACGATTACGCCGACCCCTCGTTTCTCGAAACCCTTGTGAAAGAGCTCGACCGTTACCCCGAGGCGGTGATGGCATTCAGCGGTTCACACATGGTGGATGCCTCAGGCAACGACATTCCGGGCATGGATTGGGACCGCTGGAAAAAAGGTGCTCCCGCAACCGAATTCCTCACAGGTCGTGAGCTCGCCGCCCGCAAACTGCTGTGGACAGCCGACGTGTACAACGCAAGCATGGTGCTGTTCCGCCGCTTGCAGGCTCCCCCAATCGAGGATGTGCAGCTAACCATGCGCTACTGCGGCGACTGGTTCTTCTGGGTGAACATGGCAATGAAAGGTGGAGCGGTTGAAGTGCGCCGCAAACTCAACTATTTCCGTCAGCACAATGCAAAAGTCAGTCCCGGTGCTTCAAAATCGGGGCTATATTTCATCGAGGGACTCCCGGTGATGCTTAAAGTGGCCGACTTTCTGCAACTCGACAAAACGGCACGCGGCATGCTGGCGGGGCGCACCATGAAGCGTCTCGGCAAATTCCCCGATGTGCTGAAAACCCGTGGCGATGAAATTCTCGCCAACATCAACCGCCTGCGCCCGGGAGCCACAAAATGCCGCCGTCGGCTCATTGCTCTCTACGAGCTCGACAAGCACCTGAACTTCACACATCTGCAACCATGAAAAAACGCCGCCTGCTTTTCCTCATAAGCCGCTTCCTCGACGGAGGTATCGACACCATCCTTGTTGAATACCTGCGCAACATCGACCTCGCGAAATTCGAGGTCACCCTCGCCATAGGGATAAAAATGGAGGGGCTCGAAGTGCACCTTCCAAAAATCCCCGCAGGGGTGAAGGTTGTCTACCTCAACGATGCCCCCGCGCTCACCCGCTGGCGGCGCGAGAAAATAAGCCGCCGCCTCCCCCTCCACATAAAAATCTACGATGAGCTTCTCCTCAACCCGATGCGCTCGGCCGTGGCATCGCGCAGATTGCGCCGGCTTGTCGAGAACTGCGATGAGGTGATTGACTTCGACGCAACTTTCTACACAGCCCTGCGCAACTGCCCGCGCCCCGTCACGGGCTTCTACCATTTCAGCATCGAGGAAAACCTGCGCCGCAGCCCCCGACACACCCGCCGACAGATGGAGGGGATGGCACGCTACAGCCGGATTGCCCTGATTTCCGACATAATGGTGGAAGAGGGGAAACGCCTGTTCCCCTCGCTGACCGACAAATTTGTGCGCATCTACAACGGCTATAACTTCGACGAACTCCGCCGCCGCGCCGAAGCACCGCTCCCCCACATGATTCCCACCACCCCCTACATTGTTTCGGTTGCCCGCATGGAGGAGAGCCAGAAAGATAACACCACCCTGCTCAAAGCCTATCGGCTGATGCTCGACCGCCTCCCGGCAACCGCAACTGCCCCTCATTTAGTACTTGTGGGAGAAGGGCGCGACCGAATGGCACTCCAACAGCTCGCCACCGACCTCGGCATTGCGCAGCACACCACATTCACCGGCTTCATCACCGATGCCGCCCCCGTAATCGGCCGCTCGCTCGGTTTGGTGCTCTCTTCGAAATATGAAGGTTTCGGCCTCGTGCTTGTTGAGGCGATGATTCTCGGGCGCCCCGTAATCGCCACCGACTGTCCAAGCGGACCTGCCGAAATTCTGCAAAACGGCAAAGCCGGACTTCTCGTTCCACCCTCCGACGCCGAAGCCCTCGCCGATACCCTCACGGTTATCGCCACCGACCCCGACGCCCGCCGGCACCTCGCAGAGGTAGCCACCGCCCGCGGTGCCGATTTCGACATCCACAATTCCGTTAACCAACTGCTTTCGCCCCACCGCCCATGACAACCACCTCCACCGGCTCTGACAAAAACACCCCCCCGCGCATCTCGGCTGTGCTCAACACATTCAATGCAGCGCGCCACCTCGATCGTGTACTCCACTCGCTCAAACACTTCGACGAGATTGTGGTGGTCGACATGCACAGCGACGACGCCACACGCGCCATTGCCGAACGCTATGGTGCCCGAATCGTCGATTTCGAGCGCTGCGGCATCTGCGAGCCGGCACGCAACGCCGCAATTCAGGCCGCCTCCAACCCCTGGGTGCTGATTGTCGATGCCGACGAGGTGATTCCCGAAGCGCTCCGCAAGCACCTCTATGAGGTTGCAGCCGCACCCGATGCTCCCGCAGCCCTGCGCATCCCCCGCCGCAACCGATTCATGGGGAAAGAGCTACGGAGCCTCTACCCCGACTATGTGACACGCTTCGCACGCCGCGATTCAATCGACTGGCCACCCACAATCCATTCGCAGCCGGTGGTGACGGGGCGCATCGACACCATCCCCTCGTCGCGCCGCGACCTTGCCATCGACCACCTTGAGGAGAACACCGTAGCCTCACGCCTTGAAAAAATGGAGCGCTACACCGAAAAAGAGGTGCAGCGCCGCGGGGCGCGCCGTTATGGCACGGGGGCGTTTATGCTCAAACCGTTCAGCCGTTTTTTCCGCTCCTACATTCTGAAAGGGGGCTTCCGCGACGGGCATCCCGGCTTACTGTGGGCTATGCTCGAAGCTCAATACAAACTCGCCACAATGGCAAAGCAGGACGAACTTTCGCGCCGCCGCTGAATCATTTACCCGCGGCTTTCCGCTCGTGAGCAAGCAGCGCGAGCTTCCGCCACACCCCGGCGGCAAAGCCTCCCGGCGTGCCGTCGCCACGAACCACACGATGGCACGGAACAAATATCAACACCGGATTGTGCCCCACAGCCGAACCTACAGCCCGCGCCGACTTGGGGGATAAGCCCGCCCGCTCGGCCAGTCCGGCATAGTTCACCGTGCATCCGGCCTCAACTTGGCATAGCGCCTCCCACACCCGTTTCCTGAAATCGGTTCCACTGAGGTTCAGGCGTGGCATTGCGCGTGAGAAATCGCCGTTGAAATAGCCTTCCAACCACTCAACTGCCATGCGCAGACAATCGGCAGCAGCCTGTTCGGCATTCTCATCGCAAAGTTTCTCCATCCCGTCAACATCAGGCAGATAACGGCTGTCGGCAAACCACACGTCGGTAAGTCCGCCATTGTCAGCGGCAAGATAGATTTCTCCGAGCGGAGTAACGGTCGACACTACGATTTTTCTCATACTTGGGCACTGTTGGCTCGTTTAACAATATCTTCAATCACCAATCCGGCAAGTGTCATGCCGAAAATCGCGGTAATGTGACACAGCGACCCGTTGACGGCTGCCTTATTAAACGTCATCGAAGGGTCTGCTGCAGAGGCCTCCCCGAGATTCGGAAGAAGCTCAGGGGAATATACACACTTGAACTTACGCCCGGGAAACTGCTGCGATTTCTTGAACCTTCGCCGCAACGCCGCCCCGAGCGGGCAACCCTGCACTTTCCAGAATTCCGCAACTGAAATTTTGGTCGGGTCGAGTTTCAACGCCGCCCCCATCGACGAGAACAGCCGCGTGTGGCGGCAGCGCGTAGCCTCCAGAATAAGGTGAGCCTTATCGGCCAGCGAGTCAATGGCATCAATCACATAATCATACTCCTCAAGTTTGAATTCCGCCGCAGTAGTTGCAGTGTAGACACCCTCGATAGCCGTGACCTCGACATCGGGATTGATGGATAGCAATCGGGAGCGCATCGCCTCGGTTTTCACCTCTCCCACCGTGGCCACCGTGGCCTCAAGCTGGCGGTTGATATTCGTAGGGCTCACACGGTCGGCATCCACTATCGTTATTGAGCCTACGCCGGTGCGCACAAGCGCCTCGGCGGCCCAGCTCCCCACCCCTCCCACGCCGAAAACTATCACCCGCGATTTGGCAATGGCTTCGAGTGCACCGGCACCGAGCAGACGCCCCGTGCGGTTGAAAATTTCTTCCGATGTGATTGATAAACCGGTCATGAGTATTCAATATGTTAAAAAACTTCCGCCACTCCTCTCCACTCCGGGAGTGCACGGCAAAGTTAACGAATTATGCCGGCGCGCCAAAATCGCCCTTTACCCGATACCCCCTGCCACACGCATCGCCACAATAATATTATAGTTGCGGGGATGCGGGAAATTGAGTAATTTTGCGTGTTAAATCCGGATTGTTTTTCAACCCATGACAACACTCGATATTGTATTGCTGATTGTGTTTGTTGTTTCAGTGGCTTACGGCTTCAAAAAAGGAATAATCGTTCAGGCCGGGTCGCTGGGAGGAATCATATTCGGCGTTCTGCTATGCCGTCTTGCTGGCCCGTGGCTCACCGGAGTTATTGCCGGAGGGGGAGCAGGCTGGGAGGCCGCACAGCCCACTTATGTCGACTCCATTCTGGCGAAAATAATCCTCTTTATCGCCGGCTACCTGTCGGTGAAAGCGGTGGCACACTTCTGCAAACAGCTCTCCCACGCAATGGCACTCGGTGCGCTCGACCGCCTTGGCGGAGCCCTGTTCAGCCTCTTTCAATGGATGCTGGTGCTCAGCATTTTGCTAAACATGTGGATTGTCATTAAACCTCAGACCGACTTCAACGCCATGTCAACCCTCGGCAACGGCCACGCAATCGAAGCCGTGGTAGGGCTGGCGCCCGCTCTCATGGGATGGATGACAAACATGTGACCCCTCCAACCAACCGCCCCCGTTGATTGTTGAAACATAAGCTGCCCGTCAGCAACCTTTCAAAGAAACGTTTACACGCCCCGGCAACCCACTTTTTCCGTGGCACACAATGATATGAATCAGGATAACGACAAAATAAGAAACAGCGCCGAAACCGACGAAGCGGCCCTCATCAACGAAGTTACCGAAGGTGACTACAAATATGGCTTCGTGACCGACATCGACACCGAAATCATCCCCGTGGGTTTGAACGAGGATGTGGTTCGCCTAATTTCAAAAAAGAAAGGTGAGCCTGAATGGATGCTCGATTTCAGGCTGAAGGCGTTCCGCTACTGGCAAACTCTCACCCCTCCGAAATGGGCTCACCTCAACATGCCCGACATCGACTTCCAGGCGATAAGCTACTACGCCGCGCCCGTGAAAAAGGAGGGTCCCAAAAGCCTCGACGAGGTTGACCCCGAGCTGATAAAGACCTTCGACAAACTCGGCATCCCCCTCCAGGAGCAGAAACAGCTCACCGGCATGGCCGTTGACGCCGTGATGGACTCCGTTTCGGTGAAAACCACCCACAAGGAGGCGCTTGCCGAAAAGGGCATCATCTTCTGCTCAATCTCCGAAGCTGTGCGCGACTATCCCGACCTCGTGAAAAAATATCTCGGCTCGGTGGTATCCTACAAGGATAACTTCTACGCGGCTCTCAACTCGGCCGTGTTCTCCGACGGGTCGTTTGTCTACATCCCCAAAGGAGTGCGTTGCCCCATGGAACTGTCAACCTATTTCCGCATCAACGCTTCAGGCACAGGGCAGTTTGAACGCACTCTGATTGTTGCCGACGACGACAGCTACGTTAGCTATCTCGAAGGGTGCACCGCCCCCATGCGCGATGAGAATCAGCTCCATGCCGCCATTGTGGAAATTGTGGTGGAGGACCGTGCAGAAGTGAAATACTCAACCGTGCAGAATTGGTATGCCGGCGACAAGGATGGCCGCGGCGGCATCTACAACCTGGTGACAAAACGCGGTTTGTGCCGCGGCGACTACTCGAAACTGTCGTGGACCCAGGTGGAGACCGGTTCGGCCATAACATGGAAATATCCCTCGTGCGTTCTTGCCGGTCGCGGTGCCACAGGCGAATTCTATTCTGTGGCCGTCACACGCAACCACCAGCAGGCCGACACCGGAACAAAAATGATACACCTCGCCCCCGACACCCGCAGCACCATCGTGTCGAAAGGCATCTCGGCGGGATTCAGCGAAAACTCCTACCGCGGTCTGGTGAAAATCACCCCTGCGGCCGACGGCGCCCGCAACTACACCCAGTGCGACTCGCTGCTGCTCGGAAGCAACTGCGGTGCCCACACATTCCCCTACGTTGATGTGATGAACCCCACCGCCGTTGTTGAGCACGAAGCCACCACCTCAAAAATCTCCGAGGACCAGATTTTCTACTGCAACCAGCGCGGCATCTCAACCGAGGAGGCTGTGGGTCTGATTGTCAACGGCTATGCCAAGGAAGTGATGAACAAACTCCCGATGGAGTTTGCCGTGGAAGCCCAGCGCCTACTCGCCATCACCCTCGAAGGGTCGGTGGGATAGTTGTTAGACGAAAGACAAAAAGACAAAACGACGAAAGACGAAAGACGAAAAGCGAGAATAGTTCTGAACTCTGAACTCTGAACTCTAA
This sequence comes from uncultured Muribaculaceae bacterium, assembly GCA_910586565.1. GTDB lineage: Bacteria > Bacteroidota > Bacteroidia > Bacteroidales > Muribaculaceae > UBA7173. The sequence continues at coordinate 68,458 of CAJUIT010000007.1, read as the reverse complement.
CCTCTGACTTCTGACTTCTGACTTCTCACTTCTGACTTCTTTAGTAACAATAAAATTATGAGCGACGAAATATTGTTGAAGGTCACCGACCTTCGCGCCAAAGTTGAGGATAAGGAAATCCTCAAAGGAATAAACCTTACGGTGCGCCCCGGCGAGGTACACGCCATCATGGGTCCCAACGGTTCGGGAAAGTCAACCCTGTCGAGCGTGCTTGCGGGGAATCCGGCCTTCACCGTCACCGGTGGCAGCGTGGATTTCCACGGCATCGACCTCCTCTCCCTCTCTCCCGAGGACCGCAGCCACGAAGGGCTGTTCCTCTCATTCCAGTATCCGGTTGAGATTCCGGGAGTTTCAATGGTGAATTTCATGCGTGCGGCAGTCAACGCCAAGCGCGAATACTTTCACGAAGCACCCCTGAGCGCCGGCGACTTCCTCAAACTCATGCGCCAAAAGCGTGCCATCGTGGAGCTCGACAACAAACTGGCGTCGCGCTCGGTCAACGAGGGTTTCTCGGGTGGCGAGAAGAAACGCAACGAGATTTTCCAGATGGCCGTGCTCGAACCACGTCTCTCCATCCTCGACGAGACCGATTCCGGCCTCGACATCGATGCCCTGCGTGTTGTTGCCGGCGGCGTAAACCAGCTCAAAACATCGCGCAACGCCACAATTGTGATTACCCACTATCAGCGCCTGCTCGACTACATCAAGCCCGACTTCGTGCACGTGCTCTACAAAGGGCGCATCGTACGCACCGGAGGCCCCGAGCTTGCACTCGAACTTGAAGAGAAGGGCTACGATTGGATTAAGGAGGAAAATCTGTGATTATGAATGATCTCGACCAATACATCGACCTGTTCTCGGCCAACCGTAGCACAGTGGAGGAGCATTCCCCCGCAGCGCTCAACGCGCTGAGAGACCACGCCCTGGCAACGCTGCAGCAGCTTGGCCGGCTCCCCGAAAAGGGTGACGAAGGTTATGAAAAGACCTCGGTCAACGACATGTTCGCCCCCGACTATGGTGTGAACATCAACCGCATGCCCCTGCCCGTCGACGTAGCCGCATCGTTCCGCTGCGGTGTGCCCAACCTCTCCACGTTGCTTGGAGTGGTGGTCAACGACCGTTTCGTTCCCACAGCCACATTAAAGGGAAATCTGCCCGAAGGGGTGACGGTGTGCTCCTTCTCCGAAGCCGCCGAAAAGATGCCCGACATCCTCCAACGCTACTATGGCAAGGTGATGAACACCCCCAACGCCCACTGCGCCCTCAACACCCTGTTGGCTCAGGATGGCGTTCTGATTCATCTGGCCGAAGGAGTTCGCCTCGACAAGGCGATTCAGATTGTCGACATCTTCAAATCGTCGTTCCCTCTCATGGCGGTGCGCCGCATGCTCGTTGTTGCCGAAGCCGGGGCTAAGGTTGCCGTGCTCAAATGCGACCACACACAGGCCGGCTCCGAAAAATGCCTCGCCTCCGAAGTGGTTGAAATCCACGTAGGACGCAACGCCGAGGTTGAATGGTACGACATAGAGGAATCCGACGCCTCAACATCGCGCATGCACAATCTTTGCGTGTGCCAGCAGGAGGGCTCTCAATTCACCGCCTGCGCATCGACTCTCACCAACGGCACCACACGCAACGAATTCGACGTGAAAATTGAAGGTGACCACACCCACACCCGCCTGTCGGGAATGGCAATCGGTTCCGACACCCAGCACATCGACAACGCCTCCAACCTGCGCCATCTCGCTTGCCACGGCCATAGCGACCAGCTGTTCAAATATGTGCTCGACGACAACGCCACTGCAGCTTTCGGCGGAAGCATCGAGGTTGCACACGGCGCGCGCTTCGTCGAAGCATTCCAGACCAACCGCAACATCCTCGCATCGCGCGGGGCACGGATGCACACCAAACCGCAGCTCCTTATCTACAACGACGACGTGAAATGCTCTCATGGAGCAACCACAGGCCAGCTCGATGCAAAAGCGCTCTTCTACATGCAAACACGCGGCATTCCCGCCGCTGAAGCGCGCCGCATGCTAATGCAGGCTTTCATGGTCGATGTTGTCGACACGATAGCCCTCGAACCGTTGCGCGACCGCCTGCGCCATCTCGTCGACAGACGCTTCGCCGGCGAACGTGCCGGTTGCCGCGAATGCGGTTCCGATTGCCGCTGACCCCATTTTGTGCGAAACAGAACCCAACCACTCTTCCCATCTACGATATGACCACCGGAGTTGAAAACAGCAGATACGACGTGGAGGCTTTGCGCCGCGATTTCCCCATCCTCACGCGCGAAGTCTACGGCAAGCCGCTGATTTATCTCGACAACACCGCAACATCGCAAACACCACGCGAGGTTGTGGAAGCTGTCGACAACATGTACTATCACCACAAGGCCAACGTTCACCGCGGCGTGTTCTCCATCTCGCAGGAAGCCACCGCCATGATGGAAGCCTCACGCGAAAAGGTGCGCGCCTACATCAACGCGGCCTCCACACGCGAGGTGATTTTCACACGCGGCACCACCGAGGCAATCAACCTTGTGGCATCAAGTTTCGGCAGTTTCTTTGAAAACAACGACGAGGTGATTCTCACCGTGATGGAACACCATGCCAACATCGTGCCCTGGCAATTGCTCGGAACGCGCAAACGCGTTATTCTCCGTGTTGTGCCCATCCGCCCCGACGGCTCGCTCGACATGGAGGCATTCCGCTCGCTGTTCAACGAACGCACCCGCCTGGTTTCGGTGTGTCACGTGTCCAACGTGCTCGGCACCGTCAATCCAATAGCCGAGATTGTGGAATATGCCCACTCGCTGGGTGTGCCTGTGATGGTCGACGGCGCCCAGGCGGTGCCCCACATGGCCGTTGACGTGCAGGCGCTCGATGTTGATTTCTATGCTTTCTCGTCACACAAAATGTATGGCCCCGCCGGCGTCGGCGTTCTCTACGGAAAAGAAAAATGGCTTGAGATGATGCCCCCCTACCAAGGTGGCGGCGAGATGATTTCGCACGTAAGTTTCAAAAAAACCACCTTTGCCGAACTCCCGCTGAAATTTGAGGCCGGAACCCCCGACTTCGTCGACATCGCCGCATTCTCAACCGCCCTCGACTATATTTCGCGCATCGGCATCGATGCCATAGCAGCCCACGAGCACCGTCTGCTCGAATGGACAACCGCCGAGATGATGAAAATTCCCGGCATGCGCATTTTCGGCACCACACCGGACAAATGCGCCGTAATCTCCTTTCTTATCGGGAAAGCCCACCACTACGACACCGGCATGCTGCTCGACAAACTCGGCATAGCCGTGCGCACAGGCCATCATTGCGCTCAACCGCTCATGGAGGCTCTCGGCATCGAAGGCACCGTGAGAGCCTCATTCGGCCTCTACAACACCATCGCCGAAGCCGACCGCTTCATCGCCGCCCTCCACCGCATCGCCCCCATGTTAGCGGGTTAGTTATCAGTGGCCATTCGGCGAAGCCGCACGTAGAGCCGCCATATATGGCGGCTTGTTGGCGGGGCGGAAATTTAGAATTTTAAAATCGTTAAAGTCGTTAAGGTCGCTGAGGAGTTTTTACGGTTAGCGAGCCGCCATCTATGGCGGCTCTACGTGCGGCTTCGCCGAATGCTGACTTCTCCCTTCTCCCTTCTGACTCCTCCCTTCTCCCTTCTGACTTCTGATTTCTGACTTCTGATTTCTGACTTCTGCTTTCTCACCTCTTCACCTTCTCCGGATTCTTGGCAATGAACTCCTTCCACGAGCGTGGGCCTTTGGCAATCGTCGGGCGCGAAGTCTCGTAGAAATGACAAAGGGCAGCCGCCAATGCATCCGTGGCATCAAGTTCAGGTAGAAGCGATTCCTTGGGAATCGTGAGAATGCGGCGCAACATCTCCTGCACCTGCTCCTTCGAGGCAGCTCCGGTGCCGGTAATCGCCAACTTTATTTTTCGCGGCTCATATTCGGTGATGTGAATGTCGCGGCTCAGAGCCGCAGCCATCGCCACCCCCTGAGCACGCCCGAGCTTCAACATCGACTGCACATTCTTTCCGAAAAATGGAGCCTCGATTGCCATCTCGTCGGGCAGATACTGGTCGATAAGACCGAGCACCCGCTCATGAATGCGGTGCAAACGCATGTAGTGGTCGTCGAACTTATTGAGCTTCAACACCCCCATAGCAATCATCTGCGGCGTTTTCCCGTTTACCCCCAGAATGCCATAACCCATAACATTCGTGCCGGGGTCAATTCCTATTATAACACGTTGAAAACTCACAGCTCAACAGTCTCCATCGGGGTTGTGAAAAACATCATGCGGTTACCCCAGCGTGCATGCAAATCATCGCGGAGCAACGCCGCAGTTTCATTGAGCCAGCGGTCGGCACCTGCCGAATCGGTTGCGGGAAGTTGCACGGCAATGCTTTCGGTGTCGGGCTCAATGCGGGTGAGCACACGCATCACAGTGGGACGCGCGAATGCCCCTGAAGCCGCAGCCGAGGGGAGATAAACCGTGCGAAGCCACGCAATGAAATCGGCCTCAAGCACGGAGTGAATCACAAAAGTGGTGTTGTAAACAGTCATTTAGATTTGAGAAAACGTAGTGCGAAACGGAAATGGCGCATTATCGTAGGCACGGTGCCATAGTAGTAGCACATGATGCGGAAACGCTCCATGAGCGACCGCCTGCGGTTGCGGGTGGTCATTCCCTCGCTAAGATAGTCGATTATCACATCGGGGATAAGCACGTTGCGCTTTGAGTGCTGCAACACATGGATGCACCATTCATAATCCGCCGAGAAACGATATTTGAGATTAAACGGCCCGGTGATACGCCGCAATGCCACAAACGCCTGGTGGCAAACCATCATGCCGTTTGCAAAACTTTGGAGCGTGAGGTTGTCGGGAGCCGTGAGATGACGCGGCCCGATGCGGCGCCGGTCGGCATCCACCAGGTCGGTTTGCCCATACACCACCCCGGGATAGTCGTTGGCCATCACCTCATCGGCAATCTGCTGAAGAGTTTCGGGGGTGTGGAATGTGTCGCCGGCATTCAGGAAAATCACATAATCGCCGGTGGCATCGGCCAACCCTTTGTTCATCGCATCATAGATGCCGCGGTCGGGAGCAGAGCTGAATCTGATGCGGGGATTATCGAACTTAAGGGCAAGTTCGATGGTGCCGTCGGAGGAGGCTCCGTCAACGATTATATGCTCATAGAGCCCGCACGACTGCTCTGCCACGCTCCGCAACGTTGGGGGGAGCGAGGAAGCCGCGTTATAAGTCACAGTGATGATTGAGAACAATGGGCGCGCCGGAGGAGCAACAGGCTCGCGGCGGTCGGTGGGCAGGGACATTGCTTGGTGTGATTGCTAAATATTTGTTTCGGGAGGTAAAAGCCGCTAACGGCCGCTTATCGTTCCACAAACTTACTAAAAAATGTAAAGATTGCCAAACCATGCTAACTCCACAGCCTGAATTGTGAAAAAAGGTGACTTAGAGTGTGCGATTGGGGATTATTAGCTATCTTTGCACCATAATATGCGGCGATGGCCTCAGGCCAAGCCCCTATGTGAACCTCGAATTTCTTGCGACGCTCTCATCTATATATAATTACGATTTTTATTCTGTGCATGGCCGCGGGTAGTCTGTTCTCCCGCGACGGTGTTGTTGCGCCCGTGAGAATCGACGTTCCCGACCGCCCCGACTCGCTCGGGCAACTCCCTGTCGACACCTCGCCGGCAACCAACATCGACACCCTGCTCAACCGTTTGAACGGCGTGGCGGCTCCCGACAGCACGCGCCATGAGGTTGCAACTCCAACCGACTCTATCACACCCGATTCCATTTCAACCGGAGCCGACTCTGTTGCCGCTCCCGCTTCCACATTCGCATCGGCAGCCGGCGATTCGGTGCCACGCCGCCCATCCCGCATCCGCCGCGAGAAAGTCGACCTCGACAACCAGGTGGTGTTCACCTCGAAAGACTCGATGGTGATGGTGGGACGCAACATGACCTACATGTATGGCGACGGCGAAATCGACTACGGCGACTTGAAACTCAACGCCGCTGAAATTCAGCTCAATATGGGCAACAGCGAGGTCTATGCCTGCGGCCGCGAGGACAGCGTTGGCGAGATGATTGGCACTCCCGTGTTTGAGGAAGGTGGCTCATCCTACGAGTCGAAGACGATGCGCTACAACTTTAAGTCGAAGCGCGGCTACATCACCAACGTTATCACCCAGCAGGGGGAAGGTTATCTCACCGGCGGTCAGACCAAGAAAACCGAAGGTGAGGATTACTACATTCAGAACGGTCGCTACACCACCTGCGACGACCACGAGGAGCCGCACTTCTACATTCAGCTCACCCGCGCCAAAGTGCGCCCGAAAAAGAACATCGTCACCGGGCCGGCCTACATGGTGCTTGCCGGCTTGCCCCTCCCCCTTGCTGTTCCGTTCGGCTACTTCCCGTTCTCCGACAGCTATGCATCGGGCGTGATTGTGCCCACTTTCGGCGACGACTACAACCGCGGCTTCTACCTCAGCGACGGCGGTTACTACTTCGCAATCAACGACATGATTGACCTCGCCCTCACAGGCGAAATCTACACCAAAGGCTCATGGGGTCTCTCGGCGCAGTCAACCTACCGCAAGCGCTACAAGTTCAACGGTAATTTCAACATCAACTACCTCAAGAGCATCTATGGCGAGAAGAGCGACCCCGACTACTACACCGCCACCAACTTCCAGGTGATTTGGAGCCACTCGCAGGATTCCAAGGCCAACCCCAACATGAACCTCTCGGCCTCGGTAAACTTCACCACATCGGGCTACACACGCAACAGCGTGAACTCCTACTATTCAAGCGCTTTCACCGAAAACACCAAATCATCGACAATCAACATGGGCTACCGCTTCCCCAATTCAAAGTGGGCTCTGTCAACATCGATGAACGTAACTCAGCGCACCCAGGACTCCACCCTCGCCGTGTCGTTCCCCAACATCAACGTCACACTCTCGCAAGTCTACCCCTTCAAGCGCAAGCATGCCGTGGGTGCCGACCGCTGGTATGAGAAAATACGCCTCTCCTACTCCGGTCAGTTCCAAAACTCACTCACAGCCAAGCAGGACGAATTTTTCAAGAAATCGTTGATTAAGGATTGGCGAAACGGCATGAAGCACAACATCCCCATCTCGGCAACATTCCCGCTGTTCACCTATTTCAACGTCACCCCGTCGGTAACGCTCACCGACCGCATGTACACCCAGAAGGTGCGCCGCGCATGGGATCCCGCTGCCTCAGCCGAGGTGTGCGACACCACCTACAGCTTCTACAACGTGTGGGATTTCAACGCCTCGGTGTCGCTCGACACTAAGGTCTACGGATTTTTCCAGCCGCTCCCATTCCTCGGCGACAAGGTGAAGATGATTCGCCACGTGTTCACCCCCACAATTTCATTCTCGGGTGCTCCCGACTTCTCATCGTCGTTCTTCGGCTACTACGGAAGCTACAATTACACCGATGCCCAGGGACGCGAGCAAACACGCAAGTATTCACTCTTCCCCAACTCCCTGTTCGGCGTTCCGGGGCAGGGTAAAACCGGCATGGTGTCGGTTTCGCTTGCCAATAACGTGGAGATGAAAGTGAAGAGCGACAACGACTCAATCGGTGAGAAGAAAATTTCGCTCATCGAGAATTTCACCGTGTCGCAGAGCTACAACTTCGCAGCCGACTCACTCAACTGGAGTAACATCAACACCTCGTTGCTGCTGCGCCTCTCGCGCCAGTTCAACCTCAACCTGTCGGCCACATGGGATGTCTACACCTATCAGCTCAACTCGGCGGGCAACCCCGTGAGAGTAAACATCCCGCGATGGAAAGCCGGCAAAGGTATCGGTCGCCTCTCATCAACCGGCACCTCATTCTCCTACACCTTCAACAACGACACATTCCGCAAAGACAAAAAGAACAACAACAGCTCCAACAACACCAACAATAATAACTACAACGACACCGACAATTGGGACGATGACGGAACCGGACAAGGGAACGGTCAGCACGACCACGACCATGACGACGACCTTCAGCTCACACCCGAGGGTTATGTGCCGTGGGAGGTGCCGTGGAGCCTTAGTGTGAACTACTCCATCAACTACAGCTACGGCGACTTCAACAAGGAGAAGATGGAATATAATGGCAAGATTACCCAGAACCTCAGCCTTTCGGGCAACATCCGCCCCACGAAAAACTGGGAGTTCTCGGCCACGGCATCCTACAACTTCGACACCAAGAAAATCGCCTATATGAACCTCAACATCGCGCGCGACCTCCATTGCTTCACCATGCGCGCGAGTGTAATCCCCGTAGGGCCCTATAAATCCTACAACTTCCACATATCGGTGAAATCGTCGCTCCTCTCCGACCTCAAATACGACAAGCGCTCCTCCCAATCCAACGGCGTGAAATGGTATTGATGCACCTCTGAGAAGCGCAACCCCGCAACTCCCCCAAAAGCTCACACAGATTCCCCCTATCCCACGCGCAGCCGGCGTGCGTAGCCCGCCGATTTCTTCATAACCCCCGCTGCCGTAGCGGAGCGTAGGCGTCGGGGGCATTCCGCGGCCCTTAGAGATGGGATAGGCGTGCGAAGCCCGCCGATTGTATCATGCTTGCCCACTTCTCGCCCCCATTTTTTGTGCCCCATGTTTTTTGGTGCTGTGAAAAGTTGAAAACTTTTGCCTCCCCCTAAAAATTTCGCGCCTTGAGCGCGCATCCACATCCTCCCCCGTCCTCATCATCGACCCTCCCGGCATCGACTCCACTCCCATCCTCCGCTCCTATCTCAACTACCGCCTTTCTCTCTCCCTCCCCCTGTGCAACCGCCCGGCCAGGGCTCTTTGATATTCTTTCCATTGATATATCAGCCCCGGCAAAATATAGCATTATTCGGCTCCGCCGCACGTAGAGCCGCCATACATGGCGGCTTGTAACTCCCCTACCATAAATCCGTTACACTAACAAGTGGTAGGAGACCACAAGGTCATAGATAAAGGCGGTGTGTCAAAATTCATGACACACCGCCTTTTATGTCTAAGCGGATAGGGTGCTGTCAGAATGGTTCAGATGATAGGAGCTGAGACTGAGGCTGATGGGAGCGTATTGAAGTACGTGACCGAAGCCGAATGTCGATAGCGACGACTCAGATGAGCCATTATGACACACCCTCATCAGAAGTAGAAATTAAGCGACTTTGGATAGAATAGCATCCCCGAGCCAACCTCCTGTGCTACACTTTCGCCCATTGAATTGGCAACGATTGCCAAAGCGAAACGCAGAGCCGACGAGGGTCCGTTGGCAGTGATGATGCGGTCGAGAGCGATAACGGGAGCATCGCGCACAACAGCCTCGGCCATATCCTTTTCAAAACCGGGATAGCATGTGGCTTCAACACCTTTAAGAATGCCGAGCGGAGCTAACACAACGGCGGGTGCGGCGCATATCGCAGCGATTTTGCCCGAAAGAGCCTGCGCTGTAAGCAATGTGTTGAGCGGAGCAAACTCGGCGAGATTCTTTGCGCCGGGCATTCCGCCGGGAATAATCAACCACTCGGGGGTGATGAAGTCGGTTTCTTCGTAAAGACTGTCGGCTTTCACCGAAACTCCATGCGCCCCCGTCACGGTGCGGTGGCCGGTAATCGATACGGTTTTAACGTCCATTCCGGCGCGGCGCATCACATCAATTACTGTGATGGCTTCAATTTCTTCAAATCCGGTAGCGAGGAAAATGTAGGAAGTGTTCATGACTCAGTAAGGATTGTTTTGTGATTAAGGATTGTATTTTATAAGGAATTTCAAGTAGTGCTGTTCCGTTGCAGAACAATGCGATGTTAGGTAAACGCAAAGATGCCATTAAAAGTTTGCATTTCCAAATAATTTTGTTGTTTTTTTATTTAAGCATCCCACACATTTTTATTATCAAGATATTAGAACGCCCGTGCATCCCGGCCTCATTTAATTAATGTTAATAAATTCGGGGGGGTAATTACCAAGTGAAAATTCGTTGGTATTTCAATTTTTATAATTAATTTTGACACCTGAAAGCTTTTTAGCAAAAAACACTCAATAGGCCCGATTTTAAAGTCTGTAAATAAATATACCTCCTATTATTATCAATCATTATTCCATTCCGAATCCACAACAATGAAACGAAGCTATATATTCGCATCGGCAACAGCCTTCATCACAATGATACTTCTGTTGTGCTGCGGGATTGAAAGCCATGCTGCTGCAACCAAAAGCATTTTCAAGGTCATAGGGGCAGTCACCGACTCGGTTGGCGAGCCCGAAATATATGCCACCGTTCGTGTTTATGCAGCCTCCGATTCAGTAAAACCCGTTTCACTCGGCACCACCGACGATGCCGGGGCATTCTCGCAGACTCTACCCTCAGCCGGGAGCTACCGCCTCACGGTTGCGTCGGTGGGTAAAGCCCTCATCGAAAAATCGTTTGAGGTCTCAGCCAAATCACCTGTGGCCGACACCGGCACCCTCATTGCCCGGTCGGCCGCCAACGAGCTTGGCGAGATTGAAGTTGTGGCGCAGCGCCCGCTGGTGTCGCGCGAAATCGACCGTCTGGGCTACGACGTGAAGGCCGACCCCGAAGCCTCCACATCCAACCTGCGCGAAATTCTGCGCAAGGTGCCCCTGGTGTCGGTCGACAACGACGGGAACATCAAGGTGAAAGGCTCGTCGGACTTCAAAATCTACAAAAACGGCCGCCCCAACAATTCCTACACCAAGAACGCAAAAGACATCTTCGCCGCCATCCCCGCATCTTCAATCAAAAAAATTGAGGTAATCACCGATCCGGGCGCACGCGAGGACGCAGAAGGTGTGGGTTGCATCCTCAACATCGTAACCGACTCCGAAACATCAATAAAGGGGGTTGTGGGCTCAGCCAATCTCTATGTCGACAACCTAAGCTACTACCCGCGCCCTAACCTGTGGCTGTCGACACAGATTAACAAGGTGACAATGGCCCTAAGCGCCGGAGGAGGCATCACTCCCGGCGGACGTGACTCGGAGGGGTGGCAGACCGGCTTCACCGACTATTACGAATCGGGCAACCGCCTCGAAAGCAACTCCCACTACAAATCCCCCTATCAAGCGGGATGGGCCGGTTTTGAAAGCAGCTGGGAACCCGACACCCTCAACCTGCTGAATGTGGAGTTCAACATGTATGGCTATGGCATGTACAACCCCATGCAGGAGGATAACGTGTGGATGACAGGACCCGACGGGAACCCTATATACAGTTACCGTACCGATGGAGATGTGTACCACAACAACTATTTCGACTTCGACGGTGCCGTGAACTATCAACGATCCACTCGCCGCAAAGGTGAAACCATCACCCTGAGCTACCAGGTATCGACCACAAAGCAGAAAAATGAGGCCGATACCTACTACCTCGACATGGTTAACTGTGATTTCGGATATACAAGCCGCTATTACAACACCAACCTGCGTTTTCTCGAGCAGACGGTGCAGGCCGACTGGAGCCGCCCCTACGGCTCCAACCACAAGCTCGACATCGGCGGTAAAGCCATCTTCCGCAACAACCACTCGGTGAGCGACTACATCTACCGCCCGGCATGGAGCACACACGACAATTTCACACACCACACCACCATAGGAGCTGCCTATGCCGACTACCGTTTCACTATCGGGAAATGGAGCCTCCGCGCGGGATTACGCTACGAATATTCCTATCTGAGTGCCCGCTTCAACGACCGCGACGACGACAGCGACGACTTCTCCGCCACCCTCAACGACTGGGTACCCAACGCCGCCGTCAATTGGAACATCAACGACGAGAACTCGTTGAAACTCAGCTTTAACCGCAACATTCGCCGTCCCGGCATCAGTTATCTCGACCCTGCGCGCTCGGTGTCGCCAACCGCCGAAAGCTTCGGTAACCCCGACCTCGACAGTGAGGTCTACAACAATCTCTCGCTCAACTATTCGCTCATAAAATCGAACTTCAACCTCGATTTCAATCTAAGCGGAACGTTGGTCAACAACGCTCTCAGCTCGGTGCAATGGCTCGAAAACGGCATACGCTATTCAACCTACGCCAACATCGGGCGCCGGCGCATAGCCAACATGAGCCTCTACTTCCAATGGTCGATCAACAGCAAAACTCGCTGGATGGCAAACCTCAACCTCACATACGCCTATATGAGCCAGCCGTCGCCCGTAGATGCTTCGGGCGAGACTGTCACCCTGTCGCGCGCACGTTGGAACGTGAACCCCTGGACCCGCATAAGCCGCGACCTCCCCTGGAAAATCGAGGCTTCGGTGTCGGGCTACTTCTGGAGCGGAAGTCTCAACAGCGTTTACAGCTATTCCACCACATCGGCAAAAAATGTGGGCTACAGCATCAGCCTGTCGAAAAAGTTCCTTAAAGATGACCGCCTCACCATCCGCCTGAATGCCAACAACATTTTCGGGCCGTCCGGCTCGGAATACCGGTCAGTCACATTCAATCCGGCCTATTATTCCGAATCATGCTCCTACAACGACAACAGCCGCTACGTGGGCATGAGCATCAACTTCCGCTTCGGTTCGCTCAATGCCTCGGTTAAGAAAACCGCCACATCAATCAACAACGACGACCTTCAGGGGCGAAAGAAATAAGAGCTTGATTTTAAGCTCTAAGCGCTTGCCAAATAATCGGTGAGCAGGTGGGGCAATGCTACGGCTTCGCTCATCGGCGGCATAAGCTTCGCCGAAATGCAAAAAAATTTCGTAAGTTTGCAGAGTAACTGAAATTCAATTGTAAAAAATGAAACTGCGAGATTTTTGTGCGGCGGCAGCCATCCTGCTGTCGTCTGTCGCCCCGGAGGCACAATGTGAGACCCTGCCACCTGTAAAAGAGATAATGACGGCGATGCTCGACAGCACGTCGTGCCTCAACCACACTCCGCAACGCGAGGCGCTGATGGAGCAGATGCAGGTTTATGCCGACAGCTGTTCCGACAAAATGTTCTATGCCTACTATGCCGCCACCGACCCGGCCGAAGTGAAGCGCATGGAGAACAACACCATCTTTGAATATCATCACGAATCGCTCGAAAAACTGCTGCGCGAAATTCCGCTCCAGCAGGTGCCGCAGGGGCACGTGGTGCTATGGCATCTCTACAACATGGGCTATGTGGTGAAAACGCCCTCCCACACTTTCGGAATCGACCTCAAGCACCGCGACGCCGCCCGCCTGGAACCGTTGCTCGAATTTCTATGCATCACCCACAACCATCAGGACCATTTCTCAATGCCGTTGATTGAAGCAATGGTAAAGGCCGGAAAAACCGTCTATTCCAATTTCCTCGATTGCGGCACACGTGTGGGCACCGACGAAACCCTCAGGCCTGTCGACGGGATTGAAATCATAACTACCGTGGTCGATCACAACCCGCAGCTGGTGAATTTCGTTGTCGACTACGAAATTGATTGCGGCGCCGACACCGGCAACAAAGTGATTCTGCACCTCGGCGACTCACGAAACTGGGAACAGCTGCGCAAAACCAAGGAGGTGGATGTGCTGATTCCTCACCTTGCGGTGGGGCTCGACATGCCTCGCGCCGTTGAGAAACTCAATCCCAAAGTGGTGCTGATGTCGCACATCATGGAACTCAGCCACCCTATCGACAAATGGAGGTGGAGCTACCCCTACGGCCTGGCACGTTGCCGCGACCTCACCGAGGCGCTCGGCAAGGAGGAGGTGTATCTGCCTGTGTGGGGCGAGAAAATCGTGTTCTGACACGAAGGATGGAGAGGATGCCGTTACAATAAAAGGCAGGCATCCCCGTAGCTCAGGAAGCGGAAATCGTTGGCAAGGGCATAGTCGTAGATAGGTCGCCAATCACCCCCGGTGAATGCCGACACCAACAGAAGCAACGTGGAGCGGGGCTGATGGAAATTCGTAACCATGCCGCGCACCACACGGTAGCGGTAGCCCGGTGCAATGATTATGCGAGTGGAAGCGATGAAGGTCGATTCCCCCTGCTCGTCGAGCCTGTTGAGAATGGCCTGCATGGCTTCGGCCACACCGAGAACGGCATCGTTGCCGTCGAGCTCGTAGGGCGCCCATTGTGGCACCTCTCCGGTCCATTTTCCCTGCGCAATCAACACCCCGGCATGATAAAGGCTCTCGAGTGTGCGCACCGACGTTGTGCCCACGGCTATCACCTTGCGTTCATTGCGGGCGAGCTCCTCAATCAACGGGCGCTCAACGGCAATGAACTCGCTGTGCATCATGTGCTCCCCAATCTCATCCGATTTAACGGGCTGGAAGGTGCCTGCACCAACATGCAGTGTGAGCTCGCGGCGCGGAATGCCGCGGGCTGCGATTGCGTCGAGCACCCGCTCGGTGAAATGCAACCCCGCGGTGGGGGCGGCCACCGAGCCGTCGATGTGGGAGTAGACCGTTTGATAATCCTTGAGGTCGGAAGCCTCGGTTGAACGGTTGAGATAGGGGGGAATCGGAATCTCACCCACAGCCGCGATTATCTCGGAAAATGTTACCCCGGCATTATCCCATTGGAAAAGCACGGTTGACGAGTTGCCCTCTTTAGCCTGACGCGAAGCGGTGAACACCACCGGCTTGCCATTTACGGTGAGCTGCATTTCAAGCGGTCCCTGTTTCCAACGCTTTGAATTACCAACGAAACAGGTCCACGAGCAGCTTTCGGTTTGGGCGAAACTCACGGCATAGTCGCGCGGCTCAACCGGCTCAAGACAGAAAATTTCGATGAGCGCTCCCCCGGGTTTGCGGAAACGCAGACGCGCGTTGATAACTCGCGTGTTGTTATAGACCAACATCGAGTCGGCCGGAAGCAACTCCGGCAGGTCGGTGAACAGGTGTTGAGAAATTTCCCCGTCGGGGCGGCGCACAAGCAACTTGCAGCTGTCGCGCTCGGCAAGCGGATAGCGCGCTATCCGTTCATCGGGCAACGGATAGTCAAATTCGTCGATTCGCAGATTCTTTACCATGCTGCAAAATTACGGAAAAATATGTAAGTTTGTAGTTGACAAAGGTGGGCGGAAGCATATTTCACGCGTGTTTTCCCACCCTATTCATTTCTAACTACGATTCATTATGGCAAAAATAGGAGATACGGTAAGATTTCTAAGTTCAACCGGCGGAGGCCGTGTTGTTAAAATCGACGGGCAGATTGCTCACGTTGAGGAGGAGGACGGATTCGTCACCCCCGTGCTCATCAAAGAGCTCGTTGTGGTGAGCACCGTCGGCGAAGAGAAGGTGCGCCGCGACATTTTCGGAGGCACCGGTCAGAAGAAGCAGGCCGACGAGGAGCAGGCGCGCAGCAAATTCGTGCCCACAGCCGTGCCCGAAGCCCCCAAAGCCGAACCGGTGATTGAAACGCCCGAGGGAGAACGCCTCAACGTGGTGCTCGCCTATTCGGCAATGGAGCTAAAACATCTGTCGACAACGGCGTTTGAAACCTATCTGGTGAACGATTCAAACTATTTTCTCTATTTCACCTATCTCTCGCGGGCCGACGATGCCGAGGGGTGGACAACCCGCTACGCCGGCATTGTGGAGCCCAACATGCAAATTTTTCTGGAGGAACTGTCGCGCGAGCAGGCAGGGCGCCTAGACCGCGTGGCGTTCCAGTATGTAGCCTTCAAGCGCGACAAGGAGTTCCAGCTCAAGGCTCCCGTGGCGGTTGAGACCCGAATGGACACCACCAAGTTCTTCAAGCTCCACTGCTTCCGCGAAAACCCCTATTTCGACGAGCCGGTGATTGCCCTCGACATTGTGAAGAACGACATTCCCCAACGTGCAAAAACATTCGACAGCAGCCGCCTTGAGGACGCAATGAAACAGAAACGCGAGGCCGACCGCCGCCCCGCGGCGCGCCCCGTGCAGAAAAAACAGCCCAAAACCGACGGGCCGCTCGTTGTCGACCTCCACATCACCGAATTAATCGACAACACACGCGGCATGTCGAACGCCGACATCCTCAACTATCAGGTCGACACCTTCCGCAAAGTGATGGACGAGAACCTCAACAACCGCGGCAAAAAAATAGTGTTCATTCACGGGAAAGGTGAAGGAATTCTGCGTCAGGCGCTCATGAAGGAGCTCAACTACCGCTATAAGGGTCATGACGTGCAGGATGCCTCTTTCCGCGAATACGGCTACGGAGCCACACAGGTAACAATCTGATTTCCCCCACTCACCTCACGCTCATGATTATCACATTTTCAGGCACCGGCAACTCACTGATGGTGGCCCGCGAGCTTCAGAAGCATCTCGGGGGCGAACTGCTCAACCTCACCGGCGAACTGCTGCAGAAGCCCTCCTCACAAGTGGTGGAGATTGCCGAAACCGAAAAGCAGGTGGTGTGGGTGTTTCCCGTCTACTCGTGGGGAGTGCCCCCGGTGGTAGAGCGGTTCCTGCGCCGTGCCAAAGTGAAAGGGGCGCACGGAGTGTCGCATTTCCTTGTGTGCACATGCGGCGACGACACCGGCTACACCGACAACCAATGGCGCAAGCTGATAGGCCGGCGCGGATGGAATCCCCGCGGCTCATTCTCGGTGCAGATGCCCAACACCTACGTGCTTATGAAAGGATTCGATGTTGATTCACCCGAATTGGCGGCCTCCAAAATCGCTGCCATGCCACAGCGCGTGGCCGCAATAGCCGCGGCCATCAACCGCGGATTTTCTGAAAGCGACATGGTGAGAGGAAGCATGGCTTGGATAAAAACCTACGTTGTCTACCCATTTTTCAAACGGTTCTGCATGTCGCCGACACCTTTCCATGCCACAGATGCCTGTGTGGAATGCGGCCAATGCTCCCGCACATGCCCTATGGGCAACATCACCCTCTCCCCCTCACAATGCCCCCAATGGGGAAACCGTTGCGCCCTGTGCCTGCGCTGCTACCACATCTGCCCCCACCACGCCGTTGCCTATGGCAAGGAAACAGCCTCAAAAGGCCAAAAGCCCGTCATCTCCTGATTTCCCACTCTCCATCCACAAGACATAAAAAAAGCGATGTGCCAGAATGAACCGAGCATTTTGACACATCGCTTGCTTATTATGAAAAAACTAAAAATTTTACAACGTGAGAAGTGAGCTCACTTCGGGAATTGCCTCCACTGCATTTTGGTCGGCACGTGCAGGAACAACGGTGGCATAATTGCGGCCAAGCCAATAGAGGTCGGTGTCGGGATTATCGGGTTCCTCATTTATAATGCGTCCGGTGAGCCAGAAAAACGGTTTGCCGTGTGGATCGAGATATTCCTGATATTCCTCGGTCCAGTAGCTGCGGGCGGCACGCACCACTTTCACTCCTTCGATTTTCACTTTAGCAGGAAAATTCACATTAAGGCATACACCCTGCGGCAACCCTTTTTGGAGAACGCGGCGCGTTATGTCGATAATATGGGGTGTGCACTCGGTGAAATCGGCTTTTAGTGAATGATGGAGCAGTGAATAGCCCACCGAGGGGATTCCCTGCATGCACCCTTCAAATGCCGCACCCATCGTTCCGGAATAGATGATAGAGTTACCGGCATTTGAGCCGTGATTGATGCCTGAGAGCAGGAGGTCGGGACGGCGCGGGAGAATGTGGTGCATCGACAGTTTCACACAGTCGACAGGCGTACCGGTTACCGACCGCATCACGGCACCGTTATAGTCGGGATGCTCGATGATGTGGAGTGGTGCGTTGACAGTAAATGCCGACGATTGCCCCGACTGAGGATGGTGGGGAGCTACCACATAGATGTCGGCCATGTCGCTTACACAGTCGACAAGATGACGCAGCCCTTTTGCCTCGATGCTGTCGTCGTTGGTGATGAGTATGAGTGGACGCATGGGGTTATTCTGTTTTATAATGCAAAGATAGTGATTTTTCGCAACATACATTGAGCAACGCTCATAGTGGAAGAGTGAAAATTGCGTGTGTTCCACGGCGATTGTTAAATGTTCCACGAAGTTATTAACAATGGGGGGCAGTTATCAACAAATAACTTAAAATGAATTAAACACGCTTTCGCGAGTGATTGAAAATCCGTTACTTTGTTGCGTCCAAATCATTTCATCTGACTAACTTATCTCCTAATGGGCAAAATCATTGCTATAGCAAATCAGAAAGGTGGAGTGGGAAAAACCACAACCACCATCAACCTGGCGGCATCGCTTGCCATGCGTGGCAAGCGGGTGCTGATAATCGACGCCGACCCGCAGGCCAACGCCACTTCAGGCTATGGCATCGACCCGCGACAGATGCAGTCGTCAATCTACGAATGTCTCGTTGATGATTACCCCATCGACGGTTCGCAGGTGGCAACCTGTGTTGAGGGGCTCGACCTCGTGGGGTCGCGCATCGACCTCGCAGGTGCCGAACTTGAACTTATCAACAAGCCCGACCGCGAAAAGGTGCTCGGCAGGTTGCTTGCAGGTGTTGCCGACAAGTATGACTACATTCTCATCGACTGTTCACCCTCGCTGGGCTTAATCACCGTTAATGCTCTCACCGCCGCCGACTCGGTTATTATCCCCGTGCAGGCCGAGTATTTCGCGCTCGAAGGTATCAGCAAATTGCTCAACACAATCCGAATCATAAAGTCGAAACTCAATCCCGACCTCGAGATTGAGGGCTTCCTGCTCACCATGTATGATGCACGTCTGCGTCTTGCCAACCAAATATATGAGGAGTTAAAAAGCCACTTCGGCGACATGGTTTTCAACACCGTGATTCCCCGCAATATCCGCCTGAGCGAAGCCCCCTCCCACGGCCTCCCCGCCATCCTCTACGACCCCGAAAGCCGCGGCGCCACTTCCCACCTCATGCTCGCCAAAGAACTAATCTCAAAAAACTGAGTTTAGTTTTATTTGGTTCTAAAAACTAAAAACTTAAGACTGAAAACTATATGGTCCAACACAGGAATGCACTCGGACGCGGGCTTGGCTCGCTGATTTCGATGGACGATGCACCTGCACGCGACACATCGGCAATTAACGAAATTGATTTGGCTCACATCTCGCCGAATCCCGACCAACCGCGCACATCGTTCGACGAAACGGCTCTCGACGAATTGGCATCTTCAATTCGCGAGCTTGGAATTATCCAGCCGCTTTCGCTACGAAAAACCGGCCCCGACAGCTACCAG
Organism: uncultured Muribaculaceae bacterium; assembly: GCA_910586565.1. Lineage (GTDB taxonomy): Bacteria > Bacteroidota > Bacteroidia > Bacteroidales > Muribaculaceae > UBA7173. Next base: position 49,247 of record CAJUIT010000007.1, on the reverse strand, counting down.
ATTATAGCCGGTGAACGCCGTTACCGCGCCGCTCAAAAAGCCGGCCTCAAATCGGTTCCCGCCTATATCCGCACGGCAAATGAAGCCGAACTCACTGAAATGGCTCTTATTGAGAACATTCAGCGAGAGGATTTGAACGCCATTGAAATAGCTCTCACATTTAAAAAACTTATCGACCGTTACGAGCTCACACAAGAGCGCCTTTCGGAACGGATTGGTAAGAAACGTGCCACAATAGCCAACTTCCTGCGCCTACTCAAACTGCCCGCCGAAGTGCAGCTCGGGCTGCGCGACAAACGTGTGGATATGGGGCACGCACGCGCATTGCTGTCGGTCGACAACCCCTCGGTGCAGTTGAAAATCTATAAAGAGATTCTGAAACAGGGGCTTTCCGTGCGCAAAGTCGAGGAACTTGCGAAAGCCTATCAAGAGGGGAAAAACGTTAAAGAAGCTGCGCAGCAGCAGCCCGCCTCCCGACTTGGCAACCACGACTTCGACCTGCTCAAAAAACATCTGTCGGCAGCCTTCCAGACGCCGGTTAAATTCTCATGCGACCGTTCGGGCAAGGGGCAGATAACCTTCTCATTTGCCAGTGAGGAGGAGCTCACTCGCCTCATTTCCATGTTCGACCGCGGGCTGTAACCCCTACATAAACTAATTATAAAGCAAGCGGCTATGTCGAGTTCGACACAGCCGCTTGCTTTATTGTGGTTGGTGGATAGTCCACACACGTGCAACTATGTGCGAGCCGCCATGTATGGCGGCTCTACGCGCGGCTACGCCGAATGCTACAAATGGGCACTCGTCGCTGTGTGCGGTTTGAAGAGGTCCAGGATTAATGAAAAGGCGGTGTGTCAAAATTCATGACACACCGCCTTTTTAGGTCAAAGGTTGGAGGCTGTTATTTCACAAGCACCTTTTCACGGCCCACGATGTAGAAACCGGGGGTAAGACCCTTCACGGCTTCGGAGCGGGCAACCTGCGAGCGAACTTTGATGCCGCTCACTGTGAACACGTCAACAGGGGCATTTGCATCGACGCCGTCGGCTACAACGTTTTCAACACCGGCAATCTCAATGGCAATGGGATTGGTGTAGAGAATCAAGCCCGAGTATGCGTCGTTGGTGAGCACGCCGGTCACCTTGTCGAAATCATAGTGGAATGTGGTCACGCCGTTCTCAACGGTGTATTCGGGGTCGTCGCCGCCGGTTTCGAGTTCCTCACCGACGAGTTCGCCAGTCTCCTCATCGATTGTCACATCACCGAAGAACCAACGGAAAGTGGTTTCAACGCCATCAACCGATGCCTGCGACGAGAGATCAACCTTGCCGTCAACGCAAGCCACATCGAGGTTTGACTGACCAACGAACAGATAAACACCCATGTGGGGGAACTGCGAACGCAGCGGAAGAGTGGCGAAATCAAAGTTGTTGCACTGCACATCAAGAGCAATCAGCACATCCTTTATAGGCGAAAGGTCGATTGTTGAGAAATTGTTGTGATGCAGCACAATCTGGCTTAGAACAGGAGCGCCTTCAAATGAAATATCGCTGAGGTTATTCTCACCGAGGTCGAGACCCCACAGGTTGGCGTTACCGCCAAATTTGAATTCTTTCAATCCGTTGCGGCTCATCACCAGAGTTTCAACAGAGCTGAGACCCGAAGCATCGAACGATTCATATTTGTTGCCCGACAAAGTGAGGTTGCGGAGCTTGGGATATTCCTTGAAGTCCTTGGTTGAGAAGTTGTTGTCGTTAAGGGTAATCTCCTCAAGGCCATCGGTGGCGGGGAACACGAGCGAGTTTTCGTCGAGACCGGCACCGCCAACCGAGAATGCCATCACATTGGTGAGGGGTGAAGCATCCATGCGGCTCATTGCAACGTTGTAGATAGAGAACATGCGGATATCCGAAGCCGACTCGTAGGTGTAGACTTTCACATCCGCACCGGCATAGGTTGTCTGCTCGGGATAGGCTGTGTAGGAGCTGCCGTTGATGGGATACTGGATATATTCGGTGCCGTCACCGCGCCAGTCGATGTAGACATCGGAGGTTTTTGTGCCGGTGAAAATAACCTCACCCGAATTGCTGTCCTCGGTTGTGGTGAACGAAGCGATAACGGTTGTGGGAGCATCGGTGGGTGTAACCTCCGATGTTTTGAACACATTTGCGCCCGAAAGTTCGGGGAAAGCGGGGTTGGTCATCTCGCAGAACACCTTGCCAACCTCAATGTTCTTGAAGCGGGTGGCACCGCCGTCGCATGTGTAGTCAACGCCCTCCTGCAGCAGAGTGCCGTCGGCCTTTTTCCAGATGAAAGTTGTTCCCACGCCGTTAATCACGCGGTTCTGGGCGGTGAGGTTAACACCGGGAGCGAATTCCGAAATCTGCAGCACCTGCTGAGGAGCATAGATGAGCGCTCCTGCGGGAAGGGTTGCCGGGTCGGGCAGAGTTGCCAAAGTGAGGGCATTGTTCGACACATCGAACTTGCGCAGTTCGGGCATCGCGTCAACGGTTAACGACACAAGCTGATTGTTGCTGAAATCCACCTCCTCGGCAGCTGCGAGATAGGGCACGTTTTCAACCTCTGTCAGGCGGTTGTTCGACATGTCGAGCGACTTAAGGCCGTCGAAGTTCTTGAAATCATAGGTTGTGAAACGGTTATTGCTCAAGTTAAGTTTTTCGAGCTGCTGGGTGGCTACGATAGTGAAGTTGGAGAGGTAGTTGTTGGAAGCGTTAATTTCGCGCAACGCATATTTCTCATAGTCACCCTTCACACCGGCCAGAGTAACGTTGCTCAGGCGGTTGCCCGACAGGTCGAGCGTCTGGAGGCAGCGGTTGTTGGCGAGGTCGATGGTGGTGATGTTACAGTTGTTGATTTTGAGCCAACGCAGCTCGGTGGCAGCGGTCAGGCTGATAGAGCGGCTGTTGACATCGGAGATGCCGAATGCGGTGATAACATCGTTTTCGGGAACATACACATTGATTGTGCCTGCAAGCGGCGAGGGGAGAGTGGCGGTGAAGTTGGCTTCGGCGGGAAGTTCGATTGAGGTAGCGGTGTATTCTTTCAGCTCACCGTCGCCGAGGTCGACAAAGAAAACTTTGGGTTCATCGGCCGAGGCATTATCCATGCCCACACTGAAACTGATTTCCTTCCCTGCCATAGCGGTGTTGGCAGTGATGCTGATGATGTTGGACGGTTTGCCGAAATCCTCGGCCGACTTAACCATAAAGGGAGCCGTGGAGAGGGTGTATTCGGGGAAAGCCGTGTTGCCGAACTCCACATAGAGCGAGTCGGTGAACACGCTGTTGATTGTCACCTTACCGTCGGCATAGGTGTAGTCGGCTTCATCAATGAGCGAAGCGCCATCTTTCAGCGACTTCTTCCACACGCGGGCCGAAGTTTCGGTGCCGGCACGCAACACGTCGGCAGCGAAATCAATCTCCTTGCCCACTTCGTAGGATTTGGCACATGCCAGCGGTGTGCGGTAGTAGTAATACTCACCCCACGAATCCTCAGGCAGAGGGAGAGTGGCGAAAGTGAAGAGGTTGTTGGCCAAGTTCACCGAGTAAAGGTTGGGATTGCCCGAGAGGTCGAGTGTTTTGAGCAGGTTGTTGGAAAGTCCGAGTGTCTGCACATATTTGTTGGCGGTGAGGTCAATCGACTCAAGGCGGTTACCACCAAGCTGCACAATCACAAGGTTGGGATTCTGAGTGAGGTCGATTGAAGTGAGTTTCACATCGGTGTTAACCCAGCCCGACACATGCTCCGCAAGTAAATTCTGAAGCAACGGAGCCTTGCTGATGTCGATATCCTTGATTCGTGTCTCGGAGATGTTGAGACGCATCAGTTTGGGATTGTTGCTGATGTCGAGGCTCTCAACCGAGGTCATTTCAAGCGACAGAACCTGCAGATCGGGGCAACCTGTGGGGTCAATCTTGGTGAGACATTTGCTGTAGTAGCCGTCGAAAGCTACCATTGCGGGGTAGTCGCTCAAGTTGAACGATTCGTCGATGTAGCCGAGCATGTCGAGTTCGAGAATCGACAGGTTGGGCTTGTTGGGGCCGACAACCACCGGGGTTTCAGCGGTGAAGGGGTTGTCGGAAAGATAAATCGCCTGCAATTTCGAGAACGGGGTGAGGTCGAGTCGCTTGAGCTCATTGTGCGACATGTCGAGGATTTCGAGATTGGTGCACTTATCCATGTCGATCCAGTCGATGTAGCACCCTTCGCAATCGAGATAATCAATTTTGCTTGCATCGCCGTAGATTTTCACGATGCCCTCCTCGCTCACCACAAGGGGCACCGAAGTGGCGGTGATGGCCGAAGTGCTTGTGTCGAACTTCGCCACATCCACCTCAACCTCAACTGTGCCGAAGCCACAGTCAACGTCGAAATAATCCTTTTCGGTTGCACCGAGAACGATGTGGAACGAGTTGGCAGCCCCGTAGGTGTCGTATATGTTGGTGCGGAATGTGATTATCGGCTCCTCGGCAGTCTGTGCCGCTGCCGGTTGGACGCTCCACAGCAACCCTGCGGCAAACGCCGCGGCTGTAATCACGCTTTTTCTTACTTTTTCCATATTGTTTGATTTGATGATTGATTTGCTGCTTATTACTTAACCACAAGTTTCTGAGTGTGGCCGTTAACCTGAAGCACATAAATGCCGGAGGCTACACCCGAAGCGTCGAGGGTCATCTCATCGCCTGCGGCGGTTGCTGCCATCACTTTGGCACCGTTCATGGCATAGAGTGCCACATCGAGGCCGTTGGCATCGCCTGCGAAAATGTTGAAGCGGCCACTGCCGAGGGGGGTAACGATAAGGCGGTCGTTGGTGCTGTCGGAAACCACACCTTCAATTCCTGCCGAGCGGCGGATAACCTCCTTCAAACCCTCGAGAGCGTTGAATTTACCTGCGCCCCACTGCACGGGGTCGCCTGCCTTAACGGCATCGTCGACCGTGGCGGTAGTGGCCACGATATCCTTCACATCGTCGATTGTGAGAGTGGGGTCGGCTTCGAGCCAAAGGGCGATGGTGCCGGCAACCAGCGGTGTCGACATCGAAGTGCCCGGCTCCTGTTTCCAATAATATGTTTTGCCGTCGACGGTGGAACGCACCTGACACATGTAGTTGAAATACTCCTTGCGCATTTCATCGGTGAGTTTAACACCCGTTTGCGCGGCCAATGCCTCAACGGCATAGTCGAGATAGGGGTTGCTGACCGACGATATCACGGTTGAACCGGGGGCGCACACATGGGGCAGGTTGGTGCCGTCGGCCAAAGTTCCGAACGATGAGAACTCGGTGATGAAGCCGGGCTTGAACGCATCGCCGGGATAGGCGCTGACGGTGCCGTCGAGGCTCTGCCATTCCTGACGGGTGCTGTAGGCACCCACGGTGAGGATATTGTCACCGACAGCAAGGTCGGAAATTGAGCCGTTGCGCGAACCGTCGTCGAAACCGGCAACGCCGTAGTTGTCGAGATAGGTGGTGGTGCCGTCGCAATACACATCGACGCGCTGACCCTCGGTGCCGCTCACCTCGAAGCCCCACAGGAAAGGTTCGTCGCCGTCGGCATCGGCGCGTCCGTCGCCGATATTCACCAGATAATATTGAATCACGCCATAGTAGCGGTTGGTTTCCTCGTCAAGCATGGTGCCACCGATTATAAATCCCTCGAAGTTGTTGAGGAAATTCACATCGGTTGTCACGTTGTCTCCGTAGTCGGTTGATGAAGCATACTCCATTGCCGAGCCGTCGCTGCTGCTGATGGGGAAACGGGAAGCGGCACGGTATTGGCGCTCCTTGCGGTAGAGCGCAGCCTGGAGTGTGAACGGGGTGGCATCGTTGGAGTAGAAAACAATCTGGCCGTAGCGCACAGATGTGTTATAGGGGTCGGCGGCATCCCCTTCGGGGTCATAAACCTGATAGTAAGGCTTGATGAAGGTTTTTACAGTCTTGTCGGCAGATGTGAACGTTTTGTGGGTGTGGATTTTCATATCACCCTCGTTACCGGCCGACACGCAGATGATGGCATCCTTGCCCATCTCGCTCAGGAACTGAGCCATCATAGAGTTCTTGTCGTGCGGACCGATGTTGCTTCCCAGCGACATGTTCACAACCGTGGGCTGATGCTTGTAGTCGACCGAATAGCTCAACAGATAAGCAAGCCCGGTGGCAATGCCGGCATCGGTCAGTTCGCCGCAGGCAACACCGAGATTGGCACCTGTGGCAACACCGGTGAAGGGATTCGCTTTTTTATTGATGATGGGAGTGTAGCCGTTGAGACCTTCGCACTGCTCAATTTCACCGGTGTATCCGCCACCGAGAATGCCAAGAGTGTGTGTGCCGTGATACTGGTCGGTGGCATCGGTATCGAAATCACTAATAGCAGATCCCACACCATCGGCGAGGTCATTGCCGTAGAGTTTTGTTGTGAGCTGGCCGACACGGTTGAGCGAGCTGTGGGCGATGAATTCCACGCGCGAGTTGCCATCTTCGTCGAGGAAATTGATGTGATGGGGGTCGATGCCCTGGTCGACAACGGCTGCAAACACACCCTTGCCGGTGTAGGCCTGCGGAAGGTTATCGCCGCCCGAGTGAATCACATCGATGCCGGTTGATTTCTTGGCAAGGTCGAGATGCATTTTCACGGGGCGCTCAAGCGACATGGTGCGCACGGCGCGCGATGCCGCCATCTGCTCAACATCGGCAAGCGGAAGGCTCACAACAGCGATGCCACCTCTCATGGCAATCACTTTCATGCCGTCGGCCTCGAGGTCGGCAGTGGTGAAGCCGTCGGCGAGGCTCACAAAAGCAAGTGTTGTTCCCTCCGAAGCAACAGCAGGAGCAGCTCCGCGGGCTCTGATTTTGCTCATTTTCTTCGACACCTCGGCATTGCCCTGCTCGATTTTGAGCTGATGCAGGCGCATGCGGCTCTGGAGGTCGAGCACACCGGCCGAGCCGGTGAGTGTCACTGCCAGCGCAAGGGCCGGCAAAAATACGTTTTTCTTCATTATTTTTTCGATTTAATATTCCTGTTCAGTCACCGCATGCAGCTTCGGCATTCCCTGCCCGGGCCGGCGATGAAAGATATAAATAAGATATATGTGTCAATTGCCAATAAAAGAATGAAAGAAACCGCACACCGGGTGTGCGGCATGCGGTTTCCTTCATTTTATAAATCTACGCATTTACCGCGTGGAATAAATCCGTTTCTTATCGGACAACCTTTTTCTCGCCGTTGACAATGTAGATGCCTGCGGGGAGTTTCTTGAGGTCGGATGCGGTTGCGTTGTCGAGAACTTTCACACCCATGAGGTTGTAGACGGCACCTTCGCCGGCAGCCTTGTCGGCACCGAGGTTGATGATACCCGAGGGGGTGGTTACTGTAACCTTATGATGTGCTGCGGTGGTGAAGCTGTAGTTGCCGTTTTCGTCGGCAGCGAGAGGTTCGCCGTCGAGCTGAACGCTTGCGCCTTCAACCTCAGCGGGGAGAGCGAGAGCAACGTGTGTGGCTGCGAGAACCGACAGACCGTCTTTCCATTCGGGACGCGCGGTGATGTGGTCGGTGGTCACGGTCATGTTTTCGGCAGCTGCGGCCTGGTCGCCAACAACCTCAAACGAGATGTTGTGAAGTTCAGGTTCAGCACCTGAAGCGTAAACGCGAACAACGTCGCCGTCGGCAGGCTTGAAGTCATACCACATGCTCGAACCGTATGTGCTCTTCTGAGCCTTCAGCTCACCGTTCAAATAGAAGTAGCCCTGGCCATTGAGCAGATAGAACATAAAGTTGTGGGTATCGTTCACTGCAGTTGAGAATGCGATTTCCTGATAACCGTCGGTGGTGATGTTGTGCCTTTCACGATCGGTTTCGGTCATCCAATAGCTTGTGGTGTAGCTTCCGGTGTCGAGGCCGTTTATATCATCGAGCCAGAACATCAGTGTGCCGTCGTAAACGATGGCTTCGGTTTCCACATTCACGGTCATACCGTCGGTGATGTAGTAGGCGTTGTCAACCCAGCCATACTTTTTCACTTCCGCGCCATTCTCGTCGGTAACCGATTTGAGAACATTTCCCGAAGTGGGCTGGATGAGAATCATACCGATTTTTTCCGACACCTCAAGTTCGTTGGTGGTTCCGGTGAGAGTGTAGGGGGTGGCGTTATAAGAGCTGGTGCCGGGATAAACGGTCACGTGTGAGGGATCGGTCACATTCAGTGTGAACTTCAATGTTGCATAGGGAGCTGCATCGAACTCAACGTCAACGGCCTGATCTTTCACAAAGAAGTTGAATGATGAGAACACTTCAACATCCTCGCCGTCGATCTTAACACCCTTGAGGTTTGCCGCGTTCGTGTCAACATCAATTGCGATGCGGTTGCCGGCCTTCACAAAGAAGGGTTCGTTGGGGGTCCACTCAATGTCGGAGTAGGGCCATGCGGTGTAGAGCTGAACATTCTTCACAACGTTCTTGGCAGCTTCGTCGACGAAGATGGTTACAGGCACCTCGATGTCGTCGTAGGCAGCTGTGATTACAATTTCGTCACCGTCGGCAACGGTCAGTCGGTGAGTGTAGGAGGATGAGCTGATGGTTTCCTGGGGAACACCGTTGAGAAGCACCTCACGCAGGGGAATGCTCTTACCCTCGAAGGTGAACTGCGATTCGGTTGCGGGGTCGAACTTCACTGTAATGGTCTCACCGGCAGCGCCGAGAGCAATGTCGGAGTTGGCGCGCTGAGCGCGGTTTACGGCCGAGGGATCGTCGGTTACCTTGATGGTTACGGAAGCCGAACGGGTTTCATCAAGACTCTGGGTTTCCACTGCAATCACGCGACCCATCCATGAGGTGTTGGGCGAGAGTGTCAGTGAGTAGGTAGGATCGGTGGGAACGGTGAATTCCTCCTCAGTCGCCACGTCGTAAACGCGGGTGAGGCGGTAGTTGTTGGCGGCTTTCACATAAACTGAATTGTAGCTGCCGTCGCCCCACCACGATTCGGTAGGGATGACGGTGTTGTCGCCTTCAAGAAGGGTGATGTAGCTGTAACTGTTCACCGAATATTCTGCCTCGCCGGCACGCTCGGTGCGGAGTGTGAACTGGAGGTCCTGACGTTCCACTGCGTCAATAGCGATTGAAACGGGCTCCTGTGCCACAAAGAAATCAACTGAATATGTGCCTGAAATCAGCTCGCCGTCCTTGCGCACACCATTGATGGTGTAGTCGTCGGTGTTGAGCGTGATTTTGTAGTAGGAACCGGCCTTCACGGTGAAAGGCGCGTTAACCTTGAAGTCGATGTTGTCGTAGCTGTAGCCATTCTGCTTGCCGAAGCTCTTCACCACGGCATCCATACCTTCAGGAGTGCTGATGGTAACGTCAACATCCTGGTCGGGATAGTTCACCTGAATGGCAACATTGTCGCCGTTGGCGGGAGTAATGGAATAGGTTGTGCCGTTAGGCTGCACGGGCTCACCGTTGTGGGTGAAGCTGTAGAAAGGCAGACGGTCGGCAAAGAATGTGATGGGAACCTCGGTTTCGGGGTTGAATTTTACAACATTCTCCAATTCGGCAAATGTGGTGGTACTGCCGCCGTTGCGACGGAACGACACCGATGAGGGCGAATCGACGATGCTCACGTTCATCGAAGCTGTGCGTGTTGCATTGAGGTCGATGGTGGTGATGTTGTACACGCGGCCTGCCCAGTTGTCGTAGGGGTAGTAGGTGTTGTCTCCCGTGGGGTCGCTCACATTGAGTCCGTTGTAGGACGCTCCCTCAGGTGCGGCGATTTCGTTGAGGCTAAACCCATCGGTGGGTCGCACATAAAGGTAGTAGTAGCCGTAGTAGGATGTGAGAGCAATCTCGTTGTCTCCTGCGTTCAATGTTACCCATTCGCCGCCGTAGCCGTTTTTATAGGACACAGCTCCCTCACGGTCAACATTTAACGTCATTGTCATGTCCTGGGCGCCTGCCGAGAATGAGCAGACAAGAGCCAGAACCGCCGTCAGAAGCACTGTGTAAAGTTTCTTCATAATGGTTGAATTGGTTGGTTTAATGATGTATTTGATTAAAGATGTTTCCGTTATAGCACGATATTATGCAGAATGCGAAGCAGGGAGATAAAACCCGAAAAGTTCCGTCAGGCGCCCTCTATCCTAATAGAAGCGCCCCGGAATAATTTATGCAACTGCATAAAACGTGTATATTCAAATCTTGGCGTCGTGCATATTTTGCGAATATTTAAGCATTATGCCACATAACCGCCTTAATTTTCAGCAAAGATAACACTATTTGCACATTTCAACAACTTTTTTGACACTTTTTGCTCGTCGCCCAACATTTTTAGTTAAAACCTGCGCCGGCAAAAACCATCACAGGCTCTGTGGCGTTATATGGCTGTTAATACAGTTTAAAATTTTAACGTTTATCAACTATGAAGAAATTTTTACTTGCTATCGTTGCTATCTTCGCCTGCACTGCGGCATCAATGGCTCAGAAAACCGACATTTCAATCAGCTACGGCGGCTACACACAGATGGATGCCACCGACTGCCACGACGGCTGGAGCGGCGTGAACAACGCTTGGGGCGCACTCAACGTGGGTGTGAACTTCAACGTTGCCCGCAACTTCTACCTCGGCCCGAGCTACACTTTCTCATCGTGCACAACCAAAGGTGGCCCCGACCACTCCTCGATTGCCTACCACGCACTGATGCTCAACGGCCGCTACAACTACTACCGCAACCGCATCGTCACCCTCTACGGCCACATCGGCCTCGGCGCGGTCATTTCCCACCTCATGCCGAAATATGGCGACTCCTACAACCAGACCTATTTCGCCTATCAGTTCTCGCCCCTTGGCGCACAGGTTGACCTCTCGCGCTCGGCAACCATTTTCGGCGAACTCGGCTTCGGCGCACAGGGTTTGCTGCAGGTGGGATTCCGCTTCAATATCTGATGTCTCCATTATATATATAAGGTGCAACCGCACTCTGAAATCCACATTTATCAAACTTTCACAAGCAAGTGTTTGCCGGCATGGCCAACACTTGCTTATCTTTGCATACGACTAACGCAAGCCGACACACCCACACCTCAAAGACACCCAACCAAATGCAAGCAATTTTTGAACAGACCTATTTTCTCACCCCTGCCGAATGCAACCCGCAGGGGCGAATGCCTATAACACTGCTGATTAACCGACTGATTGAGGTTGCCACCCTCCACGCCAACATGATAGGGATAGGCTACGCCTCGCTGGTCGAATACAACGAAACATGGGTGCTGTCGCGTGTGGCAACGGAAATGACCCGCTACCCCGGGGTGAACGACAACTACACCATCCGCACCTGGATTTCGTCGATAAGCCGCCTCTTCTCCGAGCGCGATTTCGAGATTCTCGACGGCGACGGCAACACCATAGGCCACGCCCGCACGGTGTGGGCCGTGCTCAACACCATCACCCGCTCCGTGGCCGACATCTCACGCATGGAATGGGTGAAGGAACTGATTCCCGCCCACCGCACATGCCCCGTCGACAAACCCTCGCGGCCGCGTGCCCTCACCGACTACCGCTCTGAGCACTACCGCTTCACCTACTGCGACATCGACTTCAACCGCCACGTCAACTCATCGCGCTACATCGAGCTGCTGCTCAACCAATGGAGCCTCGACTTCCACGACCGCAACCGCCTCACCCGCTTCGAGATAGCCTACATGCACGAAGCCCTCTACGGCCAGGATGTTGAAGTGCGCCTCGCCCCGGAGCCCATCCCCGCCACAGCCACCGAAACGCCCGGCGCCGCCCCCACCGAAGCCACCCGTGCCGAGCTCATCCACGACTCCCGACCCCTCTGCCGCGCCCTCCTCATCTTCACACCTCGCGACTAACCCCGCACCCCCCGAAAACGCCCCTAAAAGCCCCGAAGTCACCACCAAAAGTCGCAAGCAAAAAATCACAAGCCGCCATGTATGGCGGCTCTACGTTCATGCGCGGCCCTCTGACTTCTCACTTCTGACTTCTCACTTCTGACTTCTTGCTTCTGACTTCTTGCTTCTGATTTCTCTCTTCTGAAAACTAAAAACTTTTTCTTACCTTTGCAGATTGGAAAAAGTAAAACGTCATGGCAACCACCCGCATTGCCGCTATAATGCGTGCAGGGGCATTCTCCCCCAACCACATAGGCAACGATGCCACGATTATGAACACCGTGGCCGAGCAACTGCGTAAACGCGGCTGCGAAGTCAACATCTACAGCGAGGAGCAGTTTGCCGCCGGCAAAGTCACCGAGCCGGTGATTATCAATATGTGTCGCGAGCGCCGTTCAATCGAGCTTCTGCAACAGCTCGAGGATGCCGGCACGCTGGTGATAAACTCAGGCTACGGCATCGAGAACTGCATCCGCGAGCGCCAGGCGCGCATCCTCCTTGGGAGCAACATCCCCTACCCCGAAAGCATCATCGTCGACACCGACGAAGCCGTGAAACCGCGCCTCACCCGCTTGGGAATGCAGCAATGCTGGATTAAGCGTGGCGACTTCCACGCCCAGCATGCCGAGGACGTGAGCTACGTGCGCTCGGCCAACGAAGCCCAGGATGTGCTGCAGGAATACTTTCTGCGCGGCTTTCACCGCGCCGTCATCTCGCGCCACCTCCCTGGGCAGCTCGTGAAATTCTACGGCGTGGCCGGCACCCCCTTCTTCCATTGGTTCCGCCCCTTCGAGCCCGAGGGGGAGAAACCCAACCGCGACGAGCAACGCCACACCGACGAACAGCTCAAAAGCCTCTGCCGCCGCGCCGCCCGCGAGCTCAACCTCGTGGTCTACGGCGGTGAATGCATCCAGGCTGCCGACGGCTCACTCTCCATCATCGACTTCAACGACTGGCCCAGCTTCTCGGCCTGCCGAGCCGAAGCCGCCACCAACATCGCCAAAGCCGTGATGACGGCCATACGCGAACATAAAGACGACAATTCCGCCAACTCACGTTCTGCAAAATGACACGAACAGGCAAATCCTCAGCGCAGCAGCCAAAACCGGCATCTCCCGCCGGCCTTGCCGACAAATTTATCCACGGCAAGGGCATTTTCACATTTCTGCGCTCATCACTCTCATCGCAAATCGCCTCATGGACCGACATGGGAGTGTGCTTCATTTTCTTCGCATGGGTGCTCCGCTCGATGGGCACCGACCCCATGCGCTCGTTCATCGCCACCGCCATCGGCCTCATCGTGGGGGGCGTGGTGAACTGCTGCATCAACTACAAATTCACATTCCGTGCCGAAGGATGCTCAAAGAAAGCCGTGGCCGTTAAATATTTCCTCATCTGGGCCGGCAGCTTCATCCTCAATATCGGCGGCACCACAGGGCTCACCCACCTCTTCCAAAGCATCACCTGGCTTGAGGAGATTGGCATCCGCCCCGACGGCATCTTCGCCGTGTGCCGCCTCAGCGTGTCGCTCATCGTGTCGCTGGCATGGAATTTCCTGCTCCAGAAAAACTTCGTCTACGTGAACTCACGCTTCGACCCCTACGCAATCAAAGTGGTGGATTTCATCACCTTCCGCAAAAACAAAAGCTGACAACAAACCGATAACGCAACACCTCCAGCAGATATGACCCGCAAAAACCGCTACAACAAAGAACGCGACGGACTCCAGCAAGGCATCTACGCCATCATCAACCCGTTTGTGCGCCTGCTCATCCGCATGGGCGTAACCCCCAACATGGTCACAACAATAGGCCTGCTCGGCAACATCGCCGCCGCAGCCCTCATAGCCCGCGCCGGCTACGTGGCCCGCGAAACAGGCGACCCCTCCTTCCACCTCATCACATGGGGAGGTGCCGTCACCATCATCTTCTCGCTGTTCGACATGCTCGACGGCCAGGTGGCACGTCTGGGCAACATGGTGAGCCGGTTCGGCGCACTCTACGACTCGGTGCTCGACCGCTACTGCGAACTCTTCACCGTGGGTGCCATCAGCTACTACCTCATAATGACAGGCCATGAAATCGGCGCCCTCATCGCCTTCATCGCCCTTGTGGGCTCAATCATGGTGAGCTACGTGCGCGCCCGCGCCGAAGGTGTGGGGCTCGAATGCAAAGTGGGCTTCATGCAGCGCCCCGAGCGCGTGGTGGTAACCGCAGTGGGCTGCCTCGCATGTGGCATCACAGGCATGGCACTCCCCACCTCCCCCAACACCGCCATCACCATCCTCATCGTGGCAATGGCCATCATCGCCGTGTTTGCCAACATCACCGCTTTCGCCCGCGTTGACGTGTGCCGCCGCGGCCTCAAATAATCCACCGCAAGCGCCACCAAGCCGACACGCCCCCACAAGCCGCCATATATGGCGGCTCTACGTGCGGCTTCGCCGAACGGTTATAAACCATTCCCGCTTTTCGTCTTTCGTCTTTTGTCTTTCGTCTTTCGTCTCATCATGCCCACCCGCCGCGAAACCGTTACCGCCATCATCGCCATCGCCCTGTGGCTCGGAGTCACAGCCCTCTGCGTAGGGTTCCGTCCCGAGCACCTTTGGCTCGCCCTGCTGCTGGCAGCCATGTTCTTCGTCACACCCGCCACACGCAGGCTGTTGGTGGCACTGCTCCCCTTCGCAATCTTCGGCATCTCCTACGACTGGATGAATATCGTTCACAACTACGAAGTAAACCCCGTCGACATCCTCGGCCTCAACAACGCCGAGCGCTCCCTCTTCGGCATCACCACCGCACAGGGCATCCTCACCCCCAACGAATTCTTCGCCCTCCACACCCACCGCATCCTCGACATCCTCGGCGGCATCTTCTACCTCTGCTGGGTGCCCGTGCCCATAGCCTTCGGCCTGTGGCTCTACTTCCGCCGCCAAACCGTGCCCTACCTCCACTTCGCCATCGTGTTCCTGCTGGTGAATCTCATCGGCTTCGCAGGCTACTACATCCACCCCGCCGCTCCGCCGTGGTATGTGGCCCGCTACGGCACCGAATTCATCCTCAACACCCCCGGCGACACCGCAGGCCTCGGCGCATTCGACCAAATCACCGGTCTGGGCATCTTCAACGCCCTCTACGGCCGCAACTCCAACGTGTTCGCCGCCGTGCCGTCGCTCCATTCGGCCTACACCCTCGTGGCATTCATCTACTCACTGCGCTCGCGCACCCCCATGTGGATGCGCATCACCCTCGCCGTCATCACCCTCGGCATCTGGTTCACAGCCGTCTACACCTCCCACCACTACATCATCGACGTGCTCCTCGGCATCCTCTGCGCCCTCCTCGGCTACCTCATCTTCGAGCACATCCTCATGCGCATCCCCCCCTTCGCCCGCTTCATCGCCCGCTACGCCGCCTACATCGCCCCCGGAGCAAGCACACCGGCGTAGAGCCCCTACATGGCGGCTTGTAACCTACCTGCACATCCGTGACTCTCTACAACGAAACCTACCGCATAGAAACTGCCCGGGCCCAATGGGATAGTTACGCCACGGGGTGCTATTTCGTCACAATCTGCACGCACGGCAAACGACACTATTTCGGCGAAATATCGCACGATGCTACATTCTCGCCATCCTTAATCGGCACAATCGCTACCGACGCGCTCAACTCTATCACATCGCATTACCCCGAAACAACCATTCATGCATCGGTGGTGATGCCAAACCACATCCACATCCTGCTTTCAATTGACCGCTCAAAACACACCCTCGCCCATATCATTGGCTCATTCAAAAGTGCGGTGACGCGGCGATGCAACCGATTGAGCCTCAATTTCCGTTGGCAAACACGTTTTCACGACCATATAATCCGTGATTCAGGAGCATTTATCCACATTCAACACTATATCCTCACAAATCCCGAAAACTGGGCTAACGACAGCCTACGTTAGCATTGCCATTCCCACGTAGAGCCGCCATACATGGCGGCTTTGTAGACGTTGATTCAGGCTAAGTTACAAGCCGCCATGTATGGCGGCTCTACGTTCATGCGCTATGCCTGTGGGGGGCAACCCGATACACCTCCAGTGCATCGCCGCGTCACCGCAACCGACTGAGCCTCAATTTCCGTTGGCAAACACGTTTTCACGACCATATAATCCGTGATTCAGGAGCATTTATCCACATTCAACACTATATCCTCACAAATCCCGAAAACTGGGCTAACGACAGCCTACGTTAGCATTGCCATTCCCACGTAGAGCCGCCATACATGGCGGCTTTGTAGACGTTGATTCTGGCTAAGTTACAAGCCGCCATATATGGCGGCCCTACGTTCATGCGCTTTGCCTGCGGGGGCTTGGCGGTGCGCTCACACAACCACCTCACTACAATTTGGTTACAACAGTTAATAGTGTTGACAGAGTGCAAAAATTTGCTTACCTTTGCACCATCAATCTGCAATCAGACGAAACTACATAAAATCCTACACTTATAACGTTTTATCTAACTGATTAGCAACATGAGAAAAATTCTACTCCTGCTCACCATCCTGGTGAGCTGCACCGGCATGCTGCATGCCGCGGAATCGGTTGTAACAATCACTCCGGCCGACATGAAGGCTTCGAACTCATCGACCTCCTATGTCACAACTGCATTTGAATTCACTGCTGACGGCAGCCAGTTCAAGGCCAATCAGGTCAATCCCACCTCCGGACAGATGAAAGTAAATGCGGTTGGTGCAAGTGGTTTTACCCTCTACAACACCTCTGCAATCGAGAACATCACCAAAGTCGAGGTGACCGCAGATGCCTCCACACTCGGAACCTGGTACATGGCCACAGGCTCAACTGCAATCACTGCAGCAGTCACAACATCTACCGCTAATGCTGTTAAAGGCTCCATTTCCGGCACTGTTATTACATTCGAGCCCTCTCAGGAAAATGCTTCATATTTTCACATCAACCTTACCTCTAAAGGCTCGCAAACCGTAAAATTCACCACCATCAAGGTTTATTACGGCGAAGCCGGCCCCGATATCCCCGCAGAACCTGTTGACTACACCTGCGCTGATTTCACCGACAAGGCCCTCGAAGTCGGAACTACCTACACCCTTGACCTCGGCACATCACACCCCGACATAAACTTCAAGAGCTCCAACACCACCATTGCCTCAATCGATAATGGCGTAATCACCGCTAACAGCGTGGGCACCGCCATCATCACCGCTTCATGGGATGCCGTTGAGGAAGCATTCAACGCTGGTTCAGCAACATTCACCGTCACCGTTGAGAAGCCTGCGCCCACCGTCACCGACGAACTGGTTTGGACCAACTTCACAACTACATCAGGCTCAGCCTACATGTCGGCACCCAAAACCTACACATCTCCAACAACCGGCATTACATATAGCGCCCTTTTCGCTCCCAACAAATATTTCCAATTTCGCTCAAAAGAAAGCGACTCCGGAATTGTCACCACAGCCAATCCAAAAGGCTACGTGCTTAAAAGCGTGCAACTTGCATACGCAAGCGGCTCCGGTGAGATTGATTTCTATGGCGACAACACCGCCTACTCCGCACCGTCCGACCTTTACGCCACCACCGCTAACGGAAACAAAATAAAAGGCACTTCCATCGGGTCACTTTCTAACAATGGAACTTGTGAGGTAACCGCAGGCTCGTTCAACTTCTTCGGCCTCCGCTCAAGCAGCGGTGCACGCTACATCAGCAAAATCACCCTTGTGTGGGAACTCGTCGAAGCTGAGCCCGTTGACTACACCGCGCTCAACAACCTCACCATCGACGACCTCTTCCCCGGCGACACACGCCAGCTTCCCCTCGGAGAGAAATTCCCCGCCGACATGATTATGATTTCCAACAACGAAAGCGTTGTCACCGTAACCGATGAAGGCCTTCTCACCGCAGTTGCTCCCGGCACTACCACTATCTCCGTTGAATGGGATGCCGATGAAGTCAACAACTTCACCGCCGGCAACGCCGAAATCAATGTTACCGTTAAAAAGCCTCTCGAGACAGCCTCGATGAGCTTCCTCCACAATGTGGTTTATGGCAAGCTCGGCGTAGGCGTTGTTGGTCAGGCCGCCTACTACAATGGTAACGGTAAAGTCGAATATAAATCATCCGACGAGACCATCCTTAAAGTCAATCCCACCACCGGCATGATTACCAAAGCCGACGTACTCCGCACCGGCGAAGTAACCATCACTGCCACCGCTCCCGAAACCCCAGACTTCAAAGCAGCAACCGCTTCCTACACAATCATCGTGCAGGATCCCAACGAAGTCAACAACTTCGATTCCGACCAGGCTATGTTCATCTTCAACGAAGAGGAAGCCTACGGCATGGCTTTGTTCACAACCACCAACTCCTCCGAAAATAACGTTCAGATTTACGAAACAGGAGTAACCTCTATTAATAATGGTCCCGTAACCTTGAACTTTACCGGCGACTACCGTCACTGGTATAACTCAGCTACCAACATTCATCTGCGTGCTTATTCAGCAGCCACTATGACATTCTCAGTTCCCGAGGGCTACTATATCACCAAAATAACGCTTAATCAAACCCAAGGAAATTACACAGCTCTTGTTTCGCCTGATTCAGAAACTGAAATCGGTAAACTTTCTAATGGTTCGGCTGATGGAGCATCCCAGAAAATCTGGGAAGCTCTCGATAGCGAAGGCAATGACATAAACCTATCCTCAGTTACTCTGAAAGTAGGCATGTCACCTGCTCACAGCCGAATCCAGACCATGACCGTTGTTTGGAAAAAGACAGCCTCTGAACAGGAACCTGCCAAACTTTCGTTCTCAACTACCCTCTACAACGACCTCGTTGGCACCGACATCAATGTGAATGCAGTCAACAACCCCAACAACGTGCCCGTTGCCTACAGCATCGACAACCTCGAAGAGGGCTCTGACTACACCATCACCGAAAACGGCGAGAACCTCACCGTAAATGTGAA
Organism: uncultured Muribaculaceae bacterium; assembly: GCA_910586565.1. Classification (GTDB taxonomy): domain Bacteria; phylum Bacteroidota; class Bacteroidia; order Bacteroidales; family Muribaculaceae; genus UBA7173. The sequence goes on along the minus strand of CAJUIT010000007.1, from coordinate 30,338 downwards.
CAAAACCGGTGTTTACACACTCCGCGCCAAGAGCAACGCTACCGACGAATATCTCCCCGGCATCGCTATTCTGCGCCTCAACGTGTTCCCCGCTGTTGAGCTCAAACTCAACGACGGCGAAGCTTTCGACCTCACCGAAAAGGGTGAAATCGTTCTCCCCGAAGAGGGCGGCTCATTCACCATCGAAGGCAACTATCCCAACACCGTGCGCATCTGGTATGCACTCAACGGTTCTGCCGATGAAAGCCTCTACGACGGCACCCCCGTTGAATTCACCGACGACGCTACTCTCACCTACCATCTCGAATATGCCGAGACCGACCGCTACCGCTACACCACCAACCACACAATTTGTGTGACTCCCCCCGCCCCTGAATGCAACGTTGCTCACGGCGAAGAAATCCCTGCCGATGCCACCCTCACCTTCACCTCGAAGGAGGGAACCACCCTGCTCTACCGCGTCAGCACAACCCTCCCCGCAGCCTACAGCGCAATGCGCGCTCCCGCAGCCACCGCAGGTTGGGATAACAACGGCACCAACAACTACAGCTTCGATGCATCAGAACTCCCTGCCGGCACAAGTGTGTTGGTAAGTACCAAGGCACTCCACAGCAACGGCCGCATCGAGAGCGCCGAAACCGCCCGCGCATTCACCGTTGGCAGTGGCACAGTAACCGGTGTTGAAAACATCGAGGCAGCCGCCGACAACGCCCCCGTTGAATTCTTCAACCTCCAGGGCATCCGTGTTGCCAACCCCGCAAACGGCATCTACATCCGCCGTCAGGGTAACACCGTTGAGAAAGTTACCCTCAACAACTAATCACCCCAACACCTCCCCACAAGCTCCGCGCCACCCCGGCGCGGAGCTTTTTTTTGCACCCGCACGCGGCAGTCACGCGCTCGGCGCAGCCGCACGTAGAGCCGTCATACATGGCGGCTTTGGGAGGGCTCGCAGAGGGGTGTTTTTTTGGCTCGCGGATTACGCGGATTTCACGGATTTGGCTAACGCCGGGAAGTGGGAGGTAGGTAGGCGGCAGCAATCGCACCAACGAGTGGTCGGAGACCAGGGGTCGTGGGAAACCCCACCATATAGCCGCCTCAAGGCGGCGTTTGGTGGGGAAGGGGATATTGGAGGAGGGCGCAACCTTGGAGAGGTGCGCCATGTAGGCGGGGCATTCACAAGGCATCGCACCTCTCCAAGGTTGCGCTTAACGCACGGTTGTAGAGTCCCCACCAAACGCTGCTCCGCAGCTATATGATGGGGTTTCCCACGACCCCGTGGTCTCCGACCACTTGCTTCACAGACAGCCGGCGCGCGAGCGCCGTTTTTTTTTAGTACCCCGCTGCCGGACGTGCGGGGGTGGCCGGGGACTGCGCCGGTTGCAACAGCTCATGAAGCCGCCATATATGGCGGCTCTACGCGCGGCTGCGCCGAACACGCGCATCCCTTCTCACTTCTGACTTCTCCCTTCTGATTTCTCACTTCTCTCTTCTCACTTCTGATTTCTCACTTCTCTCTTCTCACTTCTGACTTCTCCCTCCCCCTATTAACATTTTTGCGCGTGAGCTTATTTTACATTTATTTGCACTTATGCGAGGTGAATAGCGTAAAATTCACCATTTTTCACTACTCACGGCGCGTTATAACCTATTTTTACGAAATTACACAAACTTTTCCATCGAAATAATTTTGCAATTGGAAACTAATGTGTACTTTTACGCCGGTTTTGAGCGAAATGCCTGTGCAACACTTTTTCACATTTCTTTGCCCCGCATGCGCCAACTGCGCGATGCCCCGATGAGGCTCCGCATCCAACCATCGTAAACACAACACATTATTTAACTGATAAACAACTAAAATGAGTAATGTAAAGAAAGCCGAAGGCAAACTCGGCGTATTAGTTGTCGGTCTCGGCGCTGTTTCGTCGACTTTCATGACCGGCGTTTTGATGACCCGCAAAGGCCTTGCTAAACCCGTTGGCTCAATGACCCAGTATGACCGCATCCGCGTGGGTGAAGGTGCCGACAAAAAATACCTCAAATACAACGAAATCGTGCCCCTGGCCGATCTCAACGACATCGTGTTCGGCGCATGGGACGTTTACCCCCAGAACGCCTACGAATCGGCAATCAACTGCGAAGTTCTCAAGGAAAAAGACATCAACCCCGTTAAGGACGAACTTGAGAAAATCGTGCCCATGAAGGCCGCTTTCGACAAGAACTACGCAAAACGCCTCGAAGGCAACAATGTGAAGGATTGCAAAACCCGCTGGGAGATGGTTGAACAGCTCCGCGAGGATATCCGCAACTTCAAGAAAGAAACCGGCGTTGACCGCGTTGTTGTGCTGTGGGCAGCTTCAACCGAAGTTTACGTTCCCGTTAACGAAAAGGTTCACAACACTCTGGCCGACCTCGAAGCAGCCATGAAAGCCGACGACCGCGAGAACATCGCTCCCTCGATGTGCTACGCCTACGCAGCCCTCACCGAAGGTGCTCCCTTCATCATGGGTGCTCCCAACACCACCGTCGACATCCCCGCAATGTGGGAACTCGCCGAAAAGACCAAAATGCCCATCGCAGGCAAGGACTTCAAAACCGGCCAGACCCTCGTTAAATCGGGCTTCGCTCCCATCATCGGCACCCGTTGCCTGGGCCTCAACGGCTGGTTCTCAACCAACATCCTGGGCAACCGCGACGGCCTCGTGCTCGACGAACCCGCCAACTTCCGCACCAAAGAGGTGTCGAAGCTCTCTACACTCGAATCAATCCTCGTTCCCGAAGAACAGCCCGACCTCTACGGCCACGGCAACGACGAGGACACCCAGTACTACCACAAGGTGCGCATCAACTACTATCCCCCGCGCAACGACAACAAGGAAGGCTGGGATAACATCGATATCTTCGGCTGGATGGGCTACCCCATGCAGATCAAGATCAACTTCCTCTGCCGCGACTCTATCCTCGCAGCTCCCCTCTGCCTCGACCTCGTTCTTCTCAGCGACCTCGCCGCTCGCGACGGCCGCTACGGCATCCAGCGCTTCCTGAGCTTCTTCCTCAAGAGCCCCATGCACGACTACACCAAGAACGAAGTGCCCGTAAACCACCTGTTCCAGCAGTACACAATGCTCAAGAACGCCATCCGCGAGATGGGTGGTTATCCCGCCGACGAGGCTATCGACTAATCAAGAAACATTTGAATTGTTGTACATAGCATTTTGTTTGGGAAGCGTGGAGATTGTGAAATCTCCACGCTTTTTTGTAACTTTACGGCCGGAAGTCATCCCGACTTTTTTTTCACCGCATTCATCCCAACCAATTTGCAATGCGCTCTCTTTAACCTCATCACCATTATTCAACATGAAAACAATCATGCTATCAGCCTTATTGGCAGCCGGCGCACTCGTTGCATCGGCATCCGACGCCCCCAACAGGGCAAAACCGATTACCAACCCCGACGGCACGCAAGCCACAACACTGTTCGTGTGTGGCGACACCTACGTCTATGCCGTGCAACCCGACCAGATTCCCAACGGAGAACACATGAACAACGGCATCATCTGGACGTTCGATGCCCGCGACGTGTGCTTCCAGATGGGCCTCATGCAATCGAACATGGACCACGTTGACGACTGCAAACCCATCGACAACAACGAGCGCATCCTCATCACAAGCTCTGCCCACTGGGCTATGATTGTGGACTATGCCACCAAGAAGCTCGAATTCTGGACCAAAAAGTGCACCAACGCACACTCAGCCGAAATGCTTCCCGGCAACAAAATTGTAGTTGCATGCGCCGAAGGCACCGACCAGCTGCAGCTCTACGACCGCACCCGCAACGACGAGCTCCTCCACACCGTAAGCCTTCCGGCAGCACACGGATGCGTGTGGGACGACCAGCGCCAGCGCCTCTACGCAATCGGCAAGAAAAAACTTGGCATCTACCGCCTTGAAGGAGCCGAAACCGACACCCCACAGCTTGTGGAGGAAGCCGCAATCACCACTCCCAAAACAGGCACTCACGACCTCACTCGCGTCGACGACCACACCCTCTGCGTGAGCGGCCGTAACAGCTACTTCTTCGACCTCGACACCCACACATTCACCGAACTCACACAGTTCAACGGGCGCACAGCAATCAAGTCGGTCAACTACAACATCAAAACCAACGAAGCGTGGTACACCGATGCAAGCAACGATGAGGAGGATATCTACAGCTGGGCCACACAAGTTGTGCGCCACACATCCGACCCCATGGGAACCACCGACGACTACACCTTCACCGCGCCCTACTACAATCTCTACAAAGTGCGTCCGCTCTACTGGGGCGGCGAAGAAGCTGCGGGAGTTGAAGCCGTGAGCACCGACAACACCGATGCCGAACTCCCTGCCGAGTACTTCAACCTGCAGGGCATCCCCGTGGCTAACCCCGAAGCCGGGAATGTCTACATCCGCCGCCAAGGTTCCACAACCGACAAGGTGCTACTCTAACCACACATTTCAATCACGAATACCCACGAGGCGTGTCATAACGGCTCGTCCGGGTCGTCGCTTGCGGGATTCGGTCTCGGTCACGTACTTCAGTACGCTCCCATCGACCTCACCCACAAGCTCCTACCGGCCAAACCATTCTGACAGCATCCTCCCTGCTTAGACCACAAAGGCGCTGTGTCATGAATTTTGACACAGCGCCTTCCATTTGCTACCGAAAAATCGCTCGCAGATTACACCACCATCCACCACCATCGGCGGACGTTCTCCCCAAATCTGAAAACTCAAAACTGAAAACTGAAAACTTTTTCGTACCTTTGCAGGCCTTTTCGGCTCAAATAGCAGTCCCCGATAAGGTTCCATGCAAATTTACATGCTGTGATGTGGAAAAATTTGATTGCTTGCAACCACTCAAAAAAATGCTAAAAAGACCCATGAACTATCTTTTTACATCGGAATCAGTTTCCGAAGGACATCCCGACAAAGTGGCCGACCAGATTTCCGACGCCATTCTTGACGAGATGCTCGCCTACGACCCCAACTCGAAAGTTGCCTGCGAAACTTTGGTCACCACCGGCCAGGTTGTGATTGCCGGCGAAGTGAAGTCGAACGCACAGGTCGACCTTGCCGACACCGCCCGCCGCGTAATCAACTCAATAGGCTACAACCATTCGGCGTTGAAATTCGACGGCGAATCGTGCGGCGTTCTCTCGGCCGTGCACGAGCAGAGCCCAGACATCAACCGCGGCGTTGAACGCGCCGAAAGCGAGGACCAGGGCGCCGGCGACCAGGGCATGATGTTCGGCTACGCCTGCAACGAAACCCCGCTCTTCATCCCCCTCACTGTGGACCTCAGCCACGCCATTCTCAAGGAACTGTCGAAAATACGCCGCGAGGAATCGGCAATGACCTATATCACCCCAGCAGGCGTGCGCAAATCCTATCTGCGCCCCGACTCGAAAAGTCAGGTCACAGTGGAATATGACAGCGCCAACCACCCCGTGCGCGTCAACACAATCGTTGTCTCCACCCAACACGACGACTTCATCCTCCCCGGCGAAGGGAAAACGCAGGAACAGGCCGACGAAGAGATGCTTGCCATCATCCGCCGCGACGTTGAGCAACAGCTTCTCCCCCGCCTTTTAGAGGTTATTCCCGCCGAACTGCGCAACTTGTTCGACGACAAAATCATCCTTCACGTCAACCCCACAGGCAAATTTGTGATTGGCGGCCCCCACGGCGACACCGGCCTCACAGGGCGCAAAATCATTGTCGACACCTACGGAGGGCGCGGAGCCCATGGCGGCGGCGCATTCTCGGGCAAAGACCCCTCCAAAGTCGACCGCTCGGCAGCCTATGCAGCCCGCCACATTGCCAAAAACCTCGTGGCAGCCGGCGTAGCCGAGGAAGCACTCGTGCAGGTGGCCTACGCCATCGGTGTGGCACAGCCCGTGAGCCTCTACGTCAACACCCGCGGCACAGCCAAGGTGAACATGACCGACGGCGAAATCTCCAACATCGTGAGCAAAATTTTCGACATGCGCCCACATGCAATCGAAAACCGCCTCAAACTGCGCGCACCCATCTATCTCGAAACATCAACCTACGGCCACATCGGCCGCACCCCGCGCAAAGTCACCAAAACCTTCCATTCGCGCCATCAGGGCGACCGCACAATGGAAGTGGAGCTGTTCACCTGGGAGAAACTCGACTACGTCGACACCATCCGCGAAGCCTTCTCCCTGGCCTGATTCGCCCTCCACACCACTATAAAGAGGTAGTCACACAATTTAAACTGCACCCCGAAAAGTTGAATTTGAAACTTTTGGGGTGCAGTTTTAGTTCTCCCGCCCAACTTAAGGGTCTTTAGGGTCATTAGGGTCATTAAGGTCGTTAAAGTCCCTAATGACCTTAAAGACCCTAAAGACTCTATCCTTCTCCCTCCTCTCTTCTGACTTCTCACTTCTCCCTTCTAACTTCTTCTTTTCGTCTTTTTGCCGCTCGTCTTTTGACTTCTATAAAAAAAAACGTATCTTTGTGCGCTTATTGCGTTGGTGTACACCAACCACAGCACCCGTAACCGTGAAATAACAAAAAATCAAATAAACCATTTATCATTAAATGTCAACACTTGAACAAATCCGTCAGCGCCCCATCCTGATTATCTCTATCCTGGGTGTGGCTCTCCTGCTGTTCATCCTCACGGCAATCGACCGTCCGGGCGAACTGTTCACCGACAACCACACAGTGGCAAAAGTCGACGGTGAAAAAATCGACTACATGGAGTTCCAGAAACGCGTTGAAGCCCAGCAGGAGCAGATGCAGCAGCGCGGCTACAACAACATTGATGCAGCCCAGGTGCAGGAATATGTGCTCCAGCAGATGATCAGCGAAACGCTCATGAACAAAGAGTTCGAGCGCCTCGGCCTGGTGGTTACCGACAACGAGCTTTCAAAAGCCATGCTCGGTGAAACTCCCCACCCCTACGTTAACCAGATGGTGCAGAGCATGGGCATCCCCTCGGCTCAGATGCTCTACGACGCCGCATACAACCCCACCAAAAGCGGAATCGACCCACAGCAGGCCGCTCAGTTCCAGCAGGCTTGGCTCGCCCTTGAAAAAGACACCGAGCAGATGCTTCTCCAGCAGAAGTTCATGAGCCAGTTCATGGGCACCCTCACCGCCAACAAGCTCGATGCAAAAGCGCTTTTCGACGACAACGCCACCACATCAACCATCGCCTACGCGAAAAAAGACCTCTCCTCGCTTGCCGACGATGACTTCCAGGTGACCGACGACGAAATCAACAACCTCTATAAAGAGGAGAAAAACCGCTACCGCATCCGCGAGGAGCAGCGCATGGTCAACTACATCGCTGTTGACATCACCCCCTCGACCGACGACCTCGCAGCAGCTCAGAAAGATGTTGAGGACGCCGTTATGGGTCTCCGTCTCAACCCCGGCACCGATGCCGTTTCGGGCAACTCGCTGTTCTACGTGAACCGCGTGTCGGCTCCCCTGTCGTCGCTCGCCCCCGCTCTGAAAAAAGTTGCTCCCACAATGGCAGTTGACTCGGCAGCTGTGGTTTCGTTCATCGACAACCGCTACACCATCGCCAAGATGCTCGGCACAACAACCTCAATCGACTCTGTGCTTGTTGACCTCGCATTCATCAACGAGAACGTTGACGCCGACTCCATCATCAGCCGCCTCAACACAGGTGCCAAAGCCCTCGACCTCGGCGACGCTATCGCCCAGAGCCAGGACAGCATCTGGGTGTCGCTCCTCGACCCCGCAATGGGCGCCCTCAAGGATGAGCTCGCCGAAGCCGCCACAGGCACCTACTTCGCTCCCGCCAACAACAACGGCCAGAAAGGCATGACCCTCCGCGTGCGCTCACGCAAGGCTCCCGTAACAGTCTACGATATCGCCGAAATCACCTACGACGTGGCACCCTCAACCACCACCGTGCAGAACCTCAACAACGCTCTGCGCAACTACCTGGCTGCCAACACCACTGCCGACAAGTTCATCTCCGAGGCAACCAAGGCCGGCTACACCGCTACCGAGGCAGTTGTAACCCCCTCAAGCCTCAGCGTTAACAACGTGCCCGACAGCCGCGGCGCCGCCAAATGGGCGCTCGGTGCCAAGAAGGGTCAGGTGTCAGGCGTGTTCACCGACGACCGCGATGCCCGTCTGCTCGCCGTTGCCGTGACCGACATCTACGACGGAAACTTCATTCCCGCCACCAACAACGATGTGCGCACCTACCTCACCAACAAGATCCGCAACCAGAAGAAAGCTGAAAAGCTCATCGCCGACTATAAAGGCAAAGCAACCGATGTTGCCGGCTATGCAGCCGCAATGCAGGTGAAAGCCGACACCACCCAGGTGACTTTCGGTCAGCCCTACGTTCGCAACTTCCCCATGTTTGAATCAGCCCTCCTGGCCAACGTGGCAGTTGCAAAGAAAGGTGAGCTCGTTGGTCCCGTTGCCCTCAACGGCTCGGTTGTAGTGTTCACCGTAACCGAAGAGAACAACCAGGGCCGCGAATTCGACTTCGAGAACGACGCAATGGTGTTCAACCAGCGTGAAGGTGCCGCTTCATTCCAGCGCACACTCCCCGAAGTGTTCCTCGGCAACAAGAAAATCGACAACCGCATCCAGAAATTCTACAGCGACCGTCAGCAGTAATCTACGCCTCTGCAGAACATTATAAATAAATCAAAAAGCTGTGTCAGCAATCGCTGACACAGCTTTTTGATTTATTGGCTCTAAAGCCATTATCATTGTAACCATCCGGATGGAGAGGGCGGTGTCAGAATGGTTTGGCCGGTAGGAGCTTGTGGGTGAGGTCGAGTGGAGCGTACTGAAGTACGTGACCGAGACCGAATCCCACAAGCGATGACCCGGACGAGCCGTTATGACACGCCCTCCAACGAGGCGCATAGCAGCTCGGGGAGCGTTGGATGGGCATGTATTGTGGATAGTAAAGCCTCGGCCGGCAGATGCGCCGATATGGCGAGAGCCGCTTCGGCAATGAGGTCGGCGGCATGGGGCCCGCAGATGTGGCACCCCACAATCAATCCCGTTTCAGCCGACACGATGGTTTTCACCATGCCGTCGCTCTCGCCCATTGCGAGAGCTTTTCCGTTGGTGCGGAAAAAGGCTTTACCGGTTTTCACCTCCAATCCCTGTTCGCGGCATTGTTCCTCGGTCAAACCAACCATCGCGCACTCGGGGTGCGTGAACACCGCCGATGGCACAACCGAAAGGTCGACATTCTCACCCGAAACAAAGCGGGCTTGAGCCGAGGCGGCATGTGCCAATTGGCAAATGCCGTTGCAGTCGCCGATTGCGAACACGCCGGGGATATTGGTTTCAAAACGCGGGTCGACCACAAAACCGCGGCGCGAAATCTCGAAGCCGCACTCCGCAGCCCCTGCGGGAATCACCGGACGGCGCCCCACAGCCATGAGTACGGTTTCGGCTTCAAACTCCACCTCTTTACCCTTTGCGAGTGCCGACACTTGTTTCATCACCCCCTGCGCGGGTGTGATTGATGTAACCTGCGACGACAGAGAGAATTTCACCCCGCGCTTCTGCAGGGCGGTGCGCAACCGCTTGGCAATGTCGCGGTCGAACTGCGGCAGAATCTCCTTGCAGAACTCCACCACGGTCACCTCCGAGCCGAGAGCATTGAAAATCGAGGCAAATTCCATACCGATTACCCCGCCCCCGATAATGAGCAGCGATGCGGGCACCGAGTTGATGTCGAGCAATGCGGTTGAATCAACGGCAAGGTCGGCACCGGAAACTGCAAGCGTGGCCGGCTCGGAGCCTGTGGCAACGATGATGCGCGGAGCGGTGAAGCGCCGCCCGTCAACCTCAATTTCATGAGCACCGGTGAAACGGGCCTCTCCCCTCTCCACAGTGGCGTTCCCCACCACCATAGCCACACCTTCGCGCAGCTGCCCTACAATGCTGTTTTTGCGAGCAACAATGGCTTCCATGTCGGCGGAAACCTCTCCGGCTGGGAGCTTGATGCCGAAGCTTGCCGCCTCACGGGCATCAATGGCCACCTGAGCCGAGCGGCAGAACGCTTTTGTGGGGATACAACCTCGGTTGAGACAGGTGCCCCCGAGGTTATCACGCTCCACAAGCAACACATTTTCACCTCGGTTGGCGGCGATAGCGGCGGCCTCATAGCCGGCGGGGCCGCCCCCTATAACAATACAATCAAATGCAGTCATGGCGTTGGGGGTCAAAGGGTGAATGTTGTAACCGGATTGAGCGCTGCCGCCGTGTCGTCGGGATGAGCGATGGGGGTGTTGTGCGGGGCTGTGAGCACCACATCGGGAGTTTCCCTCGCCTCGCGTGCAATGTCGTGCATCACCTCAATGAAGCTGTCGAGAGTCTCTTTGCTTTCGGTTTCGGTAGGCTCGATCATCAGCGACTCGTGGAAGAGCAGCGGGAAATAGATGGTGGGTGCGTGGTAACCGTGGTCAAGCAATCGCTTGGCGATGTTGAGGGTTGTCACGCCGGTTGATTTGTCGCGCAAACCGTCGAACACGAACTCATGCTTGCAAACACCTTCGATGGGGAGAAGATAATCATCTTTCAGGCTCTCCTTGATGTAGTTGGCATTGAGCGTTGCGAGCGGGCCAACCTGCATCAGCCCCTCGCTTCCGAGCGAGAGGATATAGGCCAGAGCACGAGCCTGCACGGCGAAGTTGCCGAGAGTCGCCGAAACAGCACCGAGTGCCTCAGTTGATTCGGTGACGAGCCTGTAGGCTTCGCCGCCGTCGGGAGCCTCGATTTTTTCCACACGGGGAAGTGGCAGAAACTGTTCAAGCCCCGCACGCACACCCACCGGACCGGAGCCGGGGCCACCGCCACCGTGGGGCGTGGAGAATGTTTTGTGGAGATTTATGTGCATCACATCGAAGCCCATGTCGCCGGGACGGGCGATGCCGAGCATAGGGTTGAGATTGGCTCCGTCGTAGTACATCAGCGCCCCCGCTTCATGCGCCAGACGCGCGATTTCGGGGATATTCCGTTCGAAAAGCCCTAACGTGTTAGGGTTTGTCATCATCACGGCAGCCACAGTCTCATCGAGCAGCGGGCGGAGGTCGTCGACATCCACCGTACCGTCGGGACGGCTCTTCACCTCCACAACTTCAAGACCGGCCACAGCCGCCGAAGCGGGATTGGTTCCGTGAGCCGAGTCGGGCACAATCACCTTGCGGCGCTGACGGTCATTGCGGCTGTCGTGATAGGCGCGGATAACCATCAGTCCGGTAAGCTCGCCATGAGCACCGGCAAAGGGGTTGAGGGTAAATTCAGCCATCCCGCCGATTTCCGAAAGATATGTCTGGAGGGTGTGATAGAGCTTCAGATTGCCTTGAACATCCTGTTGCGGCGCGGCAGGATGAGTGCGGGTAAACGCACGGTGCGTTGCCATCTCCTCATTGATTTTCGGGTTATATTTCATTGTGCACGACCCGAGGGGATAGAACCCGGTGTCGACGCCGAAATTGTTGGTCGACATGTTGTTGTAGTGGCGCACAACGGTGAGTTCGTCACACTCGGGAAGTGTTAGCGCATCGCGGCGCAACAGATTGTCGGGTATCTCGGGCACCGTGTCGTCGGCAGGCGTGAAATTGTCGGGGATATGATTGTCGGGAAGCCGGTAGCCGCGCCTTCCCTGACGCGACAGCTCAAACACCAGCTTGCCGTAGAGTTCTCTGTTCATGTGAATGTGTTCTGTGGGGTGATTATTCAACAAAGGCTTTTGTAGATGGCAGTGAGCCGGTCAACATCCTCGCGGGTCTGCATCTCGGTGGCTGCCATCAGCAACAGGTTCTCGCCGAGTTTTATGCCGGGGAGAATCCCCTGCTCCATGCAGCGGCTGATGAGCATGTCTACATCCACCTCGGTTTCGAGCAGAAACTCGTTGAGGAACGGTTTATCGGGGAAACGCAGGCGGCAACGACCCGCTTTCAGAAGCGAATCGAGCAGGTAGCATGCCGTCTGATGCCCGCGATAGGCAGCCTCGCGCAACCCTGCCGTGCCGAGCAGACTCATGCACACGGCAACAAACAGCGTCATCAACCCCTGGTTGGAACAAATGTTGGATGTGGCTTTCTCGCGGCGGATGTGCTGCTCGCGGGCCTGAAGTGTGAGCACGAAACAGCGGCGCCCCTCACCGTCGGTTGTGGCACCGACGATGCGGCCGGGCATCTTGCGCATCAAGGCTTTCGTTGCACAGAGATAGCCGAGATAAGGGCCGCCGTAGCTCAACGGAATGCCGAGCGACTGAGCATCCCCGCAAGCAATGTCGGCTCCCCATTCACCGGGGGTGCGCAATGTGGCGAGGTCGGCGGCCACGCAATTCATTATCAGCAACGCTTTCTTGGCATGAACCATGTCGGCCACACCGTCGAGATTCTCAACGATGCCGTAGAAATTGGGCTGAGGCATAATCACGCCTGCCACATCGTTGTGAGCGTCAAGCAAACGCGCGAGGTCGGTGAGGTCGGTCACACCGTCGGTTTCCTTCACGGTTTCGATTTCCACACCGTGAAAGCGTGCGTAGGTGTCGACCACGGCGCGCACGGCGGGATTTATCGTTGCCGACACGAGCACGCGGCGTTTCTTCCTCCCGGCGGCCACGGCCATCATCATGGCTTCGGCGGTGGCAGTTGCGCCGTCGTACATCGACGCATTGGAGATTTCAAGCCCCGTGAGGCGCGACATCATCGTTTGATACTCGAAGATATATTGCAACGTGCCCTGCGAGATTTCAGGCTGATAGGGGGTGTAGGCGGTGAGGAACTCTGAGCGTGAAGCTATCGAGGAGGCCACTGCCGGGGTGTAGTGGTCGTAGAATCCGCCCCCTGCGAAACAGGCTTTCAACGGTCGGTTCATATCGGCGAGTGTGTCGAAAAATTCGCGCACCTCCGTTTCGCTCATTTCGGCAGGAAGCCTGTAAGGCTCGGCGAGCATGAGCTGCGGTGGAACATCGCTGTAGAGGTCGGCGATTTTCGACACGCCGCAGCGGGCGAGCATTTGTTCAATCTCGCCTGCTGTGTGTGGAAAATATCTGTGCATAACTGTGGGTGAACAGGTTGTTTTTTTAAGTAGCTGTCGTGTGTCGCATCAGTGCGAAGCACAGAAAGCGGCATATTGCTCCTCATCCATAAGCTCCGAGAGCTGTTCGGGGTCGGCAATCTTCACTTTCACAATCCAGTTGGCCATAGCGTCGGCATTGACAAGGCGGGGATTCTCCTCAAGCGCCTCATTGATTTCAACAACTTCGCCGCTCACGGGAGCGATGAGGTCGGAAGCGGCCTTCACGCTTTCAATAGCGCCGAAATCCTCGCCGGCTTCAAGTTCGTCGCCAACTTCGGGCATGTCGACATACACAACATTGCCGAGCTGCTTCTGAGCATAGTCCGACACTCCGATAAATCCGAATTCACCTTCAACACGAACGTATTCGTGGGTTTCGCTGTATTTAATCATGGTAGTTTAGTTTTGAGTTTTTAGTTTTAAGTTTTCAGAGACTTCGCCGAATCCTGACTTCTGACTTCAGATTTCTGACTTCTCGCTTCTCACTTCTGACTTCTGACTTCTGATTTCTAACTTCTTTCTTCTTATTTCTTATACGACTTTTTATAGAATTTTTTGCCCGTGACGGTGCAGGGGAAAGTTTTCTTGCGGATTCTGACGCTGAGAGGCGTGCCGAGTGCCGTGTATTCAGCATCGACAAGCGCCATTGCAATGCTCTTGTCAACCGAGATGGCATGATAGCCCGTGGTGACCTGTCCCACCGGTTCGCCGGCCTCATTAAGCACCTCATAGCCGTGGCGGGGGATGGCACGGTCGGCCAGTTCCAGACCAACTATTTTGCGCGCCGCGCCCTCGGCTTTCTGCAACGCCACAGCCTGCTGCCCCATGAAAGGCCCTTTGTAGAGCTTCACAAACATGCTCAACCCGGCTTCAACAGGGGTGATGTCGTCGGCAAGCTCATCGCCATAGAGCGGCAGACCCACCTCGAAACGCAACGTGTCGCGGCATCCGAGGCCGCAAGGTTCGCAACGTTTGCTCTCCATGAGGCGGTCCCAGAACGATTCAATCACCTCATCCTCGGCATAAATCTCGAAGCCGTCCTCCCCGGTGTAGCCGGTGCGGCTCACAAGTATGTCATGACCGTCGACCGACAGTTCCTTGAAAGTGTAGAACGTAAGGTCGGCGCAATCAATACCGAGCACTTGAGTCACCACCTCTTCGGCCTTAGGCCCCTGCACGGCAAGCTCCGCCACAACTTCGCTCACGAGTTCCACATCCACGCGGAACGGGAGTCCTTCGGGATTGTCGGGGTTGACATCGTTCATGCGCTCAACAATCCAATCCTCATCCTTGGCGATGTTTGAGGCGTTGATTACGAGCAGATATTTCTCTTCGGAAAATTTATACACCAACAGGTCGTCGACAACACCTCCGGCTTCATTTAGCATCATGCCATAGAGACACTGACCGGGAAAAGCGTCGGCAACATCGTTGGTGAAAATGTAGTTTACAAAACGTGTGGCATCGGGGCCGGTGACTATCACCTCCCCCATGTGTGAAACGTCGAACACACCGCAGTCGTTGCGCACAGCGTTGTGCTCCTCAACAATGCCGCGATACTGAATAGGCATGTCGAATCCGCCAAAGGGGCTCATCAACGCGCCCATCGCCACATGGCGGCTGTGGAGGCAAGTTTTTTTAGGTTCTTCCATATAGGTTGTGATTTAAGGTATCTTTGTTAAGCCTGTAGGTGTGGGAAGCCGTCAATGCGGCGCCGCATCCAGCAACAGGTTTATAAATTCATGTTTCGACAGATTATGGATAATGGCCGAGGTGTCGATGCCGCACAACGCCTGTTCCAGTCCGTCGCGGGTGAGCTCGGCTCCTGTCAACGGTTTTATCAGAGAATTGTCGAGGTCGCCCGTGATAAAGAAATCGCCCGTGAGGTCGACAGCCTCAATGCAGCGCGTGGGCTCTCTATTGGTGCGCATATTCACCACAAATTCACCCACCCCCTCTATTCGCCGGGGTGCAGCATTTCCCGCCCTACGGCGCCCGAGAATCCAATCCGAGGCATAATAGCCCTGCTCAATGCGGCGAATCTCCTCAATGTCAGCCTCGGTGAGGGTGAGCGACGATGAGCAAAGGGTGGAACTTGCATGTGCCTTGAAGGCCTCAAGCGACACATCGGAATGTTCCCTGATAGTGGTGACATGCTTGCGCACCGACGGCACACCTTTGGCCTGCAGTTTCACCTGCGATGGAGTGAGTGCCCGCGTCATAGTGTCGATGTCGGCGTCGTAGAGCATCGTGCCGTGAACGATGGCTCGCGAGCCGTCGCGGCAGCCGATGTGATAGAAAGCGTAGCCGCTCACCTTGCGGTCGCCAATCATTATGTCGTTACGCCCGGTGGTGGCAGCATCGACAATCCCCATTCCGCGCAACATGGCGGCAACCTCACCGGTGAACCGGCTGAAGGTGGTGGCAACGGCATCGGAGGAGGTGATGTGGCTGAACATGATGTTGTTGCGGTCGGCATAGACGCACCCTCCTCCGCTCTTTCGCCGATAAGTGGCTATCCCCTTCTCTTTGCAGAATGCCACATTCACCTCCGCTTCAAGATTCTGGTTGCGCCCGAAGATAACGGTTGGCTCAACCTGCCACATAAAAAAATATTCCCCGCGGCAGTTACGCGCCAGATGCTCCTCGGTTGCCAGGAAAAAGGGCAACTTCTGGTTTCTGACGTCAACACCGGCGGGAAATTCAACGTGAATCATAAGACTTTGAAGCATTGGGGGGATGCCCCGAATTTCACTTTCCCAAAGATAGAAACTCTTTCTCACCATTCCAAATTTTCGAATCTGTTTAAAAATTATTTTCCACAATGATTTCACGCCTTGGCAATCAGGTCTCGCAATGAGAATGCTCCTTTGAGGATAGGTGAAATTTTAGTAATTTTGCATTGACAACAACCTGAATATGGGAAAGAACAAACTCAAGAAATTTAAGGAGATGGAAACGCTCGACTGCGTTTTCCAATATCCGTTTGGCGTGCTCAAGGAAAAGGGATTCCCCCTGCGCGGCCGCTGGCACGAAGATTATTTCCACAACAACGGCCCGATTGTGCTTGAACTCGGGTGCGGGAAAGGGGAATACACCGTGGGATTGGCCCGACGCTATCCCAACAAAAACTTCATCGGCATCGACATAAAGGGTGCCCGCATGTGGACCGGAGCTTGTCAGGCCCGCGACGAGAAGCTTGCCAACGTGGCGTTTGTGCGCACCAACATCGAGCTCCTCAGCCACTTCTTCGCCCCCGGCGAAGTGAGCGAGATTTGGATTACTTTCCCCGACCCGCAGATGAAAAAGGTGCGCAAGCGCCTCACTTCAACCGGATTCCTCGACCTCTACCGCAAGGTGCTCGTCGACGGAGGTGTTGTAAGGCTCAAAACCGACAGTCCCTTCCTCTACACCTACACCCGACTGCTCACCGAGCTTAACGGCATCACCCCCGAGGTGAACACCGACGACCTCTACCACAGCGGTGTGGCCGACGAGATTCTCAACATCCGCACTTTCTATGAGCAACAGTGGCTCGACCGCGGCCTAACTATAAAATATATAGCATTCCCGCTCGATCACGGAAAGGAGCTTGCCGAACCCACCGACGAGATTCCCCACGACACCTACCGCAGCTTCTCGCGCGGCGAGATTCAATGCTGATTCCCTTCACACTTTAACCTGCAAAACAACTCCACAATGGATCGCTTATACCCGCAACTCATCATCGACGCGCTCAAAAACGTGCGCTATCCCGCATCAGGCAAAGACATCGTGTCGGCCGGAATGGTTGAGGACGACATCCGCATCGACGGCAACAAAGTGAGCTTCTCGCTGATTTTCGACAAGCCCACCGACCCGTTTATCAAATCGCTGGTGCGCGCAGCCGAAGCCGCAATCACCACCTACATATCCCCCGAAGTCGACATCAAAGGGAACATCGCCGTGAAAACCCGCGTGCAGGCTCCCCAGCCCGCTGTGAAGCCGCTGGCCGGGGTGAAGAACATCATCGGCGTGAGCTCGGGCAAAGGGGGTGTCGGCAAATCTACCGTAGCCAGCAATCTCGCCGTGGCACTCGCCCGCGAAGGCTACCGCGTGGGGCTGCTCGACGCCGACATTTTCGGCCCGTCAATGCCCAAGATGTTCGGTGTTGAGGATGCCGAACTCTACATGCACAAAGTCGACGGCCGCGAACTCATCATCCCTCTGGAGAAATATGGCGTGAAACTCCTCTCCATAGGATTTCTCGTTGACAAGAACGCACCCGTTCTATGGCGCGGCAGCATGGCCTCCAACGCCCTCAAACAGCTCATCACCGATGCCGACTGGGGCGAGCTCGACTACTTTGTGATTGACATGCCCCCGGGAACAAGCGACATCCACCTCACCCTTGTGCAGACTCTCGGCATAACCGGAGTGGTGATTGTCTCCACCCCACAGGAGGTGGCCCTGGCCGATGCCCGCAAGGGGATTGCTATGTTCACCGGCGACAAAGTGAACGTGCCCATCCTCGGCCTTGTGGAAAACATGGCATGGTTCACCCCCGCGCAGCACCCCGAAGAGCGCTACTATCTCTTCGGGCGCGAGGGGGGCGTGAAACTCGCTCAGGAACTCGGCATAAAGCTCCTCGCTCAGATTCCACTCGTGGCCGACGTGTGCGACGATGCCGATGCCGGCACCCCGATTGCCCTCAAAGACACCATGATGGCACACGAATTCATCCACCTCGCCCACGAAGTTGTCGATGCCGTCGACGAGCGCAACACCCAGCTCCCCCCAACCACCCGCGTGGAAGTGAAAAAGAAGTAGTAATCAGAAGTCAGAAGCAAGAAGCAAGAAGTCAGAAGTTAGAAATTAGCTTTCGGCGAAGCCTCTAAAAACTCAAAACTAAAAACTAAAAACTAAAAACTACTCTCGCTTTTCGTCTTTCGTCTTTTCGTCTTTTTGTCTATAAACACCCATGCCCAAAATACTGATTATCAACGGCCCGAATCTCAATCTGCTCGGCACACGCCAACCCGAGGTCTACGGGCGTGTGTCGATGGATGAATATCTCAAAGCTCTGTCGGTCGACTATCCCGGTGTGGAAATCGAATACTACCAGAGCAACCACGAAGGCGACCTCATCGACCGGCTTCATGAGTCGGGATTCGACGAGGAGCTTGCAGGCATTGTGCTCAACGCCGGTGCCTACACCCACACGTCGCTTGCCTTGGCCGATGCCATCCGCTCAATCGACCGCCCCGTGGTTGAGGTGCACATCTCCAACATCGCGGCCCGCGAGGAGATTCGCCGCACATCACTCATCGCCCCGGCATGCCGCGGAACCATTGCCGGATTCGGCATGGACTCCTACCGTCTCGGCATCGAGGCACTCCTCTAACCCTGCATCGCAATGGATAACAGACTCGAACAATATGTGCTGACACACATCGACCCCGAACCGCCACATCTGCGCAAGCTCGGGCGCGACGTTCACTTGCGTCTGCTCTATCCGCGCATGTGTTCGGGGCATCTGCAAGGTCGTCTGCTCAAAATGCTCACGGCAATGATTGCGCCGCAACGGGTGCTCGAAATCGGCACCTACGCAGGATACTCGGCTCTCTGCATCGCCGAGGGACTCCCCACGGGAGGTCATGTCGACACCGTTGAGATTGACGACGAGATGGAGGATTTTATCCGCCGCCAGTTTGCCGCCGACCACGCCGGAGAACGGATAACGCTCCACATCGGCGACATTGCCGAAATTGCACCCACGCTCCCCGCTCCCTACGACCTCATCTACATGGACGCCAACAAACGCACCTACCTCGAAACATTCGAAATGGTGCGCCCACTTGTGCGCCCGGGCGGATTCATCATTGCCGACAACACGCTGTGGGACGGCAAAGTAACCGACCCCGAAAATAACCGCGACGCACAAACACGTGGCATCATAGCTTTCAACGACGCAGTGGCCGCCGACCCCACATTGGAGAAAGTCATCCTCCCGCTGCGCGACGGGCTCACTCTAATCAGAGTCAAAAGCTGCTGACGCCGCAGCGCGTGATAACAAAAAAACTGAGAACGTGGAAGCAACAGCAAATAACGTCACCCCGATAGATAACGCAACATCTTCATCATGCCGCCGCATGGCTGTGGTGGGGATGTTCGACGGCGTGCACGCGGGGCACCGTTTCCTTCTCGACACACTCAAAGCCGATGCCGCGGCACACGGGCTGGAACCGCTTGCAGTCACTTTCTCCAACCATCCGTTCGATGAGATTGCACCCGCACGCTCGCCGCGGTTGCTCACAACGCCGGCCGAAAAAGCAGCCCTCCTGACCGACGCCGGGGTTACACCGGCGGTAATTCCTTTCGATGCCGAACTCAGGCACACATCGTCGCTCGATTTCCTGCACATGCTCCGCAACCGATTCAACGTGGAGCGGTTGCTGCTCGGGTTCAACAACCGTTTCGGTCATGATGCCCCGAGCGACTTTCACGATTACCTTGCTATCGCCCGCAACTGCGGCGTGGAACTTGTGCAGGGGATGGAATACAGCCACAACGGCTTCGGCGTGAGCTCTTCGGTGATTCGCGGCCTACTTTCGGATAATGGTGATGCCGAGGGTGCCGCGCAGCTTCTCGGCCGCCCCTACACCCTCGCCGGCACTGTTGAGCATGGCCGACAGATTGGCCGTAAATTAGGATTCCCCACCGCCAACCTCCAACCATCCGACACCCGCAAGCTCATCCCCCTGCCTGGTGTGTATGCAGCACGCGCCATTCTCCCTGACGGTTCGCCGTGCGGTGCCGTGGTGAATATCGGCCACCGCCCCACGGTTGATAATTCGAAGGCTCCTCAGCTTTCAATCGAAGCTCACCTGCTCCAATTTTCAGGCAATCTCTATGGTGCCGAAATGCAATTGCAATTTATAAAACGGTTGCGCGCCGAGCAAAAGTTTCCTTCGCTCGACGCGCTACGTATGGCCATCGATGCCGACCGCCGGGAGGCGGCCAGCATTCTGCAGCCTCAATAAACCTAAGTTTTCCCCAAATCAATACATTGGTGTGAACCCCTTTGAAACTTTCAGATGGCTATTCACACATCCCACAAGGTCGGTCGACTTTGCGGTGTCGAGTTTCAGCACAGGAGCACCGGGATAAAGGTCGAGCTTGGTAAGGTCGATGTAATATGCACCGGGATTGGTCACAACGTCGAACCAGTAACGGCGGTTTTTGATGTCGGAATAGCTGCGCCATTGTGTCGACGACAGATTCGGCTCACCCTCAATCATGTAAGTGTAGGGCACACTCACATACTCAACAATGCTGCGGGTGATGCCAACGGCGACCTCGGGGTCGGCAACAGCCTCCACATGATGTGCGAAATAGTTGGCGCGCACACAGCGGCTCGGACTCGTCACGGTGCCGGGAAGCATGTTTTTACCCCCTATTCCTTCCCAGTAATCAATAATGGCGGTCATGGCAGGCCATTGAGGGTCGTTGGTCATGGCCCTGTAATCGCCCATGTCGTAAACTTTCACCGTTCCGTTGTCAAACTCAAGGATTGCCGATGCTCCTGTGGCATCGGTGATGCCCCAGTGAAGGGCTGAAACGGTACCGCCGTCGAACGTGGCGCCACCAATGGTGAAATTCTGCTGCTTGAGAACGTCAACAACCTCCTGAGTGGTTGAATTCATATCGAGCAACCAACCAACGAACATTGCCATCGACATCGGGGGGCGGTTGGCTGTCTGCTCGTTCACATACACCGTTCCCTTGCAGAACAGCCCGTTGATAACAAGGCCGGTTTCATTCATCCCCTCGGTGATGCCGCCGTCATAACCAACAGCATACACACTGCCATATTTCGAGGTCCACTCTATCGCACCGGGTGCATCGGAACCTTTTTTGGCGATGCCGCGGGGATAAACATAGAGATTTGTGGGGATGGGGGTTTTCCAGTCGAGCGACCGCCCCACCACAAACAATGAATCGAGCCCTTTGTAGAGCACTCGCGAGCACCCTTCGGCAGGCGACGGGGCAAATATAGCGGCAGATGCAGCCAACGCGGCGGCAACGGCTTTTGCAACGGAATTTTTCATATCGTAATTTGAATTTTGTGATAACTGTCTCAAATAAATGAGTTAATATATTCAGTGACTGTCATAGTCGATTGGAACATACCCTCTTGCAACTAAACACTTCGCAAATCTCAAAAGTTCTCATCAACCGTTTCGATTAATTGAGGCACTTACGTTGAAAAATCGTATATTTGCAACCGATTCACAGCCTCAACCACTATCAAAGCTATGGAAAATCAGTACAATCAGCAGCAAAACGGGTATGGTCAACCCTCCAACGGCTACAATCCCCACTATCAGAACGGCTATAACGCAGCTTTTCAACAAGGCTACAACCAGCAGCCCCCTGTAATCATACGCCCGAAAACAAACGGCCTCGGTACTGCAGGCTTTGTGCTCTCCCTGCTGGCATTTCTATTCTGCTGGGTTCCCTTTGTCGACGTCATTCTGTGGTTGCTGGGTGCAATCTTCTCAATCATCGGCCTCTTCAAGGCTCCCCGCGGCCTGGCCATCGCCGGCACGGTAATCTCCTTCATAGGCATCATCGTGCTCATCGTGTTCTTCGGCGCCCTCATCGGCCTCGCCGGCCTCAGCGCCGCCACCGCAGGCATGTAATAAAGGGTCTTCGCTCCTCATCAAGCCAACAGATCCACCCCATCGCGGGCGATATCAGATAAAAGAGCCTCGTTAGTCAAGGAGGCATAAAGCGACAGGTCAACCTCATAGGGAAGCAGCAGGTTATCTATCGCTTCGTCAATTCGTGTCAAATCGTCAATTGTGAGACGGTCTCCGGTCAACGTGAGGTCAATGTCGGAAAAGCGGCGGTTGGTTCCTCTTGCTCTCGAGCCATAAATTATGGCCTTTTCAACGTGCGCAAACCCGCGCACAACGTCGATGAGACGTTGCAATTCCACATCGGTAAGTCCGAAATTATGTTGAGGGGGCATTATCATCGCATAAATCACTGCAAATCGGCAATTTGCCTGCCCGTCATCTCCGCTGCAAAATCACGGAACAGGCCCATGTAGCACTCCCTCACACGCTTGCTCACACCGGATGCAACCCCTTCGTCATATTTATGCGACGTAAGATTGCGGTCCTCAATGGTCTGCATCCACATAGGGTCAGCTATAATCCCAAGCTGCAATGCCTTTCTAAAAGCCGAGCGCGAACCGATAATCGAATCATCTCCTTGATAGTACAGGTAATCTTTTATAACCTTCCATGCAAGCTCCTGGGTGAATTCAAAGCGCTGCAGAATGGAATCTTCAAAAATGCGCAGAGTTATTTCGTCAACCGGATACATGGCATCGAGCTTGTCAATTACCTCTTCCAGTCGACGATAAGCCGTTTTGAAATTTTCAAAACGCTGAATCCATCGGGGTGTAACGGGTTGCATAATCTACCGGGTAAATTAATAGGAGACGGTTCTATCTTCATTGAGCGACAATCGCAATTATTGAACCGCTCAATAATGCAAAGATAAGAAGAATCTTCGACGAAAAAAATAGCGAAAGTCGGCCTGTTGCCGGTTCACGTTGGCGAAGCCGATTTTATCAACTGAGATTTTTCGATTATTTATTGGCCAACAGGCTTTTGAACAGGGTGATGAAGCCGTTGGCGACGGCGGGGGCGGAGAAACGGGCTGCTACCGAGAGGTGCTGCGCCTCGCGGGCAAAGGGGGGCTCGGGAGCGAGAGCTGCAGCGAGGCATGAGGCAACCGAATCGGCCGAACCTGTGGTGGCGATGAAGCCGTTCTCGCCATGGGTCACTATGTCGCCCTGGCCGCCGGTTGCGAATGTCACGGGAATTGCTCCGGCCGCCATCCCCTCCATAAGGGTCGCCCCCATCGTCTCGAACCGCGAGGTGGAAAGCACCACAGAAGCCGAGGAATAAAGCCGGCGCACACTGTCGGCATCCAGAGGGCCGAGATAACGGTGAGGCAGTTCAAGGGCGTTCAAAATCGACGCATCGCGCAATCCGCCGAAAAACACGGCCTCGGTTTGCGCTGCAATCTGCGGATATAATGCCTTGAACCGGTTGAGACTCTCAACAGCCAGGGGGAGATTTTTAACGGCATCGTCCAACCGTGCCGCACCCATCACAATAGCTTTCTTTTCACCCTGCGCCCCTTTAAAATCATAGTCCTCAACTGGGAATGCGTGAGGTATCACATCAATATCCATCCCACCGAGCAGTGAGCTGCGCAAAGCCACATCACGTTGCCAACGGCTCACGGCAACGAACCTTATGCCACTGTTGGCAAAAACACGCATTTTGCGCTCCCATACCTTGTGAGACAAGTCGGCCGGTCGGGCACACCCGTGCAGAAACGGGCAATCGCCGCACTCACCCTCAAAGCGTAGGCAGTCGCCCGGAAGATGGCAAATGCCGGTGGCACACCAAAGGTCGTGCATCCACCACACAACAGGCTTGTTCATGACAACCAAAGCCTCCATGTCGGCAAGCGACATAAAACCTTGATTCACCCAGTTTAGCACAATTACGTCGGCCTCCTTCACCCACTTATGATTGCAGACACCTGCACCGAACCGTGCAGATGAAACCTTCCAGAGGTCGTGCATGTCGAAGCCGTTGTTGAGAAATATCTCACCTCGCTCGGCAACCTTGGCTGTTTTCAGTCGCAGCTGCCCCACGCGGTCAATCCACGGTTCGGAGCAGTCACCGTTCCCCACAAGCATGCGGGCATCAATTCCTGCGTCACGCAACGCCCGAGTGAGCCTGAGGGTGACCATCGCGGCACCACCCTTGCTCTCGTTGGTGCTGAGCAACAACACTTTCATGCCTTCACCCTTTTGCGAAGTTCAGCCACATAGACAACACCGGCGTAGACACACAGCAGCAGGAAGCGCGTGGCGAAATCAATCACATTCGAACCGGTTGTGAGCAACGACGAGGCCCCCCACAGCACTAATGCAACCGCACAGTAGAAAGTGATGCGCCCTATCCGGTAGTCAATCGGATGCTTGATGCGCCCTATCACATAGCTCGCCACCATCATCACCCCGTAGCAGCAAAACGCCGCCCATGCGCAGGCAATGTAGCCGAAGCGGGGAACAAAAATAATGTTGAGTGCGAGGGTTACAACGAGGCCTGCCAGAGAGAACCAAGTGCCCCAGATGGTGCGGTCGGTAATCTTGTACCACAGCGACAGATTGAAGAAAATGCCGAAAAACACCTCGGCGAACATGACTATGGGCACCACGCGCAACCCTTCGAAATATTTTGGTGAGATGAAATATTTCAGCACCGGGAGATAGAACATAACTCCCAGGAAAATCAACATGCTGAAAATCACAAACCATGTCATAGCGTCGCTGTAGGCCTTCTCCTTCCCCTCACCCTTTTCTTTGTTCTGGGCGAAGATAAACGGCTCATAGGCAAAACGGAACGCCTGGATGAACACCACCATCACCAACGCTATCTTGTAGTTGGCGGCATAGATACCGAGCCCCGTCATTGCCACCTCACGGTCGGCAATAAGCATGGGGTAGAGAATCTTGTCGACCGTCTGGTTCATGATGCCTGCGATGCCGATAATCAGCAGCGGAAAGGAGTAGCGCACCATTTCGCGCAACAACTTACCCGAGAAATTATAATTCTCAGCGAGTATTTCGGGCACCACCGTGAGCAAAGTCACAAGCGAACTGATAAGGTTGGCAAGGAAAATGTAGCCGATGCCGAAACCGGGGTTGTAGAACCACGCAATCCATTCGGGCGCCGATTTCCATATCACCGGACACAGAACGATGAAAAACAGGTTCAACCCGATGTTCACCCCGATGTTGATGAGCTTGAGCGTGGCGAACCTCACAGGGCGTTTGCGGTAGCGCAGATAGGCGAAGGGAATCGACGTGTAGGCATCCATCGCCACCGCTATGGCCATCATCCAGATGTAGGAGGGGCTGTCGCCGCAATCGAGCCAACGGGCAATATCGGGCGAGAGCGCGCACACCACAATCATGAAAAGCACCGAAGTGCTCCCCACCGAAAGCAATGTGGTGGTGTAAACCTGCCCGGGGTCGGTCCAGCGGTCGTGATTGGCGAAACGGAAAAAACCGGTTTCCATTCCATAGGTTAGAATGATTATCGCCAGAGCCACATAGGCATAGAGGTTGGTGACGATGCCATATTCAGCTGCCGGGAAGCAGTAGGTGTACATCGGAACGAGACACCAGTTGAGGAAACGCCCCAAAATGCTGCTCACGCCATAAATGGCGGTGTCTTTAAACAAACTTTTTATTCCGGCCATCGGAAGGTGGAATTATGTGAGTATTGACTGATTTAAAATGAGTTGGAATTTAAGGCATCACACGGCCGTCAGGCAAACAGACCGTCGGTAACGGCCGGATTGTCGAGGCCGAGATGCCGCCATGCAAGGTCGGTAACCTCTCGTCCGCGGGGGGTGCGCTTCAAGAAGCCCTCCTTTATCAGGAACGGCTCATACACATCCTCGATTGTGCCGGGATCTTCTCCGAGCGCCGTAGCGATTGTGGTCAACCCCACAGGGCCACCTCTGAATTTCGTTATCATCGTCAGCAAAATCTTGTTGTCGATTTCATTGAGGCCATAACGGTCGATGTTCAGAGCCTCAAGACCATAGCGGGCTATCTCGGGGTCGATATTTCCCGAGCCTTTCACCTGGGCGAAATCGCGCACGCGGCGCAACAGGGCATTGGCAATTCGTGGGGTGCCGCGCGAACGCATGGCAATTTCATGAGCGGCCTCGCCGCTGCACTTAACCCCTAACAACCGTGCCGAGCGCAGGATAATGCGCTCCAACACCTCGTGGTCATAATATTCCAGATGGCAGTCGATGCCGAAACGAGCACGCAGAGGGGGTGTCAGCAATCCGCTGCGGGTTGTTGCCCCTACAAGCGTGAATGGCGACAACGAGAGCTGAACCGAACGCGCACCCGGCCCTTTGTCAATCATGATGTCGATGCGGTAATCCTCCATCGCCGAGTAGAGATACTCCTCAACCGTGTGGCTCAAGCGGTGAATTTCATCGATAAACAACACATCATTCTCGTCGAGCGAGGTGAGAATGCCGGCGAGGTCGCCCGGCTTGTCGAGCACCGGCCCCGAGGTTACCTTGAACCCCACGCCGAGCTCGTTGGCGATAATCGCCGACAGTGTGGTTTTCCCCAGTCCGGGAGGGCCGTGGAGCAACAGATGGTCGAGCGGCTCGCCACGCATGCGAGCAGCCGCCACAAACACCCGCAGATTCTCCACAATCTTATCCTGCCCCGAGAAAGCCTCAAAGCGTCCGGGGCGCAGCGCGCGTTCATAATCGCCGTCACGTTCAACCGCGCTGTTATGTATGTCAAAATCCTGTTCTTGCATCGTCACACAAAGTTAGCACTTTTCGCCCGAATCTCCCACCCCGTTCCCCGATTTCCCACGGCTATTTGTTGTTCTATCCCCACATGGAACAACGGCGGGGGAGGTTATGGAAAGAATGTCAAAGAGCTCTGGCCGGGCGATTGCACAGGGGGAGGGTTCGTAGAAACCGTGAGCCTGTGGTTGGGCGGAGTCCGGCACACCGCAAAGTTCGGACGAGTGTGTGAGGCGGGCCCTCACGGGTGGATTCTGATAATGGAGGGGGTGGTTGTGGGGAGGTGTAGGTGATGAATGGGATGATGAGGTAGGTTGTGGCGCTGCGGAGGATGATGCGCGGGGAGGGGTCGGGTGTGATGCGCTGCAACTGCAGGGGGAATTTGCGCCCTTTGGGGGTGTCTTGATAGTGGAGGATGACGAGGCCGCTGCCAACGTAGGGGAAGATGGCCCGGCAGATGTCAAGGAAGTTGAGGTGATTGCGGCGGAAGGGGCTGTAACTACGGAAGTTCTGCATGTTGAGAAGCAGGGCGAACTCGGGGTTGCAACCGCGCAGGTTGGAGGGGTTGCGGGGGGAGATGTTCCACAACTGCCTGTGGCCGGGGAGGCGGGTGTGGGTGTGACGGGTTGCCCCATCGCAGATGATGGCGAGGGTGTGAGGGAGGGAGAGTGAGAGACGGTAGTGGAGATATTGGCGGAGAATGGGTGTGGAGTCGATGCCGGGTGGATCGATGATGAGGACAGGGGAGGTTGAGGATGTGCGCTCAAGGCGGGATATGACGATGCGCTCGGCCCGTGAGAGAGGACGGACGATGAAGCGTGCGAAGCCACGGGAGACGTGCATGGGTGGACGCAACTTGATGGGGCGAGATGTGGTGATTAGTTTGCGCATCAACGCGCAAAGATAAAGGGCTAACTGTGGCGGAGGAGGGTTAAAAGGCGCGAAATTTTGAGGGGGTGGCAAAAGTTTTCAACTTTTCACAACAACAAAAAACATGGGGCACAAAAAATGGGGGCGAGAAGTGGACAGGCATGATACAATCGGCGGCCTTCGCACGCCTATCCCATCTCTAATGGCCGCGGAATGCCCCCGACGCCTACGCTCCGCTACGGCAGCGGGGGTTACGAAGAAATCGGCGGGCTTCGCACGCCTGCTGAGCCGGGGCGGCAAACACAGCACACAACATGCCAATTATTTTTGCAACGCACCTCTCCAAGGTTGCGTTGAGTGCGCGGTTGGCAGTCCCCACCAAACGCCGCTTAAAGGCGGCTATATGGTGGGGTTACCCACGACCCCGTGGTCTCCGACCACTTGCCCCTCCATAATGAGCGTGTCACTATTGCAAGGATGCACCACGGTGCATCTGATAATCTGTGAAATTTCTAAGCCATTACACGGGCAGGCCGCATGGAAAATCTGTGAAATCCGCGTAATCTGCGAGCGAAACATCCCATCGGCGTGGAGACGGGAAGTTACAAGCCGCCATGTATGGCGGCTCTACGTGAGGAGGGAACCGCACACACGAACCGAGAGGTCGACTACGTGGATGACATTTGGGGCAGCCGCGCGTAGAGTAGGGTGTTGCAGAGCCGAAGGTGGTAATAGCGGGAAAGGTGATGCAAGAACAGAAGTGATGTAAAAAATCGGGGAAAGGGCGGTTTATATCCCAAGTTTTACTAATTTTGCACCATATTTCGCTAAAATGACTACGTTTCAAACAATTCAACAAACACTGGCTCCCGAACTCAAGCAGCTGAATGACCGCATTCTGGCTACCCTTGACTCACCCAACGTGTTGATGAACAACGTGGTTAGAACTTACCTTGAGAAGAAAGGGAAACAGATTCGCCCCATCCTCGTGTTGCTGAGTGCCAAACTGCTCGGCGAAGTCAACGACAAGGTTATTGCCGGTGCGGTGGCTGTTGAGCTGCTCCACAACGCATCGCTCATTCACGACGATGTGGTTGACGACACACTCACCCGCCGCGGCGCCCCCACCATCAACGGGTCGTGGGATAACCATTTAGCTGTGCTTGTGGGCGACTTCTTCCTGTCGAATGCCCTGCTGCAAGGTGTCGACACAGGCGACATACGCATTGTGCGCTCTATTTCCGACCTCGGCCGCCTTCTATCAATCGGCGAGCTCGACGAGATTTACAACGCACGCTACAACCACCCCGACGAGGCTACCTATTTCGAAATCATTTACCGCAAGACGGCATCGCTCTTTGTGTCGTGTGTGGAAGTGGGTGCATACGGCGTTGATGTGGACGACGACCGCCTCACCACTCTGCGCGAATTTGCGCGCCTTTTAGGACTCTGCTTCCAGATTAAGGACGATATTTTCGACTACTTCTCCGACGAGAAAATCGGCAAGCCCACCGGCAACGACCTCCGCGAGGGGAAGGTGACTCTGCCGCTGCTCCACGCTCTCGCCTCGCAAACCGGCGAAAAGCGCGATGCGATGCTGGCTCTGCTGCAGAAGGATGTGCTTGAAACCACTGAAATAGACACACTTATCCAATTTGCCGTTGAGAATGGCGGGGTTGACTATGCCTATCAAACCATGCAGCGCCTGCGCGACGAAGCAGCCGCACTCTTGAACCGCTTCCCCCAATCGGCCGTGCGCGACGCATTCCTGTCGCTGATTGATTTCATCATCACCCGCGACAACTGACCCACCTCCCACATCCCCAACTATCACTCAGCTTAATGCGCACTCCTCAAGAGGGTGTGTCAGAATGGCTCGTCTGGGTCGTCGCTTGCGGGATTCGGTCTCGGTCACGTACTTCAGTACGCTCCCATCGACCTCACCCACAAGCTCCTACCATCCAAACCATTCTGACAGCACCCTCCCTGCTTAGCCCTAAAGGCGGTGTGTCATGAATTTTGACACACCACCCGAAAAGATGTTTTTCTCCCGCTCTGACGTAAAAAGACTGAAATTTGTCATTTTTATGACATTTTAAACTTGGTGGAGTCGACAAATTCAACTATTTTTGCGTTGTGTTTTACAGAGGGAATTTGTAAAGTCTGCCCGGATTTCAACGAGGGTGGCTTTAAAATTGATACTCATAGAAAAATTTTGTATAACTTACTGTTTTAGAACTCTTAACCAAAGCTTGCCGAGAGGCGGCAAAATCAGGAATCACCGTCACTGGCAATTAACCGAGAACTCTCCCCGCAACCATGCCGGCCATGCCGGAGGTTCCAATTGGCTATTACAGCAAAACTTTTTTAATTAATCATGGAAGCTAACGAAGCTAAAAAACCGAAACGCCCCCGCATCGGGCAGCCCGGAGCCATCGGCGAAAACCCCGTTCACGGCTCTGAAAACCATTACGAGAATCACTACAACGCAAATTCAGGCGACAATGCCACCCCCCAGGGTGAAGCAGGCGAACATCGCGAAGGTTTCCGCGAGGACCGTCCCTACCAGCCCCGCAACAACTACCGTCAGCAGGGTGGCTACCAGCCCCGCCAGAACGGTTACAACCGTCAGGGTGGCTATCAGCCCCGCAATAACTATGGCCAGGGTGGTTACCAGCCCCGTCAGAACGGCTACAACCGCAATCAGGGTGGCTATCAGCCCCGCCCCTACAACAGGCCTCAGACAACCGACGCTCCCGCAACCGACGCCACAACATCGCCCGCAGCCGAAGGTGCAGCTACCGAACAGACCACCAACACAATGCACACCGGCTACCAGCCCCGCAACAACTACCGTCAGCAGCAGGGTGGTTACCAGCCCCGTCAGAACGGCTACAACCGCAATCAGGGTGGCTATC
>CAJUIT010000006.1 GCA_910586565.1 uncultured Muribaculaceae bacterium | reverse complement strand
AAACTTCCCCACCACGCAACACTTTTCTCAAAATTTGACTCTGGGCTCTAAGATTCTCCGTCTCTCTTCAAACCATGCAGGCGGCTGATTGCGAAAAAATCGTTAACTTTGTGAACTTTATGACTATAAAGACAGTAAAAGATATGAAGAAACTATTAACCGGTTTGGCACTTGCAACCGCCATTATGACACAAGCCAATGCAGCCGGAGCGGAAACCTCCGCTCAAAATCCGTTTGCGACAACATTCGCAACCGAGCACGGCACAGCGCCGTTCAGCAAAATCAATAATGCACAATATGAGCCTGCAATCGACGCGGGCATCGCCAAGGCTCTCAAGGAGATTGATGCAATCACCTCCAATCCCGAGGCTCCCACTTTTGAAAACACAATTGTGGCTCTGGAGCGCTCGGGTGCCGACCTCGACCGCGTGCTCAACGTGTTCTATCCGCTCCTCTCGGCCGATGCCGACGACGAGATGATGGAGATTTCAATGCGCGTGACCCCCAAGTTGAGCGATTACAGCACCTCCATCACCCTCAACGAGCCGCTTTGGAAGCGTGTAAAGGCCGTTTACGATAACCGCGCGGCTCTGAACCTTGATGCCGAGGATGCCATGTTGCTCCAGCGCACCTACGATTCGTTCGCTCTCTCGGGTGCCGACCTTCAGGGTGCCGACCGCGAAACCTATAAGAAACTCAGCGCCGAGCTGTCGGAACTCACAACTAAGTTTGGCCAGAATGTGCTCAAGGAACTCAACACCTACGAAATCTGGCTCACAGCCGACGACCTTGCCGGTCTCCCCAAAGGGATTGTTGATGAGGCTGCGCAGCTTGCCGAAGCCAAAGGTCGCAAAGGTGAATTTCTCTTCACCCTTGCACAGCCCACCTACATGGCTTTCATGAAATATTCCGAACGTCCCGACCTCCGCGAGAAGTTCTACCGCCTCTACACCGGCCGCAACATCAAGGGTGAATACTCCAACATCGAGAATATCAAGCGCATCGCTCAGGTGCGCCTCGACATTGCCCGCCTCCTCGGCTCCAAAACCTATGCCGACCACGCCCTGCAGCGCACAATGGCCGAGAATCCCGCCAACGTTTACAAACTGCTCGACCAATTGCGCGAAGCCTACAAGCCCGCAATGGAGCGTGAGCTTGCCGAACTGGCCGATTTCGCCTCGAAACTCGAAGGTAAGCCCGTTGAAATCAACGCATGGGACTACAGCTACTATGCCAACAAACTCAAAAACGACCGTTACAGCTACGACGAGGAGCAGCTTCGCCCCTATTTCGAGCTCGACAATGTGATTGACGGTGTGTTCGGTCTCGCCACCAAGCTCTACGGCCTGCAGTTCACCCCCAACAGCTCAATCGAGGTTTATCACCCCGACGTGAAAGCGTTTGACGTTACCGACGACAAAGGCAACTTCATCGGCGTTATCTACACCGATTTCTTCCCCCGCGCCACCAAGCGCCCAGGCGCGTGGATGACCGAGTTCAAAACCCAAAGCACCACTGCCGAAGGGGTGAACGACCGTCCCCACGTAACTATCGTGATGAACTTCACCAAGCCCACTGCCGACACCCCCTCGCTTCTCACCCCCTATGAGGTTGAGACATTCCTCCATGAGTTCGGCCACGCCCTTCACGGCTTGCTGTCGCAGTGCAAATATGCCTCGTTGGCAGGTACAAACGTCTACCGCGACTTCGTGGAGCTCCCCTCGCAGTTCAACGAAAACTATCTCACCGAAAAAGATTTCCTCGATTCGTTTGCCAAACACTATCAAACCGGCGAGAAGCTGCCGCAGGCACTCGTTGACAAAATCATCAAGTCGTCGCAGTTCGGAGCCGGCTACGCATGCATGCGTCAGCTCGGGTTCGGCTATCTCGACATGGCATGGCACACCGTGACCGACTCTGTTGCCGACCCCGTTGAATTTGAGCGCAAGGCGATGGAAAGCGTGCAGATTTTCCCCATCGTGGAGGGCACAATGACAGCCCCCACATTCAGCCACATCTTCTCGGGCGGTTATGCCTCGGGCTACTATTCCTATAAATGGGCCGAGGTGCTCGATGCCGACGCTTTCGCCCACTTCAAGGAGAACGGCATTTTCGACCGTGCTACAGCCGACTCATTCCGTCACAACGTGCTTGAACGTGGCGGCACACGTCACCCCGCCGAGCTCTACCGCGCCTTCCGCGGCAAGGATGCCACAATCGACGCTCTCCTAATCCGCGACGGCATCCGCCAGCCCTCCACCCCCGCCCTCCCCGTCAACAAAGACTGATTCCCCGCGTAGTTAATACTATTCAATAAGCTCAAAAAGAGGCTGTCTAAATTTGTGAAGTGGCCCCAAGAGTTTGACTAAAAAACTTTTGGATTGCAGTTCACAAATTTAGGCAGCCTCTTTTTGTATTTTGATTTGCAGACAGATTATATTCTCCTTTACAAACAGCTGATAGTCTAATCTACGGGCAGGTTTATATCTTGATTTATAGAGCATTTTAGTGCTCTGATTTATTGACAGTTTTATGGGCTGTTTTAAAAGTGTTATACGTGCTCTCCGGCGCAGCCGGCGTGCGGAGCCCGCCGATTTTTTCATAACCCCCGCCGCCGCAGCGGAGCGTAGGCGCCGGGGGTAGCCGAGCATTCCGAGCATCCGGCGTGCGAAGCCCGCCGATTGTATCCACCTGTTATAGTGGCATAATTTTGCATCTTGGTGTGAACAGCCTATTGTAAATTTTGCTATAGTGCAAGTTGTCTAAATACTTGATAGACGACCTCTTATTTTGATTTGAATTCGACTTAAAGACAGTATTGATTTACGGCAATATAAAAGTTGATGATTGAATGATTAGATTTAGAAGTAGTGGTTAGCATATTTGATTTTTAGATGCTGCATAATTGTGGGTGCAATAAGAAATTTCCAGGCTCAATAATGATTTCCCCAAACTTCCAGAAGTTTCTCTACAAAATTCAATGATACATCAAATGAACCGAATGCTTTTTCGATGACATCGCATTGTTGAGTTAATAAGTTGTTTTCGTCTTCTGTAAATTCTTCTGTTGACGAAGAAACTAATAGTTTAGTCATTTTATATAAATACTCCGTAGAATGTTTGTTATCTAATGCTGCTTGATACCATTCCTTTAATATAGTATGGTAAGATTGTGCTTGGCTGGTCATTAAATCATTGTGAAATACATATACTTGCATTTCAAGAGCTTTAATATTCACATCGCTCGTGGCGACATTAATTTGGTTATTTAGTATCCCAAGTTTATAGCTTAAGTTTAGATAGCTTAGTTCGTGCTCTAATTTTTTGACTTTAGCTGAAAGATTCTCGATTTCAATTTGAGTAGAAGTTGAATTTTGTGCTTTTACGCTTAATCCTACGAATGAAAGAATCAATGTAATAATGCAGGCTGCCAAATGTTTCATAGACTCATTTTTTTTAGATAATTCACTTTACGCAAATTTACGATTTTTTTTTTAGAATTTTTTCGGAAGAGGAGTTTCAGTAAGCCGGAGATAATCTATTGGTTTTTATCTATAACATTGGTAAGTATAAAAAGCTTATGCTATATTTGCAGTGTTGAAAAATCAACAGATTAAAGCACAAACAAACGTTTAAATTCAAATGGGAAGTTTTCATCGGAATAGCAAGTCTTGCCCATCGGGTAAATCACCTGAATTGGTAGGTAAGCGGCGTGCATGGGTTCCATTGGGCACAGTGGCTCAAAATCCGTTGCCAAATCGAATTGGTAATGGAGAATCTGTTGTGCGTGTTGACTATCGGTCAACTTCGTCAAATGTAGTTATCAGGTGATATAATGTTTGAATCTATCGGACCCCAAGAGGTAACTTATATTCAAAAAGAGTCTCCGCGTACTGGAGACTCTCTTGTTTTATTTGCCGTTGAAAATCCGTGAAATCCGCGTAATCTGCGAGAGCTTTTGAGAAAATTTGAATAATTAAGGAGAATTAAGGCGGGGCAGGCGGTGGATTTGGCAAGATTTTTGTTAGGTGGATTGTTATGATAGGGGGGAAATAACATTGACACTATTATGGATAAAAAAATATTTGCCGAGACTAAGAAACGTATTGAACGATATGTTGCCGGGCACCGCTTGCGCGATGCTTTCGCACTCGCCCGCTCGCTTGCCGAGGGAATGATGAACGGTGCGTTGGCACGCGAGATTGCCTCGGTTGAGGAGGGGTACCGGTTTATGCTCGACTACGCTGCCAAGGGTGCCGACGACCCCGCCCGCGGCGAGATGGTGAAAAATTTCGGAAATTCCGTGCTTGAAATCGTTGACCGTCTGGATCGCGACAACAACAAAAGCGACACCCCCACTTGCTACTACAATACCCTGCGCTATGAGGAGATGCAGCGCACCGATTCAATAGCTTCGTTGATTGATGCCTACAAGCATGCCACCATGCAGGGCTCGCTGTTCGACATGGTGGCAACCGGAGGCGTGCATTCCTCCAAGTCGCGGCAATCGCTCGCCGAAGGTGAGGCTATTGAGCGCCGCATTTTCAACCGGTTGTGGGTCACCCACCCGCTGAGTGCGGCCGATGCCGAGGCTGTGGCCGGGGTGATTGCGTCGGCCGACTATCCTGTTCATTTCCGCGGGCTGATGGTGTGGGGACTTGTGCTGGGCGGACTCGAGTTCGTTGACGAACGCCGCTGCGATCTGCTGCTGGAAGCCTACACCTCGGTCGACGACCATGTGGCCACGGCTGCTTTTGTGGGGCTCATGCTGCTGTTGCATAGCGGCAAGGAGCGTCCCCTGTCGGCAAAACTCAGGGCAAAGCTCGACGCTTTCCGCGAGCGCGACGGTTGGGCCGACGATTTGCGCTCGGCCTACATGGAACTTGTGAAAACAATCGACACCGACCGCATCACACGCAAGATTCGTGATGAGGTTGTGCCTGAAATGCTGAAACTCCGCCCCGAGTTCGATAAGAAACTCAACTCAAAAATTGAGAACCTCGACCCGGCCGACCTTGAGGAGAATCCCGAATGGAGCGAAATGCTCGAAAAATCGGGGTTGGCCGACAAACTTAAAGAGATGAGCGAGATTCAGGAGGAGGGGGGAGATGTGATGATGGGCACTTTCAGTCACCTCAAAACGTTCCCCTTCTTCAACGAGCCTGCCAACTGGTTTCTCCCGTTCCACACCGACTATTCGGAGTTTGCCGGCAACGATGCCGCAGGGATGCAGCCGGTGGCCGAGGTGATAGCAATCGCTCCGTTCCTTTGCGACAGCGATAAATTCTCCTTCATGCTCTCGCTCAATCATGTGCCTGCTGCACAGCGCGAAATGATGCTCTCGCAGTTCAAGGCGCAGGGCGATCAACTGGCCGAGTTGCAGGCCTCGTCGTTGGTAACCGGTAATGACGGGCGAAAAAATCTGTTCAACAAGCAGGTGCAGAACCTGTTCCGCTTCTTCCGTCTGTTCCGCCGCAAAGGTGAGTTCCGCAATCCCTTCGAGGGTGGGGTGAACCTTGTGGAGGTTGAGGCTCTGCGAGGCGACATCATGCAACTCGGCATGCTCCCGCTGGTGGCTGAGTTCTATTTCACCCACGGTTACTACGGCCAGGCTTTGCAGGCGTTCCGCATCATGGAGGAGAATGGCGCAGCCGAGGCACAGCTCTATCAGAAAACAGGCTATGCCCTCCAGAAAACCGGCGACACCGCCCGAGCTGTCGACTATTACATGAAAGCCGAGATGCTCGACGGGCGCAGCGACTGGACTTTGCGCCGGCTTGCACGCTGCCTCATGACACTCGGCCGACCGGAAGAGGCGCTCGAACGCCTGCGTGTGCTTGAAGAGCGTCATCCCGAGCATGCCGCCACCGCTCTCAATATCGGGCGTTGCCTTGTTGAGACAGGCCGGTATGACGAGGCTATCGCAGCCTACTACAAGGCCGAATATCTCGATGAGAAATCGGGGAAAGCCCTGCGTCCGCTCGCGTGGTGCCTGCTCCTCACCGGCAACCTTGAGCGCAGCCGAAAATACTACGAAAAAGTAATCGAGACAACCGATCCCACCCCCGCCGATTACCTCAACATGGGGCATCTTGCCCTGGCGGAAGGGCGTTTCAAAGAAGCGCTTAACTTCTATTCGCTCAACATCACCGCGCGTGGTGCCGATGAGCCCGACCGCGCAAAACTCATCGACAGCTTCATCGCCGAAATGCGCGCCGACACCCCCTATCTGCGCATGGCCGGTGTCGACCCCACGCTCATCCCCCTCCTTGTCGATTCGTTGCTCTACACCTTGTAGGGCAGCGAAATCGTTTGTGCGATAAATGTAGATTTTCGACCGAGGTATTAACAGTTATTATTAAACACCCTCTTAGCGTATCACCCGCTTCTCAACCCGATTGCCGGTGTGGAAAATGTAGATTCCGGCCGGGAGGGTAGAAGCTGGGTTCAAACGTCGGCCGCTGAGGTCAAATACTTCGGTCGGCTGATTACCCTCAGCGGTTGAGGTGATGTGTTCTATCCGGGAAGGGTCGGGATAGAGATTCTCAAAATCTTCGGTGAAGAGTGCATATTTGTTAGGAATGATGTGCACTTTAAACCAGTCAAGTGTCTTATAATACAACGACCCCGGCCACCGCACATAATCCGCTTCAAAACTGTCGGAGTAACTTTTAACGAAAGCTTCCGTGTCACGGTAGTGTTGTGTGATGAATTCAGGTGTCAGTTTGGCAAACTCTTTTTTCACCTCATCGAGAAACACGGGGTAGCGTATGGCATTGGGGATTATATGAACATGTTTCGGATTCTCGCGCATGTTGAACACCCATTCGCGGTTGTCGAGCACATAGCCGACATCCCAAACCGGGCCTGCCACCCATTTTGTGTTTTCTCCAAGATCTTTGTGCCACCAGAAACTGCCGGTGTAGGCATCCATGTTCCCTAAAAATTCCGAAACGATGAAATATCGTGCCAAAGAGGTTATATCAATTTTTTCGGGCCATGTAGGCGACAGAATGTCGTCATTTTCAAGTCGGTTGAATATGTCGTTGAATTCGTCGTTGAACCACGTTTGTTGCTGCTCTGAAAGAATTTCGGGCGTGTGGTGAGTTATTCTCACGGTTTTGTCGGGCGTTTCGTTGAAGGTGGTCTGATAGTCGTCGAGATAGTTGTCAATTTCAACAAGCCAGCCTCCGGGAATGGTTTCGCTGTCGGAATTCTCATCGTCCTGCTCAAAGATGTTTACTCTCCCCTCCTCAATCCTGATGGTTTCAATCATGAAGTAAAGGCCGCAATAGGAGTTGTTCAGAACAAGCTCTACAGCTTGCAGATGGGGAGCCCATGCCATTCCGAGTTTGCGTGCGAGCTCAAATGCCCAGAACGACATCATGCCGATGGTTTTCGATTCGGCTATGAGAGCGTAATGTTTGCTTTTGGGCAGACCGAATAACGATTGTTTTTTCGAGAATTTGAGCTTGTAGGGTTTCTTATCCACAAGCCATGATGAGTTGCCTCGACCTCTGATTGTGAGTTCCAAAGGGTTCTCTATGCTTCCGAAATCGTCGAAATCGTCGGTCATTGAGCAATCAATGTGGCATGTGGCATTCACCAATGTAACCTTATCAAGAATCGGTGCATTGTTTTCGGTGTTGATGTATATTACAGGAATTGCTCCTGAAACCATTGTTGCAGGGAACTCAATGTCGGTTTGCTGAAAATCCTGATTTGTGTTTTCATTTGCCGATGAATGGCCGTGGCAACCAAGTAGAAAGCTGATAAGCAAAACGATGTGAATAACTCTCATGATGAGACTGTGTGTGGCAAGATTAATTCAGGTAGAAAAAACTATTTAAGTTGAAATGCAACTTAACTGTTCTTCAAGGAAACTTTTCAGCACAAAAATAATAATAACAGGGAATGTATGCAAAATCTCACCCGCCGTCCCGCCGATGAGTTCAAGTATCGCGATTTTGGCTTTGTGATTGGCGGCAAAGGTTGGATTGATGTTGATTCCGTTGCTGTATATCAGGAAAATGGCGACGAGGATAACGACGACTGACACTCCTCTGAGCCACCCATTAGAAACTGGTTAAATTTATTTTCGGAGAATTTTGAGATGTATTTTCGAGATGTTTCAGCAAGTTGAAGAAGGAGCGATGCGGGCATCGTGACTGATGAAACTGCGAAAATACGCAAGGCCTACGCAAAGAAAGCTGCCCACAGGGTGCTCGGCAAGAGGTTGTGGCTTATTCCCGGCATGTTCGCATGGATGTGGCGACGCATCTACAACGAGAGCGAGAAAGTGTCGGCCACACTCAATTCTGAGGAAGCCATCGGCGAGAATAAAAATTTTTATTTAGCCAATCTGGGAAGCTCAAAGCGAGCACTCGTTCTCTCTACGATGCAGGTTGGCGAAGCCGTCAAGCAGCTGCAAGAGAGAAAGGAATCCGCGACAAGTATGTTGGACGAGGACGCTTCGCCGAAAAAGGAGGAGGGCAGCAAGTAGGCTCGGCGTTTGCAGCCTCAGCCGACAATGAAAAGATAAAGGCAATCTATGGAAACTACGGCTTTTGGTCGTGGCTGCGCTATTGGTATCTCGACAGCGCCGATTTTATCATGCTCATGATGGTTGACAAAGGTTATTATGACTATGATTTCGATGCAAAGGCGGTGGAAACGCAGCACAAAAAAATTAACCGCAAGGAGCGCACTCACGAACAGACCCAATCAATATTCACGCGCATGGGCTTCGGCAAGGTCAAGAAATTGGACTCCTCGCAGCCCCTCACTCCTGAGGAAATGCAGCGCATAGCGATGGATGAGGCGAAAGAAAGGAAGATGTGAAAAAGTAAGACCGCGCGGCTGATTGGCTGCGCGGTTATTTCTATCTCATGAAATCCTGCCTGTTCGCTATCTTTCTTTTTATCTTCGTTGGCATGTAAATATAATAATTATTCTTAGATTTTTTGCTATCTTTGCGCTATTACAGAGCCATAGAGCCATCCCAATGTCGGGGTGGCTCTTTTTGTTTTTACGCGAATGAAGAATTTACTCACCAAGATATTTCTCGGCGGCCTTAACAACCTTTGCTATGGCAAAGAAAAGTTGGGGGCAGACGATGGCAATTACCAAGCCACACAAAACGCCACTAAATCCCAATCCTCCAGCCGCTGGGCCGCTGTTCGAACATGTGGATGTAAGGCTAATGAGCCCCAAGAGAACTATAAGCAAGCCGAGAATAACGGTGATGTAGCCCAATACTTCAAAGAAGCGACCGGGACAGTTGAATTTTTTGAGAAGATTACCCATAACTATTTAAGATTTATAATTTACAAAGATAGAGGTTTTCGTGGGAACGAGAGTGATAATGAAATATGTTTTACGGCATAAGATATAAGTATGGCAGATAAGCTGATATTTCCGATAGGATTTGATTTAGAAGCCGCTGTCAAAAAAGCGGCGAGTGATTGGGATGGCAAATATGCTTCGCAGCTGGAGAAAGCGATACAGAAACGTGCGCTTGCGGTCAAACTAAAAATCGATATAAAAAATCTTGACAGCTTAGATGCAGTCAAGCAACGCCTTACGCAACTCAAAATACAGCCGATTACCCCCGAAACAAAAACTGCCATTAGGGAGTTTGCAAAGGAGTTGCAGACGCTTGCAAAAGCATTGGAGCAAGTGCAGAAATTCTCAAAGACAAATCAACTCGGACAGCAGAATTTCCGCAACGATGCTGCGTTGGAGCGGTTGCGTCAAGCGGACGAGCGTCTTGAAATTCAAAAACGCAGAGTTGCACTTGCAGAGCAGAAACACGTTGAGGCGATGGCTCGGAGCGCAAACACAAGCCGAGCTCTATCGCAAGAGTTAGAGAAACAAGATGGCTATGTTTCCAGATTAATAAAGCGCCTTTGGCTGAAACAGCCGGAAAGACATCCAAAATTCCTGAAAAACAAAGTATAATATTAATGTTGGAATAAATTTAACCAGTTTATTAACCGAAGCGAAACAGAAATTTCCAACCGCCGGGCAGATGTTTTTTTAACCCACATCTGCCCGGCGGTTCAGATTTTAGTTATAACTTTGTGACAGGCGAAACCGCAGCTGAAGTTTCTGAGCGTACCTCAACATGCTCCCGCCCCACTCCGGCTCCATCGCGCTTTTAGAGTCTCTAAGGTCTCTAAAGTCCCTAAGCCCTTAAAGCTCCTAAAGTCCCTAAGGTCCTTAAAGACCTTAAAGTCCCTACCCGAGCCAAAACCTCACCCTCCCTCTCTCTAAAAACTAATCTCGCTTTCGTCTTTTGTCTTTTCGTCTTTTGTCTAACAACTAACAACTAATAACTAATAACTAAAAACTAACTATGGTAATTCAAAGATGGCAAACCCTTTGGCTGCTCGTGGCGGCTGTGCTTGTGGGGGTATTCTGCTTTGTGCCGATGGCACTTGTTTCAACCGTTGAGGCTGTTCCCGACAGCGTCACATGGCTTTATCCGTCGAGCATGCCCGTATTCCTCACCGTGAATGTGCTCACAGCATTGCTGCTGTTGCTCGCCATATTCATGTTCAGGAACATGAAGCGTCAGAAAACCGTGATTCTTGTGTCGATGCTTCTCATGTTGGTGTCGGGTGCGTCTGAAGCAATCGTGCTGTGCGGTTGGGATGAGAGTACCGGCAAAGTTGAATGGCTCGGCAGCATTTTCCTGCTCGCAGGCGCCTTTGCCTTTGCATGGCTCGCCTACCGCTCCATCGTTTCCGACGAGAAGCTCCTCAAAGCCGCCGATCGCCTCCGCTAATCCCACCATCCACCTCCTCTCCACCTCCCTCTCCGCCTCCTCTCCCCATCGTCCTCCCTCCCCATTCTAACACCCCCTTTCTTTCGATGCCTCCGGCTTTGCGATAACCGTTGCCTTCGGCTCCGCAGCATAACTGCTGCATTCGGCTTTGCCGCTCGTAGAGCCGCCATACATGGCGGCTTGTAACATCCCCAACCCACAAAGTCACTCCTTTCTTCCACTCACAAGTGGTCGGAGACCACGGGGTCGTCAGTAACCCCACCATACAGCCGCCCAGAAATGCACCCCAAAAGTCAGACACATAACTTTTGGGGTGCATTTCAGGGCGGCGTTTGGTGGGACTGCCCCTGCCGCCCTCAACGCAACCTTGGAGAGGTGCGTTGCAAGGGTCATTGGCCTATTTTAGCTTGGGGAGGAGGTAGCGGGCGGTGTGCGATTGGGGCGATTTTGCCACCTGCTCGGGGGTGCCTTCGGCCACGAGACTACCGCCGGCGGCTCCACCTTCGGGGCCGAGGTCGATGATGTGGTCGGCGCATTTTATCACATCCATGTTGTGCTCGATGATAATCACTGTGTGCCCCTGAGCTATTAGGCGGTTGAACGAGTCCATGAGCAGGTTGATGTCGTGGAAGTGCAGACCCGTTGTTGGTTCGTCGAAAATAAACATTGTGGGCTCCGCTTTTTCAAGAGCAAGGAAGTAGGCGAGCTTCACTCGCTGGTTCTCACCGCCTGAAAGCGTTGACGACGACTGGCCGAGCTTTATGTAGCCCAATCCCACATCCTGCAGCGGTTTCAATCGGCGCACGATGCGCTTTTCAATCGTACCCGATGATTCGGAGAAAAATTCTATCGCACGGTCAACGGTCATTTCGAGCACATCGAAAATGTTTTTGCCACGGTATTCCACTTCGAGAACATCCCGTTTGAAACGCTTTCCGCCACACGATTCACACGGAATGGTGATGTCGGCCATGAACTGCATCTCAATGGTGATTTTTCCCTCACCCTTGCACTCCTCGCAACGCCCACCCTCGGCATTGAACGAGAAATAGGCCGGTGAGAATCCCATCTGTTTCGCTCCCTGTTGGTCGGCAAACAGCGCTCTGATTTCATCGTAGGCTTTCAGATAGGTGGCGGCGTTGGAGCGCGTTGATTTGCCGATTGGGTTCTGGTCGACAAACTCAATGCCGCGGATGCGGCTGATGTCGCCGGTGAGTGCTTTGAATGCTCCGGGTGCGTCGGAGGCCTCGCCAATCTCGCGCAGCAGGGCACGGTAGAGGATGTCG
The DNA here is from genome assembly GCA_910586565.1 of uncultured Muribaculaceae bacterium. Lineage (GTDB taxonomy): Bacteria > Bacteroidota > Bacteroidia > Bacteroidales > Muribaculaceae > UBA7173. The sequence continues at coordinate 141,380 of CAJUIT010000006.1, read as the reverse complement.
CGCACAAGGGTCGATTTCCCCGAGCCGCTCACGCCTGTGACCACGGTGAGAACCCCTAAGGGGAACTTCACGTCGATGTTCTTCAGGTTATGTTCGCGGGCTCCCTTCACCTCCACATAGCTGCTCCATTTGCGGCGTGAGGTGGGCACCGGAATCTCCATCGTGTGCGACAGATATTTTGCGGTGAAACTGTCGGTGGCTTCACCGATGCCGCTCAGAGGACCTTCATATACTATTTCGCCACCGAGGCGCCCCGCTTTGGGACCTACGTCGATAATCCAATCGGCAGCTTCCATAATTTCTTCGTCATGCTCCACCACAATCACGGTGTTGCCAATCTGCTGCAGATGGCGCAACACTCCGATAAGCTTCTGGGTGTCGCGCGAATGGAGTCCGATGCTCGGCTCGTCGAGAATATATAGCGAGCCCATGAGTGACGAGCCCAACGATGTTGCAAGATTGATGCGCTGCGATTCACCGCCCGAGAGGGTTGATGAAAGGCGGTCGAGGGTGAGATATTCGAGCCCTACATCGACAAGGAATGACAAACGGCTGTTGATTTCGGCAAGCAGGCGCTTGGCCACCGATGCGTCGTGGTCGCTGAGTGTGAGCGTTTCAAACCATTGGCGGAGGTCGGAAACCGGCATCTTCACCAGGTCGCTGATTGTTTTGCCGGCGATTTTCACATATCCTGCCTCGGGGCGCAACCGGTTGCCGTGGCACTCGGGGCAGAGTGTTTTGCCGCGGTAACGCGCGAGCATAACCCTGTATTGAACTTTATACTGGTTCTGTTCCACCATCTTGAAAAAGCCATCGATACCCTCGAAGCCTTTCCCTCCATGCCACAACATATCCTTCTCAGCCTGGGTGAGGTCGCAGTAGGGGCGATGTATGGGGAAGCCAGTGGGGGCGGCCATGTGGATGAACGCGCGTTTCCATTCGCCCATTTTCTCGCCGCGCCAGCATGCCACCGCATTGTCGTAGACCGAAAGCGCCGGATTGGGGATTACCAACCGCTCGTCAATGCCGATGCAGCGCCCGAACCCCTCGCAACGCGGGCATGCGCCAAAAGGATTGTTGAAATTGAACAGGAGGTCCGATGGCTCCATGAAAGTGATGCCGTCGGCTTCAAAACGTGTGGAGAACTCGTGGCGATGCACACCATCGGTTCCCCATGCCACAAGCACGCAGCTGTTGCCCCCCTCGAAGAAGGCGGTCTGAGCCGAGTCGGCAAGGCGGGTGAGCTCGTCGGCATCATCGCTAACACTGAGGCGGTCGATGAGCAGTTCGTAGCCGGGATTTGTTGCAGGCGGTGTGGCAGAGTCGATAATATCGGCGAAATCGAAGAACTTGCCGTCGCGGTAAAGTCGCGAATATCCCCCCTTGCGGAGAATCTCGAGATGGGCGGCGAATGTGCGTCCGTCGGGCACCTGAAGCGGTGCTACTACCGCAATGCGGGTTCCGTTGGGATAGGTGCGTGCGGTGTCCACAACGTCGGTCACCGAATGGCGGCGCACTTCGCATCCGCTCACCGGGGAGTAGGTGTGGCCCACGCGGGCAAAAAGCAACCGTAGATAGTCATATATCTCAGTCGATGTGCCAACGGTGCTTCGCGGGTTGCGTGTGTTGACCTTCTGCTCTATGGCGATTGCCGGGGGGAGCCCTTTTATATAGTCGGCTTCGGGCTTGTGCATCTTCCCGAGGAACTGGCGGGCGTAGGCCGAAAGACTCTCCACGTAGCGCCGTTGCCCCTCGGCATAGATGGTGTCGAATGCAAGCGATGATTTGCCCGACCCCGACAGGCCGGTTATGACAATCAGCTTGCCACGGGGAATCACGAGGTCAACATTCTTGAGATTGTTGACCCGCGCACCCTTTATGATTATGCTGTCGGCCGCAGTGGCCGTTGCTATGCTGTTCTTATTTTTATCCATATATACACAAAGTTAGCAATTATGGCGCTTATAAGGAAATGGATAAACTTTATTTCACTTTCTTTGAAAAAAATACCGTAGCCGGTCAACCAACCCGCCGTGTGGTTGTTATAGAGATAAATGAATTACTAACACTAAAAAAACTTTTACTGCGTTATGAAAAATCTTGATATTGTGCTCGCCGTAGTGGGCGGCGCTCTGGTGGGAGCTTCGCTCGGTTTACTTTTCGCTCCTAAAAAAGGTGACGACTTGCGCGACGACATCGCCGCTTATCTCAAATCGAAAGGCGTGAACTTGAAAAAGAACAAGCTCGACCGTCTTGTCGACGAGCTCAAAGAGGAAATTCAGGGCTGATAAACCTGATGCCCGGGGGTGAAAGGGGAAATAAACTTTAAAAACCGTAAAACAATAAGATATTATGAGAGGATTAAATTTGCTTTATGCATTTCTGGGCGGTGCCATCGTAGGTGCCGGTGCAGCTCTGCTTTTCGCTCCCGAAAAGGGTGAGGATCTCCGTTGTCAAATCAAACACCTGCTGAAAAAGTATGGCGTTTGCAAATGCACCAAGGAGGAAGAACTCGAAGAAATCGTCGACGAAATCGCTGCCGAAATCAAGAAAGGGTAAAATTCCCCGTTAGGTATATGAGGGTGATTCCGGTTGCCAAACCGTTCTGACTGCATCCTCACTATACGGATAAAACAACAAGGAGGTGTGCATTCGCCACATCTTCAAAGAGGGTAGGGAGGGGAGATTCCGCCCGGTGCGGAATTTCCACTCAACCTTCCCCCTTTTCATGTTTCAACACTTTAAAATAATCAACAGCGGCTGTGCCGTTCCAATTGTTTATGAAAGCCTCAAACACGTTTCAATCGTTAAAGGACCAGGTGGTGCGCCTGCTGTCGCTCTATGCCGAAAGTGCGAAACTCACCGTAGCTGAAAAACTCACCATGCTGCTATCGGCGGGAGTGATTCTGATTGTCACACTTGTGTTGGGCGTTTTTGCGCTCGCCTTCTTGTCGGGAGCTCTGATTGAGCTGCTTGAACTCGTGGTTGTGCCCTGGGCTTCCTATCTGATTCTCGGAGGTGTATTCATTCTGTTGATAGTGGTGCTCGCCCTGTTCCGCAAGGCTCTTGTCGTCAATCCTATCGCACGTTTCATAAGCAAACTCGTTTTTGACCGCGAGAAAACTCATCTTGAAAAATAATCCCGATTCAGTTATCTGAGGTTCTTAACAGGCTCATTCAACGCTCTAAAATGTCAACACACATGTCAGCAACACATCAGCATAAAACTTCACATTCAGCCGCGGAAGCCGTCGTGGCTAAAGGTCATTCGGGATGCAACGGAAAGTCGCACGAGAAACCGTTCAAAGGCTACACCCTTGAGGAGATGCGCTACCGCAAGGTGGTGACACAATTGAAAATTGAGGTTGCCCGCGAACGCCTGATGATGGCCGTGTCACCCAAAGTGAAAGGTGAGGCGCAGACAATCTCGAGCTATGTGCGCGGTTTCGACACCGCAATGCGCTATGCCGATATCGCCATGCTCGCCTACTCGATTATGCGGAAGGTCGGCAATTTCTTCTCCTTTTTCGCAGGGCGCAAACGCAAGTGAAGGCTCCCTCGGGAACGGGCGGATAAAAGTCAAGTTGGTGTAGTTGGGAAGTTTTTGTAACTTTGCCATCTACACAACCAATCAACAATCCACCCGATGAACGATTATATAGAGGCCCGGCTCGATTTCGAGCCTGTGCATGAAGCAGCCGCAACTGCGGCGTGTGATGATTCGCTTTCCGCACCACAGATGGAAACCGCCACCGATGTGATGGCGGCTTTGCTGTGTGATGAGGGTTTTGAAAGTTTTGAACCCGACGACCGCGGACTCACGGCCTACATCCGCAAGGAAGCATTCGACGAAGCGGTTCTGAAAAACGTGTTGCAGATGTTTCCGCTCGAAGGGTTCACAATCACCTGCTCGCTCAAAACCGTTGAAGGGGAGGATTGGAATCACGAGTGGGAGAAGAACTATTTCCAACCCATTGTGGTTGACGACAAATGCGTTATCCACAGTTCGTTCCACACCGGCTTCCCCAAATGCACCTACGACATTGTTATTGACCCCAAAATGGCATTTGGCACCGGGCATCACGCCACCACATCGCTCATCATCGGGAAATTGCTCGAAATGAATCTTGAAGGCAAGCGTGTGATCGACATGGGCACCGGCACCGGAATTCTCGCAATCCTTGCCGCCATGCGCGGAGCCGCCAAGGTCACCGCAATCGAAATCGACCCCGCAGCTGAAATCAATGCCCGCGAAAATGTGGTGACCAACGGCCACCCCGAAATTGATGTGCGTCTCGGCGACGCATCGTTACTCAAAGGGTTGGAGTGCGACCTGTTCATTGCCAACATCAACCGCAACATCATCACCGGCGACCTTGCCGCCTACAACGCCATCCTTGCGCAGGGGGGCATGATGCTGCTTAGCGGTTTCTATGAATCTGATATTCCGGTGATAATGCAGACTGCAGCTCCGCTCGGCCTCACAGAGTCCGCCCACACCGTGAAAGGTGACGGATGGACATGCCTGGTGCTGAAGAAATAACTCCGGTTTAAATTCAAACTCTAAAATCACATTTAATGTCGTTCAGGTTAAAAATTTTTGCATTGGCCTTGCCGATGGCACTGCCGGTTTTCGCGCAGAAGGCGGTGACAACAACCACTGCCACCACCACCGTTACCGAAACACGCTACGACGACGGTTCGGTATCGGTCACCGTCGCAACCGACACGGTTACAGCCAATCTCATGCCTGTGGAGCTCCCTGCTGCCAAGCCCGAACGGAACGCTCCCCGCGATTGCGACCCCTTTGTGTGCAACGGAGCAATGGGACATTTCACATGGGGCGTTGACCTCGGTAGCGCCATCGACCTCACCTCCCACGACATGTCGATTTTTGAGTTGGGCGCATCGTTCGGCTACAAAGGGGGATGGTTCCGTTTTGCCGGCGTGGGCGCAACGATTGTTTCGATGATTAACAACTCGTCGCGTTGCTATCCAATCTACGGCATGGTGCGCACATCGTTCACACCCGAGCATAAGTTGTGCTTCATGGAACTCAAAGCCGGCGTTTCTATCAACACCATCAATGAATTCGCCACACAAACCGATTTCTACGGTTCGCTCGGCGTGGGACTGACACTTGCCCATTCGCGCAAATTCTCGTCGCACGTGATTCTACGCGGCATTTTCATGCCGCTGCACTCTGTTGAAATCGACGGTGTGCGCCAACTCGACTACAGCCTCGGCTATGCCGCCATCGGAATCGGCTGCGCCTTCTGACAGCACCCTCACCATCCGGATGAAAACAAGGCGGTGTGTCATGACTTTTGACACACCGCCTTTGGATTGCAGGTTGATCTTTATGTTAATTTAGTGCTGTTTGTGGTGAGGTTTATTTGCCCTGTTCAGCTGCGGGCGCAGGGTCGGGGTCGCCGGTAAGCTTGAAGCTTACGGGAAGAACGTAGTTGCAGTCAACCGCTTTGCCATCAATCTTGCCGGGGATGAAATCGGGGAGCTCTGCCACCACGCGGCATGCTTCGGCATCGAGGGCGGGGTGTTTGCCACGCAGAACGTTTACGTCGCGCACCTTGCCGTCGCTTCCAACAACAAATTTCACAATCACGCGACCATCAATTCCGGCATCCATCGCTTCCTTGGGATAAACCATGTGTGTTGCGATGAAGTTGAGCATCTCGCTTTCGCCGCCGGGGAACTTGGGCATCTCTTCCACTGCGTTGTAGGCACCGTTCTGAGCAAGTTTGACAGGCTCTTTTTCCGCAGCTTCGCTTTTGGGGGCGTTGGCATCGCGGAGCGTGATGTAGATGGCGGGAGTTTTGCCCGACTTGTCAACTCTCATTGATTCAATGCGGTCGGAGGGGATGGTGTTCAGTTCGTCGGACGAAGCGAGTTTCTCGCCGTTTACATAAATGTCGGGTGAGCCGGCCAATTCCTTAGAGCTGTCAACTTTTATGGTCATCACACCCTCGGAGGTTTGCACCGTCTCGATGCGTTCGGCTTTTTGGGCCGGAGTGGCGTCGGGTGTGGCTTCGGCGGGAGTTGCCACAAGTGAAATCACCGTAGGGGTTGCCGGTTGCCCGTTAGCTACATTTTCACTAACTTTGCTCTCGGGAAGCGAAAGCTCGGCAGCCGATGCGTCGGCCAATGCCGATGCCACAGCCGGGATGTTGGTAACGAACAGAGCCAAAGCTCCTGCGGGGATGAGGGCCAGAGCGCGAAGGCGTCGGCCTGTCGATGTTTTTGATTTGTACATCATAGTTACACGTTTTTTAAGTTTACTGTGATTCAGGCTGTTGGCAAGTGACGGGAATCTCGCGCCAACAGCCTTTTTAATTAATAGCATTTGATATTGCCGGGCATCGGTGCCCGAGGCGAGCACGGCGGCGTCGGCCTGATATTCATGAACCGTTTTCAGTTCCTCGCGCATGAGCCATGCTGCGGGGTTGAACCATTGCAAAATGCACACGAGCTGGGCAAACAAAAGGTCAATCCAATGGCGTGCGGCAAGGTGGCGGCTTTCATGGAGGGTGATAACGTGGCCCGAGGCTGAATAGTCGTTGCGGTTCATCACAATGAAGCGCACCCAGCTGAAGGGGGCAATGTCGTTGTTGTCGATGAGCACCAGGGTGTAATTGCGTTGCCTGATTTTTTCGCCCGAGGAGATAACCCGCCACAGGCGCCATCCAACCATTGCTGTGTAGCCGGCAACTACTACGACACCAAGCAGATACAGGGCCAAAATTATAGCCGGCAGTGTGGCTCCCCCCTGTGATGGTTCGGCCAAAGAGATTTCGGGAAGTTCGAGTGCGATTATGCCCTGTTGCGGAGCCGCTGCCTGCCTCTGTTTGAACAGGTCGGCAATTTGCGGCATGAGAACCGGTGCCGACAATGCCACGGCATAGATGCCCCACAGCAGCAATCGGTTGTAACTGTGTTGGTTTTCTCCGGCCAGCATCCATTTGTAGATGAGATACATGCATGCGAGCATCAAGGCCGAGCTGAGTGAGTATGCAAGGATTTCGCCCATAATTCAATTGTTTTTGCGGTCGGTTCAGGCTTCCGGTTTATTTGAATTTTTACTCTCGATTAAGTCGATGATTTCGCGAAGCTCGTCAACCGAGATTTTCTCCTCTTCGGCCAATGCCGACACTGCGCTTTTGTAGGAGTTGTCGAAATAGTCGCGTATCACATCGGCGAGCGAGCGGTCGCGGAAATCGTTTTTGCGGGCAATGGCGAAGAACCGGTGGGATGAGCCCAACACTTCGTGGCCAACGTAGCCTTTCTCTTCGAGAATGCGCACTGTTGTGGCAACGGTGTTGAAGTGTGGCCGCGGTTCGGGATAGCGTTCAACCATCTCACGCACAAACAGAGGGCCGTTTTCCCAAAGCATGCGCATTATCAATGCTTCTTTTTCGGTGAGTACCTGTCGTTTTCTTCCTGCTTTCATATCCGTGAAATAACTAATGAATTAGTTTCTCTGTGGCAAAGGTAAAACTAAGGAATTAATTGCGCAACTAATCAATTAGTTTCTTCACGTTAAATAGTGTTAATGAGAAGCGAGAAGTCAGAAGTCAGAAATCAGAAGTCAGAAATCAGAAGTCAGAAAAAAGAAGTCAGAGGTCAGAAGTCAGAAATCAGAAGGCAGTAGAAAGAAGTCAGAAGTCGAAGCCAGAAAAAAGAAGTCAGGAGTTAGATTTCTTTCCTCTAACTTCTGACCTCTGACTTCTAATCTGATATCTTTCTACTGACTTCTGATTTCTGACTTCTGATTTCTGACTTCTTTCTTCTGGCTTCTAACTTCTGACTTCTTCTTCCTCTCTACCTGCAGTCGGTGGGGACGTAGTGGCGGTGGGCGGTGCACTCGTGGAGAGTTTGGTCAACGATGATGTGGCGGTTGGCCATAGTGGAGATTACGCTCATTTCGTGGCTGACGAGAATGATTGTGGTTGAGGGTGCTATGTCGGCGATTATGCGGTAGATATGGTCCTCGAAATGCTTGTCGATGTAGCTGAGCGGTTCGTCGAGCACAAGAATGCCGGGGTTGGAGATTAGCGCTCTCCCCAACAGGGCGCGTTGCAACTGTCCTCCCGACAGGTTGCCTATTGATTTTTGTGCATGCTGATCGAGTTCCACCAGGGCGATTGTGTCGCGCACCATCTCCTCGCGTTGCTTTGCCGAGAGCCCCTCTACACCGAGCAGCCCCGATGAAATCACTTCGCTCACCGAAATGGGGAAGCGCGAGTCAATCATGTTTTTTTGCGGCAGGTAGCCGATGGGGAGTTTGGCACACTCCTCGTTGTTGTGGAGATAGGTGACAGAGCCTTCGGTGGGGGAGAGCAGTTTTAGGATGATGCGCAGAAGGGTGGTTTTTCCTCCGCCGTTCGGTCCCGTCACGGCAAGAAAATCTCCGCGGTTAACGGTGAGGTTGACATTGGAGAGAACCCGGCGCCGTTCCCATTGCATCCCCACATCGTTGAGTTTGATGACAGGTGACTGCGGTGCGGCATAGCGCAGATTCTCCGAGGAGGGGATAGGTGTGGCTGATTTGAGTGTTGTGAAAGTCATTTGGCGGAAGTGAGGTTGTCGATAACTTCAGTTATGTCGGTTTCCCAGTCGGCCGACATGAGGTTGACTTCAACAGGTGTGAGGTGAAGCGATTCGGCGATTGCCGAAGCGCGTTGGTTTCCGGTGCCTGCGGGGATAAGGAATGCCACCGGCGCTTTTTGCGATGCCTCGGCAATGAGCCGGTGAATCTGCTGCGACGACGACTCTTTGTTTTCCAGACTCACAGCGAGTTGATCGAGGTTGTAGTCGCGCGCCATATAGCTCAGCGACGGGTGCCAGATAACGAACGCGCGCGAAGGCATGAGTCCCAGCCGGCGTGTGGCCTCGGCATCGATTGAATCGAGGCGTGCCGTTAAAGCCGCGTGGCGGGTGCGGTAGTAGGTTTCATGTTCGGGAGCTATCGCCAAGATTGCCCTCAGCATGTTGTCGGCGATAATCCGGCCGTTTTTAACCGACGACCACACGTGCGGGTCGGCATCTTTGTCGTGATGGTGGTCGTCATCCGAATCTGAATGGCTGTGACTATGGGTTCCGTAGATAAGGTCGATTCCCTCAGCCATTGTGAACACTCGGGGGGCACGGTTTCCGGCAGTCATTGTGGCGACGAGCTTTTTCTCAAACGGGAGCAGCCCCACAACGGCAAGGTTGCCCGAGCGGCTGAGGTTGCGCATGGCCGAGAGTCCCGGTTCAAACGATTCGGGGTCGGCTCCGGCCGGCATCAGGGTGGTCACATCCAGGCTGTCACCCCCGATTTGCTGCGCGAAATAGGCGAGCGGGGGAACTGTTACTGTTATCTGCGGCAGCGAGGAGATGTCGGCTTGCCCGCCATTCGACCCCGAGGAGCCGCATGATGTGGCACCGACAGCGCCCATTACAATGGCTAACACCGCTGAAACACGTCGGGTTAACGTTGCTGAAATATGGCGAAATTGTTGTAAATACATTTTTTATAAATCATTAAAAGATTGTGTGCAAGGTTGTTGGACTATAAAAAAGGCATATTGAATGCAAAATATGTTGTAAAACATAAATTGATAATCCGTAGTTTTTTTAATGCTTCTTGCCCGATGCTGAGGATTATGGTGCATCGCTTTGTGAAGATATTACTAATTAACAAACGTGTTGATTAGTAGGGTGTTATAAAATATTGAGGTGCCTTTTTGTTGCCAATGTGTCAACCCTCTCTACTTTTAAAGCTCTACAAAATTAACAAAAAAATAAGTTTTGCAATAGGTTTGTAATGCAAAGAAGTGGTAAAAAGTAGCGTAATAAAATTTCCACATTTAAATTTTTTATTCTATCTTTGTCGAAACTAACGATAAAACGTTTGCAAAACGGGAGTCTGTTTGATAAAATGGCGGAGATTTATCACGGTTTCGGCTATTAGGATTTTAAACATCTCCCGGCGCTAATCTAAGGTATTTCACTTTGGCCCGCGCTTCGGAATGGCTCTCATCTTTTTCCCAATGGGAAACGTGGCAGACAATTGCCGCTGCCGGCCGAATTACCAATCGAGACTGTAATAGGGAATATTAAAAACTTAATCAACAACGATTCTTAAAGTATGTCACGCTTACACATTGACAACCTTGACACCAAGATTCTTCAGATGCTGGTCGACAACGGCCGCAAACCGTTTTTGGAAATAGCCCGTGAATGTGGCGTTTCGGGCGCTGCCATCCATCAGCGCATAGCCAAACTTCAGGCTACTAACATTCTCGAAGGTTCGCGCGCACTCATCAAACCCACCACTCTGGGCTACGACACATGTGCGTTTGTGGGCATTTTCCTCAAGGAACCCGATAAATTTAACGAAGTTGTTGAGCGCCTCAAAGAGGTGCCCGAAGTTGTTGAGTGCCACTTCACCACTGGTCAGTATGACATGCTGGTGAAACTCTATGCCCGCGACAACGAGCATCTTCTCCACCTCATTCACGAAAAACTGCAACCGCTGGGTCTGCTCCGCACCGAAACCCTCGTTTCGTTCCGCGAAGTTTTCAGTCGCGCCCTCCCCGTCACCACAAAGAAGGCCTGAGAGCGCAGTTAACCCCGGGTGTGTGCCCCGCGCGGGCATAACACAACGGTTTATTGATAAAAAACGGAAACTTGTGCCGCACTCGGTTGCGGTGCCGGTTTCCGTTGTTTTTTGTCGGGCGGAACTCTTCTCCTGCCATTATGGCAGCGAGTTGTGAGCGGGGGGGCGGGGGTGCCTGCTAACTTGTGAAAAAATTTCGTGGGGAATTTTTGTTGTGAGTGCACATAAATTTTTACCTTTGTGACGTTCTAAAGAAGAGAAATATTTGTCAATAAAAATATACCCCACATGATATTCAATTTTCGCATAGTGTCCGACGAAGTGGAGAACTTCAAGCGTGAGATTAAAATCGACGCCGATGCCACCTTCCTTGATTTGAAAAACGCTATCTGCGACAGTGTTGACTATGACAAAAACGAGATGTCGTCGTTTTTCCTCTGCTCCGACAATTGGGAGAAAGAGAAAGAGGTGACAATGGAGGATATGGGCACCGACTCGGCTCAGGACGTGTATCTGATGGAGGATACCGTGCTCTCCGACATGATTGATGACGAGGGTCAGCGCATGATGTTCACATTCGACTACATGACCGACCGCTCATTCTTCATGGAGATGAAGGAGCTTATCCCCGGCAAGAACCTCAAAGACCCCGTGTGCACGCTTTCGCTCGGGAAAGCTCCCTCGCAGAATGTCGACCTCATGGAGTTCGAGGCCAAGACCGATGCCAAAGCCAAGAGCGCCGCTCAGGCTGCCGCCGAGGATATGGATGAGGATTTCTACGGCTCCGACTCGTTCAACGACGATGAGTTCGATATCGCCGGATTCGACGAAATGACATTCGACCAATAAGCATGGCGTGGAAACGGGTTGACCTCCACCCGTTTCAAAAAACACAAAATCATAAACCTGCACGCCGACGTGGAGCTGCCGTGTGAAGGCGGCATGCCGGGCGTGTGAAATGGAAAAACGAAGCCGTGGCCAATCAATGTTTGGCGCGGCTTCGTTGTTGAAAAGCAGTGAAAAGGCTCTCAACACGTCAATAGTTAACAGCATTAAGAATATGGAAGAGCAGCTAACCGAACATAATCGTGAATTGGAACTGGCATGGGAATATGCCGAGCACACCGGGGTGAGCATTTTTCTCACCGGTAAGGCAGGCACCGGCAAAACCACATTCCTGAAAACATTGCGGCAGCGGAGCGCCAAGTCGATGGTTGTGGTGGCTCCCACCGGTGTGGCTGCCATCAACGCCGCCGGCGTTACCATCCATTCCTTTTTTCAGCTCCCCCTGAGCCCATTCGTGCCCGGGTCGGACTACCGCGACAAGTTCAACTTCTCGAAAGAGAAGCTGCGCATCATCCGGGCGCTCGACATGCTTGTGATTGATGAGATTTCTATGGTGAGGGCCGATTTGCTCGATGCCATCGACAACGCCCTGCGCAAATATCGCCGCAATTCCCGCCCGTTCGGAGGAGTGCAATTGCTAATGATTGGTGATTTGCAGCAGCTTGCTCCGGTGCTCACACCGCAGGATGAGGCCATGCTGCGCAACCACTATTCCACCCCCTATTTTTTCGGAAGCCGGGCTCTCGCTCAGATTCCCTACGTGACAATCGAACTCACCAAGGTTTACCGCCAGCAGAACGAAGCATTCGTGGGGCTGCTCAACCACGTGCGCGACAACGCCATGACCGCCGATGATTTCAAGTTGCTCAACACAAGGCTCGACCCGCGATTCAGGCCGCAGCCCGACAGCGGCTACATCCGCCTCACAACCCACAACCATTCGGCCGACAGCTACAACCTCACCGAGCTTGAGCGGATAAGGCAGCCGAAGTTTCACTACAATGCCCGCATTGAAGGTGTGTTCCCCGAATATGCCTACCCGACCGCCGAACGTCTGGAACTGAAAGTGGGCGCGCAGGTGATGTTTGTGAAAAACGACCCGTCGACCGAGCGGCGCTACTACAACGGAAAAATCGGGCATGTTGTCTATGCCGACCCCGGATGCGTGAAAGTGATGTGCCCGGGTGAAAGCACCCCTATTGAGGTTGCTCCGCAGGTGTGGGAGAACGCCAAATACACTGTCAACGATGCCACAAACGTGGTGGAGACTCAGGTGCAGGGCACATTCTCGCAACTCCCGCTACGGCTCGCATGGGCCATAACCATCCATAAAAGTCAGGGGTTGACTTTCGAACGGGTTATCATCGATGCAGGGGCATCGTTCGCTCCGGGGCAGGTGTATGTGGCTCTTAGCCGTTGCAAGACACTCGAAGGGATTGTGCTCGCCACACCCATCGGAGCCGGCCGGTTAGGGGGAGACCCGCAGGTTGAGGCCTACATCGCCCGGCAGGATGAGGAGGCATCGCGAAGCATTGAGCGTCTGCCTGCGATTAAACGTGAGTTCTACCGCCATCTGCTCATCGATCTGTTTAATTTCGGGGAGCTTGCCGCATTCCAAAGTTCGCTTGAACGGCAGCTCAACCAAACGTTCCGCCATTCATTCCCCGTGGAAACGCTCACTCAGAACGAAATCGCCGTAGGGCTGCGTGAGAAAGTGGTGGAGGTTGCCGACAAATGGATTGCCATGCTCAGCAATATGCCCTACGAATCTTTGTGTGAGCCGGCATTTCTCGAGCGGGTTACTAAAAGCGCTGTTTATTTCAAAGCAACCCTTGCCTCGATTTTCGGTGACTCGCTCAAAAGGGCTGCCGCTGTGCGAACCGACAACAAGAAAGCCTCGCAGAGGGTGAAGGATTTGGTGGCCGATTTGCGGCAGGCACTCGACAAGCACCTGTGGCTGCTCGATGGTATTGCCCAACATGGTTTCACGGCTCAAAGCTATCTTCGGTTCAAGCAGATAGCATCGCTCGATTCCTCGCGTGAGGATGCCTTGAAAAAGGTGGCGAAAGGGGGACGACTCGACCGCGAGGTGAAGAAGCCCCGTGCGGCGAAAACAAAACAGCCTGCCGAAAAGAAGATTCCGAGCCATGAGGTGACGATGGAAATGTTCGGCAAAGGGATGTCGCGGGCCGAAATCGCGTCGGCGCGCGGATTGGCCGCATCGACAATCACTACCCATCTCATGCGTTTTGTCGACGCCGGTGAACTGTCGGTTGAGGATGTGTTCACCCCGGTGGCGGTGAATGCCGTGAGGTCGGCGATGGAAAAATTGGGGAGGCAGGCACGTTACGACGAGCTGCGGAACTACCTTGCCGACGATGTTTCCGATTCCGACCTCGGAACATTAGTACGCTTTCTTGGCCGCACCCTCCCCGATAAAAGCTGACATCCCATTTAAGGACAAAAGACGAAAGGACAAAAGACAAAAGACGAAAGACAAGAAGCTAAAAACTCTCGACTATTATCGCTTTTTGTCTTTCGTCTTTTTGTCTTTTCGTCTTTCGTCCTTTTCTCTTTTGTCTAAAAATCAATTGCCTTTGGGTAAATGCGGGAAAAGTTGTAACTTTGCACGTTAAGTAGTGACTCTAAGAAATGAGTTGAGAGCCAATTGCGAAAGCTAAGGCCGATGCCCGCGCCGGAGAGTCGCTTCACAATTTAATTGCATCACTAAGTAATCAAACTATTTCAGAATAAAAGCAACAATGGCACAACAGGAAGATGTGTTTAAAAAGATAGTTTCCCATGCCAAGGAGTATGGGTTTGTGTTTCAGTCGAGCGAAATCTACGACGGCCTTTCAGCCGTTTACGATTACGGCCAGAACGGTGTAGAGCTCAAAAACAACATCAAGCGCTACTGGTGGGAGTCGATGACATTGCTCCACGAAAACATCGTGGGTATTGATTCGGCCATTTTCATGCACCCCACAATCTGGAAAGCATCCGGCCATGTCGACGCGTTCAACGACCCCTTGATTGACAACCGCGACTCGAAGAAACGCTATCGTGCCGATGTGCTCATTGAAGAACAGATAGCCAAAATCGACGATAAAATCGAGAAAGAGGTAGCCAAGGCCCGCAAGCGTTTCGGCGAAAGCTTCGATGAAGCGCTGTTCCGCGAAACCAATCCCCGCGTAATGGAGCACAAGGCAAAGCGCGAGGCGTTGCACACCCGTTTCTCCGATGCAATGAACGCCAACGACCTCGACGAGCTCCGTCAGATTATCATCGACGAGGAGATTGTCGACCCCATCAGCGGCACAAAGAACTGGACCGACGTTCGTCAGTTCAACCTCATGTTCAAAACCGAAATGGGTTCTACCGCCGACGGTGCCATGAACGTGTATCTGCGTCCCGAAACCGCTCAGGGTATTTTCGTCAACTACCTCAACGTGCAGAAAACCGGCCGCATGCGCATCCCCTTCGGTATCGCACAGATTGGTAAGGCATTCCGTAACGAAATCGTTGCCCGTCAGTTCATTTTCCGCATGCGTGAGTTCGAGCAGATGGAGATGCAGTTCTTCGTGCGTCCCGGTTCGGAACTCGAATGGTTCAAGAAATGGAAGGAAACACGCCTGAAATGGCATAAGGCTCTCGGTCTCGGCGACGAGAAATATCGCTACCACGACCACGAGAAACTCGCCCACTATGCCAACGCCGCCACCGACATCGAATTCCAGATGCCGTTCGGTTTCAAAGAGGTGGAGGGTATCCATTCACGCACAAACTTCGACCTCTCGCAGCATGAGAAATTCTCGGGCAAGAAAATTCAGTATTTCGACCCCGAACTCAACGAAAGCTACATCCCCTACGTTATTGAAACATCAATCGGTGTTGACCGCATGTTCCTGAGCGTTATGTGCTCGGCCTATGAGGAACAGGCACTCGAAGGTGGCGACACCCGCGTGGTGCTCCATCTCCCCGAGGCTCTCGCTCCCGTGAAATGCGCCGTGATGCCTTTGGTTCGCAAAGACGGTCTGCCCGAAAAGGCACGCGAGATTGTCAACGACCTCAAGTTCGATTTCAACACCCACTATGAGGAGAAGGATTCAATCGGCAAGCGCTACCGCCGTCAGGATGCAATCGGCACCCCCTTCTGCATCACCGTTGACCACCAGACACTCGAGGACAACACCGTGACATTGCGTGAACGCGACTCGATGGAGCAGAAGCGTGTGGCTATCGCCGACCTCCATTCGCTCATTCACGACCGTGTGAGCCTCAACAGCCTCCTCCGTAAGCTCGGCTGATAACCGGCCGACGGCACAGCCCGCGGGGTTAGAGCATTTTTTTAACTCTAAAAATGAAACTTATGAAAAAAGGAACAATAATTGGAATTGTGGTGGCAGCATGCCTGGTGTTTCTCTTCGCCGGGGGCTGTTCCTCCTACAACGGAATGGTAGATGCCGACCAGGCTGTGCAGAAGCAGTGGGGTCAGGTTGAAAACCAATATCAGCGCCGCGCCGACCTCATTCCCAACCTCGTGAACACCGTGAAAGGCTATGCCGCCCACGAAAGTTCCACCCTCGAGGCAGTGACCAACGCACGTGCCGGCCTCACTCAGGCCTACAACGAGGCAAATGCCATCACTCCCGAAGAGGCGCAGAACAATCTGGCAGCTTTCCAGCAGGCTCAGAGCAACCTCAAAGGTGCGCTCGACATCTATGTAAACGCTGTGCGTGAGGCCTATCCCGACCTCAAGGCAAATGAAAACTTCCTCAACCTCCAGGCTCAGCTCGAAGGAACCGAGAATCGCGTTTCAACCGAGCGTCAGCGCTACAACGAGGCTGTGGAGGTCTACAACAAGAAAGTGCTCCGTTTCCCCGGCAACATTTTCGCCTCAATTTTCGGTTTCGACAGCAAAGAGATGTTCAAGGCTGAGGAGGGTGCGCAGCATGCTCCCAAAGTTGAATTCTAAGCATCGCCGGTCACACACACTGAAGTCATAATCGATGAAAAAACTGATTTATTTAATAGGAGTGATACTTGCAGCCGGCGTTGTTGCCTCATGCGGCTCCGACGACGATGATAACACGTGGGAAACCTACGCCGAATGGCGCGAGGTGAACAAAACGTGGTATGCGGCTCAGGCCGACAAGCTCGATGAGGACGGGAATCCGTTCTACGAAAAGGTTGTGCCCGCGTGGGCTCCCGACCAATCCATTCTCGTTCACTGGTTCAACGACCGCTCCGAAACGCAGAACAATCTGGTGCCCCTCTATAAAAGCACCATCGAGGCCTGCTACATCGGCTACCTCTGCAACGGCACACCTGTTGATTCCTCCTACACCAACAAAGGTGCGGTTTTCACAAGCCGTGTGTCGGGTCTGGTTGAGGGTTGGCAGATTGCGCTCATGAACATGCACGTGGGCGACAGTGTGCAGATTGTGATGCCTTATTCGTTGGGCTACGGTTCAACCGCAACAGGTGAAATTCTCCCTTATTCGGCTCTGCGCTTCAACCTCCGTCTCACCGACATCCCGTTCTACGAAACCCGTCCCTGACGACGGAACCCACATACTGAAAACAAACGGTGTGCAAAACCTTTTCAAAGCGTTTTGCACACCGTTTGTTTATGCGTCCTATGTTGTCGTCTATCTGATGATGCGATAGCCGGCATCGGTGAGTGCATCCTGAATGCGGTTGATGTGGGCTTCGTTGAGCGTTTCGAGTTCGAGGTGAAGCAAACATGAATTGATTGAAGTTGCAGCCCCCACGCGCTCGTGGTTTACCGCGAGGATGTTGCCACCTTCGTCGCCAACGATTTTCAGAACGGCCGACAATGCGCCCGGCTTATCCTGAAGCTCAAGTTCGAGCTGGCACACGCGTCCGTTTTTGGCAAGACCGCGGTTGATGATGCGGTTGAGCACATTCACGTCGATATTACCACCCGAAACGAGACACACAACCTTCTTCCCGTCCACAGGGAGTTTGCCGAACATGGTTGCGGCAACAGCCGTGGCTCCTGCACCTTCTGCCACAAGTTTCTGCTTCTCAATCAGGGCAAGGATGGCTGCCGCTATCTCATCGTCGTTGACGGTGACAATCTCGTCGACATATTTCTCGCAGAGCTCGAAGGTGTTGGCTCCGGGTTCTTTCACTGCGATACCGTCGGCGATGGTCGACACGCTGTCGAGATGCTCGCGTTTGTGCGACTGGAGCGATTTCACCATCGAGGGGGCTCCGGCAGCCTGCACGCCGTAGACTTTAATGTCGGGGCGCAGGGTTTTCACCGTGAAGGCAACACCGGCAATGAGTCCGCCCCCACCAACGGGAACCACAATAGCTTCCACATCGGGCATCTCCTCGATGATTTCCAACCCGATTGTGCCCTGGCCGGCAATCACCAGCGGGTCGTCGAAGGGGTGCACGAAGGTGTAGCCATGTTTCTCCTTCAGTTCAAGGGCTTTGTTGTAGGCATCGTCGTAAACGCCGGGAACGAGGCAAACGTCGGCGCCAAGTTTTTTAGTAGCCTCGATTTTTGAGATGGGTGCGCCGGCGGGGAGACAAATCAGCGATTTGATGCCGTTGTGGGTGGCACCAAGCGCAACCCCCTGTGCATGGTTTCCGGCCGAGCATGCGATAACGCCGCGTTGCTTCTCCTCGTCGGAAAGCTGCGAAATTTTGTAGTAGGCTCCACGGAGCTTGAACGACCCCGTGTGTTGCAGATTCTCGGGTTTGAGATAAATCTTACATTTATCGGAAAGTGCTGTCGGGCCGATTATCTTGGGATGACGGGCCACATCTTTCAATACCATCTGTGCGCGGTAAACCTCGCCGATATTCAATTCAGCCATGTTTTTTCTTATTTTGTAATATTAGAGTGATTTCATTTGAAATGCGATAATCGATAGCCGTCAATCCTTTTTGGAATCCCCCTTTTCAATGGCTTCAGCCATCGCGGCAGCGGCTTTGCGGCCGTCGCCCATTGCAAGGATTACGGTTGCGCCGCCGCGCACTATGTCGCCGCCGGCATAGACCGCGGGGAGCGAGGTGCGCAATGTCTCATCGTTCACGGCGAGTGTTCCTCGGCGTGTAACTTCCAATCCGTCGATTGAGTTGGGAATTAGCGGGTTGGGGGAGACCCCTACGCTCACTATAACTTCATCAACTGCGACCTCTACAATATCCCCCTCCACAGGCACCGGCGAGCGGCGACCCGATTCGTCGGGCTCTCCGAGTTCCATGCGCTGGAGGCGCATCGAGCGCACGCGCCCGTTTTCATCGGCTAAATATTCCACGGGGTTATGGAGAGTGAGGAATGTAATCCCCTCCTGTTTGGCGTGGTGAACCTCTTCAACTCGCGCAGGCATTTCGGCCTCGCTGCGGCGGTAGACGATATATACCTCCTCTGCACCCATGCGGCGGGCGGTGCGGCATGAGTCCATAGCGGTGTTTCCGCCACCAATCACGGCCACACGTTTGCCGCGGATAACCGGGGTGGCCCAGCCGGGGCGTCCTGCGCCCATGAGGTTCACACGTGTGAGATATTCGTTCGACGACATAACTCCCACGAAGTTTTCTCCGGGAATCCCCATGAAGCGGGGCAATCCCGCACCCGAGGCCACAAACATGCCGCGGAATCCGCGGTTAAGCAAATCGTCGTAGGATAATGTTTTGCCAACAACGCAGTCAACCATGAATTTCACCCCCATAACTTCGAGGGCACGGATTTCCACGTCGACAACTTCGTTGGGGAGGCGGAATTCGGGGATGCCGTATTTCAGCACGCCGCCTATTTCGTGGAGCGCTTCGAACACATGCACTTCATAGCCGCGGCGCGCCATGTCGCCGGCAAACGAAAGTGATGCCGGTCCTGAGCCTACCACGGCAATCTTAATGCCGTTGGCAGCCATGCGCGGGGGCAACGCGCTGTTGCCCGAAAGGCGTTCGGTGTCGGCGGCGAAACGTTCGAGATTGCCGATTGCCACCGGGGGCTTGCGCATTTTGTTGTAGATGCATTTCGACTCGCATTGGCGTTCCTGCGGACACACGCGGCCGCACACGGCGGGGAGCGCGCTCGTCTCTTTCAGAACAACGGCTGCCTCGGCAAAATTGCGGCGTTCGATGTTTTTGATGAAGCCGGGGATGTTAATCGATACCGGGCAGCCGGTGACACACTGCGGGTCGGGGCAGTCGAGGCAACGGGTGGCTTCAAGAATGGCCTGCCCCTGTGAGAGCCCCTGGTTCACCTCCTCGCTGCAAGTTACGCGGTAGGCGGGGTCGAGCTCGGGCATTTTTGCCCGGGGAATGGCCGTTCGTTCTTTTGTTGTGCGACTTTTGCGAAGTTCTTCGCGCCATTGGGCGTCGCGTGGTGCTATAGTTGACATAATAGTTTATCAGTGTTTACACTGCACCTTCGGCCACCGGCAGGGGGCGCAGGCGCATAATCATTTCGTCGAAGTCTACCTGATGGGCGTCGAACTCGGGGCCGTCGACACAAACAAAACGCATTTTGCCGCCAACGGTGACACGGCATGCGCCACACATGCCCGTTCCGTCAACCATGATGGTGTTGAGCGAGCAGATGGTAGGCACCTCATATTTCTCAGTGAGCAGTGCCACAAACTTCATCATTACGGCCGGGCCGATGGTGCACACCAGGTCGACTTTCTCGCGGGCAATGACTTTTTCAAGGCCGTGGGTCACGAGCCCCTTTTCGCCGTAGGAACCGTCGTCGGTCATGATTATGACCTCGTCGGAAAATTCGCGCACCTGTTCCTCCAGAATAATGAGGTCGCGGGTGCGGGCGGCAAGAATTGAAATCACCTTGTTGCCGGCTTGCTTCATGGCTTTAAGGATGGGAAGCAGCGGGGCAACGCCCACACCGCCGCCGCAACACACCACAGTGCCGTAGTTGCGGATGTCGGTGGCACGTCCCAACGGCCCGACAACATCGTGGAGATATTCCCCCTCCTCCTTGGCGCAGATGCTGCGCGTTGAATCGCCTATGGCCTGCACCACAAGTGTGATGGTGCCGCGGGTTTCGTCGGCATCGGCGATGGTGAGCGGAATGCGTTCGCCGCGTTCGTCGCATATAACAATCACAAAGTGACCCGGCTTGCGGGAGCGGGCAATCAGCGGTGCCTCTACAACGAGTTGCACCACTTTTTCAGAGAAATGCCGTTTCTCAATAATTTTATTCATTGTGCTTTTGATGAGTCGGTTAGGAGCCGGGACACCTCTTCGTGGTGCTACCCCTGCCGCCGCAGGCACGCATTTAGCCTGTCAGCAACGCAAAGTTAACGATTTCCTTTCCCCCTGCCAATAAGTGACTCCTGAATTTATTATTTTCAAGACTTACTTAAACAAAATCTCAAACAAATTCGCAATCGTATAGTTCGCTTCAAACCATCCTTGTTGCAAAAAGGTTATAAAAGAAAGAAACGTCGCCACGGGCGGCATTAGCCCGCATGGCGCAATTTATTTATGAACAACAAGAGGGAAAACATATCAGCCGTAAATAACTCGTCAAGCTCAACATCATCAGCCGGATGGTTGGGGAGGCGTGTGAGGGAGGTCTACACCGAACCGGTGCGGATGGCCATGATTGCGTTCGTCACCGGTCTATTAGTGGGAACGGCCGCATTTCTGTTGAAGCGCATGGTGGCATGGGTGTCGCAGCTTTTCACAGGTGCTTTGAGCGGCGACCATGCCAATTGGGTGCTTATTCTCATTCCCGTGGTCGGAGTGGTGTTGGCGGCAATGTTTCAGCGTCATGTCACGCGCTATGAGATTTATCATGGTGTGAGCAGGCTCAACCGCGATTTCAAAGCGGGAAAATACCGCTTGCGCCCTTCCCTCACATTCACCCCTATGATTGCCGCCGCCATAACGCTTGGCTGCGGAGGCTCGGCCGGTTCGGAGGGGCCTATCGCCTACACCGGGGCCGCCATCGGGAGCAATGTGGGGAAAGCATGGCATCTGTCCCCCCGACTGCTCAAAATAATGGTGGCGTGCGGTGCGGGCGCAGGCATTGCCGGAATATTCAAAGCTCCGGTTGGTGGCGTGTTTTTTGCATTGGAATGTCTGGCGGTTGACTTGGGCGCGGGTGCGGTAATCCCTCTCATGGTGGCCGCCGTTACGGCGGGTCTCACAGCATTCGTGCTTTCGGGCTGCACGCCCGACCTCGATTTCGCCGCGGTGTTGCATTTCGACATGCATCTGTTGCCGTGGGTTGTGGCGCTTGCTCTTTTCTGTGGCGTTTATTCAATTTATTACCAGATGATAATGACGCGCATGTCGGCCTGGTATGCATCCCTCTCCAACCATTGGGTGAAGAATCTCACGGCCGGCTTGCTTATCGGATTGGCGGTGTTTATGTTCCCCCCGCTTTTCGGCGAGGGATATAGCTTTATGGCCAAGTTGCTTGCCGGCGATGTGGCTGCGCTGTTTGCCTACGGGCCCTTTGCCGGTGTGCACATAACGGCCGTGGCTGTGATTCTCGTGCTTGCCGCAATGGCATTGGTGAAAGCTTTTGCAACATCATCAACCACAAGCGGCGGCGGGGTGGCCGGCGATTTCGCCCCCTCGCTCTTCGCCGGGTGTGTTGCGGGCTATCTGTTTGCCGTGGTGGTTAATACATGCGCCGGCGCGGAACTGCTTCCGCAGGGATATTTCGCCTTTCTCGGGATGGGGGCTGTGATGGCCGCCACGCAACGTGCTCCACTGATGGCGATTTTCCTGACGGTAGAGAT
This sequence comes from uncultured Muribaculaceae bacterium, assembly GCA_910586565.1. Lineage (GTDB taxonomy): Bacteria > Bacteroidota > Bacteroidia > Bacteroidales > Muribaculaceae > UBA7173. Next base: position 119,162 of record CAJUIT010000006.1, on the reverse strand, counting down.
GGCGATGGCATGGGAGCTGCTGCTGCCGGCGGCTGTTTGTGCTGCCGTTTCCTATTTCACATTGCGGCTGTTAGGCACGCGATATATGTGCGCTCCACGCAGCTGAGCCATAACTTCAGCCACTGACGGTGCATATTGCCGCCCCACGGGGAGTGTTGTGCCGTCGGTCAGAATTATGTTCTGGCGGGTGAAACTTCTTATTTTTTTCCGCGATACGATGAACGAACGGTGAATCCTCACAAATTCATCGGATGGAAGCATTGCCCCGATTGTTTTCAGAATCACCCTCGACACGGTGCACACCCCGTTGCTCCGGAATATCTTTGAATACCCCTCCATCGCCTCCACATACATTATCTGGTCGAGGGGAATGACGATGTTGTTATATTCCTGCTTTACCACGATTGTGGCGTTGTCGGCGTTGTCGGCCGGCGGTGCCGCAACCTGAATCCGTCGGGAAGCCTTCTCCAGAGCGGTTTCAAACCGGGTGTAGGAGAACGGTTTGTGCAGATAATCAACCGCATCGAGTTCAAAGCCGCTCAGGGCATATTCGAGATAGGCGGTTGTGAAGATAAAGAAGGTTCCCGCCGGCAGACGCGAGGCAATATCGAGTCCGGTGAGCGCGTCCATCTCGATGTCGAGAAAAACCAATTGTGGTTTCTCGGCAACAATCGCCTCCAGCCCCTCGTTGGGATTCGAGAACGTTTTCAAATTTATGCCCCCCTTGCGTTCACAGAATTTTTTAATAACCTCAAGGGCCGGCGGTTCGTCGTCGATTGCGATGCATCGTAGCGGGGTGGTTTGATTCATAGCATATTGATTTTTAGGGAGAGGGTGAATGTTCCGTCGGTTTCGGAGGTTTCCAAAGTGTGTCGGCCGGGAAACACCGCAGCCAGGCGGGCGCGGCAGTTTTCAATCCCCACAGGCATGTCGGTGCGGAATTCGTCGGCATGCCTCATGATGCTGTTGCGCGTTTCAAAAGTGAGTTGGCCTCCTTGTAGTGTGAGATTTATCGAGATGGTGCAGTCGCTGCTTGCCGATGACCCATATTTGAAGGCGTTCTCAACAAAAGTGAGCATCAGCATCGGTGGAATCGGTGCGTCGGGGTCGTCGGTGCAGCTGTGCCATTCAACCCGCGTGTGGCCGTTCAGGCGCAGTTCCTGCAGGTCGATGTAATTGCCGATGTAGCTGATTTCCTCCCTGATGGGAACGGTTTCGTTGCCGATGGTGGTGTAGGTATATTTTAAAATGTCGGTGAACTTGATGAATGCATCCTCAGCTTTCTGCGAGGTGCCAATCACAAGGCTGTAGAGCGAGTTAAGGGTATTGAACAGAAAATGGGGGCTGATTTGAGCCTTGAACATCGCAAGCTCGGCCTTGTCGCGCTGATGCTCGATTTTCCTTTTCAGAAGCTCCTGCCTGAACAGTTCGCGGGCAAATGAAACCGACAGCGCGTAGCTAACCACCATCGAGAACATAAGCCATAGGCCGAGGGCAACGTTGTAGTTGCGCACACGTGTTTGATATTCGCTCAGCACAGGGGTGACGAAGTCAACCGCCGGCAGAGGGTAGAGGGTGAGGATGCAGTTCCCCGCAATCAGAGCACTCAGCACAATGGCAATGCGCTTATAGTCGCGGGAGATGAGCAGGTTGGGAAACCTCAGCCGCGTAACGGCGAAATAGCAGCCGTAGAAAAACAGACATGTGATGGCAAAGAACAGAGGCATCTCCGTAGCCCACGAATGTGCCGGACCCAGCACGATGAGCAGCGGCATGAATCCTACGCAGAAAAAAAGGTCGAGAATCAGTGATGACTTGTTTGCCGGAGATTTCATGCGGCAAATATAGCGTTTCCGCTCCATCCCTGCAATTTCAGCGCCGCCCGTAATAAAAATAAAGTTTCAAGTCGTTCAAAGTCACATGTTACGTTTTTCGGAGATTCTTATTATATTTGTTGGAAATTTTCAAGATTTTGATTCACTGAAATGCAATTGAAGCGTGGAAAATATGGGTGGATGCTCTCCGGTGCGGCGGCATTGATGCTGCTGGGGGCATGTGGCGATGGTAAAACGGCATCACCGCAGGCCGAATCGCTTGAGGATGCATCGAAGCAGGAACTTGTGTCGGCTCTTGAAGAGCGCGATCGCCTGCTCGCTATCGTAAAGGAAATCAGCGAGACGATGGAGGAAATCAAGCGTCTGGAGGGAGCTCTCACAGTTGGCGACGCCAATCCCGACGAGCGGGCACGCCGGCAGCGCCTCCCCGCCGAAATTGCCGTTGTGAAACGGCGGCTGGCCGAGCGTCGCCGGCAGCTCGCCGAACTTGAGGAGCAACTGAAAAATTCCACCCTCTACACCGATGATTTGCAAGCTATCGTGGCCACGATGCGCAGGCAAATCGACCTCCAGTCAACCGAAATCAACAGCTTGCAGGCCCGTTTGCTTTCAGCCGGGGAGCGCATCGATTCACTTAGCAGCGCAGTCGATTCGCTTAATCAGTCGGTTGGGCAGCTCACCGAGCAGAAAGCTTCGGCAGTGGAGATGTCGGAGCGTTTGAGCAACGAGATGAACACTTGCTACTATGTGGTGGCACCCAAAAGTGTGCTGAAGGAACACAAAATTATCGAAACACCCTTTTTGCGCCGCACTAAGTTGCTTAACGGCGATTTCGACCACACTCTTTTCACCGAAGCCGACCGCCGCACGCTTTCGGAAATTACGCTCGGCGAAAAGAAAGCCCGGCCGCTCACCTCTCACCCCGACGGTTCCTATCGCATTGAGCGCGTCGGCGGCGTCTATAAGTTTGTCATAACCGATGCCACCGCATTCTGGGGGGTGTCTAACTATCTTGTGCTTCAGGAAGAATAGCTCCCCCGCCAACCTGATTTATTGCCCCGTGCCGTTTATGGGCAAATAAATGCCGTTTATTTACACACATTTTCAACCCTGCAGGCTTCAACGTAAATTTGTCGGTAAATGAAATAAACCAATGAATTTACGACCAATATTGCTCGCGGGCGCATTTGTTTTTGCAGGGATTGCAGGGGTGCCCGCCAAGGCCGACGACAGCGGCGCTGAGAACACCGTCGCAATGCCGGTGCCACCCGAAGGGGGAATCGCGGGAACCGTGACCGACGACAACGGCGATGCTGTAATCGGTGCTTCCGTCAGTGTATCCACCAATCCGAAGGGGGGAACCATGACCGATGCCGACGGCCATTTCGTTTTGGGAGATGTAACCCCCGGAACCACACTTAATGTAAGCTTTATAGGTTATCATAATCAATCGGTGCCCGTGCTTGAGGGGAAAGACACCTACAACATCATTCTCCATGCCAAGCAAAACGAGCTCGACGAGGTTGTGGTTGTGGGCTATGCCACCCAGCGCAAGGTCGATTTGACCGGGGCGGTGTCGTCGGTGAGTTCCAAAACCTTGCAGGACCGCCCTATAACCAACGTTACAAATGCATTGGCAGGTGTGGCTCCCGGTCTGACGGTCACCAACAGCGGCGGCAACACACCCGGCTACGAATCGCAAACAATAACGGTGCGTGGCCAGGGCACACTCAACAATTCAGCTCCCCTCGTTGTGATTGACGGCATGACCGGAATCTCCCTCAGCGACATCAACCCCCAGGATATCGAGAGCATCTCGGTGCTGAAGGATGCCGCTTCCTCGGCAATCTACGGTTCGAGAGCCGCCAACGGCGTGATTCTCGTCACCACAAAACACGGGCTTGTGTCGGCGCCGAAACTCACCTACAGCGGCAATGTGTCGTTTGAAACCGTTGCCAAACGCCTCAATCTCGTGACCGATTATGCCGATTTTATGGAGATTCAAAATGCCGGACTGGTGGTGAACGGCCAGGCTCCGCGCTTCTCGCAGGGGAAAATCGACGAATGGCGCAACGATGCCGGGCGCAATCCAACCGTCTATCCCAACACCGACTGGCAGGACCACATCTACCGTAACCCGTCGGTGGTGCAGAACCACAATCTGTCGGTGACAGGTGGCGGCCGCCGTGTGCGCTACAACATTTCGCTCGGTTATGTCAACAATCCCGGCATGGTCTACGGCACCGACTACGAGCGCTATCAGCTGCGCACCAATCTCGATGTGAACATCAAGCCCTGGCTGAGCGTGGGAACAAATCTGTTCGGCTACCTCGATTCGAGCAATCCCTCGGCCGAGAACGCCGCAGCAGGTGGTGATGTGATTTTCGGCTCAGGCGCGTTCAACACCGTTCCCGGCATGACTCTCTACGACCCCGCCACAGGTCTCTATGGCGGTGTGCAGAACCCCGAGGAGGAGAATGTGAGCAACTTCAACCCCTACCGCCGCCAATGGTTCTACAAGGAGGATTTCCCCACCAAAACACGCCGCATCGTTGCCAAAGTCTACGCACAGGTGCAACCCCTGAAAGGGTTGGTTATCCGCGGCAGTTTCTCCTACAACTATTGGACCCGTCGCATCGAGCAGCATCTCACCGACCGCAATCTCTATCGTTTCACCCTCGACGGGCCGGTGCTGTTGCGCGAAGGGGTGGTGCGCACCTACATCCGCCGCTACAACTATGCCGACACTTTCAGGGAGTCGGAACTCACCGCATCTTACAAATTCAAGGTGTCGAAGCTCGATGTGTCGGTGCTCGCTGGTGCCAGTCAGGAATATGACAAGGATGAGAGCGAACACTTCCTCAAATATGATTTAATCGACGACTCGCTCACCTCGCTCGACGCTGCGGCAACCAACGGTGCCATAGGCGGCAACTACACCGAGTGGGCCATGCGCTCCTACTTCGGCCGGTTGAACCTCAACTGGGATAACAAATATCTGCTTGAGGTTAACATGCGTGCCGACGGTTCCTCCAAGTTTGCTCCCGGTCAGCGGTGGGGATATTTCCCCTCGGTGTCGGCCGGCTGGCGCCTGTCGCAGGAGAAGTTCCTGGCACCCGCTGCCGGATGGCTCGATAACCTGAAACTCCGCGCGTCGTGGGGCTCACTCGGCAACAACGCCACAACGAGCTACTACATGTATCAGTCGCTCTTCGCCACAGCCAACTATGTGCTTAACGGCAACATCGCCGGCGGATTCGCCCAGACCGTGCTCTCCAACCCCGCTCTCTCGTGGGAAAAGACCTACATGACCAACGCCGGTATTGATTTCGGCGTGCTCAACAGTCGCCTCAGCGGTTCAATCGACATCTATTCCAAAAAGACAAAGGGAATTCTCATTTCCCTCCCGGCCCCGCTCGAACACGGCACATCGGTTGTGCCCAACCAGAATGCCGGCGAGGTGCTCAACCGCGGTTTTGAAGTTGAGCTGAACTGGAACGACCGCATTGGTAAAGTATCCTATAACGTGGGCTTCAACCTCTCGTTTGTTGATAATAAGGTGACCCGTTTCCAAGGGGATGTGTCCTCAATCAACGGAGTATATAAGACACAGGAGGGGAAACCGATCGACCAGCTTTATGTTATGACCGTCGACCGCATTGTGCGCGACCAGGCCGATTTGGATTATGTGCAATCGCTCGTCGACCGCAATCCCGACTATTTCGCCACCTATCAGCGTCCCGAGCTCGGCGACTTCCTCTATGCCGATGCCAACGGCGACGGAAAACTCGATGCCAACGACCGTGTGGAAATCGGCCACGGCACTGCACCCCGTCTCACCTACGGTTTCAATCTCGGCGCAAGCTGGAACGGTTTCGACTTCAGCATGCTCTTGCAAGGGGTGGGGCATTACGATGTCTACTACAACAATCAGGCATTCCGTTTCGTCACCGTCATGGGGCAGTCGCTCAACAAAGATATTACCGACAATGCCTGGACCCCCTCCAATCCCTACGGCTCTAAATATCCCGTTTTGCGCAACAGCTCCGATTCGCGCAACAACATTGCGAGCGATGCTTTCGTGCACAATGCGGCTTATCTGCGCTGCAAGAACATTCAGTTAGGCTACACAATTCCGCAGGCCATAACACGCAAATTCTATGTGGAGAACCTGAAAATCTACACAAGCATCGACAACCTGTTCACCATCACCAAATTCCCCGGTCTCGACCCCGAAGTGGCTGCCGGTGTCGGTTATCCCGCGGTGCGTCAGTATTCGGTGGGCCTGAATTTAACTTTCTGATTCTCAAAAATGAAAAACCTTTCATCATATACAGGCCGTGTGGCCGCCATCATTTTCGGGGGAGCGATGTGGCTCCTTCCCGCCGGGTGTGAGAGCCTCGATTACACCCCCGCCGACCAACTTTCCGGCCAGACATTCTGGCAAACCGAGGAGCATGCCCGGCAAGCCGCCGTGGGGCTTTATGCTGCCATGAAGGAACCCTGGTGTTTCGGCATGGAATTCACCTTCGACATGTGCAGCGACATTGCCGACGGCACTTCCCCCTGGTCGGATGTGTCGCGCGGCAGCTCCTTCTCGTCGGCAAGCTCGGGTGTGCAGAATCATTGGCAGTATCTCTACGAATTGGTGCACCGCTCCAACACAGTTATCCGCAATGTGGCGGGGATGCCCATCAGCTCTGAGACAATTGAGCGTGTCACGGCCGAAGCCCGTTTTCTGCGTGCGATGGCCTACTTCAGAATGCTCAACTGCTGGGGCGGTGTTCCCTACTACGACGAAACCTGCGACATAAACGAACAGTTCGCATCGCTCACCGTACCCCGTTCGTCGGCCGATGAAATTCGCCGCCACATCCTCGACGACCTCAACTATGCCATTGCCAAACTGCCCGTGAGCTGGGATGCCGCCGATTTGGGGCGTGCCACAAAGGGTGCGGCCTATGCCCTGCGCGGCAAGGTTTATCTTTTCAATGGCCAATGGAATGAGGCCGCGGCCGATTTCGAGGAGATTGTGTATAACAAAACCAACTTCTACGGCTACGAGCTCCACTCCGACTACGACGAGCTGTTCCGACTCTATAACGGTTTGCACAGCAATGAGATGATTTTCTCCATTCAGTCGATCGACGGCAATGTCGCTGGCTATGCGCTCGACATCGTGTCATATTTCGGTAACAAGTCGACCATGCGACTGATTGCATCCAACCGCATTGTGCCCTCAACAACCTTAGTCGACCTCTATGAGAACACCGACGGCACCCCCTTTGATTGGGATAATCTTTTCCCCGGCTTCACCAACGGCGACTCACAGTTGCGCCGCAACTACATGTGTGTTGCCATCGACGAGGGGAGCACACGCGTCACCTCAACGCTCGATTGCGACACAACAAAGGTGATGGATGCCTACCGCCTGCGCGACCCGCGCCTGTGCATCAACGTGATTACACCCTATTCACACTATCTCGGCACCGATGCCGGCTCAAATCCCACCGACAAGCAGTTCGTGCTCGCCGATGCAACAAAGGGGGGAGCACCGATGGAGGCAATGGCATTCATGCGCAACTCCGAGGGGTGGAACTCCTATTTCTGGCGCAAATGGATTCCCACCGGAAATCTCAACGGCTATTGGGGGGAATACACCCGCACCCCCTACGAGTTCCCCCTTATCCGCTTGGGCGACGTGATTCTGATGCTTGCCGAAGCCTATAACGAGTCGGGCAACCTCCCCGGGGCAATCACCGAATTCAACAAAATCCGCCGCCGCGTGTCGATGCCCGAGCTCAACAACGGCACTGCTTGGATGGCAGTTGGGAGCAAGGAGGAGATGGCAGCGCGCATTCGCGACGAACGCGCCCGCGAGCTTGCCGGCGAGGGGCAGCGCTACTGGGATTTGCGGCGCTGGGGCCTTCTGCAAGCATCGGTGAAAAACGCAACCGACATTTTCGGCGATTTGATGTACACCCGCACCTACCAGCCCCGCCACGAAGTGTGGCCCATCCCGCTTGTCGAGCTCGACCGCAACCCCAACCTCACCCAAACCACCGGCTGGTAATCGTTTTCAATCATGAGAAAAATGTCAAAGGGCTCTTGCCGGGCGGTTGCACAGGTGGAGGGTTCGGAGGAACCGGGAGCCTGTGGTTGGGCGGAGTCCGGCACACCGCAAAATTCGGAAGAGAGTGTGGGGCGGCCCCTCACGGGTGGGAGTTAGGAAGGAAGGGGGTGGTTGTGGGGAGGTGTAGGTGATGAAGGGGATGATGATGTAGGTTGTGGAGTTGCGCAGGATAATGCGCGGTGCATGGTCGGGGTTGATGCGTTGCAACTGCAGCGGGAAGTTTCGGCCTTTAGGGGTGTCCTGATAGTGGAGGATGACGAGGCCACAGCCGACATAGGGGAAGATGGCTCGGCAGATTTCCAGAAAATTGAGGTGGTTCCTGCGGAATGGGCTGTAACTTCGGAAGTTCTGCATGTTGAGCAACAGGGCGAACTCGGGGTTGCAGCCGCGCAGCCCGGAAGGGTTGCGGGGGGAGATGTTCCACAGTTGCTTGTGGTGGGGGAAGCGGGTGAGAGTGTTGCGGGTTGCGCCTTCGCAAATGATGGCGAGAGTGTCGGGGATGGAGAGTGAGAGGCGGTAGTGGAGATAGCTGCGGAGAATCGTGGTGGAGTCGTGGCCGGGTGGGTCGATGATTAGCACGGGTGCTTGAGTGGATGCGCGTTCGAGGCGGGATATGACGATGCGCTCGGCCCTGGTGAGGGGGCGGCCGATGAAGCGTGCGAAGCCGCGGGAAACGGGCATGGGAGGACGCAACGCCAGTGGGCGGGATGTAGTAATTAGTTTGCGCATCGAGGCGCAAAGATAAAAGGGTGACTGTGGCGGAGGAGGGTTAAAAGGCACGAAATTTTGAGTGAGGCGGCAAAAGTTTTCAACTTTTCACAGCACCAAAAATAGATTTCCGTGACTTACTTAACTTTGCAAGATGGAAGCAAACAGCAATGCACAACTGGTAATCACTTCTCGATGTTATTGTAGACTACACCTATGCCCTTGACACCCTCGACCGATACGATTATCAGGAGCTGAAGATTGAGGAGACAACGAAAACAGAAGATTTCCACGCCACATATCAAAATGCGATGGAAGTTATCCGCGAACTTCATGATAAGTTTGGTGGCAGTAAACTGTTTGGTAACGAGAAAGATGACTCATTCAAAAGTTCCATCGGTCAGATTTATCAGACATTAGGCGGCGCTGATCTCTACCCATCAGTGGAAGAGGGAACAAGCCGCCATATATGGCGGCTCTACGTGGGGGAACGTGGGTGGAGGTTGCTCTATGTGAGAAGAAGAGGCTACCTTATCGGGCAGCCTCTTCGTTGTTGGATGTCGGGTGAATTCGGGAAACCACTACGCAGTGCGTGATTTCAGAGGTTCATCACCTTACCGGCCATGAGGCAGGCACCGGTCTGAGTCTCAGTGATGAAGAATAGGAAAGGTCGGTCGAAAATCATCTCGTTTCTGAAACCGGAATCTCCATAAACTAATGTAGATGTCGCAGCTGCAACCACGGCTCCCTCTTCATCAAATTCGGCTGTTGACTGCTGGGTCACGATAAAGTTGAACTGCTTGAGAGTGCTATCGTCAAAAATTGAAAAGTAATCGCCCGAACCGGGACAATGAACACCGATTTCCTCAAGTGCACCATTCAGATTAATTGGCGTTCCCTCAATTTTAAATTTGGGAAGATAGATTGTGCATTCTTCCAATGTTGTAGTAGCTGCCGAGGGAATTAAAGAGCTTGCATTATCAGCCAGCACATTGATGTCGGCCCTTTCGGAGGGAAGTACAAGTTTTACGGTGAAAGAGCCGTTACCGAATGGCAATTCCACACATTCAAACCCCGTATTGTTCTCGTAATTTGCGGAGGAGGTCAAATTCGTGGAATACTTGACCTCTCTTGTATCGACCATCATGTCGACAGTTGTATCACCCGCAGAACCGTGGAACGCATAGGACCGTGTTTTGCTTTTGTCGAATATTTCCGCCCATTCTCCCTTGAAATAGAGCGCATTCAGCATCGCCAGCACAGAATTGCTTAAAGATTGCGGTGTGACGAGATTGTTGATGTTGTTTTCAGTTTTCAGGGCACACCAGGCGTTTATGTCGTCGGCAGCATCCGCCATTTTGCAAGGGAAAATTTCCACACTGTAGGTGGAGCTCAGATTTTTGGTGAAAGCGGAAGAAAGAGTGTAGCCGTTTTCATGCCACACCGAATTGGCAAGATTGAATTTAACCTTTGAGTCGAGCTTTGGGAGGGTTCGGAGTATTTTCCCGTTCATTCCTGCCAGAGCTGCATTATCATCGCATCCCAAGGCTGCTGCAATTTCGCTGGCTGCGACTTCATTTGCCGCCGAAGCCAGCATTCCCAATGCCATTTGCGCGCTCAAAGGGGATATCAGCAGGTTCTCATCTCGGTTATTGCGCGAGCGGTCGCATGCTCCCAAAAAATCATAGTTGAAAACTGTTACCGCTTGTTTGGCTGCAATTTCTTCGGCAGTCAACGAAATCACCGGAATTGACGGTTGCTCACTGCCTTCGTCGGGGTGGTCAGCATCACTGCAAGCGAAACATCCGGTCAAAAGGGATGCCATCGCAAAGTATTTAAAAGAGTTCGGTTTCATATTGCTTTTATAAATAAAGTAGCTGGTCAAATTTAATGAATACTATATGCAAAGTCTTTTTGGTCAAATTCTTTTCTTGAAGAGGGAGCGATGCGGGCATTGTGACCGATGAAAGAAAAGAATTTGACCAAAAATAACGAGCAGATAGTGTTCAAGTTTATGAATTTTTAGTAGCGGTTTAATTTGAACAGCTACTTAGAATATTCTCTTACTGCAAAAAACTTCACATCGGTCTTGTAATCATCAAGTCCTCCTGTGGGCAGCCGCAACAAATCAGAGGTTCATCACTTTGCCGGCCATGAGGCAGGCACCGGTCTGAGTCTCGGTGATGAAGAACAGGAATGGGCGGTCGAAAATTATGTCATTGCTGAAGCCTGAATCGCCACACTCCACTACCTTTGTAGCAGATGCTACCACTGCACCTTCTTCGTCAAATTCGGCGGTTGATTGCTGTGATACAATAAAGTTTAAATTATTAAGAGCATCGTCGTCAAAAATGGAAAAATGGTTGGTTGAACCGATGCATCGTATGCCCATTTTATCAAGTGCTTCATTCAAACTGATTTGAGTTCCCTCAAGTTTGAATTTTGGAAGATAAAGAGTGCGCTTCTTCAATTTATTTGTCTCAGCGGTAGGGATTAATGAGCTTGCATTGTCGGCCAATGCATTGATGTCGGCGTCTTCGGCAGGTAGTACAAATTTCACTGTGAAAGAACCGTTACCAAATGGCAATTCCACACATTCATAGCCCAGTTCCGGCTGATTGTTTGAGGTGCTAAGGTTAGTGGTGTATATCACCTCTCTTGTATCGACCATCATGTCGACAGTTGTATCACCCGCAGAACCGTGGAACGCATAGGACCGTGTTTTGCTTTTGTCGAATATTTCCGCCCATTCTCCCTTGAAATAGAGCGCATTCAGCATCGCCAGCACAGAATTGCTTAAAGATTGCGGTGTGACGAGATTGTTGATGTTGTTTTCAGTTTTCAGGGCACACCAGGCGTTTATGTCGTCGGCAGCATCCGCCATTTTGCAAGGGAAAATTTCCACACTGTAGGTGGAGCTCAGATTTTTGGTGAAAGCGGAAGAAAGAGTGTAGCCGTTTTCATGCCACACCGAATTGGCAAGATTGAATTTAACCTTTGAGTCGAGCTTTGGGAGGGTTCGGAGTATTTTCCCGTTCATTCCTGCCAGAGCTGCATTATCATCGCATCCCAAGGCTGCTGCAATTTCGCTGGCTGCGACTTCATTTGCCGCCGAAGCCAGCATTCCCAATGCCATTTGCGCGCTCAAAGGGGATATCAGCAGGTTCTCATCTCGGTTATTGCGCGAGCGGTCGCATGCTCCCAAAAAATCATAGTTGAAAACTGTTACCGCTTGTTTGGCTGCAATTTCTTCGGCAGTCAACGAAATCACCGGAATTGACGGTTGCTCACTGCCTTCGTCGGGGTGGTCAGCATCACTGCAAGCGAAACATCCGGTCAAAAGGGATGCCATCGCAAAGTATTTTATAAAATCTTTTTTCATGACTCTGTGAATTTATTGCGTAGATATTACAAGAAATTTAACGTTAGTGTTATAATTGTTGTCATTGGAGGAGAAATCATAAAGATCATCTAATTCCTCTGCATTTTTCGGTTGGTAAACATCAGGTAAGAAATATCCATTGCCCGAACCATTTAGACCCCAGTTGAAGTGGAATAAAGAAGTGAGATTGTATGTAGTAAATGTTGTGGGCCCAGAGCCGTCTATTCCAATTCCGGTGCTATATTCTCTGGTTATGACTGAGCCAACTTGCAAGCCTCCATCAAAAATCCAAGCATGTCTGGTAACTTTATCGCTATCAGTTCCCTCCATATAAATAATTCCATTGTTATTTTTCATTTTTCTGAAAAGTAAGTAAGGGTTTTGGGTGGATATATCTGTGATATTTCCAATTGAGAGATTCTTCCCCAATAATAAATCAGCGGTTGTTTTGGCGGCTGTCATTGATGGGGCTGTGGTTGTTTCTCCGTAAGTTGCCTTGTTTAGTTGACCTAATTGACGACATAAACGCCCTAAGGCTAAGTGGGAGGAAAGTGAAGCAGAACATGAAGACAAGTGTATTTGAAAATTAAAATTTTCTGTAGATACATTTTCTGGTTTAACGGCAACAGAGTGAACATGTTTTTTGATTTCACCCCAATCAAGTGATTGCGAAGATGCATCTTTCCCTTCGTATGTTAGTGCAATACTTTTGGGCAATTCAAATGCAGACAATATCTGTGCCAAAGCTGTTTGCACGCAACCTGCCGTTTTATTGGGGCAATATAGACCTTCAGGAAGGCTCTGCCCCCATTTAACTGTTACTCTTGGAGCAATAGTGTCGTTGACTTCGGTAGTCCATTCTATGTAATAAGGTTTGGGGGTTGGCTTATCCGGGTCAAAAGGTTTGAGGTCTTGGGTGCTGACGTAGTTTTCGGCGGATGAGAGGAACATTTGGAGTCCGTCGTTATTGGCAGATTCAAAATCGCCGAATGTGCCCTCTTCCACAAAACCGAGAATGGGGTTGACGGCATCGGGGGCGGCTATGATTGCGTAGCCGTTGTTGTTGTCGTAGTTTACAATATAGATTAGCGTGTCGGAGTTTGCGCGGCTGCGGTGGCCACCGTAGGTGAATACAGACTTTGCTGTGCTTGCCCGGCGGTGAGTAGCACGTGAGTTAGTGCTGCCGTCGATGGCTTCGGCAAGGGTGTTTGCAATGTTGATGGCATCGTTGATTGAACGCACTGATGAATTGCTTTCGGTTGACGTTTGTTGCGACTCGTTGAGCTGTGGCAACGGAGCGTTGTCGGTGCATGCCGATAGCGCAATCGCCAAACTTAAATAAGTGAATAGTTTTTTCATGAAATGATAGTTTTTAGAGAGATGTTGCAAATGTGATTAAATTGATTAACGTGATTGTTTTGGAGTCTCTTAAATACCTGTTCAATGGCAAAGGTAGATAAAAAAGTGTGATATGCAAAAGTTTTCCAATAAAAACTTTTACATGTTAAAGAGATGGCTCGGATGGAGCGGATGCGCCGGTTACATTCCTACGGGTGGGGACGGTAAGTTGTAGGCCTCCATATTCAAGTTTCAAGCCGCCATGTATGGCGGCTCTACGTGCATGTGGAAGCCCATAACGAGGGTGTGTCATAATGGCTCGTCCGGGTTGTCGCTTGCGGGATTCGGTCTCGGTCACGTACTTCAGTACGCTCCCATCTACCTCACCCACAAGCTCCTACCATCCAAACCATTCTGACAGCACCCTCCCCGCTTAGACCTCAAAGGCGGTGTGTCATGAATTTTGACACACCGCCTTTGGATGTGGGGGTGACAGTTCTTTTTGGATTCTGTGACGAAAAGATGTGGACTGTTTCCGATGGGAGCGGGTTATTCGTAGCGGAGGGCGTCGATGGGGTTGAGGTTGGCGGCTTTTTGGGCGGGATACCACCCGAAGAACACGCCAGTGACGGTGCAGACGGAGAATGCCAGGATAACGGCTGAAACTTGAATCTCGACAGGCCACCGGGCTATCAACGTGACAAGCCATGTGGCGATACCTCCGATAATCACACCTATCACTCCGCCGGTGATGCTGATGATGACGGATTCAATGAGGAACTGAGCGAGGATGTCGCGCCCTTTGGCCCCGATTGCCATGCGCAGACCGATTTCGCGGGTGCGCTCAGTCACCGACACATACATGATGTTCATGATGCCGATGCCACCCACGAGCAACGAGATTCCGGCGATGCAGGCAAGCAACACAGTCATCATGTCGGAGGTTGAACTCATCATTTCGCTGAGTTCCTGTTGCGAGCGGATGTTGAAATCGTTGTCGGCACCATCCTTGAGCTTGTGGTTGGTGCGCAGCAGTTGGGTAATCTCGTCGGTGGCTTCCTCGCTGAGGTTTTCGTCGATTGCGCTGGCGAAGAGGCTTTGCAGGTAGTCAATGGCAAGCACACGTTTCATCACGGTGGTGAAGGGGGCGAGCACAACGTCGTCCTGGTCCTGCCCCATAGAGTTTGTGCCTTTCTTTTCAAGCACTCCAATCACGGTGAAAGGAATTTTGTTGAAGCGCACAACTTTTCCGATTGGGTTCTCGCCGTTGGGGAAGAGGTTGTCGACAACCGTCTGGCCGAGTACGCACACTTTTGCGGCAGTTGCAACATCCTGATCGGTGAACATTGCGCCTTCGCTCACCTTGAGCATGCGGATGTTGAGATAGTCGGGGGTGATGCCCGAAACCGAGGATGGGTAGTTGTTGTTGCCGTTGATGAATTGCCCCGAGCTGCTCACTTGCGGCGACACGGCGGTGAGATATTTGGCGTTGTCGCGCAGGGTTTCGTAGTCCTCGATTTTTAGGGTTTGCATGTCGTCGGCGCTCTGGCGCACACCTCCGCGCTGCCCTGTGCCGGGGTGAATCATAATCATGTTTGAGCCCATTTCGGAAATCTGGGCCTTGATGCTGTTTTTCGAGCCCTGGCCGATAGCCAGCATGGTGATTACGGAGCCCACGCCGATGATGATGCCGAGCATGGTGAGGAAGCAGCGCAGCTTGTTGTTGTTGAGTGCGCGAAGGGCTATTTTGAAGAGGTTGGCGAATCTCATGTCAATCGGGGTCTTTGGGGAGTGAATCGAACACGGCTTTTGCCGATGCCGGGGAGTCGTTGCGGGTGTCGGAGATGATGCGGCCGTCGCGCAGCACGATGTTGCGTGAGGAGTAGTCGGCCAGCTCGGGGTTGTGGGTCACGAAAATGATTGTGCGGCCACGGGCGTGAAGCTCCTGAAAGAGGGTGAGGATGCTGAACGAAGTGCGTGTGTCGAGGTTACCTGTCGCCTCGTCGGCCAGGATAATCACCGGGTCGTTGACAAGTGCTCTCGCGATTGCAACACGCTGTTGCTGACCGCCCGACATCTGGTTACTGCGGTGGTAGAGGCGGTCGTGCAGCCCCACGGCTTCCAACGCTTTTATTGCGCGCTCTTTGCGCTCTTTGGCATTGTAGGCCGAATTGTAGAGCAGGGGGAGCTCCACATTCTCGATTGAGGTTGTTTTGGGCAGCAGGTTGTAGTTCTGGAACACGAAGCCGATTTTGCGGTTGCGGATGGTGGCTCGTTGGTTCTTGCTCATTTTCTGCACCGATATGCCGTCGAGCAGATAGTCGCCCGAGGTTGGAATGTCGAGGCATCCGAGGATGTTGAGCAGTGTTGATTTGCCCGAACCTGAGGTGCCCATGATGGTGACAAACTCACCCTCGCGGATGGTGAACGAGATTTCGCGCAGGGCATGCACGGTTTCGTCGCCCACAACGAAGTTGCGTTTGAGTTTGTCGATAACAATTATTTCGCGGTCGCTCATGTGTGAAGTGTCTGTTCTGTGGGTTATTTCTTTTGGCCGGGACGTTTGGGGGCGAAGGGATTGACCTCTGTTTTGTCGGAGGTGGCGGCCATCGCTTCGGCCGATTCGTAGCTCAATGCAATCTCATCGCCGGGTGCGAGCCCTGATTTGACTGCGATGTTTATGCCGTTGGCGGCTCCAAGTTCAACGGGGGTGAAGTAGAGGCTGTCACCTTTCACCACATAGACGTGTGCGCCGGCTTTGTCGGCCGCTTTCATTGAGGAGGTTGCAGGTTGGGGGAGCCCCTTAACATCGGGATAGTCGCGCGGGGTGAATTTTGTGGCGGCTACAGGCACTGTCATCACGCCGTTCTCCTCAAGCACATAGATGGTGAGGTTGGCAGTCATGCCGGGGATGAGTTTGTGCTCCTCGTTGGTGGCCGACACAATCACCTCGTAGGTCACCACGTTGCTTTCGGTTGTTGCCGAGAGGCGCACCTGCGTAACTTTCCCCTCGAATGAATCGTTGGGGTAGGCATCGACGGTGAACACCACCCTCTGGCCCACTTTCACCTGACCTATGTCGGCTTCGTCGACATTGCCCACCACCTGCATGTGGTCGAGGTCGGCGATTGTGAAGAGGTTGGCAACGCTCATGTTCGATACCACAGTTTGGCCAACCTCCACATCGCGCGAAATCACAATGCCATCGATGGGTGAGTAGATTTCGGCGTAGTTGAGGTTTTTGGCGGCTCTCACGCGGTCGGCCTGAGCCTTGTCGTAGGCCTGCTGCGCCACCTTGAAGTCTTTGAGCGAGGTCTGGTAATCATATTCGCTGATGAGCTGCTTGTCGTAGAGGGCTTTGTCGCGGTTGTAGTTGGTGCGGGTGTACTCGAATGTGACACGAGCCGATTCGAGAGTGGCATCGGCGCTGTTGAGGTCGGCCTGAAGCACGGTTTTCTCAATTTCGGCAATCATGTCGCCTTTTTTCACCTCGCTGTTGTAGTCGGCATAGAGTTTGTCGATGATGCCGGTTACCTGTGTGCCCACATCAACCTGTGTGACAGATTCGAGGGTTCCGGTTGCGGTTACTGTCTCGCTGATTTCGCCTGCCGACACGGTGGTCGTTTCGAGAACTATTTTTGCCTCTTTTTTGCAGGAGGTGGCCACGCAGGCCATGATGGAGAGGAGGGCTATTGCGGTTTTTTTCATTGTGTTGTGGTTTTCAAATGTTGCCGGGGATTATTTCATAGTGATGGCGCGCGGAGCTCACGGCAGGGTGATTTCGGCGGTGCGGTAATATTCAATCATTTTCCGGCCGAGCAGAGCCATGTATTTAGCCTGAAGCACCGAGTGGCGCGCTTCGAGCAGGGTGTTGTGGGCGGTGAGAAGTTCAACGGGATTCACCAGCCCGAGGGTGAAGCGCTCGTTGATGAGGTCATTGCTGAGGGCTGCCGATTTTTCCTGCTCGGTGGCCGCCTGATAACGGCTCAGAGCTTCGTTAACGTCGACATACCAGCTTTCAACCGCCTGCGATAGGTCGAGCAACCGTTGGTCGGTGTCGAGGTCGACCGATAGTTTTTCGATGTTGGCTTTGGTAACGGCGGTTTTTGTTTTCTTCTGGTCGAAGATGGGGATTGCGAGCGACACGCCGATGTGCTCGCTCATTGCCTGCCGCAACTGTTGGCCGAATCCGTCGCCCGGCACGGTGTAGGCGGTTCCCACACCGGCGTTGAGGTCGATGCGCGGTGCATGGCCGGCTTTTGCAATTGAGATGTTGATGTCGGCGGCATCCTTTTGCAAGGCGAGCGATTGCAGCATAAGGTCGGTTTGCGTGGCCAGGCGGTAGCTTTCGTCGATTGGCGGGAGAGGGGTGAGGATGTCGAGAGCATCCCAATCGAGCGGTGCGGGTGTGATTGAATCGGTGATGCCGAGTTGCAGGAGTTTTTTCAGCTCCATGCGTCGGGTGGCATATTGGCTGCGGGCATTGACGAGGTTGTAGTTATCCTGTTCGAGCTGCGCGTTGAGCTGCGCGAAATCAACCCGCGAGAGCTTGCCGGCTTCCATGAGTCCGCGCGCACGGTCAACCTGCGCCTGACTGAGCTCCACGGTTTCCTTGTAAATATCTATCGACTCGGAGGCGTAGAGGATGTTGAGATAGACCGACAGCAGGTCGGTTTCAATGGTGCGCAGAGTCTGGGCGGTTGCCAGTGCGTCGATTTGCTGCTGTTTCTCGTTGAGTTTGATTGTGTTGCGGCGCACACCGCCGTTATACACGGTCCATCCGGCCGACAGATTGAAGTTGCCGCCGAAGGTGTTGCGGTTGCCGTTGCCCCAGGGAGCGTTGGAGTAGGTGTGTGCGGTGCCGAAGTCGAGAGTCGGTTGCCACTGCGCTTTCGCCGCTTCGAGCGACGATGCCGTTAGCTGCTCGGTGAGCTGAGATTGCTGCAGGGTGATGTTGTGGGTGCGGGCGTAGTCGACACATTCCTGATAGGTTGTGAGGCTTTGACTCCTGACAACGGGCACAACCGTGAACATGGCAGCTGTTAGAGCTAAGACGGATTTTGAAATCATTGTAAGTATTGGAAAGTGATGGGAAGAAAAGAAAGTCATGAAAAAATGTTTTTCACGCCTTCCACAGCTTTTGCTGATTTAAAGTTGAACGTGTAGGTGTAAACTCAAAATTCGTAACTGAATTTAGCCGGTTCCTTTGAAGAGGAACAAAAAAACGGGTCACTTGTTTTGTAAGTGACCCGATTAAGTGGTGAACGTTAATTTGTTGAATGTTAATTGAACTTAATGCATCCCAACGAGGGTTTTTAAGAGCGGTCAGTCAATGCTGACTTCAGGAGCGGTTGGCACCGCTGCGCGGCGGAAACGGATGAATAGGGCGAGCAGCAACGCCGAGATGGCAAGACCGAGGCCAACGGCGGTTTCGTAGCTTATCGGTTCACCACCGGCTGCCTGTGTGAGCGAGCTGAACCCTTCGGGCGCATAGAAAATGTAGGTCATGGTCACGGCGGTCATGAACAGTGCCGGCAGCAGGGTGATGATGTAGAGTTTCCCGTGGCGCGAAAGATAGACTGTGAGTGCCCAGAGGGTGAACACGGCGAGCATCTGGTTGCTCCACGCGAAATAGCGCCACAGGGCTTCGTAGGGAATCATCATCACGAAGAAACAGAGGGCGAAAACGGGTACCGATACGAGCAAGCGTTTGTGCAGCTGCCCCTGGCCGAAGTTGAGGAAGTCGGCGGCGATTAGGCGGGCAGAGCGGAGTGCGGTGTCGCCCGAGGTGATGGGGGCTGCGATGACGCCCAAAATGGCCAGAATGCCTCCGAATGTGCCGAGCCATGATTTCGAGATTTCATTGACCAGCACCGACGGGCTGCTTGAGCCGAGGGTGGCCGAGAGGTTCTCGTAACCACCGGTGAATGTGACGGCTGCGGCCGCCCAGATGAGGGCAATCACCCCTTCGGTTACCATAGCGCCGTAGAACACGGGTCTTGCGTGGCGCTCGTTCTGAAGGCAGCGCGCCATCATGGGGGATTGGGTGGCATGGAATCCCGATATGGCACCGCAGGCAATCGACACAAACATCATCGGGAAGATGTGGGTTGCATCGGCATCGGGGCGGCGGTTGGCGAAGCCCTCCCACATTTCGGGCATGGCGCTGCCATGAACATAGAGCATCACGAGAATACCCACGGCCATGAAGAGCAATGCCAGGCCGAACAGGGGATAGAGTTTGCCAATCAGCTTGTCGATCGGGAGCAGCGTGGCGAGCATGTAGTAGGCGAAGATAGCGATTATCCAGAACATGCGGTTGACCGATTCGGGTGTGATTTGGGCGAGGAGGTCGGCTGGATTGTAGACAAATACCGCCCCAACCAGAATCATAAGCAGCAATGCGAACACCCTCATCACGTTTTTGATGCCGCCACCGAGTTGCGCACCTACGATTTCGGGGAGGGAAGCTCCGTTGCTGCGCAGCGAGAGCATGCCGGCGAGATAATCGTGGACGGCACCGGCGAAAATGGTTCCGAACACAATCCACAGGAATGCCGCCGGGCCGAACATTATGCCCATTATGGCGCCGAAAATCGGCCCCAGTCCGGCGATGTTGAGAAACTGGATGAGGAAGATTTTCCATGTGGGGAGTTTCACAAAGTCAACTCCGTCGGCATGAGTGTGCACGGGGGTTACGCGCGTGGCGTCCTGACCGAAAATGCGCGACACAAGTTTGCCGTAAATGAAATATCCTGCAATCAGCACCAGCAGGGCGATGGTGAACGAAATCATGGCGGGTGTGAAATTAATGATGGTGAAGCCGATTTTAATGAGTCAAAGATACGAAAAAAGGCTGTCACATCATAGAATTCACCACATTAATTTGCCTGCCGACAACAAGTTGTGAGAGAGATGGCCGTGAAGTTGCGGGCGGTCAAATCCATGCGTTCTGTCGCTCCTTCACAGCCATTGATTCGCTGAGCAGACGCAGGAACTCCTGCACCGACCGTTTGCGATAATGATTTTTGAGCGTGTGCACGCAACCGGCCATTTCATTATCCTTGAAATCGAGGCGCAGGGCTTTCACACCGGTCTCGTTGTGGATAGTGGCCTCGGCCAGTACGGCCACAAGCTTTGTCTGCCTGATTATTTTCAGCAGGATGTTCACTTCGTTGAGCTCCAGCTTCACTTTCAGCCGGTTGTTGCCGCCGGTCACGCGGTCGAAAGCGTTGCGGGCCTGCAACCCTTTGCTTGGCAATGCAAGGGGATATTGTTCAAGCTCTTCGAGCGAGATGCTTGTTTTGGCACACAGCGGGTGGTCGGAGCGCACAATCGCAGCCAGATAATTCTGGAAAAGTATGTGCGATTCAATCCCCTCGACAGGCACTGTAGGTTTGAACGCCAGCACGAAATCGACATCGCGTGAGCGCAACATCTCCATGAGTTCGCTCATCGGTTTGTAGTGGATGTTGAGCTTTATGTCGGGATAGAGTTTGCGGAATTCGATAAGCGTTTCGGTGAGGATGGGGCTGAACGTGTAGGTCACGCCGATGTCGAGAGTTCCGGCCTTGATGTTGTTGAGGTCGGAGATGCGTGTGATGCAGAGGTCGGCGGCGTTGATTGTCTGCCTTGCGAAAGGTAGCATCTCGCGCCCTGTTTCGGTGATGGTCACAGTGTGGCTTGTGCGCTCGAAAAGTTGCGCTCCGAGTTCACCTTCAAGTTGCTTTATCTGTTGTGAAAGGGTGCTTTGAGTGACACACATACATTTAGCCGCCTCGGAGAAACTCAGCGTTTCGGCAACCTTTACAAAATATTTTAACTGGCGTAATTCCATAGTTCAATGCGAATTTACATAATTTTATGTTGTCGGGTGGCCTGAAAAGAGATTTTCTCAAAGAGAAAAATAGGGATTGTTGCTCCGATTGCCATACTAAGCAGAATGCACAGACATGTAAGGCCGTTGAAACTGAACCGGTAGAAATAGAAATCGAAAATTTCACGGTTGTGGTTGAGCACACACATGGCCAGTGCACCGAAAGTTTTGTAGGCGTAGATACCCGGAATCATCGGCAGCAATGCCGGGAAAAGGCATGTTTCGGCAGGGGATTTGGCCAGAGGTGAGAGAAACACCCCCATCAGTCCGATGATGAATGCTGCCAGGAAGGTTGCGGGCACTATGTGGAGTTCTGCACCGAACTCGGGATTCATGAGCCAATAGCGAGTGGAGTGGCCTACTGCGGCTATAAGTGCGCAGAACGGATAGGTGCGGCGAGGGGGATTGCTGATTGCAGAGAAACCGATAGCAGCTATTGCCGCGAACAATGCATCTTGTAAAATTTGCGTGACCATCACTGAATACTATAAAATAGAATAGGGTTAAAACATCCCCACGTTCATCAGCCACATGCCGGTGCACAGCCCTGCCGAAAGGCAGCTTGTGAGAACTACGGCATCGGTGAAACGGCTGAATGCGCACACATAGTGGCGGTAGATGAGGTCGCTGAATGAGTTGAGAAACGGAATGCCGGGCACCAGATAGAGCACACTTGTGCCGAGGGCGACGGCGGCAGTGGTGCCGAGACTGAAAAGGCCGTCGGTTGCTCCGAGCACCGATGAGGTGAGTGCGCACAAAAACATCATGAAGCGGTGGTCGCAATGGCGTTTCAACAGGAAGATTTTCAGCATGAAGCCGGCCAGCGTTGCCATCCACACCACAGCCATAGCTATGGCATCGCCTCCGAACAGAGCGCAGAATGATGCGTTGGCAAAACAAACCATCAGGGTGAGCACCCATTCATTTTCGCGCGCGGGTGCGACGGCCTGCTGTAATGCAGCGTTTGCCTGAGAGAAAGAGATTTCGCCGTCGGCAATTTGCCAGCTCAACCGGCTCAGACGCGTGTTCATGCTGAAACTTACGGGTGTTTTTTTCGGCGGGAGCACGGTTGAGAGGAGCACATCGTTGTCGGCGTTGTAGAACGACATGTGGAGATGGCGCGGCATGATGGTTATTTCAACTCTCATTCCCCAAGCCCGGGCTATGCGGCTCACGTTTTTTTCGAGCCTGATGCATGTGGCCCCGCATCCGAGCAGCCACGCCGAATAATCGGTTATGAAGGCGGCACGTTGCTTAAGCGAGGGATGGTCAGAGGTTTTCGAATTCGTCATAGTTGTAATCGTCGGGGTGCAGTTGGTCGCCGGGGATATAGATGATTTCACGTTCACTACCTGTGGAAATTGCAGGGAGATGAGATTTTGAGTGACGGGTAACGACCGAATGGAGGCGCAGTGCCAAACCGATGATGAAAAGAGCCATAATGATGCTCCACACGATGAAAGGTGTGCTCATAAGTGTAGGTATAAGTTAAGTGTAGTTATTTGTGATTTTGCAGTGCAAAGGTCGTAATCGGCGATTGGCCGAAACGGTATCGGTCACAGAAATTATCAATAGCAGCTATCGGGGATTGGCAACTGCCGCTTCTTCCACGGTGGGGATATGGAAAAGAAAAACGGCACATCCACTGCCGGCTGAATCAGCTCGGGCGGTGAATGTGCCGTTGATGGCTTTAAGTTGAGTTTTTAAACGGGGGTTATTTGACGTTGATAAATGGGCAGCGGCGGAGGGTGGGGCCGTCGGAGGTCATTTTCCACACGGTGGAGAAATCGAAGTCGCCATAGACCGATTCCTTGGCGATGTCGCTCTCCTTTACCGAAGTTGACGAAGGCCAGCTGCCTCCGGTTCCGGCAAGATAGTAGTTGTGACTGTGGTAGAAAATCGTGCCCGATTTGTGGGTGCCGATAATGGCGTTGCCGTGAGAGATTTTTCCCCGGTTGAATGTGCGGTGAATGTCGTTGCGGGTTGTGGTGTAGCCCAGGATTCCGCCGGTGTCGTCCTTTTGGTCGGAGGGGATGTCGCCGATGTTGAGGCAGTCGCGGATAATGGCTTGATTGGCAAGATTGGTGTAGTGGAGATGGCCGACAACTCCGCCGAGTTTTGTGCTCGACACGCTGCATGATATAGTGCCGGAGTTCATACATTCGGAAACGAAGGTCCAGTTATAATCGGAGGAGAAACCGAGCTCGCCTGCTACACCCCCGATTACCATCTGCACCCCCGAACTGCTGATGTTGCCGTGGTTGGCGCAATAGTAAATGCGGGTATGGTTGTAGAAAACCGCCCCTACGATTCCGGCTATTGATTTGCTTGAATCGCCTGTGCCGGAGATATTACCGGAGTTGCCACAGGTGAGAATATGCACGTTATCATTGTCTTTAAGCGACGCCGGTTTCTTTATTTCGCCAGCGATGCCTGCGGCGCATTTGGCCCCCGACAGATTTCCGCGGTTGAAACAATTTTCGAACTTAATCGACACACCGATTGAGGCTGATGAGTAGGCTCCGATGCCCCCCTGAATCACACCTCCTGAGATATTCGCCAGGTTAAGGCAATCGGTTGCGGTCACGCCACCTTCACTCAACCCGAATATGCCCCCGGCATAGTAAGTTGCGCTGACAGTGCCGAAGAAAGCCGATTGGCTGACGGTGCCGTCGAAATATCCGCAGATTCCACCGGCAGCTCCGGCATTGGCGGTAACCGAGGCATTGCATCCGGCTCCTGTGATGGTGCCGGTTAGGTGTCCGGCGATGCCGCCGATTTCATTGCCGCCTGTGACAACGCCGCTGAAACATGAGGTGAGATTGTCGGCCGAGGGGATGGCGGATGTGAGCGAAAGAGAAATTGGACCACTCACGTTGCATGATGTGGCTTTGCCGAAAATGCCTCCGGCGGCCGATGTGGAGGCTGAGACTTTCATCGTTGTAGACGAGAAGTTGATGCCTGAAAGGTTGAAGCCGTCGATGTCGCGGGCATATCCAACAGCACCTCCCACCTGCTCGGTGGCGGTGACATTGACTGCAATCTCAACTTTCGACTTGAAGTCAATTTTACCGTGATTGGCGTCGAGATAGCCGATGAGTCCACCCACATGGCGTTCACCTTCAACATCGGCCGCGGCCGACGATTTCACCACGTAGCGCGTTGTGTTGTCGGAGCCGGCGAAAGTGAGTGCTCCCGATGAGTTGCCGAACTGCAGGTAGCCGAAGAATCCGCCTGCAGTTACTCCACCTTTCACCACCGACGACAGAACCGTGGTTTCCACCTGCACCTGATTGGCATAGATTATGTGGCCGGCCACACCTCCGATATCCTGATTGCCGCGCACGGGGCATTTAAGGGTGAGGTTGCTGAAGCGAATGTCGTCAGCCTCACGAATGCGCCCGGCGATGCCTCCCACATATCCGTCGCCGTAAATAACTTTTGTCGATGAGCTTTCCTGATCAACGCTGTGCTCAAGTGTTATGCCTGAGAATTTGACTGTTTTTCCTGCGGGAACCTCGTTGATGTGGCCGACGATGCCGCCGATGTTCTGGAATCCGGTGACGGAAAATATATGGTCGGGGGTGGATACGTCGGTTACCGACAGGCTTCCGCCGGTGAAGAACCCGATTAGGCCGCCGACCGAGGTGCTTTGCGACTCGTTGGCGCTGATGGCGAGTGAGGAAACCGTAATTCTGTCGACCGACAAATCGCCATCGGCATATCCCACGAGGGCGCCGATGTTGTCGCCGTCGGCGGTGATGGTGCCGCTCACGGCGATGTTGGATAAAGTTGTGTTGCCCGAAGTTTCTCCCGCTATTATGCCTACCGATGAGTGAGCCGAAAGAAGCAGCACGTCGGTCATTTTCAGGTTGCTGACTGTTGCCGAATAAAGCTCGCGGAACAATCCGATGCCGCAGTCGGCGGTGGGGTCGGACGCACCCTGATAGGTGAGGGCTTTAAGTTCGCAGCCTCCGCCGTTGTAGTTGCCCGAGAAGGTGACGGGCGCCCACACGTGGCCGTCGATTATCTGGCTGCGGCGCGGAACCTCAAATGATGCGGTCTGGCGAAAATAGAGTCCGCACGCATGTGTGGCATCGTCTTCGAGATACCACAGCAGCGAAAGGAAATCGCCGGCATCGTTGATGAGATAGGGGTTGCTTTCGGTTCCTTCACCTTCAAGGTCGTCGTAGGTTACGGGTTCGTAGTCGGCTTCGGTGCCTTTGTTGCCTTTGAACTCAACCATGCGTGTGCCGAGCTGCGGAATGCCTGAGCCTTTGACTATGAGGAAATATTTGCCGTCGGGAATAGAGGTGGCACCCGTTGCGATGCGGCAGATGGCAGCCCCTTTTTGGCCGCGCAGCATTTTTGTGGGGTCGTGGGAAATGGAACCGCCGAAAGAGAAGGTTCTTCGGTTTTCCGGGTCGATGAAATCAAATCCCGCTTCGGCGGCTTCGCTCCACGATTCGATTCCGGCAGCCGAGAGGTGCAGTTCCGACACTCTTAGTGAGGGGTCGGTGATACCGCTGTCGGGTTCGGGCAATGAGTTGTCGTCGGAGCAGGCGCAAGCGGCTCCAGCCAAAAACAGGAGGAGCAGCATGCGGTTTATGAACTTAAGTTTTTTCATGAGAGGCGGATATGGATTTGAAATTCGCAATTTGTGGTCGTTGTGAATTATTTTTGCATCTGAGAGCGGTTGGGGATGGGGAAGGGATAGCCCGAGGGGATGGTCCACAATCCGTCAGCACCCATTGAGAATGAGCATTTTTCGTAAATGGAAGTATTGGCCAGGTCGGCGGGATTGGCCGAGATAACGTAGGTGTAGGGGTCGGTTACCGGTTGCCCAGCTTTTTGGTGGGTGTCGCAAACCACCGATGCGGTTACCGGTGAGCCGGTGGAAGTTCGGACAACGTTTACAAGCGACACGCAGTGTGCAATATCGCAGTGATTGCCGAATGAACCGGTGAAAGCCTCATAATTGGAGGATGAGACAGAAGCCGTGTTGAGGCAATCGTAGATTGCGCATCCGTCGGCAATTTTTCCCGCTATGGACGATGCCGAGTTGTTGCCCGGTGATGAGATGGAGCCGGAGTTGACACATTGCGAAATAACCACGGCGTTATGCTCGAATTCGGTGCATGTTTTCACCAGCGCGTTGATGCCGCCGGCGAGCGCCGCCATGCTTCCCATCACCATGAAAGCGGTTGCGGTGCCCCCCGATGCGATGGTTCCGCCGATTATGGCCACAGTGCTGCATGCGATGGCCACGCCGGCAACAACCGTGTGGGCAATCTCCTGAGCTTTGCTGATGCGTTCGAGCGATTCGCCCCGTTCCTCGCGGGTTTCGTTGATAGCCTCGTTGAATTTTTCATCGTTGCCGTCGGTTTCGTAATAGCCCACAACCTGAGAAACCGCGTCGGTGTAGGCCGGAGTGAGCGATATGCCACCGAAGTTGGGGAAAGAACCTGCGCATTTGAGGCGCATTTCGGCGATTTCGGAATTAATCTCGGCCGAAGCTTCCTCGGTGAGTGCGTGCATTTCGGCGCTGAGTTCACTTTCGGTTTCGGGGTTGACCATTTCGGCTATCCCATAGCCGAATAGGGCATAGTCGGTTATCTGTAGCGCCACATCAACCCCCGTTTCCACAATCTTTATGGCTATCTCGGCGGCTTCGGCAAGCTCGAATCCCTCCTCAACAACGGCGAGAACCGGGCCTGCAACCGACATTACTATCTCCAATGAGCCAACCACGCATTCAACAACATTGAGGGCGGTCCATTTTCGGGGGTCGCCAATCTCGCCCACAATGCCACCCACGGGAGCCGACGAGGGCCCTATGACAGTGCCGAAGTTAGAGCAGTAGTTGATAATGGAGTTGTTGCCCGCCAGCGACACCACACCGCCTGCATGGCCGTTTGATGCCGTGACATCGGCGATGTTCTGGTTGATGGCGAGTGAGCCCCATGTGCATTTGCCGAGGATTCCCCCAATATAACGAGAGCCTTTCACCGGAGCGCTGTTCACCGTGTTGTGAAGCACGGCCACGGATGCAACGCCGCAGATGCCGCCCACATAGTCGGTGCCGCTGACGCTCCCCGAGTTGCACACGGCGTATCCACCCGCCTGTGCCTCACCGATGGCTCCGCCAACGAACCGTGTGCCGGTTACGGGAGCGCTGTTGGAGCAATAGCGGAGCACCGATTGGTTATAGACGAACGATTCAGTTTCGGAGCCCTTGATGCGTGTGCTGCCGATAATGCCGCCAACACCTTCGATGCCCGACACTTCTCCGGTGTTGCGAGAGCCTGTTATCCATGAGAAGCCCGAGCCGCCGGCGATGCCGCCGGTGCCTATGCCGGGATTGCTTCCCTGTGCACCGGTTAAGCCTGCGATGCGGGCGGTGTTGGTGCACCCCACAACCTGCAATGTGTCGGCTGTGCCGATAATTCCACCCGTTCCCGAGAGAATGGAGGTGACCGGGGCAGAGTTTTCACATGCCGAAATCATTATTGAGGAGAAGCGACCTGCACCGCCGGTGATGCCTCCAATGTTCATGCCCCCCGACAATGAACCGCCCGACACCGAACAGCTTGCCAGCAGGGTGCGTGCGTACATGTCGGTGGCACCGAGAATGCCCCCTACGGCCGCACTTGTGGCCGGGCCGGAGATGTTGCAGTCGATTGCCTTGCAGTTGGTGAATGTGCCTGTGCCACGGTCGTTTCCCCCCGAGGTAATCACGGCGCCCGCCACAGCACCAACGGCGAATTGCCCCGACAGGGTGCACGATTTCATGGTGAGGCCGTCGATAGTGGCGTTGAACAGATAGCCGAACAGCCCTATGCCCGATGAGGCGGGGCGTTTAACCGTAAGATTGGAGATTGTGTGGCCGTCGCCGAGATAAACACCTCTGAACGGTGTGTTGGTGTCGGAGCCGATTGGAAGCCACCCATATTGTGCGTCGCAACTTTTCGACATCTGCTTCATGTCAATGTCGCACACCTGTTGGAAATAGGTGTCGGGAGTGATGAGGCGGTTGCTGTCGTAGTCGTTGACAGTCATCATGAGGTTGAACAGGTGGGAGGAGCTCGACACGATGTAGGGATTCTCTTTTGTTCCCGCGCCCGAATAGCCGAGCACCGGGTCGAACCGGTCGAGCACGGAAATGCCCTCTGCCGTTACCGATATGCGGCTGCCCAATCCGAACTCCTCGCGGTCGCTTCCGTTGGTGGATGGGTAGGTTGCCATGAGCAGGCGGTAGTTCCCTTCGGCAAGACCTTTTGAAAGTGTGACGGTGGAAACGTTGTTTTCGCGGATGTGAGCCGCCTTGCGGCTGAACACTGTTCCGTCGGCCGACATGAGGGAGATTTCCACATCACCGGCATGCAGACCGGCGGTTTCTTCACCAAGTGTTATGATGCGGTGCGGGCCGTCGAAACGGTCGGTCTGTTGCTGTGGGGTGTTGATTTCGGGCTCTTTGTCAGAGCAACTCCACATCACTGGGAGCAGCGAGGCCAGAAACAACAGCAGCGATAGCTTTTTCATTGAAATTGCAGAGCGGATTGTGATTGGTTCTTTTAGAGGGCATTTATTATTAAACACCCTTTTAGTGAGCAGATGAATGTTCTTGAGGTTGTTGATTGACACAACTATGATGCAAAGATAGCCAACAAAGGGTGTATGACATTGAAAATATGGTCAAATTGACGATTTTACAAAGGGATTTATACGATTTTACATTATCGGGCATCGTGGGCGGGGGAGAAAAATGGGTAAATTTGCACATGCAATCGCTCTATTATAATTCCATTCTTGCCGGAGGTGTTGCCACGGGAGTGCTTGCCCTCTGCCTTTTTCTGGTGCGCACACCCGAGGTTGAGCTTTACCGTTCCTACCGCCGCTCGAAGATTTTGCTCGGGATGGGCTATGCCGTTTTTTCAATCGGCATTTTTTCGTTTGTGCTTTTCCCGCTACGCAGTTGCTACCCGATGATTTGCCCGGCGGTTAATCTTACCTATTATTTCGGGGCGGCGTTGCTGTTTGGCTACTCGTTCATATCGTTGCTTAATCCGCACTACTACTGCCGCGAGCGCACGGTGAGATTCGGGGTGACATATTGTGTGTATGTGGTGTTACTGTGGCTGACGGCGATTCTCACCGAAGGTGTGTTGCGCCGTTGTGTGTTGGCGGTGTTCGGCGGTTGGTTTCTGGTGGAGACCTTGATTCTCAGCGCTGTTTTCCTGCGGTCATACCGCAGCTTGAGCCGCCGGCTCAATGATTTCTATGCCGATGCCACAGCCACATTCATCAGGTGGCTTAATGTGAGCAGCCTTTGCGTTATTTTCTTCGGGTTGCTGTGTGGTGTGTGTGCCTTTCTGCCTCATGTTTTTAATCTGTGGCTTATGATTGCTGGGATAGGTGTGTTTGTCTATATCTATGTGTCGGTGCAGAACTATGCTCTTCATCTGCATCCTGTGCAGGTGGTTGCCGCCGACCCGGTTGAGACCGAGGTTGAGGAGAAGGATGAGGCACCGGTGAACAGCGCTCAGTTTGTAAGCCGGCTTGACGAATGGGTGAACCGACGAGGATATATCGACGCAGGGCTGACCCTCAATCGCCTTGCAGAGGAAATATGCACCAACCGTTCCTACCTGTCGGCGCATATAAATGCGACATATAACGTGAGTTTCAGCGACTGGATTAACGGCATGAGAATAGATTATGCCAAAGAGATGATGAAACAGGAGCCTGCGTTGACGCTCGACGAGATTGCGTGCCGGTGTGGCTTCTCCTCGCAGAGTTATTTCAGCCGTTTGTTCCGCAACAAGGTGGGGTGCACGCCCTCGGCATATAAGAGTTCCCGATGCTGACAGCTCCCTGAGGGTGTGTCATAACGGCTCGTCCGGGTCGTCGCTTGCGGGATTCGGTCTCGGTCACGTACTTCAGTACGCTCCCATCGACCTCACCCACAAGCTCCTACCGTCCAAACCATTCTGACAGCACCCTCACCATACGGACTAAAACAAGGCGCTGTGTTATAACGGCTCGTCCGGGTCGTTGCGGGATTCCGGATTAAAACAAGGCGCTGTGTCATAAATTTTGACACAGTGCCTTTGATGTTCTGGTTAGCGGGGTTGATTAGTGGCGGGGACGGTTGCCACCTTTGCGAGGTTGCATGGGGGTGCCTTCGGCAGTGAGATGCAGCTCGGTTTTGTCGGAGAGCTCAACTTCGTAGCCTCCGCGCTTGCGGGCGATTTCAATGATTGAGAGCCCCTTGTAGTTGGCCGCTACATATTTTGCAATGCCGGCCGGAACGATGGCTGCGGGCACGGTTTTTCCGTGGGCGGCCTTCACCTCTTTCCATGAGCCGTCCTCGTTGAATTCGAGTTCGGCACCGCTTGTGAGGTCTACCTCATATTCCATGCCTCGGCGACCTTGGTCTTTTTCGGCTTTACGCACATTTTCGCCGGGGAAATGCTTGGTGAGGAACTGGGTTGCGGCTTTGGGGAGCTCCGATGAATTGATGGGAGTTCCAGCCCACATCATCGTCGACATTGATGCGGCGATGGCTATCATAACGATTGATAAAGTTTTCTTCATTTTTTATGGGTTGTTTAGAGTTTATATGTTTGTTGTGTTAATTTGTTCATTGTCAGAGATGACTCATGAGCGGTGGATTCATTTGAAACTGTTTTGCAGTTCCTTGTAGGATTCGATGTATTTTCGTCCCACCGGGATTGCCTGGGGAGTGTGGCGCAGATACACTTTGCGGTTTGAGAATTTCTCAATGTCGGCAATCGACACGATGTAGGAGCGATGCAACCTCACGAACTTGTCGGTTGGGAGGCGGTTGCACATCTCTTTCATTGTTATTTGCGGCAGAAGCATGGGGTGCCCCTTGCGGAAAATCTTCACGTAGTTATCCATCGCCTCAATGTAGAGGATTTCAGACAGTTTCACAACCACGTTTTTGTGAGCCACTTTCAAGGAAATGGCATCGTCGGTGTCGGGAGCAGCCTGTGAGGCGGTCATGAACCGGCGCACTTTCTCCATAGCTTTTTCGAAGCGCGGGTAGAAAATGGGTTTGTGGAGAAAGTCGACCGCATCGACGTTAAATCCGTCGAGGGCATAGCCGGCATAGGCGGTTGTGAAAATCACACATGTCTGAGTGGAGATTTCACGTGCCAGCTCCACACCGTTGTGGGAGTTCATCTCAATGTCGAGAAACACCACGTCGGGGTTGGTGCGGCGAATGAAGTCCATTCCCTCCACGGGTGATGTGAACGTGTGCAGGTCAATGTCGCCGTAGCGGTCGCAATATTCCTTTATTATGCTCAGGGCGATGGGTTCGTCGTCGATAGCCACACATCTCATGATTGTTTCAGATTTATTGAAAGTTTTACATTATAGAACCCGTCGGCGCTGTTGATTGACAGGTGATGCCTGCCCGGGTAGAGAAGTTTGAGCCGTTTGCGGCAGTTGTTTATCCCCATGTGCTCGCCAATGCGTTTCACCGGGAATGTTTTGTTGGAAGTGGTGAACACCAATTTTCCGTTGCTTTCTTTGAGATAGATTATGATGTCGCTTTTCTCGACTGGCGACACACCATGCTTGAAGCAATTCTCAACGAAAGTGATAAGCAACATGGGTGGAACCATGAGCTGCGGGTCGGAAATGTCGACTGTCAGATTCACGCTTGTCATTTCGTTGACGCGCAACGTCTGGAGGTCGACAAATTCCTTTATGTAGTTTGCTTCGTCGCTGAGGGGAACCGCAGTGCGGTTTGACGAGGTGTGGATATACCTCATCATTGAGATGAATTTCTCAAGCGATTCGAGCGCACGGCTGTTTCGGGTGAGGAAAAGGCCGTAGATCGAGTTCAAGGTGTTGAACATGAAGTGAGGTTTGATTTGAGCTTTGTAGAGCTCAATCTCAGCCGCTTCACGTTCGGCTTCAAGTTTTCGCCTGCGCGACCGCTGCCGGTTGGCTTCGGTGAGCAATCCCACTGCGAAGCTGTAAGTCTCCACGATAACAAAAAGTGCCAGCACGGCTCCCTGATGGTGGGTGACCGACGGGAAGAGACGTACAATTCCGTTGTCGAGATGATTTGGCTTGGGGGAGTAGAGCTGAACATCCGAAAGCATGTAGGTCACGATAATTGACAGAGCGATGAATGCGATGCTCCACCATCGTGCAGAGCCCCCCTTGAACAAGGCGGGCACAGCCACCAACCGATTTGTGAAATAGACAGCGTAGAACCACACTCCAACCGATACGACATACCATTGGAAATAATGAAACCACCGTTCCACCGGAAACAGCAATGCCATCATCGGAAGCACAATCACACAGAATGCGATGTCGATGTAGAGCGTGAGATTCTTCATCAAGTCAAAGTCATTGAAAAGAGGCGTAACCTTTTTATACGTTTATGCGTTCGCTAATGTGCAAAGTTAATTTATTTACTGTTAGCTCACTAATTGACTCGGGCGCGTTAGTCATCAGAGAACTGCCGTTAGTCACTATTTATAATGACACCTTTAGGCGGCTAAAGTTTAATCCGATATATTTGCCGGCAAATAAGAAACATGACAGTAAGAACATTTATAGAGCGCCCCGTTCTGGCCGGGGTAATATCGGTTTTAATCGTTATTCTTGGAATTCTGGGCCTGCTGCAGCTCCCTATCGAACAGTTTCCGAACATCGCACCGCCCACCGTGAGGGTGTCGGCCACCTACACCGGGGCCAATGCCGAGACGGTGTTGAAAAGTGTGATTGTTCCACTTGAGGAATCGCTCAACGGCGTGGAGGATATGATGTATATGACCTCCACTGCAACAAACACCGGCACCGCATCCATCACCATCTTTTTCACACAGGGCACCGATGCCGACATGGCTGTGGTGAATGTTCAGAATCGCGTGGCGTCGGCCCAGGGATTGCTCCCCGCCGAGGTGACAAAAAGCGGTGTGACCGTGCGCAAACGCCAGAACAGCACCCTCAAGTCGATAACACTCTACAGCCCCGACGACTCCTACGACACCAAGTTCCTGACGAACTATATGAAAATCAATATCGAGCCGCAGCTGTCGCGAATAGCCGGGGTGGGCGATGTTAACATTTTCAGTGCCGAATATGCCATGCGCATCTGGCTCGACCCCAAAAAGATGTCGCAATATGGCCTTGTGCCCTCAGATATCGACAAGGTGCTTGCCGAGCAGAACATCGAGTCGCCCACAGGAACGCTCGGAGCCGAATCGGCCAACACTTTCCAGTATGTGCTCAAATATCGCGGACGTTATGAGGATGCGGTGGATTATGAGAATCTGGTGGTGCGTGCGCTCCCCTCGGGCGATGTGCTGCGGCTGAAGGATATTGCAACCGTTGAGCTCGGTGCGGTGAACTACGCCATGCTCAGTGAGACAAGCGGCCACCCCGGAGCGAATGCCATGATTGCGCAGACCGCAGGGTCGAATGCCAACGAGGTAATCACACAGATTGACCGGACACTTGATGAAATTCGCGCCGGACTCCCCGAAGGGATGGTGCTCACCGACATCTCCAGCACGAAGGATTTTCTTGATGCCTCAATCAACAAAGTCACCGAAACGTTGGTGATAGCCCTGATTCTGGTGGTGTTGGTGGTTTATCTGTTCATTCATGACATCAGAGCCACATTGATTCCGACAATATCAATCATTGTTTCGTTGATAGGCACATTCGCCTTTATCTATGCCGTGGGGTTCACGCTCAACATGCTCACATTGTTTGCTATCGTGCTTGTAATCGGCACGGTTGTGGATGATTCGGTGGTTGTTGTGGAGGCTGTGCAGGCTAAATTTGAGGAGGGGCATAAGGAACCGTATGAAGCCACGGTGGCCGCAATGGGGGGATTGTCGGCGGCGCTGATTACCACCACGATAGTGTTCATGGCGGTGTTCATTCCGGTGTGTTTTATGGGTGGAACCTCAGGCACGTTCTACATGCAGTTCGGCCTGACTATGGCTGTGGCGGTTGGCATCTCGCTTGTAAATGCCATGACCCTTTGTCCGGCTCTGGCAGCGGTGATGATGCGTGCACCCCGCGCTGCGGGTGAGAAATCAACCTATGCCGAGCGTTTCCATTTCGCTTTCGACCGGTCGCTCACCGTTGTGGTAGGGCAATATAAATCGGGAATCATGTTCCTGTTCAGAAACCGTTGGGTTGTGGGGATGCTGTTTGTGCTTGCTGTTGGGGGGCTTGCATGGCTTGTGTCGACAACAAAAACGGGGCTTGTTCCGCAGGAGGATATGGGAGCCATCTCGCTCAACGTGCAGGTGGCGCCAGGCACCAACCTCGAGGAAACATCGCTCATCATGGATGAGATTGAGGATTCAATCAGGAACATTCCCGAAATTACCATCTATTCGAGAGTGGCGGGAAAGGATGCCCGTCACAATCAGTCGGCATCGGCCGGCTCGTTCAACATCAGGCTCGTGAATTGGTCGAACCGAAAGGGGAAGGAGCACGACATAAACGCTGTGATAAAAGAAATCTACCGCAAAACGGCAAATATATCGTCGGCTCAAATCAGAGCCTCGCAGCAACCGATGATTTCGGGCTACGGCACCGGGAGCGGTTTCGAGCTGTATGTGCAGGACCGTTCGGGGAAAACCACCGACGAGTTGCTGTCGGTTACGCGCGCTTTTATCGATTCGTTGAATCAGCGCCCCGAAATATCGAGAGCCTACACCACTTTCGATACGAAATATCCGCAGTATATGGTTGAGGTGGATGCGGTTAAGTGTCTGCAACTCGATGTGTCGCCGGCCGATGTGCTCGCCACACTTGCGGGGTATGTGGGTGGCAGTTATTCATCAAACCTCAACCGATTCACCAAACTCTACCGAGTGATGGTGCAGGCCGCGCCCGACGACAGACTTAACACAGAGTCGTTGAAAAATATGTTTGTGCGCACTGCGGGGGGCAATATGGCTCCGCTCGATAATTTCGTGAAGCTGACACGTGTGTATGGCTCCGAAAGTTTGTCGCGCTTCAACCTTTTCCCGGCAATCTCGGTTTACGGCGAACAGGGTGAGGGGTATAGCTCGGGTGAGGCTATCAAGGCCATAAAGGAGGTTGCGGCTGAAAGTCTGCCCGTAGGCTACGGCTACGAATTCGGTGGCATGTCGCGTGAGGAATCGTCGGCAGGGAACACCACGGTGCTGGTGTTTAGCATCTGCCTTGCATTTATCTATCTGATTCTGTGCGCTCTCTACGAAAGTCTGACGGTGCCGTTTGCCGTTATAGCCGCTGTGCCCTTCGGGTTGGCAGGCTCATTTCTGTTTGCACGGTGGTGGGGGCTTGAAAACAACATCTACATGCAAATCGGCCTTATCATGCTCATCGGGTTGTTGGCAAAAACCGCCATTCTGCTCACCGAGTATGCATCGGCGCGCCGCAAGGAGGGGATGACCATAGTGGCGGCAGCAATTTCAGCCGCCAAAGCCCGATTCCGCCCGATTATAATGACTTCGGCCACAATGATTTTCGGCATGATACCCCTGATGTTTGCTTCGGGAGTTGGGGCAAACGGAAATGTGTCGGTTGGTGTTGCCACGGTAGGCGGACTGCTGTTCGGAACACTTGCATTGCTGTTTGTTGTGCCGGTGCTTTTTGTGGTGTTCCAGCATATTCATGAGAGAATTGCACCCCGTCGCGTGCGCCGTACCTAAAAAGTGTTAGCGCCCTTTGCCAATGAACCGGGGACGGTAGATGCGTTAGTTGCATTTACCCGCAGTTTGCGTTGATTAGCCAATTGTTAAATTTGAATAACACTTGCTATTAATCTGGTTGTTAGCTTTTTACTGTGCGAATACTTAGTATTGAGTATTTCACACGGTGCCTTTTATGCCGAACTTTGCAAAAAAATTAAAAGGCACATGAGATTGTTTACAAAATATTTCGTTGTAATTTCCACGCTTCTACTGATTCCGTTTACCCTCTTGGCAAAAGATGGGGAGGGATTGATTTCGGGAAGAATCATTTCCGACAGCGGTGAGCCTGTTGACTATGCCACCGTGTCGTTGAAATCGACCCCCTACTATTGCTCTACCAATGAAAAGGGGCTATATCACATTTCGGCACCTGCAGGCACCTACTCGATGGTGATTACTTCGGTGGGGTTCGAGAAATGTGAGGTGAAGGTGGAAATAGCTGCCGGCGAGCGCAGGAAACTTAATGTTAAACTCAATTCGGCGGCGCAGTTGGCCGAGGTGATTGTTGTCGGCAACTCGCTCAGCAAGGTGAAGAATTCGGCCTATAATGCAACGGCAGTCGACACACGCGAGTTGGTGAACACAACCAAAACCCTGAGTGAGGCTCTGAGCAAGGCTCCGGGCATGAAAATCCGCGAAACCGGCGGTGTAGGTTCGGATATGGCTGTGACAATGGACGGTTTCAGCGGCAAACATGTGAAAGTGTTTATCGACGGTGTGCCGCAGGAGGGTGTGGGGAGCTCGTTCGCACTCAACAACATCCCCGTTAATTTCGCCGACCGCATCGAGGTTTACAGAGGTGTGGTTCCGGTTGGCTTCGGAGCCGATGCCCTGGGTGGGGTCATCAACATTGTCACGTCGAAGCGTCAGCGCCATTGGTTTGTCGACGCATCCTATTCGTTCGGGTCGTTCAACACCCATAAATCTTACGTGAATTTCGGTCAGACTCTCACCAACGGTTTCAAATATGAGATAAACGCATTCCAGAATTATTCCGACAACGATTATTGGATTGACACTCCGGTTGAGGATTTCGTCACAGGAGCAATCGACAAACGCAAGTTGCAGCATGTGAAACGCTTCAACGACACCTACCACAACGAGGCTGTTGTGGCCAAAGCCGGTTTTGTGAACAAAAGCTGGGCCGACCGCTTGATGTTGGGGTTCAACTATTCACACATGTATAAAGATGTGCAGACAGGTGTGCGCCAGGAAATTGTGTATGGGCAGAAACATCGCCACGGCTACACGCTGATGCCTTCGCTGGAGTATGTGAAACGCAATCTGTTCACCCGCGGACTCGACGTGACATTTAATGCCAATTACAACCGCAATATCAACACCAACGTCGACACGGCTTCGGTGAAATATAACTGGCTCGGTGAAACCGCGCCGATGAATTCCCCCGGTGAGCAGTCGCGCCAGAATTCACGTGCAATCAACAACAACTGGGCGGCGACAGCCACAGTGAACTACCGGCTGAAGGACTATCATGTGTTCACCGTCAACGATGTGTTCAACACATTCAACCGCACCAACGAGGATTTGCTCACCACCCCTCCGGCGAAAGACGAATTCTCGAAAGTGACATCGAAAAACATCCTCGGCCTGTCCTATCGTTACATGCCCAACCACCGGTTTAACGTCACCGCATTCGGCAAGCAATACCACCAGTATGTGGCAGGCCCGATTGCCACCACATCGGCGCAGGATGTTTATCAGCGCACATCGCGCAGCGTGGATGCATTCGGCTATGGAGCCGCCGGCACATGGTTCATGCCATTGGGATTCCAGCTCAAGGCTTCATACGAGAAAGCCTACCGCCTCCCCACCATTGAGGAGATGTTTGGCGATGAGGACCTCGAGGTCGGCCAGATTGAGCTCAAACCCGAATCGAGCCACAATGTGAACATCAACCTGAGCTACAACGCCACATTCGGCAACAACATCATCTATGCCGAAGCGGGCTTTATCTATCGCGACACACGCGACTACATTCAGCGAAACATCTTTTCGCTGAGCGGCGGCAAATCGGCGGCCACCTACATCAACTACGGCCGTGTTGACACCAAGGGGGTGAATGTGTCGGTGCGCTACAACTTCTCACGTTGGTTGAGTCTGGGGGGCAATTTCACTCAGATGAATGTGCGCGACAACATGCCCACCGCTCAGGAAAGCACCGTAGCGAACATCGCCTACCGCCAGCGCATGCCAAACCTCCCCTACATGTTTGCCGACAGCGACATCAACTTCTACTGGCACGGGCTGGGACGCAAGAGCAATGTGCTCACCGTCACCTACGACAACCAGTACACCCACAGTTTCAGTTACTACACATCCAACATCGGCTCGAATGCTAATGACTATATCGTGCCCGACCAGTTCGCACATAATCTCACATTCACCTACGGCATCGCCAACGGGCGCTACAATCTGTCGTTTGAATGCCGCAACTTCACTAACGCGCGCCTCTACGATAATTTCAGCCTCCAGAAAGCCGGCCGCGCATTCTATGGCAAGGTGAGAATCTATTTCGGCAAATGAACGCCGTCAACCCCTCTAATTGGCAAAGACAATACAATCAATTAAAAACAATAACTATAAAATGACATCGAAAAAAGCAATTTTGCGCATGACAGGCGTGGCCATGATCGGTTCGCTTGCACTCACTTCATGCTCCGAGAATGACGAACCCGAAAACAGCGGAAACAGCGGAAACTTTGTATTCGCCACCACTGTGTCGCCTTCGGGCACCACATCGAATGTGCTTGTGACAGGTGAGAGCCTCGATAACGGCACTATTTCATTGGTGAATAACGGGTTGGTGAACGATGGAGCCACACAATGGGTGTTCCACAAAAACTTCCTCTACGCCCTGACCTACAACCAGGGTAATGCCGGCACAACCCGCAGCTACTATCTCGGTTCCGACGGCAACATGCAGGCCCGCAGCGTGGAGTATAAAATCAGCCGTTTCACCTCCTACGGTTCCTACAACAACGACATCATAACAATGTCGACCGGCGACGGTCTCGCCAAATTCAACGATGCCGCCGGCAACGCACAGAAAACACTTTTGATTACCTATCTCAATGTGAACAACGAAACCTCGCGTGAGAACAACACCTCAACAGGTGAATATTCGGTTGAGAACTTCCTGGGCAACGGTGAATATGTGACTTTGGCAGGTGCCGAGCAGAGCCGTTCCAAACTCTATTGCGGTGTTGTTCCGATGGGTCTGAGCGCCTATGGTTCGGCCTACGGCAACGGTAAGTGGGTTCTTCCCGGCAACGAGGACCTCGTTAAAACCGAATCGGGTGGTACCGGCGGCGGTTCTTACACCAAAGGTGAGCTTTCAGGCACACAATACCCCAATGAATGCTGGGTGGCAATCTACAACGATGAAAATATGCTTGAACCCACATTGGTTAAAACCGATAAAATCAGCTATCCCTGCGGTCGTTTCCGCTCACAGTACTACCAGACAGTGTGGGCAGCAGATAACGGTGACATCTATGTGTTCTCATCGAGCTACGCTCAATCGCTCACCGACACGCGCCAGAAAACCACTCTCCCCGCAGGTGTATGCCGCATTCCTGCCGGCCGCACTCAGTTCGACGACTACTATTGCAACATTCAGGCACAGGGTAAGGATGGGAACCGCTCGTTCATGCGATGCTGGCCTGCAGGTGGCAACTGTTTCCTGATGGTGATGTATGACCGTCCGCTCACCGAGAAGAATGCCGCCGGCACCGAACTGGCTATTTTCGATGCCGATGCAAAGAAACTCACTTATGTAACCGGTCTCCCCGCAAGTGTGAAATCTATCGGCAAGACAGTCTACACTCAGAACGGCAAAGTGTATATCCCCGTTACCGGCGAGAACGAATATCCCGCTATCTATGGCATCGACACTGCCACCGCACGTGCAACCAAGGGTGTGACAATCGAGGCTGATGATATCACCGGTTTCGGTTATATGGCCGCTCAGTGATAAGTAAGTCATGAAAATTATTACGTATACGAGAAATATAGAAACTTTATATCCTTGCCGGAGTTTTATCGGCGCCTTTTACCCTTATCTTCAGTCGTGTAGCACGCTACACTCCTTCATCTTCGGGCAAAAATCGCTCGAAAAAACTTCCGTCAATGATATAAAATAATTTCCACGACTTACTTAGAAATATAGAATTTTACAATCATATATCTTTCGGTTTCAGGCCGGGTGTGTTTCGGGTAGGTTGCCTGTGTCAATGCAGGGGCTTTTCCCGGAACATTCCCGGCATAAAACCTAATAAAAATTCAGACACTTATGATTAAGTTTTTCAGAAAAATCCATCTGTGGCTGTCGGTGCCTTTCGGCCTGATAGTGACACTTGTGTGCTTTTCGGGCGCCATGCTCATTTTTGAACCGGAGATAACACGTGCCGTTAAAAGCGATGTTTACTATGTTGCATCGACCGAGGGTGAGCCTAAACCGTTGGGTGAGTTGATGGAGACTGTGAAGGAAACACTTCCCGATTCGGTTTCCATTTCGAGTGTGATAATTTTCAAGGATAACTCGCGCACCTATCAGGTGAGTCTGTCGAAACCTCGCCGTGCATCACTGTTCATCGACCAGTATTCGGGTGAGATTACCGGCAAATATGAACGCTTGGGATTCTTCTCGACAATGTTTAAACTTCACCGCTGGCTTCTTGACAGCGCCAATCCTCATGGCGACGGTGTGAAGGTTGGAAAGCTCCTCGTTGGCATTTCAACATTGGTGTTCGTAATCGCCCTCATCAGCGGTGTTGTGATATGGTGGCCCCGTGCCCGCAAGAATTTGAAAAAGAGTCTCACCATCTCGTTCTCGCGCGGATGGAAGGGAGTGTGGAAAGGGCTTCACGTGGCC
Source organism: uncultured Muribaculaceae bacterium (assembly GCA_910586565.1). Lineage (GTDB taxonomy): Bacteria > Bacteroidota > Bacteroidia > Bacteroidales > Muribaculaceae > UBA7173. The sequence continues at coordinate 78,243 of CAJUIT010000006.1, read as the reverse complement.
GGCGGTATGTATGCCCTGGTGTTCGTGCTGGCAATGTCGCTCACCGGTCTCACATGGTCGTTTGATTGGTATCGTTCGGCATTCTATGCCGTTTGCGGTGTGGAGCACACCCCGCGTAATTTCGGCCAGAACAACAAGCAGGATGGCGATAAATCGGGGCGCGAGGCCCGCGGTGAACGCGGTGAACGCGGTGAGCGTGGCGACCGCGGAGGTCGTGGAGGTTATGAGAAAGGCGGTAACGTTGAAAAGGTGTGGGATGCCGGAGAAAGCATGGGTCGTGGCGAAGGTCGCGGTCATGGCCGCGGGGAAGATGGCATGCACCCCGGAGAAGGTCGTGGCGGCCGCCGTCATTCCGAATTCGGCCGTTGGCAGCAGGTCTACGACGAGCTGAAAGCTCAGAATCCCGATGCTCCTCAAATTGCTATTTCGAAGGAGGAGGCTGTGGTTACTTTGGGCACCACCGGCAATGGCCGGGCTTCCGACCGTTATGAGTTCAACCGCCGTAGTGGGGAAATCAAACCTCAGACAATGTATGCCGACACAAAAGAAGCCGATAAACTGCGCGGTTGGATTTATTCAATCCACACAGGCGGTCTTGGCGGAATTGTGACGCGCATCCTGTGGTTGCTCGGCGCGCTTTTAGGCGCAACACTTCCCCTCACCGGCTATTACATCTGGATTAAGCATTGGGGTAAGAAGCATCCCCATCATGAGGAACATGCGTGATCGGATGCGTTGGAATCGGTCGTATATAGAGCCATTCTGACTGCACCCTCGCCATCCAGATTAAAACAGGAGGGTGTGTCATAACGGCTCGTCCGGGTCGTCGCTTGCGGGATTCGGTCTCGGTCACGTACTTCAGTACGCTCCCATCGACCTCACCCACAAGCTCCTACCGGCCAAACCATTCTGACAACACCCTCCCTGTCAAGGCCTAAAAGGCGATGTGTCAAGAATTTTGATACACCGCCTTGTTTTGTAGGGTGATGAGGGGGGAACGGTCAGCGCTCCGAGGCTTTCTGTCTGTTCTCGGCGGTTTTGCGGGTGATGCTCACGCTTCCGGCTATTACTGCCATTATGATAGCCAGCAACAGGCACACTCTCACTGAGTTGAAAGTGGTGGCAACCAGTGCGAACACGATGGTGACAAAGGTGGCGCCGAGAGTCTGACCCACCAAGCGGGCGGTGCTTTGCATTCCGCCGGCACCACCGGTGCGGTGAACAGGGGTGGAGAGCACCATAACGATGTTGTTGGGAGTTTGGAAAAGGCCGTAGCCGATGCCGCACACCGCCATGCGCCATGCTATGTTCCATTCGGAAATGCCCGTTTGGGGAGCAAGCTGCAACAGCAGAATGCCAGCGGCATAAATCCCCATTCCCACCGCTGCGGTGACACCGGCATTGTGGCGCTCTACAAAACGGGCTGCTATCGGTGATACAATCATTGTTGCCAAAGGCCAGGGAGTCATGAGCAAACCTGTGGTGATTTCGGAAAATCCGTAGTTATTGAGAAACAGGAAAGGGAGGGAAATCATGGCAAGGTTCTGCGCGATAAATGAGCACACCGATGTTATGATGCTCAGGGTATAGAGACGGATTTTGAAGAGGTCGACGGGGAGCATCGGTTCCTTGCGGTTTCTCTGGCGGCGGATGTAGAACCAGCCTGTGAGTAACCCCACGGAAAGAAGTGCAAGGTTGGGAAGCATGTCGCCATGTCGGGCGAAGTTGCCGATTGCGAGGAAAATCACCCCTAATGTGATGGCATTTTCGAGTGCGCTCAACCAATCATATTTGCCGGGATGTTCCTGCCTTGGATTCTGAGGCAGCAAACGTTTGCCGAGAATAAAGGCGAGGAGCCCGAATGGGATGTTGATAAGGAATAGCCAGTGCCACGATGCGATTGAAAGGAGCGCACCGGCGATTGTGGGGCCTGCAGCGGTGGCTATGGCAACTACCATTGCATTGAGCGCGAGTCCGCGTCCCAGCACATTCCGGGGGTAGATGAGGCGGGTGAGCGCAATGTTCACCCCCATCACGCAGGCTGCACCGGCGCCCTGCAATGCGCGGGCTGTTACGAGCATCACAAATGATTGCGACACGGCGCATAGCAGCGAAGCGAGGGTGAAAACAACCACACCCACAAGAAAGCTGCGCCGATAGCTGTAGCGGTCGCCGAATGACGACACCGGCAGAATGAGCATTGTGATAACCAACTGGTAGGTTGTCACAATCCACACGGCATAGGAGTCGGATACATCGAATTTTGTGGCTATCACAGGGAGTGCCACGTTAACAATAGTGACGTCGAGCACCGTCATGACCAGCACAAGCAGAATGGCCAGCACGGCAACATAGCGGTGTATCGAGAGTTTTACCGAATCAAGATTTTTCATTGTGAATGTTAAGCAGCTGTTTAAATTAAACCGCTACTATAATAAATTTAAGAGCTTGCATTACATGGTTCAATGGAATGTGTGCCAAAACGGTTGACACACATTCCATTGAAAAAATTTTACTAAACAGGTGGTGGCGTTCAGCCGTTCAGCGGCTTTGCCGGAACAGCCATTCGCGCACGGGGGTGAGTTTGTAGGCGTAGTCGAACGAATACATGTGCTCGCTACCCTTGCCATCGTCGGGGAGCACCGATTTGGGGGTGAAATTGATGATGTTGACCGGCGCACCTTTGGCAAGAAGTGCAGTGGCAAGTGAATCCTGCTCAGCCTGCGGGAGTTTTGCGCTCCATGTGGCATATTCAAATTTCACGCCATCCTCGCGGGCAGCCTCTTCGAGAGCTGTGATGTTGCCGAACGAACTGCCGTTTTTGCCGGCGGTTACGAAGGTAAATTTGTGGCGGGCAAGTTCGGTGAACTTTGATGTATCCCAATGGCAGTCAACAAAAATCGAGGCCGCGAAGAGGTCGGGGTAGGTGATGTTGTAGTACATTGAAATCATGCCACCCATCGACTGTCCTGTGGTGTAGAGCCGATTTTTGTCGACGTTGTTGGCCGCGGCAAATTCCTTTACAAGGCGTGCAACCATATCCACCTCATCGGTGTGCTCATAGGCATCGTTGACAGCTACGCCCGAATATTGAGGCACCAGCACATAGCATGGATGTGCTTTCTGCCATTCGGGAGTTGCCCACACCAATGCTCCATAGCCCTGGGTGAGGGGAGCTGTGGGGTTGTCGCCGGGAGTGCTGGCATCGGCGGTGAAGAGCACGAGCGGGAGGGGTGCCGATGTGTCGGCCTCCTTCGGCGTGTAGAGGTTGTAGACCATTGTTTTGCCCGTGGTCGCATCGGTGTAGTTGAGTTGCTTAAAGAGAGGAACCTCGGCTTTTATCATGGCCTGAAGAGTGGCGTCGCCGCTCTTGTCGATTGCCGGACCTCCGCCGGGTGATCCGAGTTGAGGGCCGCCTACTTTCCCTTTTTTCATATCACGGGGATGGTCGACCGAGGTTGAGTCGGCCGATTCTGATTCGGCTCCTTTGCTGCTGTTGCCACACGATGTGAAACCGGGGAGTGCGCAGGCCACCGCACCGGCTAAAAGAGTTGTGAATGTAAAATTCCGAAGAAGTTTCATAAGTAAGATAGTTGAATTTACGCTACATGTAGATAAGACTATCCGGTGGCGGAAAGTTTATTTTTGTTGGCTAACGACGGCTAATTGTTGGCTAACGGCAGCGGAGGAGTCGGACTATCTTCATGTTTCCATGAGTGGGATAAGCTCAGAAGCTAAGTTTGAAGCCGCCGAGGGCAGTGAAGCCGGGCATCTCATAACCGCGGTTGATGGTGTAGCGTGCATCGGTGATGTTTTCCAACCGGGTGAAAATGTCGACAAACCGGCAAAGTTCGAGGGTGAGTTTCAGATTGAGGAGGGCATAATTTTGGTTGGCCACGTCGTCGGCAACGTAGAGGTCGCCTATCCCTTTGAGGTCGGCAGCGATTTTCAATCTGTTCCACAGGGTGAGTTCCGCCCCGATGTAATATTGGTTTTTCGGAGCGCCGGTGAGGTCGTCGAGCGATGTGTGGAGGAAGCTGTAGCTCGCGAAAAGCCACAGGTTGTGGAGCGGATGGCTGTTTGCCGAAATCTCGATGCCGCAGTTGGTGAAGGTGCCGGTGTTGACGTTTCGGTTATCAAGCACCTGAATCATGTCGCTCCCTTTGCTGCAGTAGGCTGTTATGTCGGCAGTGAAAAAGCGCGAGAAGTGTTTGCCCACCGACAGCTCGTAGTTCATGAGTTTTTCGGGTTTCAGCGCGGGATTGGCCATGCGGTAGAGGTAAAGCTCGCGGAATGAGGGGTTGCGGTAGCCCATTGCAAGATTACCTTTCACGGTGTAACCTCGGCCCGGGTTGAGTGCGAAACCGAACTGCGGAACCCATTGGGTGCCGAACATGTCGCTGTTGGCCATGCGCAGGCCTCCGTTGAGGTTTACAAGTTCGTTGGCAAAGGTTTGCGACAGGGTGACATAGGGGGAGTATTCATTGATAATGCGCTTTCCCATCGTGCTCATCGACCCTTCGGTGTGCTCCTTTCCACCCGACATGGGAATCTCGCCCGAGTACCTGTCGAAATCGAAGCCGGCAGTGAGCGATGCTCCGCGCCAGGGGGTGAAGGTCTGGAAAGCGATGATGCCGAGGCGGTCATCTTTGCTGTGGAAATGGCGAGGGTCGTCGACGAAATGATTTCCGTAGCTGTAGTAGATTCTCACCGCGCCGCTGGTGGTTGCATAACGGTTGGCGGCACTTACGGAGGCTTCTCCACGGGTTATGCTCTGGTGGTAGATGTCGGTGGATTGGGGGTTCGACAGCCTGGGGTAGATGGGGTCGTTCCCCTTGAAATTCATCAGGGTGTAGTCGGCTGTGGCTTTCCAGTTATCCGAAAAATCGTAACCCAATTTGATGTAGCCGTCGGCCTGACGGAAATCGAAGTTGTCGGTAGTGCCGTCGGTGCGGTTGTAGGAAACCGATGTGAGCGACGAGAATTTGCCGAAACGTGTGGTGTTGGTTGCCGACGACAGCCATGTGTTGTAGGAGCCGTATTGCGACGTGACGGTTGTGCGCACTCCGTTGTGAGCCGGATTTTTGGTGATTACGTTGATGGCGCCGGCCATAGCGTTGGAGCCGTAGAGCACCGACCCGGGACCGCGCAGAACCTCAACGCGCTCAACCGACTCCTTGCCGTAGAAATCGGCGATGTGGTGGGAGTAGATGCCGGCAAACTGAGGCTGCCCGTCTACCATCATGAGCACTCCACTTGCCCTGTCGCCACCCACGCCGCGCAGTTTGATGTGACCCGAGCCGCCGTTGCTCACGCCGAAGCCGAACACGCTGCGCTCCGACACAAAAAGACTCGGAACCATCCCCGAAATCGCCGACAGAATCTGCGTGCTGCCGGTTGATTCAAGGCGTTCGTGCCCGACGACCGAAACCGTGTAGGGGAGCAGATTTTTTGCAACCGTTGTGTTGGTTCCGGTCACCACAACCTCCTGCAGGTGGAGTGTTGTATCGGCCTTTTCGGTGGCAAACGCTCCCGAAGTAATTCCAGCCGCCAATATAATCGAAGAAACTAAAGTTTTTGCGTTCATGTGTTGGTGTGTTGGATTAACTGCGTTATGGGTGTGGGAGAGGGTGTTTTATTTGTCGAGGTCGATGATGCTGTAGTCGAGCGAGCCGAGACCGATTTCGGCGGCATGATAGATGGTGTGGAGCCCGTGGCGGCTGTTGATGCGCTCAATCAGCGGTGCGTTGTCGTTCCCCTCTTCGGGAGTGAGATTGAAAATGATGTCGACGCATGCCTTGTCGAGAGCCACAGGGTCGGTCGATGCCAGAATGCCGTAGTCTTTCAGCAGTACTTCGGAGGGATGTGCATCGCAATCGCAGTCAACCGACATGTTGTTCATCACGTTGATGTAGACGATATTGCCGCCGAAATAGTCGTGCACGCCCTGAGCGGCTGAGGCCATTGATTCGAGAAATAGGTCCTGCTCGGCGATGTTTTGCCAGAGCTCCTCGGTTTTGTCGGTTTTACCGGCGGTGTGGATGTAGGTTTTGCCATCGGCCGAGGCTACCCCGATACTTGCATTTTTCAGCACGCCGCCGAAGCCTCCCATCGCATGCCCTTTGAAATGAGCGAGGTTTATCATGTAGTCGTAGCGGGGAAGATGACTTCCGACAATATCATATTTAATGTGGCGACGGTCGCGAACGGGTATTTTCATCTGACCCTCCTCATCCATGAGGTCGACAGGGGCGATGGAGTCGTAGCCATGTTCGTGAACGGTTTGCCAATGAGCCTCGAAGGTGTTGCGCTTGCCGGCATAGGCTGTGTTGCATTCAACGATAGTGCCGTGAACGGAGTCGACGAGAGCGCTGATGAAGTCGGGTTTGAGATAGTTGGGGTTGCCCGATTCGCCTGTGCTGATTTTCACGGCGACACGGTGACCGTCGGCAGGTTTGCCGAGAGCCCGGTGGATTTTAACGAGAGCTTCGGGTGTGATTTCGCGTGTGAGGTAAACTTTTGATTGCGCGTTGGCGGCAGCAACGCCGGCAGCAGCCAGCGCGAGAGCGAGGATAATTTTATTTGTTTTCATTGCAGAAGATTGTGATTTGTGAGTGGTGAATTGATTGGGCTTTCCACGCTGCAAAATTAGTGCACGGATGTTGATATGCGCTTAAACTAATTACCGAAAGTGTAACCATTTTTTCGGTTTTTGCATAGAGGGTGTGTCATAATGGCTCGTCCCGGGCGTCGCTTGCGGGATTCGGTCTCGGTCACGCACCTCAGTACGCTCCCATCGGCCTCACCCACAATCTCCTACCGGCCAAACCATTCTGACAGCACCCTCCCTGCTAAGACCCCAAAAGCGGTGTGTCATGAATTTTGACACACCGCCTTGTTTAATCAGAATAAAAAGGGGACCGGCTCAGATGAAGAGATTGAGGTTGGCGCTGTCGGTGCGGTTCATGTAGGTTGCCACGCCGCCGATGGTCACGCCGTCGAGCAGTTCTTCGCGGTTTACACCCATCACATCCATCGACATCTGGCAGGCAATGAACTCAACGCCGTTTTTCATGGCTGAGTCGCGAAGCTGTTCGAGCGAATCGATGTTTTTGTTTTTCATGATGTAGCGTATCATGCGGCTCCCTGCACCGAACATGTTCATTTTCGACAATTTGAGCGATTTGGTGGAGGATGGGAGCATCATCGAGAACATTTTTCCGAAGAGGTCTTTTCTCACTTTCGGTTTCCGTGACTTTTTAATAGCATTCAAGCCCCAGAATGTGAAGAATATCGACACCTTTTCGCCTGTGGCCGCCGCTCCGTTGGCAAGCACAAATGTTGCAAGCGCCTTGTCGAGGTCGTCGCTGAACATAACGAATGTTTTGCCACGGTTGGAGTTGTTGGCAGTGGAGGTGGCAGGACTTCCGGGCTTTCCGCGCTCAATTACCACGGTGTGTTTCCCTCCCGACGATGCTTTGGAGACGAAACGGTTGCCGGTTGATTGGCACCATGCCTCGGCGTCGCGGGCGAACCCCGGGTCGGTTGCTATGATTTCAACGGTTTGCCCGGGGTGCGATTTATCCACGGCTTCCTTGAGTTTCATAATCGGACCCGGGCATGACAGGCCACAGGCATCTATTTTAACAGCTGCGGAGGCTGGGGGTGTAGCCGCGGCGGCGGGTTGGGTACAGCTTTTGGTTGTGAAAGGCTCGGGGGCAGGAATGGGGGCTGTTGCTGTGCGGAAAGTTTTCAATCCGCCAATCAGATTGCGCACGTTGGTGTAGCCGTTAAGTTGCAGAATGTTGGATGCCAGATAGCCGCGGAGTCCCACGCCGCAGTAGAGAACGATAGGGCGGTCGGCAGGGATTTCATGAAGATGTTCGCGCAGGGAATCGAGCGGGAAATTGATGGCGCCCGGGAGAGCACCGGCGGCAAATTCCATCGGGGTGCGCACGTCGATGAGGAGGTGCGCCCCTTCGGGAGCATTTATCAGCTCGCGCCAATAAACGGGTTTCATTTTTCCGCTGAGGATGTTACCGGCCACATAGCCCGCTATTGCCACGGGATCCTTGGCCGAGGAATAGGGTGGGGCATAGGCTTGCTCGATGCGGGTTAAATCGGCCACAGTTCCGTTGTTTTTTATTGTTTGCGCAAGGAGGTCGATTCGTTTGTCAACACCGTCGTAGCCGACAATCTGCGCCCCAAGGAGTTTCCCGTTTTCGGGTGAGAACACAACTTTAATGGTCATGGGGAGCGCGTCGGGATAATAGCCGGCATGCGAGGAGGTGTGAATTGTGGCCGAGAGGTAGTCGATGCCGTCGCGTTTGAGACGCTTTGCCGGCAGACCGGTGGCAGCCACAGTGAGATCGAACACCTTTGCAACGGAAGTTCCGATTGCACCCTCATAGCTTGTTGTGTAGCCGAAAACCATGTTGTCGGCTACAATGCGGGCCTGACGGTTGGCGGGTCCGGCAAGATAGTTGAGCCACGGTTCTCCGGTTACAGGGTGGGTAAACTCGATGGCGTCGCCGACGGCGTGGATGGAGGGGTCGGATGTTTGCAGGAATTCGTTCACCTTGATTCCCCCCATTTTGCCAAGTTCCAATCCGGCAGCTGCGGCGAGGCCAGTGTTGGGACGGACTCCAATTGAGAGAATAACCATATCGGCCAGGAGTTTCCGCCCGTCGGCAAAGTTTATTTCAACCTCCTCGCCATGTTGGGCGAATGAAGCCACGGCAGTGTTGAGATATAACCGCACACCTTTTTCGGCGAGATGGGTGTGGACAATCTGTGCCATCGAAAAGTCGATGGGAGCCATCACTTGAGGTGCCATCTCCACAACAGCGACTTCAGCACCGGCATGATTGAGATTCTCGGCCATTTCCAGACCGATAAATCCACCGCCGACAATTACGGCACGTTTCACACTGCCCGATTCAACGCGCGATTTAATTTCGTCGGTATCGGCTACATTGCGCAGGGTGAATATCCCTTTGCTGTTGATGCCCGGCAGCGGCGGACGCACCGGGGAGGCTCCCGGAGAGAGGAGCAGTTTGTCGTAGCTCTCGGTGTAGCTTGTGCCGTCGGGAGCTTTTACCGTTACGGTTTTTGATTTTCTGTCGATGGCAGTCACTTCGGAGTTGACGCGCACGTCGATGTTGAAGCGTCGGCCAAACGATTCGGGAGTTTGAATGAGGAGTTTGTCGCGGTCGGAGATTACACCTCCGATATAATATGGGAGGCCGCAATTGGCATAGGAGATGTGCTCACCTTTTTCAAAAAGAATGATTTCGGCATCCTCGGTAATGCGTCGTATGCGGGCTGCGGCTGTGGCTCCTCCGGCCACTCCGCCGATTATCAGATATTTCATAAGCTTGATTTTGTTTTGTTTCTGCACAAAGGTACTCTGTGCGTGATAGATAAACAAATGCTTTTCCTTATCTTTGCATAGATAAAAACTATTAATGAAGCAGTTGGTGGAATCATGACTTTGCAGCAATTGAAATATGTGGTGGCTATTGACCGATACAGGAGCTTCGCTCAGGCCGCAGAAGCCCTTGATGTCACGCAGCCGACTCTAAGCGGAATGGTGGGCAAGCTTGAGGATGAACTTGATGTGCGACTTTTCGAGCGCACCAACCGCAAGGTGGTAACCACCGGCATCGGAGCCAAAATTGTAGAGCAGGCGCGCTTGATTCTGATGGAGGCAAGCCGCATCAAAGAGATGGTTAGCGAAAGCAAGGGGGAGGTTGCAGGGGAGTTCCGTTTGTCGGTGGGGCCGAGTGTGGCGCCATACCTCCTCCCCGATTTCATAAGGATTTATCTTGCCGATTATCCGCAGGTGGTTCTTTCGGTTGAGGAGATGCGCCCCGAAGCGATGATAAAAGCGCTTGGGGAGGGGACGATTGATGTGGGTATAGCTACAACGGGGCATCGCCGGCAGGGCATTTTTGAGATTCCGCTCTACACCGAGCGCTTCTATGTTTATATGTCGGAGAGTTGTCAGCGCAGGTTGCCGGTGTTCCGCCCCGAGCAACTCGAGCATGAGCATCTGTGGGTGATGAAGGAGGTGCAGTGTTTGCGCGAGAGCGCTTTCAGCTTCTGCAAGGGGAGAATAGGGCGACGGCATGTTTATGAAGCGGGAAACATCGACACATTGATAAGGATTGTTGATGTGAACGGGGGATACACAATTATCCCCGAGATGCATCTTCCCATGCTTTCGACTGAACAGCGGCAGAATGTGCGCCGCATAGATGGTGACCATCTTTCGTTGCGGAAGGTGTCGATGTATATCCGAGAGGATTATGTGAGGGAACGTATGCTCAACACCGTTGCCGATACATTGAAGAAGTTCATGCCGGCAGGAATGCTCGACGGCGCGGTGGTGCGCAATGGTATCAGGTTGTGAGAGGGTGTGTCATAACGGCTCGTCCGGGTCGTCGCTTGCGGGATTCGGTTTCGGTCACGTACCTCAGTACCCTCCCCGCTAAGACCTAAAAGGCGGTGTGTCATGAATTTTGACACACCGCCTTTGCTGTTTTCAGGGGGATATTATTAAGGATTCAGTGCTTGTTGCGGGTTATCGGACGGGAGTTTTGATTGTTAGTTTCGACATGGTTCCACCCGATGTGTGGGCCGACAGGATTGAGAGATAAATGCCGGTTGAAAGGGTGGGAACGGCTACCTGACGAATTGATGAGGCGGAGCTGTCGAGCGGGAGTTCGGCTACCACCGAACCGCTCATGCTCACCACTGTAAGGCGGGCATCGGTTGTGCCGGCGGGGAGAGAATAGGAGTAAAGGCCGGTGACGGGTGAGTAGTCGAACACTGCGCCGTCGAGCGCTTCAACGCGGTTGAGGCTGCCTGTTTCATTGGCATTGACAGCAATTGTTGCGTTGCCGTTGGTCGGGAGTGATTTGCGCAGGTAGAGGGTGTTGTCGGAGTCGAGGAACCAAGCATTATCGGCGGCGGCATCAAAATCGGCACGTGTAGCGGCTTGCAGGAGTTCGCTGTCGGAAACCGACACGCTTTTAACGGGTTTTGTGTATCCCGGGATGACGAAAGTGTAGGTGCGTGTGGCGGGAGCGCCCGTGTAGCTGCCGGCGTGACTGATGCGGATTTCGTGGCCGCCGGCTACATTCTCACCTTCAAAAGTTGTGGTGAGGTAGTTGCCCGAGTCGAGAGTGCCGGTTGAGGTGTGGTCGTCGTCGAACAGCACCGAGCGGTTGACGGAGCTTGCCGAAGTTTCATCGCGCGGGATGAGGTAGGTGACGGTGAGACGGCTGTTGTCGATTTCGGATGTAGTGGTGTAGGTGCTCTGCGAGTAGCGGGTGATGAACGAACCTACACGACCGAAATAGGGGAGCTTTTCGAGAGGCGCGTCATATTCGATGGTTGAGCCGCCGGCATAGACTTTGGTCATGTCGTTGAGGTCAACCCAGTTGCCTTGGGGGAATGTGACAGAGCGGCGGGTGGTGTTGTCGGTGACAACGGGAGCTACCATTATGTCGCGTCCCCACAGATATTGGTCGCGGCATCCCGAAGGTGAGGCAGCCATGTCGGGGGTGTCGTGGAAATTGAGCGGACGTGCGAGGGGAGTGCCCTTTGTGGCGTTTTCCCATGCAAGGGTGTAGGTGTAGGGGAGGTAGCTGTAGCGCAGGTGAATGTGCTTGCTCACGGCGTCGAACACCTCTGCATAGTCGCTGAGGTAGGGCTCGGGGCGCTCGGGAGAATGGGTGCGCATCATCGGCGAGAAGGTTGCCATCTCAACCCAGCGGAGATAGAGTTTCGGGTGGGTGCCCACGCCGTCGGCGTTGAAGCCGCCCACATCGCAGCCAAGATAGCCTACGCCCGACATGCCGGCACTGAGCAGTGCGGGAATCTGGGCTTCAAGTCCGAGGAAAGAGCGCTTGATGTCGCCCGACCAGGGGAATGTGGAGTAGCGTTGCATGCCTGCAGTGCCTGCGCGGGGCATGAGGAACGGGCGAACATCGGGAAAATCTTCTTTGTAGCCTTGATAAACGCGGCTTGTCCAGAGGTCGCCGAATTCGTTGTGAACCTGGTCGACCGTTCCACCCTGATGCTTTGAATCGCCGTCGTGGCTTTCGGGTTCGCCGAGGTCGAGCCACCAGCCTCCCATGCCTTCTTCGGTGCGTGCTTTGTAGAAATTCCACATCCAGTCCATAGCATCGGGATTGGAGCTGTCGATGAGGCCTACTTTATTTGAGCCGAGCCATGACATGTTGGAAACATCGTCGTCGGCGAAATATCCCTTGCTTTTGAGAACGGAGTAGTTTTGTGAGTCGGAGGTGAAGAACGGTTCGGTGATGCAGATGGTTTTCACTCCCTTTTCGCTGAAATTGGCCATCATTTTCTTTGCATCGGGGAATTTAGGCTTGTACCAATCGAGGTTGCCCATGCCGTTGTTCCCCTCACCCTGCCAATAGAGGTCGAATACAATTGCATCGAGAGGGAGACCGGCATTCTTTACCGATGCCACCACCTCTTCGGCTTCGGCCTGCGAGTGGTAGCCGTAGCGAGAGGTCATGTAGCCCAATGCCCAGAACGGGGGGAGTTCCTGACGGCCTGTGAGGAAGGTGTAGTTTTCAAGCACCGATGCCATCGACCCGTCGGTGGCGCCGATATAGTAGTAGGCGATGGGTGTGGGGCTGTTGGTGGAGTAGGTTGTGCCTGCCGCCGAGGGTGTTAGACGAGAGTTGCGGTGGTGGTCGTCGAACAGAAGGCCATACCCCCCTGTCGATACCACGAAGGGGATGCAGATGTTGTGGGGTGCATCCCAAGTGCAGTCCCAGCCGCCGGTCTGGCGGTTATCCATCGTCAGAGATGTGCCGTTGTGGTTGATTCGCTTTCCATTGTAGCCACCGCCGTAGAAAGCTTCGTCGTGCATTCCCTCGAATGAGGCGGTGCGGGGAAGCGTGAAATTGTCGAGACCGTTTTTCTCGCTGAGAATGGTTTTGCCCGAGCGGTCGGCAAAGCTTGCTCGGCAGTTATCTTTCGACACGGTGACCGTGGTGGCCGATGTGCTGAGGTAGAGGTTTTCGCTATCTTCTGAAACGGTGAAGTTTCCTTCGGGGCTTGCAAACACTGTGATTGAGCGGCGTTCGGGTGTTGTGTCGCCGGCAAGGCGGGTGAACACCTTAATGACGCAATCGTTGTAGGGGGTGAGGGTGAGTGTGCCGTTTTCACCGTTGATTACAACCGATTTTCCGTTCTGTTCCCAACTTTTGAATGCACCGAGAAGGTTGCGCGGGGTGTCGTCGGGGGTAATTGAAATTGTTGCGTCGGTGAGGCTTACGGTTACGATATAGTCGGATGCGGTTTCAATTGTCCACTGTCGGTCGCCGTTTCCATCCTCCGAGATGCGGTTGCTATCGGCGGCATCGCGGAAGTAGAATTTCTGTTCGCCATAGTCGGCCCAGCAGTTGGTTGCAATCTTGAATGTGCCGGGGGTGAGGTAAACGCGGGCAGAGAAAAGAAACGGGTCGGTGTCGTCCTGATTCAGTTGCAGTGATTCGTAGAGTGCCCAGCCGCCGGGGGTGGCGCTCCCCACGAGATAGAGTGCGTTGTGGTGGATGGGGGCTGCCTGATAGTCGGCTTTTTCAACAGAAATTGTCAGTTCCGACAGGTTGCAGGTGATGGTGTAGTTGGCGCTTTGGCTAACCTTGAATTTGTTGTCGCGGTTGCCGTCGCCCGGATTGCTGCTGTTGTTGCAGTGAATAAGCTTGGCGATTTCGTAGGGGTCGGAGGAGGCGTTGCGGTATTCGTCGCCATCCCATTGTGCCTGGGCAAGGAATTTGAATTCTTTGTCGGCTTCGAGCCATCCGGTGTAGCGGAAAATGTCGGGGTTGGCGGCATCGCGCATCATTACGGAAGTGCGGTCGAGGCTCCAGCCTCCCCATGTGGCCTCTCCAACAACCATCAGCCGGTCGGTGGCCAACGAGGTGAGATTTGCGGTTATGGCCAGAATTGCCACCGCAATGATTCTTCTTAGCAGAAATATGTTCATGATATATTGATTAGGTTATTTCCCGATTTGTGGGTTTGTTTTGCAAAATTAGTGAGAGATTACGTGTTTAACAAATCAATATACAAAAAAAGTAGCGGTTGGGATGGTATAAACTGCTGTTGCATAGCGCGGTTTCTGCTTTTTGTGGAGTTGTAAAAAGTAGCGGTTTTAAGGTTGCTACCCGCAATTGAGTCAAATTTTTATTTGCGGGATTTTGTTTAAATTGAAATTATTACTAACTTTGTAATCGTTTCAATTATGTTAATCAAGAATCATGCTCACGAATAATCAGATGATCGATATCTTGCGCCGCGCCGAGGTTCGTCCGTCGGTTCACAGGCTCGCGGTGCTGGAGTATGTTGCGAATCACAAGACTCATCCCACAGCCGATGAGGTTTACGGCTTTGTGGCCGTTAATTTCCCGTCGGTGTCGCGAACAACGGTTTACAATTCGTTGCATACGCTTGTGGAGTCGGGAATTCTGCGTGAACTTGAAATTGAAAGCGCATCAACCCGCTACGACCTCGCGTTGCAGATTCCACACAGCCATTTCAGATGCAAGCGCTGCGGCAAAATTTTTGATATGTCTCTCCCCCGGGGGCTTGATGAAATTGTTGTGCCCGGATTTGTGGTGGAGGCAACCGATTTGTTCTTTGCGGGTTTATGCCCCGACTGCACGTTAACATCGGCAGAATGATTCAGCCAACGTGTGCGGCCGCTTATTCATTTAATTTAACCAGCTACTTAACTCAAAAAAACGTTCAACAACATGAAAGATTTAAAAGGTACAAAAACCGAGAAAAATTTGATGGAAGCCTTTGCCGGGGAATCACAGGCTCGTAACAAATATTCGTTCTACGCTTCAAAAGCACGTAAAGAGGGCTTTGAGCAGATTGCCGCAATTTTTGAAGAAACTGCTCAAAATGAAAAAGAGCATGCAAAATTGTGGTTCAAGTATCTCCACGGAGGTGAAATGCCCGACACTATGGCCAATCTGCGCGATGCAGCCGAGGGTGAGAACTACGAGTGGACTGATATGTATGACCGCATGGCGGCCGAGGCCGATGAGGAAGGTTTCACTCAGATTGCCAATCGTTTCAGAGCAGTGGCGGCAATCGAGCGACATCATGAGGAGCGCTACCGCCGACTGCTGCAGAACATCGAAGAGGGTATTGTGTTCTCGCGTGAAGGTGACACAGTGTGGATTTGCCGCAACTGCGGTCACATTGTGATTGGCAAAAAGGCTCCTGCCGCTTGCCCCGTATGCGCCCATGCGCAGAGCTTCTTTGAAATTGAAGCCCGCAACTTTTAATTGCAGGTATTCTTACAGCATCCTCACCATAAGGATTAAAACAAGGCGGTGTGTCAAAATGAAATGACACACCGCCTTTTGTGTCTAAGCGGGGAGGCTGGCTATTATTTCAGATAGTTGAGATAGAATGCGGCGATTTCGTTGAAAGGGATTATGTCGAGCTGGTCGTAGAGGTCGCAATGCGAAGCGCCTTTAACGGTGAGCATCTGTTTGTTGTCACCCTTGAGCAATGCGAATGTGTCTTTGCTGAAATAATAGGAGTGGGCTTTGTCGCCGTGCACGATGAGAACTGCGTTTTCAAGTTCGTCGGCATATTCAAAGAACTTGAAGTTCATGAAGGGGAGGGGTGAGGTCATGTTCCATCCGTCGGTGGAGTTGCCGCTGCGGGGGTGGAATCCGCGGGGAGTTTTATAGTAGGCATGGTAATCCTTGACGAATTGAGGAGCATTGTCGGGAAGCGGGTCAACCACACCGCCTGCGCGCTGATAGGTGCCGGAGGTGTAATCCTCGGTGCGACGGGCGGCGAGAGCCTTGCGAGCGGCGTTGCGTTTGTCGGCGGAGTTGTCGGCATCGAAATAGCCGTTGGCTGTCACGCGGGTCATGTCGTACATGGTGGAGGCTACGGTTGCCTTGATGCGAGGGTCGTTGATGGCAGCTTGCAGGGCAATGCCACCCCAGCCGCATATTCCCAGAATGCCTATGCGGTTGGCGTCAACTTCGGGTTGCACCGAGAGGAAATCAACGGCTGCCGAAAAATCTTCGGTATTAATGTCGGGTGATGCCACGCGACGTGGCATTCCGCCGCTTTCGCCGGTAAATGAGGGGTCGAAAGCGATTGTGAGGAATCCACGCTCGGCGAGCTGTTGGGCATAGAGTCCGCTCGACTGTTCCTTAACCGCGCCGAACGGGCCGCTGACGGCGATTGCCGGCAGTTTGCCTGTTGCATCTTTGGGGATATACATGTCGGCGGCAAGTGTCACGCCGTAGCGGTTGACAAACGTAACCTTGCGGTGTGAGACTTTATCGCTTTGAGGGAAAACCTTATCCCACTGCTGAGTGAGATTCAGCGTTTCCATAGGGGCGATTGATGTGATTGTGTTCTTGTTCATATCGGCGTTATTGTTGGAATACATTATCAGTGTGCTTAAAAAAGCGGTTATGGTTACTGCGAAATTTTTCATACTGCAAAATAACAATAACGCCCTTACCCCCAACTTACCCAGATAAAGGATTTGCTTACCAAAATCTCCTTTGCCCGATGATGTTGCACAGGCGCTGAAGTTTTGTAACTTTGTGCAATGAATTTGGATGAATTAAGATATAAACGCACGCTCGACGACCTGATTCAGTCGGGCCGGTTGCCGCAGATGATAAAGGCCGATGAATTGTGCAGGAAGTTAAACTCCCTTCCATTGGTGGCGCAAGAGGAGCAAAAACAAGTCATAACCGAATTGTTTGGTTCGGTTGGAGAGAATGCAAGTGTGTCGCGAGGGTTTATTTGCGATTTCGGCAGCAACATTCATGTCGGCGACAATTTCTATGCGGGCTATAACTGTACGATGCTTGATTATGCCGAGATTAGGATTGGCGACAATTGCTTAATCGGGCCGAACGTGGGTATTTATACCACCGGGCATGACATCCGCCCCGAAGACAGATACAAAACGGGATATGCCCGACCAATCACGATAGGGAATAATGTGTGGATTGGGGGGCACAGCTGCATAATGCCGGGTGTTATCATAGGCGATGGTGCGATTGTTGCCGCGGGAAGTGTGGTTACACGCAATGTCGCTTCCCGCACCGTTGTCGGCGGAAATCCGGCCAAACTACTCAAGCAAATTCCCGATTAAATGTTTGATTTGGCAACCATTGGTTGAAGTAGCGAACCCGGCGATAATGTGGATGTGGTTGGGAGGTGAAGCTGATTATTCGCGGGAGATTTATGGCTGAGTCAAAGGTAATCTTCTCTGTGGGGCGTAAATACATCAATGACTTCGCCACCTTCAATCACTTCGAAAGAGTGAGGTGTGTTGCCGGGGATTGCGTAGGTGTCGCCCGGGTGCATTATCACATCAATATTTTTATCACCCTCTATGATAAGGCGGTATTTGCCTGAGATTACATAACCGCATTGTTCGTGAGGATGAGTGTGGAGAGTGGCGAAGTTCCCTTTCACATAGTTCATCTTTGTTACCATTGATTTCTCTCCAACAGCGAGGGAGTCAAGATTTACCCCCTTGAATGTTTTTTTGAGCGCATCTTCACGCCGCACGAATACTTTTGGTTGCTGCATATAATTGATATTTGATATTAGAGTGATAACTCCATTTGAATGTCGCCGCGGGCGTAGGCGGGATGGTATTCGGGCAATTCTTTGAAGCCGAGTTTGCGATATAGGGCTATGGCGGGTTTGAGCCGTGTGTTGCTTTCAAGAAACAGCTTTTCACCTCCCAGTTCTCGTGCTTTGCTTATGACGGCGTCGCAAAGTCGGTGGCCGATGCCTTTTCGCTGTATCGAATTGTTTACAGCGAGCTTTGCAAGCTCAAAATCGTAGACCGATTCCTCAGGCATGGGACACAGGGCACATACACCCACGGGAAAGCCGTTGTATAATGCCACGAATATGTGACCGCCTTTTTCAAGGATGTGTTTTTCAGGATTTTCCAGAACTTCGATGTCATGCGGTTCCAACTCCCAGTAGAGCTCTATCCATTTGCGGTTGAGATCGTAGAACGCACTTTTATATTCAGGCTGATATTCGACAATGGTAACCTCGGAGTGTTCTCTCTGTTCCTTAATCAGGCGAACACGTTCGAGAATGGATTTGCGATTGAGTGCTTTTTCCCAATCGGCAATTGCGCTCCAAAGGTCGTTTTCACATTCCGATGAGATTTGATCCACAGCCCGTTCAACATCGCGGAGCTGGGCGATTAGTTCGATTGACAAGCTTTTGCCTCTGGGAGTGAGTGAGAGCAGCGTGCAACGACGGTCGGTGGCATTGTCTGCCTCAACGACCAAATCGGCCTTTATCATTTCTTTCACGATGTTGCTGACCGACGGATGCGACTGACCGATTTCCCGCGCGATTGATGTGACGCTTTTGGTTTGCCCGTCGGTCAGCGAATAGAAAACAGGAAACCATTTTGGTTTTAAATCAATGCCGTAGAGTCCGTAGATAGCCGAAGCATCGCGAGTAAGAGTTTCGGTCAGGGCTCTAAGTCGGCTGCCGATAGCCATTTTGCCTGTACGCTCAAAAAAATCCATATATCGGTAATGTATTACGTAATCAGTTACGCAAAATTACGCAAAAAATTGTGATTGGCAAAATGCGTACCCTGTTAAGATGATAAAGCGGACGGTTATACCTGCCAACAAGAGTTGCTGTCGAATCCGGCGTTTGCCAATCTAAAGAAGGCAATCAGCGATAAGTCAAAGGTCACAGTTCTTTACTCATCGCATGATGTGGTTCATAACAATGCAGTTGTTGTGCGGGATATGCTTGTAGCGGTCGATAATCGTTCCAAACAAAATTGAATGTCAAGGAGCCATTATTTTGAAAGTGTGTCATAAAGATGATTGAACTTCTCGCGGAGAAGCGGCTCATTTTTTATGATTTGGCGCAGGGAATTAAGACGCGCTACATTAGGGCTGTTGTCAAACCACAGACGGAGATAGCCCCCTTCGGCATACTTCTCGTGGAGATGGTTGAGGGTGCGATGCCAATGGCCTTCTTTGTCGAGTTCGGGGTAATTTGCGAGACCATATTGAACCGTGCGCAAAATGATTGTATCTGGGTCGATGAAGCGGTCGGCTTCGGCAACGATTTTGCCGTAAATGCTTCGCGGCTCATGGTTGGATGAAGCCCGGTGGTCTTCACACGCCTGTGCCATCGTTTCAATCTGTTCCTCGCTGAACCAATCGCGTAGCCGCATGTCTTCACGCATAGTCGTGCCCGACACGAGATGATGTGTCTTGCGATCAGCCGTTAATCCTGCATCGTGATAGGCCGCGATAGTATAGACCATATTCATATCCACATCGAGGTCAGCTGCAATGGCGCGGCTCTGTTCAATGACCATATCAACATGATTTCGCTGATGTGCCGCATCGAAACTGTCATATAGCGGCAAAATATGTGTCTCAATATAGCTTTGGAGTGATTCGTCAATCATATTATTCTACTTTTAGCTGGAGCCAGTCGGTGCCGATACTTCCTTCTTCCGATGAATCTGAAATATTAAAACCTAATCCTTGGCCGTCGTCCATGATTTCAAAGTTCCATACAATTGGTTCTTCGAATCCCGAGGGTTGGCATCGAACCTCCACTATATCGTATCTTATTGAATAAGTTCCGTCAACAGTTATAGGTTGGGTAAAGGCTTGATAGAAATCTGATGTACATTGGCACCTCCCGTTTTTGTCAAACCTGATTGTGACGTTTGTCGCCAATCCTCCCCCTTTGCCAGCTCCGGTGTAGGTTCTCCCTCCGATAGGATTTGCCGGTTGATAATCTACTTTCGCGCCACGGACAAAGGTATAGGCCGTGCCTTTAGGCAGATACTCCCATGTTGATTCAGTGAATGTCAGGTGGGCCGTGTCGCCCTCAAAGGTTATACGTCCTCCTATTGGCTGACCCGCTGCGTCTGTTGCAGTGAATGTAATTGCGCCATCCGACATTTCTCCTATACCATCGTCAATATCTGTCAGCCTGAACAAGCTGATTTTTACGCTTAGTCCCGAATTTGTATGATTGTCGATTGTGAGAGTAGAACCGTCGTTTAGGTCAGTGTATGTCTCAATGGAATTATCATTAGCAGTCCCTACTGTATCATCATCACATATCGTCGAGTTGACAGCGGTATCTGATATTGCTGTTTCAGCAGAGCTGTGACCGGAGCATGATACGACCGAAAACAATGTGACTCCTATTATGAATAATGTTATTTTTCTCATAAATTACTGATTTATGTTGTTGTCGATTTACCTTATAACAAATTCAACGTATTTGCAACATCGGTTCTATGATGGGGCCATACTCTCTCATTGAAATATTCCATTCAGTTGAATCCTCCGGATTTACCGGAATAGTTTGTGATATAAGCCCTACATAACTTATGTGCAGTGAATCACCAGTCACACAAAGAACACTGAATCTTCCGAGAGCGTCTGACAGTGAACTTTTCCCTGTTCGATTATTAGTGACAATAGCATCCTTGAGGAATTCTCCATCGGCAGCAGATTTGACCTGACCAATAATTTCAATCAGTTCAGGGTGTTTTGTTCCAGCTTTGTCAATGTAGTACCATGAATCACTCACCCAACGGTGATATTCTCCATTTTTATCGACAGCTTCACTATGCCCTGTGTAAGTAACTTTGGCATATCCCTTTTTGAATGGAAATGCAAAGGCAAACTGAGGTGTAATGACAATATTTCCGATGCTGTCGCGGAACCAGATTTTCCCCTCTTTATCTACAATCCTTTGAAGGCCATCGGAAATGTAATCATCACCGTTGTCATAATGATAGACTGCATATTTGTCGGTGGATTTACATGCCACGACAAAAAATGACAATCCGGCGATAACACCAAGAATAGCTTTTGATATTAATGATATGGAATTGGGGCGTATCATTACGTTATAACAATTGAAGGATTGTTTTCTTTGGGTTGGGTAATGAATTCGTCGCGCTCATTCCCACCCGTTTCCTTCTTGAAAAGCACCGGGGATATGTTTGGGGCAGACGCGACTAAAAATTCTATTCCCGCAATCAATTCTCGCCCCGATACAATAAACAGGAATATGGAATATAAAGGTATAAAATTTTGCATTAAATTAGTTGTGTAGCTGTTTATTGTTTTTAAGTTTTAAAGGGATGTGATATTGTTAATTATAGTTAAATTAAATTTTACTTAGAATAAAATCGTACTATAAGATATCATCTTCCAAGTTTTATCCTTAAATTTATCTTCTCACGATTCACTCTAAATGAGCTTAATCACGCATTTTATTGATGACGCTATGTTTGACTAAGAGTTTGGGGCAGAGTATGCTCATAAATTCGCGCCAAAAAAATATGTGGGTGAACAAGTCTGTATATCGAATAAAACATTATTATATGGCTGATAATAGAACAATTGTTATAGATTTGGATAACAGTTTATATGCACATGATTTTAAAAGAGATCAGCAGATACATTGGGCTGATCTGAATAAGGTGATAAGCATTATCCGCAATCAACTTAAACAGATTGAAGTGTCGGAAAACAGTGATGTTTTCTTGACTCATATATATCGCACAATAGGTGTGTTTGGAGAAAGAGGCTCGGGTAAAACATCTTTTATGATAAGTCTGCTGAACAAGTGCAAAAATGAATTAGAAAAAGATGTGGAAGTGTTGAGGATTATTGATCCTACATTGGTGGAACATAAGAAACCAATTGTTCTTTGCGTCATATCTATGATTCAACGGAAAATTGAATCGGCTCTGCATCAGAAAGAATGTTCAACCACAGGCGCAGCCTACGAGCAGAGGAGGAAATGGGAGAAGGTTATGGCCAGGATTTCAAAAGGTATATTTGCCATTGATAAGGTTGGCAATGGCTATGATAATTCTTTATGGCAGGATGAGGCATACGTTATGCACACGGGATTGGCTAAGGTGAATGATGCAAATGAATTTGAGGCCAATATTAGAGAAATGATAGGGATGGCGTTAGATATTCTTGACAAGAAAGCGTTTGTCTTGGCATTTGATGATATTGATGTGGATGTGGAAAAGGGATGGGATGTGCTTGAATCATTGAGAAGATATCTGTCGGATACTCGTATAATCTCCATTATCAGTGGCAATCTCAAATTGTATGGGTCGCTGGTGCGATATGAGCTATGCAAGAATCTGAAAATGAGAAATGGGGTTGCCCGTAAATTGATGACTAATGAGTTGGAAAGTCAATATATGCTTAAACTCCTGAATCCTTCTAACAGGATAAATTTGCTTTCAATGAGTCAGCTTTTACAGAATCCGGCAAATAACGTAAAAGTAAAAATTGAAGAGTCGGTTAATGATCTGGTATGGCAATATCGAACTATCCTTAATGGTTTTGGCATTACAGATACGCCTTCACAAAACACATTCAAGGATTTCCTCCTATCCATGTCGTTGCGTTCGCAGATTCATTTCCTCAGGGACGCTTGCTTGGGAAATGGGGACAATCTTCCATTGGATGTGTTCACTTCAAGACTTTACGCCTATGGAATTGATCTTGGGGCATTGAGTGCGAACATTCAGATGATGAATATCGCAATTTTGGAGTATCTGAACATGACTGCGAATCTGCCTGATTGTTACTTGTTGATGCCAACGCTTCCCGATAAGGACGTTAACAGCAATTTTATGGCTCTGACACTGTTGGAATGTTGGCATTTGAGAACAAATCCGTTTCTTGCATTCGACTATATGCTTCGAATCGGGTATATCAGGAACGTTGTTCTACCATTGGGAACGGGAGATTTGGCAATTAAGCTTTGCAAATATGCCGGTTGGAGCCAATTGATGTCATTTAAAAACAATATTGGATTGACAATGGCATACGTGGCAGGAAAAAAATTGGGTAGTCTTAAAGAACACATATCCGTGTTTGCGATGGAGGAAAAGGCCAAAAAAGCAAAGAATAATGCATTGGATAATGTGTTGAAAGGTGAAATAAATCCCTTTGTCAGATTGATGGCCATGTTTCCTTTTATACGTATCACACACAACAAGAACAATGAGAGCCGTGGTTATTATTCCGTGCCAGTTCTGCTTGCGGTTGTTGGTGATGTGCTCAGATGCACTGATAAGGATGAGATGACAGGGCGCATCAATGACTTAAGACTATTTCGCAGCTATCAGATGCCACAAGATGATGACTACTTAGGCGAGGATGTGGTAATAACCGGAGATGATTTCGGTGTTGAAATCGGGCAAAAAGATATTTCAAAGTTAGCCGAATTGATGTATGCATGGAAAGAAGCCTATCATGATTGCATGCTTCCTCCCTATGCGTTGGGTAGAATTATGACACGTTTATACAGTTCATTATCTAATGTTGCAATGAGTTCTGTGGGCAAGATGATGAATGTGATGTTGGCAAACTTATTTAATGCCTGTTTGATTGAAGAAGCGAGGATAAGGTGTTCAGCCCAAGAACAAAGCGAGCTTAATAATAGTAATCTGAGATCTGACACAAGATTCTTTAAGGATAACTTGGGGAAGACGAACATTGTGGATAAATTACTATTTACCAAATGGATGATGTCTTGCCCAATGATGAATTGTTTTCTTGATGAAGAAACGTATGGCAAGGTGAAAGTCTATGTGGCTAAAGAACTCGAGAAGGCAAGAGTGTCAAATTCAGTTTACGAATTATTGTGCAAAATAAGTAGTAAGAATGATACAGCAGGGGATAGCGCCAATAAAAACAAACCTCCATTTTCAGGCGAAAAGGGTGCAGGATGGATAAAATCGGCTGATATTCTACGAAATAATGGAATAGACGATCACGCAATACAGGAAAAGATCGTTGCTGAAGATGACATTGATAAAGCGATGAAATATATAAAGTCAACCGGTCTTTTCGGGAATGTCTATAAAAGCTCTGTGGAATCATTTAAAAAGAATTGGAGAAGTTAAGACTTCGCTTTAGCGATTGCAATAATTGAATAAGCTCCCCGCGGAGGATGTATATATGAAAAGTGAATCTTATCTCAGGTTTCTGCTATCTGACAACTGCTCTCTCAGTAAATACTACAGAGAGCGGAAGGCTGTCAAGTTGCAAGACATAAAACGTTCCATTCTATTGAAGGTTCGTGAAAGAGAATATTATGTTCCGGATCATTATTATCGTTTGGGAACAGAATATTCGTTTTCGGGTGTTGATGAACTAAGCGAACTATTTACAATAGGGCTTCCCAAGCTGGCTGATGAGTATCTTGAGATAAGAGGTGGTCAGGTATTTGTGAAAGGGGAAAAAATGAACGAATGGCAGTTGCTTCTGCCGCATATCCCACCGTTGCTGTTGGTTACGATGAAAATTTGGAAAAAGTCGGGACCACTTGTCGGGGAGCTTGCTGACTTTGCATGTCGGTATCTGTTTCCATCGCTAAGAAATACGGCGATACCCTCTGCCTATCTTCCTGAAATGGAAACATTGAGGGAAGAGAATCATGGTTTTGATGACTTGCATATACATTTAAATGGCGCTGTGGAAACAGATTTGGCGTGGCATGATTTTCTACGCTACCCTGAAGTGATATATCGGGAGATTCATAAGGCTTGTGGTAATGATAAGGTGAAGGAGCAGCTTGAACAACTTACAGACATATCCGACCCGATAGATTTTTTGAATCTTTTTTGTATCGCGGGAAGGATTAGAGAATGGCTTTTCAATAAGGCATTTAGTGGGGTTGATATCTTTCAAGCAGGTTCTTTTGAAAAACTTTTGTCAGGGCTTTTTGAGAGAAGAGATGGTTTTAAAGAGCATCCCTTCAAATCTGTAATAGGAGACAGTGCTTCGCCATTAATTATGGAAAGCCTGCTTTATGTGAAGATTTTGGATTACCTGGCGGAGCACCCGCATGACGATGCTGTTGCCGGAGCTTTTCATTACTACTTGCTTATATTAGGTGTTTGCAATCGTCTGTTGGTACAGCAAAATGACGCATTCGGGTTTGAACAGTTTCAAAAATACACATCGAATAATTTCAGGGAATTTAGTGAACAGACTTATCCTCAGCGATTCAAGCAACTGGCAGGGAATGACTTGCAGAATATCCGTCATATAGAAGGCCGTTTCTCTCCTAAAACTTCTGTTTCAGATAATACGGCTATTATTAACAAGATTGTTGAGGGCTATAACCGGTTGAACGAAAGTCAAACTATAGTGGATGTTCCCCTAACGTCTTTATCATTGGTTGCTCATTTTATAAAAAAACGGGAGAACCACAGTGGAGACGTAAGGTTCTCGGAATTGCGCAGAGACCTTGATGCCAGAACTGATGCACTAATAGCCCTTATGAACACCGGGAGTTCGTGGGCGAAATGGGTAGCCGGGGTTGATGCTGCCGCGAGCGAGTTTGATACACCTCCCGAGGTGTTTGCTCCGTCATTCCGAAAGTTAAGAGAATATGGGCTTCGCCATTTCACTTACCATGCAGGAGAAGATTTTTTTCATGTATTGAGTGGACTGCGGGCAATCTATGAGGCTATAGTATTTCTGGGTATGCAGGCTGGAGATCGAATAGGCCATGCGACTGCAGCAGGAGTAGATGTGAGACTTTGGAAACAGAATGTGGGTGAAAACCTATGGATGCGTATAGAAGATTATCTTGACGACCTTGTCTTTGCCTATCATCTGATAGCTGTTATGAAGGACCGTGAATTGGAGCCATTTTTAACCAAGGTCGCTCTCCGGATTGAGGAGCTGGCATCGGAGATTTATCCGGTCCGATACAGGGTGATTGAGTTGATCGAAGCTTGGCTTAAAAGAAAAGATTCACCTGAGTCGTTAAAAAGGGAGACATTAAGCGTAGCGGAACAGATTTGTCTTTTTTATCATTCAGAGGAAGGTCGGAAAAGAGGTAAAAAAATATGTGTGATTGATGCTTATGAGATTTTTGGCGAAAAAGAATTGGAATGCCTTCAGAAGCTAATATTGAAGGTGATGCATCAAAAACAGATTGTAATTGAGACACTGCCGACAAGCAATGTTATAATTGGGCATCATCATGGGTTCTCCACTTACCATCTTTATAATTGGTACAAGTGGAGTAAGGAAGGTGCAATGATACCGTCAATTGTAGTAGGTACGGATGACGCCGGAATTTTTGCAACCAACATCTACAATGAATATTGCCACATATACTGTATGCTTGTGTTTGATAAGGGATTAAGTCCCTACGAGGCAATGGAGTATATCGAACGATTGGTTCATAACTCGAAAGTGTATTTATTCAGATAATATGAAGATGTGAAATTGATTGCGGTTATACCTAAATCATCAATAGTTGGTATGGCTTTATCTGTAGTTGCACTCATGTTCTTATCTGTTTAATTTTCTGAGGTTGTCTGAAAAGTCTCCAAACCGATAAATAAATCACCCCTGTCAAAGTTCATTCTGACAGGGGTGAAATCATTTAACTTGGACTTGTTAGACAGCCTCGTAATTCGTTGTATCGAACTCTCGTTATTTTATTTTTATTTCGGATTTTGGTTTTGACTGTTTCATCCAATGAGCGGGTGAGTGCCAGAACTTGTCGGGGTCGGTGGTGAGGTAGCGGGCGTTTTTATAATTGCTGCCTTGTGGCACTAAGGCTGCTATGTAGCCTTGCACGTGGTTTGAACGGCCCTCCGGTTCGGCTTGGTTCAGCATATTTGACGATATGATATACAGATTTTTTGCCATGTATTCATCCAGATACTCTTCCTTTGTTTCGGGCTCAAGATTGTTCCAGTTGGCATCGGGATTTAAGGCCAAAGGCAAATCATGTTGCAAACGGTGTCTTACTTCTCCGGGGTGTAGCATGATTCCGTTCTCGTCGGTCACGAATGCCGCAAATGTCGGGTCAACCCATATCCATTTGTTGAGTGATTCACTCCAGGCCACGCATATCACGTGACAATCATTGTCGCTATCCCAATGTTTGGATTCGCAAGTCAGATAACGCGCAGGAATCCCTTCGGCAAGCAGGGCTTCAGTTAAAGAAATCGCCAAGGCTCGGCAATTATATCCGCAGGTGTCGCGTAGTGCCGAATAATAGATGTTTTTGAGGTTGCGCGGACCGTCGGGGAATCCGTTGCTGCCATCGTGGCGGATGTTGTTGTGCACCCAATAAAGCAAATTTTTGATTCGGCTTATATCGTTGCCTGTTCCGGCAATGCTGTCGAGATTGAAATGTGTGCGTGTCTCTGTGAGCATTGAGTCGGAGGGTAATACGTAGGTGAATTGCAGATTGTTAAGTGTGTCAGCGGCATAGGCCGGCGAGTCTTTCAGTATTTCGAGGTAGGTCTTTACCTCATCCCCGTGATTATATGCGAAATCCATTGCAGCCTTTAGCGAATCGGCTGCACTGAAACATCCTAATTCGGTAAAAACCGGGAGCAATGTTTTTGCACCTTCGTAGGCGCATTTGCGCATCCATTTGTTATCGCCTTTGGCCGTCATCACCTGAGCCTGCCATTTCGCCAACGTTTTTGCATCTTCAATAAAACGTGGATTGTTTTTAATCCGGTCGATATCCGACACAGGAGTGAGGCTGTCGTTGTATGAACTGATGATGGCTCCGTTTATAGTGTAATTCTTAAATTCAGGGGTGTTGTCACTCCGAAATGAGTCGAGCCCGAATTCGATTACAAGGCCGTTGAATTCAACATTCTCGAGCCGTGGGCAATCCTGTTTAAAGCTCGGGCCACCGGTGCTTGAAATCGGACCATTGAAGGTGACCTTTCGCAGTTTGGGGCAATGCCCGACAAACCAGCAGTCAAAATGCCCGACCATGCCGTTGACGACTATCTCTTCAAGTTTCTCCATCCCGGCAAAAGAGCATCCGGGCATATAATCAACATTTCCAAGAGTTACTTTCCGCAAGTTTGGGAAAGGGTAATTGCCAAGTTTAACGAAAGTGCCCATATCGGGGAACACGAGTTCCTCGGCCTCGCTGTCAAAGTATAATGTATCGGGAAAAACGGCATGCCCGTCGCGGATAGGGGAGTTAAAATATCCCGGATTTTTGATTGCGATTGTGTCTGCAAAAACAGCAGTGCCAAGGCTTAGGAATGCTGCTAATAGAGATATAAGTTTTGTCATATCGAGGTGAAAAAACGGGGTTGGCAAAATGTTGCGACGCGGCTATCGGATAGAGAAGCGCAGCGTTGAAGTGCCGCAGGTGGCGAGATATATTCCTGGGGAAAGTGTAGCTACTGAGAGGGTGACGCTTTCAGTGCTTACGGGGCAGGTTAGGATAGCTCGGCCTGAAAGGTCGTGGATTGTTAAGTTCCCGATATAGGCTGCGTTTGTATTGGTGAGATGAATCGCAGTGTCGTGAAGTGACAGAGTGGGGGAGTCGTTTTGGGTGCCGATGCAAGTTTGTGCTGCTCCGGTGGTGCTGCTTTGGGTGAGAAGTGTGTAGGAAGCCAAGCCGCGTCCCGGCGAGCATACAAACAGCTTGGTGCTTGCTTCTGTAGCTGCATTTGCCGCATAGGTTGAGGGGAGAGCGGGCTTCTCCGCTATCGCTAAATGGCGATAGAAGCGCGGATATATTCGTGCTCCAGCCGATTCCGCTGCAAAAGAATTTTCAGCGGGGAGCTTTGCAACGGGATTTATGGTGAGGAAGTCCCCTTTGTCGGCCTCGGGCCATGAAATCAACTGAAATGCGAAACTGCCGTTGGCGCTGACTGCCGGGAAGAGCCCCATGATGTGGCCGTTATGCTCAAATGCATGAAATCCACGGCAATTCTCGATGCCGTTGTGGGTGGCGTCCCATGTGGCAGTGATTGATTGCGTGAAAACCTCGGGTGACGCAGGGATTCCCGTTATAATCTGCGGGGCAAAATGAGTTAAGTCGGGATTGGAATATCCGTGCGTTACAACAAAGCTGTGGTCGATGCCCGGTAGCGGAGCCACATCAACGTGGTAGTTGTCATTGAGATAGGTTGCACGAATGAACGAAGGTGGTAAAGAGAACACTGCGTTAGTGCGCGGAGTGCCGTTTTCGCAAGAGAAATGATAGTAAGTGTAGGTATACTCGGCACCTTTCGGAGAGAATGCGCACAAGGCGTCGAAACTGAAATTACCGGAAGTGATGCTTCCTGAGAAGTTGTTGATTCGTTCGAGCCCGGGCTGATAGCTGGTGTGGGTAAAATCGCCTGACGGGAGATAAAAAGTGATGTCACATTGCTCATCGCGTGTGAATGTGTCGGTGTCAATGCGATATAAGTCGACTGAATCAGATGTTGAGCCGCGCACGATTCTGCACACCAGTAAGTTACCGTCGTCGTCAGAAGCAAGGGTGTGGTAGCCGGCTCCGTCGTGCGATGGTAATCCACTCACAACGAAATCGTCAGAAACAGTGTGCTGCCCCATGGTGGCATCATATCGGCGTACAACCAACTCTCCTTGCATCGGAGATTGGTAACTGATACCGACGTAGATATAGTTTCCACATTTCACCATCGACATTTGGTTTTGGTCGCCGTCGTTATTTGTTAGGTCAAGTTCCCAATTTGTTGTGATTAGCGTTGAGCGCTTATCACCATCAAGCACCACGGGGTCAAAACTACCAAACATTTCCACGCTCCGCTCAACTGCATTATCCGCCGGAATCTCCTCCGCGCCCAAAGGAATCGCCGATCCGATTGCAACTCCTAAAACCGCAACTGAAACCCTCCTTATCGCGTCTGCACATCTTGTAGAAATAAAGCTTTTGTATCTTACAGAAATGGAGCTATTGTTGCGGGATTTTATGTTTTTCATAGTGTTAAGCGTATTTTGGATGAAACGTGATAATCTATAACATATATGCGCAAAAGTACTTTCCCAATCACATTTACCCAAATCAACTGCCCTCAAATTTAGTCGCATTAACATCATTTAACCAAATACCCTTCCTCCAATCCCATTCCACACATCTCACTCCCACTTTTTTTCAACTTATCATCGAATCCTTCAATGCCAAAGTAAAGGTTTTCCGCAGTCAGTTCCGCGTGCTCACCGACATTCGGTTTTTAACATTTCAACCGGGTTTTGCAGCTGACCCCCAATTAGTCCTACATAGGGTGAGAAAATTTCGCCAAAATGCACGAAAAAAGGCCTATAGAACGTATCTATAGACCTTATTTCTGTGATCCGCCTGGGGCTCGAACCCAGGACCCCAACATTAAAAGTGTTGTGCTCTACCAGCTGAGCTAGCGAATCGAGGAGCTTGGTGGGGAAGTGTTATTCCTTAAAAGCGATGCAAAGGTAGGGAGTTTTTTTGAACTGTGCAAATTTTGAGAGGACTTTTTTTGAAAGTTTTTTGCTTGCAGGATGTGGGGGGAGGATGTGGGGGGATGGGAGGCAGGATGCGATGTGAGCTGTGAGGATTGATGTAATGTGCGTTGTAGAAAGTGATTTAGGGGGGAGAATGTGATGTTTGGGGAGGTGGCTCAGATGGAGTTTTGGAGATGAAAATAAGGCGTTTGAGTGAAATCGGAGATGTGATGGCTGAGATGTGGGGAGTGCATGAGAGTAAGACAGTGGGGAGACGGTGGAAAGCAGTCCGGCGGGGGATGCTTAATATTTGTAGAATTGTTGGAGATATTATGTGGTTAAGATTTTATTCTCTTTTGTGGGAGAATGAACAGAACGTTAGAAGGGGAGTGTCGGACAAGAGGGTGGGAAGCTCCGGAAGGATGAAAAAGTAAGTCATGAAAAGAATCTTTTGCGAGATAATTTCTATGACTTACTGATTTTATAGGTTCGTGTAGCCACGTCAAAGGTGTAGTTACACCGGATTTGATGTGAGCTAATGTGGAGTGACGGGAGCGGAATGGGGGAGAGGTGGCGGTGGCAAGGGCTCCCGGGGGAATTAAGCCTGAGTGGCGGCACGAGTTTCGAGCCGAACGAGGCGGCGCAGGGTGCGACGCACGGTTTTCCACTTGGGGAAGATGGCGCGAGGACGCAGGGGACCGTAGCTGACGAGGATGATGGTGAGGGAGATTATGGCTGTTATCAACAGCCATCCGAATATCTCTTTCATAGATACCACTAAGGCTTGTGTCTGCACGATGCCGTAAAGCTCCCCAACGTGAAGCCGGGTAGTAATGGGATTTACATCGGCCATCGCCGAGCTGAGGATGGCTGCATTTTTTGCCAGGGTGTGACGGAGCAGTTCGCCGATGATTGCCGGCCCGAATGTGGCACCCATCACAGCACCGGTGAATCCGTTGATTGTCAGCGCTTGCGGAAATACTTGAAACGGTAGTCCGCTTTGCACTATCGAGGTTAGAAACACGATAGAGATAATCACGGAAGCGGCTCCGCGGAAAAACAGCGGTAGGAAGAGCATTTCTTTTTCCACGCCGTAGTCGATGAGGAAATAGAAGTAGGCGAGATATACGATGGCGAGGGCAAAGCCGATAGCTGTCATGGTTTTATAGCGCCATTTCCGCCGGGCAAATGTGAGGTAGGTGAATGCGCATCCGGCAATGATGCCTGCGAACACATACCAATTGAGGTCGATGAGATTGGTTTCGTCGAACCCGAGGATGGTGGTGGCATAGGTGTGTTCAAACACATGCTCGGTGGCAATGAGGGTGAAGAACACGAGGTAGACTCCGGTTGCCCGGATTACATTACGGTTGGTCATGGCGCGGAACGTGATGTAGGGATGATGTAGAAACGAGGCGCGCCAAAGATTAATCCCTAGGGTGGCTATTGCCAGAAGTGTGGCCCATCTGATTTCGGGTGCATCCCACCAGTCGTAGAAATTGCCGTAGACGCAGATGAATGTGAAACTCATCATGAACACCGCCCAGAGCGCACCGCCAATCCAATCAATCCCGAGCAGAGGGATGAACATGGGGCCACGCACCGGTTTGACTAAAATCATCACAACAATCATCATCAATGCGAGGAGTGCAATCATAACCCATTGCATGTATTCCCACTGCCAGTGGAACGCGCTGTAGACTGTGGCGATTCCGCTTAACTGGATGGCGCTGTCGACCACAAGATAAACGTAGCAGAAAAACACCGACATGTCGCGCACCGGGGTGAGCCACAGCTGGATAGTTGAGTTGCATGCCAGTGTGGCCTGCATCCTGAACCATCCGGCCACAAAGCAGGTGGCCACGAGCACCGGCGCCGATGATGTGTGGGCGCAGATAAAGTTCGCCGCTATGAGCACAATGCCGGCTCCAAGCAGCTGGGTTCGGTTGGAGAAGCGGAATTTGATGCGGAACATGACGGCAAAGTTTATGGCCAGACCGATGATTGAGGCGTAACCTGCCATCAGTATATCTTCCTGCATCAGAGCCGTGGTGCCCACCATGTCGGATGCCGCGGCGAGATACACTCCTCCCGAAAATTGAATTATGATGACGAAAAAGATGAACAGCCACGGCTTCAGCCGCCGCGGGATGTAGTTGGGAACGTCGGGGATGTCGAACGGACCCTGTGGAGCATGCCAGTCAGCCATAATCAATATTTCACTTCACACTCCACGTTCATTCCGGCGCGAAGGCGCTGCATGTCGGCGCTGTTGTTGTCGGTGAATTTGATTCTCACCGGCACACGCTGCCTTACTTTCACAAAGTTCCCGGCCGAGTTGTCCTGGGGCAGAATCGAAAGAGAGGCTCCTGTGGCTTTGGAAATTGACTCTACCTCGCCGTTGAAAGTCACTCCGGGGATGGCGTCGACCTTGATTTCAACCGAGCTTCCCGGCTCGATGTGTTTGAGTTGGGTTTCCTTGTAGTTTGCTGTCACCCACACATCCGACGCATCAACCACATCGAGAAGCGTCTGCCCCGGCTGCACAAGTTGTCCTACCTGAATGCTTTTGCGTGATGCGTAGCCGTCGCAGGGAGCAACCACCACGCAGTAGGAAAGGTTGAGGCGCGCAGTTTCAAGCAGCGCTTCGGCAAGGGCGATTCCGGCGTCGGTCTGAGCAATACGCTGACGTGTCTCGGTCACTACCGAAGACGTTGCCGACCGTTGACGCGCAAGCATTTCATAACGAGCCTTTTTTGCCTCATAATCGGTTTTGGCGGCATCGAACTGCTGTCGCGTCACCGCTTCTTTCTCAAGCAATCGGGTGTAGCGTTCAAGGTCGGTGGCAGCCATCTCCATCACAACCTTAGCTTCGGCAATAGATGCTTCAGTCACAGCCACATTGGCCGATGCCACTCCAACGGTGCGGTCGGCAACCTCGCGGCCGGCGAGAGCATTCTGATAGTCGGCGTTGGCACGGGCAACCTGCAGGCGCATGTCGGCATCGTCGATAATCACCAGCGTGTCACCTTTATGCACGGGTTGGTATTCTTCGAATTTGATTTCCTTGATGTAGCCCTGCACACGGCAGTTTACCGGCACAATCTGCTGTTGCACCTGAGCATTGTCGGTGAACTCAACATTTCCAAGATGTATAAACTTGCTGCCTACCCACAAAGCGGCGGCAATGATGACAATCAGAGTTACGATGTAGGAAATTATTTTTTTACTGCGGTGGTTCATATCTGTCCGGTTGTGAATAAGAGTTTGTAGTAATAGTAGATGATATTGATGCCTGCGTTTACAAGCTGCTGCTCGGCATCGAGTTTTGAGTTGGCGGCATCGAGCATATCGGTTATGAGAGCCATGTCGGCCGAGTAGCGTGTCGAGGTAGTGTTATAGTTTCGTTCGGCCAATTCCACGCTTTTGCGCTGTGTTTTCAGCTCTTCGTATGCTTCGAGATAGCGCACGTAATCGGCTCTCACGCCAAGGCTGATGTTCTCGCTCGTGGCATTGAGCTTGTCAATGGCCACACGGGTGGCGGCGCGGCTGCGGGCCAAAGATTTGTTTGTTTTGTAGAGTGATGAAAGATTGTAGCTTACACCCACACCCACATACCAATAGCTGAGGTTGCGGTTAATCGGCGGCACTTCCACCAGAATCGGGCCGTCGAAACTCCAGCTTGCCTGCAATCCTATTTTGGGGAGGCGTTCGCTTTTTGCGAGAGTTTCGGCCGAGCGGCTTATCTCAACCCCCGAGCGAGCCAGCTTCAGTGCCGGAGCATTTTCGGTTGCCGACTGCTGCCACCACGCCTCGCCGGCAGCAGGCAACGCGCGGTTGAGGATGGTTGAGTCGGGAATCACCACCGTATCATCAGGGAGCCCGGCTGTAACCACGAGGTTGCGGTTGAGGATGTTGAGAGTGTTGTCGATTTTAATCAGTTGCAATTCAAGATTTGAAACCAGCAGTTCGTAGCGGGTTATGTCGTTGAGCAACGCCACTCCCTGCTCATAGCGTGCATGCATTTCGGCAAGCACCTTGCGGGCCTGCGCAATGTTGTTCTCGACGACGGTGCGCAAATTGCGATATTTGAAAATGTCGAGATAGAAGCCTGTGAGTGTGAAGCGGATGTTATCGCGTTCGAGCTCTGTGGCATATCGGGCAGCCGTTGACTTGAGGTCGGCAATTTCGATGCCTGCGGTGATCGCTCCACCGGTGTAGATTGGCTGTGAAACATTCACTCCCAGTCCGTTGCCGAAATGGGGGATAGGAGCTTTCTGATAATCGGAAAAATTACGGTCGGTTGTGAAACCGTCGCCAATGTAGCTAAGCGAGAGGTTTGCGTTGATGTCGGGCAGGCGTTGGCTGCGGGCCACGCTGCTTTCGCGCCGGGCTTCCTCCTCGGCGGCAAACGACGGGCGGAGCTGCACACTGTTGGTTTCGGCAACCTCAAACAGGTGTTCAAGAGTGACCACCTGCCCGGCTTGCCCCCATGCGCACACTCCACCGCTCAACAAGGCTGTAACGAACAGCCCTGTGAGCAATCGGTGATTGTTCATAAAAGGGATTGTGAAATTGTGACGAATGATTTTTTTCGGGTGTCGGCATCAAATAAAACAGGCCGACGTTGACTCATCGTTATTGAGCCGCAAGCGGTGCAGTGCTTTTCCAGTTTTCAAGGTAGCCCCAGTTCATCACAACGGGAGCAGAGGTCGCTTTGGATAATTTTCGGATCATTTACAATGCAACTCTTTGTGAATTGCGGTGCAAAGTTACGGAAAATTTTAATCAAGCTCAAATTACCTTAAAGCGTATTGCTTGGGACTTATGGAGATGTTGAAATAGCCTTTGATAGGGCGAACTGCATTGAGGGTCAAAGTGTTGTTAATACATCAAGACGTATTAAAAGTCTGTTCAAAAATTTTTGAACGGCAGTTTTTATGTTTTTGAACTGCAACATATTTGGAAATTCACTATGTTTGTGAAAAGAAAAATGAGGGTGGTCAGAATGGCTCTTATAATCCAAACCGTTCTGACAGCCACCTTCCTATACAGATTAAAATAGAAAGATAATAAAGATGAAAGTATTGGTAATTAACGGCAGTGCGCACCTCAACGGGTGCACCGACCGCGCGCTTCGGGAAGTGGAAGAAGTGCTCACCTCACAGGGTGTGGAGGTTAAGCGAGTGAATGCAGGCAACAAGGATGTGAGAGGGTGCATCGGGTGCAACTTCTGTCGCGAGCATGGCCGATGCGTTTTCAACGACTTGGTTAACGAAACGGCCCCCGACTTTGCCGATGCCGACGGTATTGTGGTAGGTAGTCCGGTATATTATGCCGGAGCGAACGGGCAGCTGCTTGCATTCCTCGACCGCCTGTTTTACAGCACGTCGGGACAGTTCGACAAAACTATGAAAGTTGGAGCCGCCGTTGTTTCCTCGCGCCGCGCAGGGTCAACATCGGCTTTCGATGAAATCAATAAATATTTCACCATCAGCGCTATGCCGGTAGTGTCGAGCACTTATTGGAATGAAGTGCACGGCTTTACGGCAGAGGATGTTGAAGCCGACAAAGAGGGATTGCAGACTATGCGTAACCTCGGGCGTAACATGGCTTTCTTGATTGGTGCTATTGATGCTGCCAAAAAGGCCGGCGGTGTTCCGGTGCAGGAGCGTGGTGTTTTCACTAATTTCCACACCGAGGGGTAGTTGACAGAACTATCACGACCGCCTTATTTTAATCCGGATGGTGAGGGCGCTGTCAGAATGGTTTGGATGGTAGGAGCTTGTGGGTGAGGTCGATGGGAGCGTACTGAGGTACGTGACCGAGACCGAATCCCGCAAGCGACGACCCAGACGAGCCATTATGACACACCCTCGTTTATTTTGCGGGCGCACCCTTGAATTTCACGGTGAATGGAGTGCCGCGATAGGTGCATATAAATGTAAGAGAGAGGTTTTTGCCGGTTAGCATTGTTGCCGAGAGGTCGGTGATGGGAAATGCCGGGAATGGACGGTTGGCAATTTCGGGGTCGAGGGCATCGCATTTGAGTCTGACAACAGCAGTGCCGTTTTCATCGGTGGCTTCATTATCGACCGAATAGGTGAGACCATTGAAAGTCATCACACCGAGCTGCGGCATACCTTGCAGAAAATCGGCATTTTCAATGCTGATTGAAGCTTGGTTACTTTCGGGGTCGAGAGTGACGAGATAGGTTGATTTGTCGGAAGTATAAACCGACGATGGGTTATCAACGGGGTAGGTGGTGGTAGTTCCCGTGAAATAGTTTTCTTTTTGAATCTGAGGTGAATCGGGGGTGTCGTTTTCGTCGTCGCCGCAAGATGCCAATGCGGGAAGCATAACGGAGAGGAACAAAAACGGGAGGATGCGGTTAATAAGGTGTTTCATTTGAGTGAAAATATGGGAGATTGTTTTGTTGAATTATTGAAAAGGTAGGGTGTAGCCCACGGTCACGCCGCAGCTGAAGCCGTTGCCGCGTTGCAGGAAGGCGTTGCCAATCGAAACGAAGTGGAAGGTGGCATAGCGGGTGTCGGTGATATTGTCTGCCCAAACTTCAACGGATACGTCGCCGCGTTCGGCTCTTACATTGGCTCCCAACAGCATGTAGAACGGTTGGGAGAGGGTGTTGTCTTCGTTCCAGTAGATTTTCCCGATTCCGCGTGCCGTTAGTCCGGCTGTGATGCAATCAATGAAACTGTGGGCGAATTCATGAGTGTAGGTGCCACCGAGAAACATCGTATTCAGAGGTGCATAGGGAACATGCTTGCCCGAAAAATCATTCTTACCGTTGGAAAAATCGGTGAAACGTGCATCGGTGAAACCATAGGAAGCTCTCACCGAGAAGCCTGCCGGAAGTTGCGCGAGAGCCGACAGCTCGGCACCACGCGAACGCGAACGCCCTGCATTGGCCATAACGCGTCCGGTCACACTTCCTTCGGGGAACATGGTGAGCTGTTGGTCGCGGCATTCAATCCAGAATGCCGAAGCGTCAAAGCGCAATTTCCTGTCGAGCAGTTCGAGATGAGCTCCAATTTCGTAGTTCCATGTTTTTTCAGGCTCATAGCTTATGATGTCGTCAACGTCGTAGCGCTCGGCAATCCCCATCATCCCCATTATTCGCTGTTGCAGCACGTCGCTGAACATCTGGGTGTTATATCCTCCGGCCTTATATCCTTTAGTGACCGATGCGAAAATATTGCCCGTTTCGGCGGGTAGCGAATAGCTCACCGATAATTTGGGCAGAAGCTGGGCGAACGATTTCGACAGATTGCCGTTGTCGTCGATAACCACCGGAATTCCGGCTTTATAGATTGTGGCAGGTGCGTCGGGGGTGACGTGGTAAATTGAGTAGGTCGACGACGATGAGCTGTTGTACTTTATTGATGTGTGCTCCCAATCGAATCGCAACCCAGCTATGATGTCGAAGCTCCCGAGGCTCAGAGTGCTTTCGTGATAGAGCGACGCACCGCCACCCGGCATTGTGAAATCGCTCCCGAGCAGCAGTTCACGTTGGTCCCATCTCACCGGATAGGTGGGGTTCATAGCATTGGCATTCTGCTCGATGAGGGTCGACAATCCGTAGTCGAAAAACGTAACAGGAGCCTGCATCTTGGTGTGTCGCCAAAAGCCGAAGGCTCCGAACAGCCAGTTGTAGTGCGCTCCGGCATCTCCACGTGCCACAAAATCGGCGGTGAGTGCATGCTCGCGTCGCTTTTGGGTGAGTGTGAAATAGTCGGCGGGGAGGAAATCTTGGTCAAGGGTCATGTTGTCGTCGATGTATTGGTAGCTCACAATACCCGAAAGGGCAACATTCCCGATTTTTCCCTTGGCGGTGAGGCCGTCGGTCACCGTTATGCGTTTGTAAAAACAAGTGTCGTTATAGGCGATAACACCCGTGGCGGCTGATTCGTAGGGATAACCGCTTTGGGTTGAGTTCGACACCGATGCCGTGTTCTCAAGCATGAAGTTGCTCCCCGGGCGCCACACGGTTTTCCAGCGGCCGCTCCATTGCCGTTCTTTCCCCACGCGCGAGTTGTTGAACGAGTTCTTGAAAAAACCGTCGGTGCCGGTAGCATACAGATTCACCGACATTCCGAGGGTAGGGGAGAAGCGGCCGTAGACACCACCCGACACGCGGTAGCTGTTTTGAGTGCCATATTCAGCCTGAATCTTCACCCCTTCAAAATTGAGCGGCGACAGGGTGTAGATGTTTATGAGGCCACCCATTGTGTTTCGCCCGTAGAGGATGTTTTGCGGGCCGCGCAGAATTTCTATGCGGGTTATGTCGGCAAGGTCGAAGTCGAAGTTATCCTTATTAAGGATGGGCACGTTGTCGATGTTGAGCCCCACAACGGGTTGGTCGATGCGAGTGCCAAGTCCGCGCACATAAACCGACGATGTCATTCGCGAGCCATAGCGCGGCATGTAGAAGTTAGGCGCGATTTCGCTCACCTGTTTGATGTTCACAAGGTTGTAGCGTTCAATTTCGGTTTGCCCGATGTTGGTCACCGCTTCATCGCGGTTGGGGTTTATGCCCCCCTTTATGGCCGTGACCGATACAGGGGGGAGTGTCATCACCGTGTCGGCATATTCGCTGTTGGCCGGAGTGGCCACAGCAAGCAGCTCCGCCATAATGAAACACGCGGAGGCAAATGCCGATTTAACTGAATGTGTGATTGGTGACACTGAATTGTTGTTGCAAGCAGCAGTTCAACTCAAAAAGCTGCTCAGATTTATAAATGCGTTAATGCCGCCGGCCCGTTATTTAAAACGTTACATTTCAGAATTCATCTGATTAGGCAGGCTACTTGAAAAATAACCGGATGCAAAAGTACAAAAAAAAAATGAGCGGGGCAACAAACTCCGAGGCACCCCGGCGGTTTGTCGGGTAAACAGAGTGCCCGTTGGTGAGCTGCTACGTGGTTTTGTGTACATTAAACCATAATAAACATTAAAAACCGGGCTACGGGCAGGGTTTAGATGCGAATAATTATTATCTTTGTCTCTCATCTCTGCAACTATCCTCCATCCTCGCTCTCCCATTAACCAAAGAAACGCTGATTGCCGCATGGGACGTGAACTGCCACAGGAAAACGAAAAACTTATTGAGCGCTTGCGCAAGCCCGAAAGCTGCCGCGATGCGTTCAATGAGGTTATGCGCCTCTATTCCGAGCCACTTTACTGGCAGATACGTCGCATGGTCGAGAATCACGATGATGCGGCCGATGTGTTGCAGAACACTTTCATGAAGGCGTGGCAGTCAATCGAGAATTTCAGAGGGGATGCAAAACTGTCGACTTGGCTCTACAAAATTGCCCTGAATGAAAGCATCACATTTTTGGGTAAAGAGCGCAAGCGGCTCAGTTTATCGATCGATGACGAGGAGTCGCATTTGGTCAACCTTATTGAAGCCGACGAGTGGGTCGATGGCGACGAGCTTGCCCTGCAACTCCGTAAGGCAGTGGCCTCGCTTCCCGAAAAACAGCGCATTGTGTTCAATATGAAATATTTCGATGAAATGAAATATGAGCAGATGTCGGAAATTCTCGGCACTTCGGTTGGAGCCTTGAAAGCCTCCTATCATCTTGCCGTTAAAAAGATTGAGAAATATTTCGGAGAGAATGAATAAGCATTTGATTCCACTGTTATAGAGGTCGCAAAAAAGTTCCCATCAAAAAACATCACAAAAAACAGCCCCCTCGGTTTAAACCTTCACCCTTTCCCGAAGTCACAATCATAGTCAGGTGAAAATCATCTGTGATAAAACGATATTTTTGCTTCAAAAACAACCGCTTCTGAAAATGGAAGAAAAAAAATCCGACATACTCACCAGCATCAACCGCCGCGACGGAATGACCGTGCCCGACGGCTTTTTCGAAAGCTTTGCCGAGCGCATGGCGTCGGAGCTGCCATCCCGTCCCGAGGCCGAGGTAACTCCGGTTGCGTCGCGCCCCAAAACGTTGTGGGGCAGCATAAGGCCCTATGTTTACATGGCGGCAATGTTTGCCGGTATTTGGTGCATGCTGAAGATGTTCACCATGATGAATCCCGGCGATGTTGACTTGTCGATTGACAACAACCGCATTCTCACCGAGGCACTCAGTGACGAGAATTTCGTTCTGGACTATATCATCGACGATATCAACGAACGTGAGTTGTTTGATGAAATGTACGACGACAGCATCTCGGTTGACGACATGCTCCCCATCGACAGCCTTCCTATTGAAGAGGGCGCCGATGAAATTTCAGGCAACGGTTTTTCTCCTGCCGATGTGTGATGCAGGTGCAAAAAAAACGAGTATTTACAAATCAGGCGATTTGAAATAAATCAAATAAAGTTGAGACCACTATGAAAAAGTTTTGTGTTGCAAGTCTGTTGCTGTTGATAGTGCAGTTGGTGGTGATTCAATCTCCGCTCTGCGCCCAAACCGCCGGTGACCGCGAAGAGTGGCTGAGCGAGATGCGCCAATACAAGCGCTCCTATTTCGCCAAAGAACTCAACCTCACCCGTGAGCAGCAAAACAAGTTCTTTCCCCTCTATGAGGAGCTGCAGACACGCA
This sequence comes from uncultured Muribaculaceae bacterium, assembly GCA_910586565.1. Classification (GTDB taxonomy): domain Bacteria; phylum Bacteroidota; class Bacteroidia; order Bacteroidales; family Muribaculaceae; genus UBA7173. The sequence continues at coordinate 37,310 of CAJUIT010000006.1, read as the reverse complement.
CCGACAAACTTAATGCCGATGCCCGCACTATGGAAAAGCGTGTGGCCGACGCCGGTGACGCAAGCGACCTCGAATATGAAAAAGCTACCGAGGCCATCTACGATGCAAAAGTGGAGGAGGCCAATCTCGAAAAGGAATATCTTGGAAAATTCAAGGAGATTCTGTCGAAAAAACAATTGTTCCGTCTCAAGTCGGTTGAGCGTAATTTCTCGCGTGAGATGATGCGCCAGCACAGCCGCCTGCGCAGCGCCCGACGGGCTGAAAACAAATAACCCCCTCTACCCTCCGGGCGGGGGTAAGCACTCCATCAATTCCCGTATTCGGGGCGCTCAGGCTGCCGCGGAAGCGGGAATTTTCTTATCATAGCAACGAAATGGCCTCGTTCGATTGTTACTTTTAAAGGGATTGCAACCGGTCACTACGTAACCTGACCCCGTTTCCCTCCGAAAAAACGCGCACAAACCACGTTGTGCCAATTCTCCAATTCAACTACCGTGTTTATGAAAAAGCACCTTTATTCACTGTTTTGTTTTATTATGCTGGCCGTCACGACTGTTTCGGCCGCATCACAATCTGCAACTGCCCCATCAAAAAATATGCCTGATTTCGCCTATCCCGTAAAAGTGGAGAATAATGCACTTGCCGACCTCGATGCAGCCTTGAAGGCTGACAATGGGCCGGCAATGGTTAATGCCTTGGTCAGATATGGGCTTGCTAAAACATCGGTGTCGGCCGATTCGGTTCCTGTTGTTTTGGAAAAGATTAACAAGGTGGAATCGCAAACCGGCAACCCGGTGGTGAAATCGCTGCTCAACTTGCTGCAGGCGCGCATTTACACATCGGTGTACAGAGATGATGCATACAGAATCGGCCGACGGGCCAACACCGGTGCCGGTGCCGACGGCGACTACACGGTGTGGAGCAAAGCTCAGTTTGCCGAAAAGGTCACAGCGCTTGTCAACGAAGCGGTCGCGCCTCGTGAAGCATTGCTTGCCACCTCGCTTGATGCTTATTCAGCAGCGTTGGTGTTCAACCGCGACATGCTCACCTTCTATCCCACACTCTATGACTTCGTGGCCAATCAGTCAATTGAATGTTTGCTCACATTTGACGGCATGCAGTCAACGCTCAATCCGCGGGTGCTCTTCCGTCCTCTCGATTCAAGCCTCTATCCTGCATCGCGGGGCTCAATGACGGGTGAGATATTGCGTTTATATGCATCACTCATTGAAGGACGCGATGATACCCCGGCAGGAATCGTCGCTTTAGGAAAGGAAATTGAGTTTGCATCGGAGCGTCTGTTTGAAGTTCCCGCCCAGAATGTGGCGTTCCCCGGTGGGGAATACGAACAGGTTTCTCAATTGTTCGATGCCCTCAAACTTGCCTACGGTGAACATGCTGCATCACCTTATGCAATAGAACTGCTCACCGAAGTTGAACCTGCAACGCTATCAGGTTCGCAGAAAAAAGAGCTTTATTCAATTCTCAACAGTTTCATAGAGGCAAACCCCGGCTATTTCAACATGAACGCCGTGAAAAACCTCCGTGCGCAGCTCATCCGCAAGCAGGTGAATGCACAGACACCCACACAGGTGGCAAAGGGGGGTGAGGCTGTTGTGAGACTTTCGATTGATAATGTGAAAAAGGTTACGTTGAAACTATATGATGTAACCCGCATCGTTGCATCGGCCGATGATTCCTACTGTAAACTTCCCGCATCGCGTCCGACCCCCGTGGCAACGGTTGATGTGTCGTTCGACGACCTCGTGCCATTCTCAGCTTCACGTTCGGTAGCTGTGAAGGTGCCGGAATATGGAAAATATGTAGTTGAACCGGTGTTCGAGGGGGAAGAAAAGTCCAACAGTTTCCCGGTCATAGCATGTTCCAATCTCTCGGCCGGAGTGTTCAGCGGGGTAGGGGAATCGGCAGCTGTTGTTGTAGATGCGGTTTCGGGTGAGCCGCGCCGTGGCGTGTCGATGTTCTACAAGCCGTGGAACCGCCAATCGCCTGGAGAGACATTGCCTGCATCGACCGATGCCGACGGATTTGTCAAGATTGACCAATCAAAGCCGGGCACATTGCGTCCGCTTGCCGATGCCGACCGTTATGCCCTCGGGGTTAATTACTACAGCGTTTCCGAATCACGGTCAACCGATCGTCTTTACGGTGAGATATTCACATCGCTTGGTCTTTATCATCCCGGCGACGTTGTGGATTTCAGTTTCATCGCCTACACCACCGGTGGAGTTGCCCCGCGTGTTGAAACCGGAAAATCACTGACAGTCGGGTTGCGCGATGCCAACTATGTGGAGGTGTCGAAGGTAACTTTGACCACCGATGCTACCGGGCGCGCCCATGGAAGCTTCACACTCCCGTCGGAGGGGCTTACCGGAACTTTCACGCTCACTCTAACCGACGGTGACAAGCGCACCGTGGCTACACGCAGCTTTATGGTGAGCGATTATAAACTCCCCACTTTCGAGGTTAATGTGGATAAGGTCAGCCGACCCGCATCCATTGCCGACAGTGCTGTGGTGAGCGGTTCGGCACGCACCTACGCCGGTTTCCCTGTGGGAGATGCACAGGTGAAATTGCAGCTCAGTGTGCGCACAGGGCTGTGGTTCCGCTCGGCAACATCGCCGGTGTTCTATGAAACGCAGACCGAAACCGCCCCCGATGGAACTTTCAAGGTTGTGATTCCCTCGCAGGCATTGGCTTCGAGCCCCGCACCCGAAGGATATTTTCTGGCAACAGTCAGCGTAACTTCTCCCGATGGAGAGACACACGAAACAACAACGGGATTCAACATGGGCAAGCCTCTTGTTCTGTCGGCTAATGTGCCTGCGTTGTTTGTTCCCGGTGAAACAAAAGCCACTGTTGAAGCAACCGAGTTCAGCGGCGGCAATGAAACGATTAAACTCAATTGTGAGATTTATGCCGTTGATGAGCCCCTCGGCGGTGATGGAACTCCGTCTTATCGCAAGGTGACAGAAACGCAATGTGAGTCGGGCGACGTGGTCTCACTTTTCAAAACTCTTTCCGCCGGTACCTACACCGCACGTTTCGCCCCTGTTGATTCAGCAAAAGCTGATGCCGTAATCGTGGACCGCGTTGTGGTTTACCGTAAGGATAACAATGCGTGCCCGGTCAACGCGTTATTGTGGCTCCCCGAGTCGGAGGGTGTGGCCGATGCGCAGGGTGAATGTGCCGTTACGTTCGGCACTGCTGTTGACGGTGCACGGGTGCTTATGGTCATGTCTGATATGGACGGTCACATCGTTTCAAAAAAATGGTTGTCACCCACAAAGGGTATGTCAACCTTCAAAGCCGCATTGCCCGATAAGGATAAATCGGCGCGAATCTATCTGCGAGTGGTGAAAAATCTCATGTCGGAGTCGGCTTCGTTCACGGTCAATCCCGCAAGCTCTCTGCGTTCAATCACAATTAAAACCGAAACATTCCGCGATAAAGTCACACCCGGCAATCTTGAGACACTGAAGTTTAAGGTTTCAGGCATGAACGGTGCCGATGTGCAAAGCGCCGTTATGCTGTCGATGACTAACAAGGCGATTGATGTTCTTGCACCCAATTCAATGTCATTTATCCCCCGCAGGGATGTGTTGCGCGGCATTAGTATCGACGGACTATATTTCGGCTCAAACAGTGTTAATCTCTGGAGTGCATTCCGCAACCTCGAAGCTGTAGACCTCACGGAACCTGCCTTTGAACTTTACGGGCGCAGCTTCTCATCTTCATCGGCGATGGTGATGAACCGGTCGATGAAACTATCGGCATCGAGTGTAAGAATTCGGGGCACAGCCAAAGTGGAAACCGAGGAAGCTGCCGACGAGGCTGAAATGGTTGTGGAGGACATGATGATGCCGGCCTATGCCTCAGCCGATAACGGTGCCTCAGCCGGAGCTGTCACTACCGACGGAGCCGCTGAACCCACTGCTGAAACGGATGATTATAATTATCGCCCGTCGGAGATTCCGATGGCGTTCTTCCGCCCGATGCTGAACACCAATGCCGACGGCTCGCTTGAAGTGACCTACACAGTCCCCGATGCCAACACCACATGGGTGCTCCGCTCGCTGGCCTATAACAATGAGCTGCTCACATCGTCGGGCAGTGTGGAAATAGTTGCTTCAAAACCGCTGATGGTATCGGCCAATGCCCCGCGTTTCTTGCGCATCGGCGACAAGGTTGAACTCCTTGCCTCGGTTATGAATATGACCGACAGCACACAGTGTGCGCAATCGGTCGGTGAAATTCTCGATGCATCCACAATGCAGGTGCTTGCCACAACCGAATCGGCCGACACGTTGGATGCCAAAGGACGTTCCGTAATCGGCATGTGCTTCGATGTTCCCGCAACCGTATCTGCGCTTGTGTTCCGAGTGAGGAGCGGCAATGCCTCATTCTCCGACGGTGAGCAGGTGTTCATCCCCGTGCTCCCCTCGGTTCAGGATGTGGTTGAATCAAAAATGTTCTACATCGCCCCCTCGCAGGAGCAGTTCACGATGCCGCTCGACTCGGTCGGCAACGGCCGTGCATGGCTCAAATTTACCGAGAATCCTGCATGGGAGGTTGTTTCGGCTCTACCCGGTTTGCGCGAAGGCACAATCAATTCATCGCTTGATGCAGCCGGTGCGCTCTTCTCGGCGGCTGTTGCCGACGGCCTGATGCGCGACTATCCCGAAATCGCCCGCACATTGCGCCGCTGGCGTGACAACCCCGCCGATTCGGCACTTGTTTCCGAACTTGAGAAAAACGATGTGCTCAAATCTGTGCTTCTGAGTTCAACACCGTGGGTGAGCGATGCCCTCAATCAAACCGAGCGCATGCAGCGACTGGTGCTGTTGCTCGACAAGCGCAACACCTCCAAGGTTATTGAAAAGGCTGTGGCTGCATTGTCAAATACTTCGGTGTCGGGTGGCGGTTGGAGCTGGACAACACAATATCCCGAATTGTCGGAGTGGTGTACGGCGATGATTCTCGACATGCTTGGCGACCTCAACCGTCTCGGCTGGCTCCCCGACAACAAGAACCTCGCTGCCATGACATCGTCGGCAGTGGCTTGTCTCGACCGCACCACCGCCGCACGTTATGCCAAATCTCCGAAGAGCGACTACACTTTATATTGCTACACACGATCCAAGTTCCCCGAAGTGAAGCAGTCGACTGCGGCGGCAAAGGTAACCCGTGTCACCGTGCAGCGTATCATCGGTGAATGGAAAGACCATTCGCCTGTGGTGAAGGCTGCCGATGCAATCGTGCTCTCGGCAAACGGCTACACCGCCACGGCCCGCAGCATTCTCAAATCATTGCGTGAGTTGGCAACCGTAACTCCGGAAAAGGGGATGTGGTGGCAGCAACTGGAGAACACCACTTATCGTTCGCTCGACAAGGTGGGGTGCACGGCGATTATTCTCGATGCCTTCGCGCAGGTGGAGCCGCAAAGCGCCGATGTGGAGAAAATCCGTCAGTGGCTTATTCTTCAGAAAACAAACACCGATTGGGGAAACGCTGTGATTACCTCGCAAGTGATATCCTCGATTCTCACAAGCGGACGTCCCGTTGCGGTTAACACTGCAGGAACAGCTATCCGTGTAGGTGAAACCCTGATAGAGCCGTCGGCCGAATATGCCACAGGCTCATTCACCGAGCCGATAACACAATTGCTGAAAGAACCGGCAACACTCACCATCGACCGCAGGGCTGATTATCCCTCGTTCGGTGCGGTGGTGACAATGCGCACAGCTGAAATGGACGATATCAAAGCTGTTGCGTGCAGCGAGCTTTCGGTGGAGAAGAATCTCAGCGTGTTCAACGGCGAGATGTGGGTTCCTGCCGACAGCTTCAGCGTCGGCGACCGCGTGAAAGTTACACTCACCCTCAAGGCCGATACCGATATGGACTATGTGGTTGTTGAGGATAAGCGCGCCGCAACGTTTGAGCCTGTTGAGCAGTTGCCGCAGCCGGTTTGGAGCGAAGGTCTCTGCTTCTATCGTGAGAACCGCGATTCGCAGACTAATCTGTTTATCCGCCATCTGACACGCGGAACCTACGTTCTGACCTACGAACTTTTCGCCACACAGGCAGGTTCATTCTCGTCGGGTGTGGCCGGCGTGCAGAGTCAATATAATCCGGCCATTGCGGCTCATTCGGCCGGAGCAGCCGTCACAGTTAAGTGAAGATGAAAATAAAACATATCCTATCAATGGCTTTTGCCGTGGCACTGATTTGTGTCGCGGCAAAAGCCGCATCATCCCCCGCGGGTTACGACAGTGGCGAACCGCCTAAACATGAAATGAGAGGCGCGTGGGTCGCCACAGTCTACGGTATTGACTGGCCCTCCAAAGCCGGGACGACCGAAGCAGATGCCGCGGCTCAGAAACGTGAGCTGTGTGAGATTCTCGACATTTTGAAGAACGCGGGATTGAATGCCGTGATGTTTCAGGTGCGTTCGATGTCGGATGCCATGTATAAATCGTCGTTCGAGCCGTGGAGCGCCTACCTGACAGGCACCCGCGGCGCTGCCCCCGCCAAAGGGTGGGATCCCCTTGAATTTGCCGTTGCCGAGGCTCACAAGCGCGGGCTTGAGTTACACGCGTGGGTCAACCCGTTCCGGTTGGCCAACGGCCCGGCTCCCGCGGCTGCGAAAGCGGCAACCGGTGGAAAAACATTCAACCCTGTGGAAAAAGGGTGGGTGCTCTCTTATTCCAAAACCGAAAAAGCACCCGCAAAGCGCCGCGCCACAAAGGGGAAAAAGAAAGGGAAGTCTCCGGCACGCGTCACCAAAACCGTGAGTATCCTCGACCCGGGAAATCCCGAGGCTCGCAGCCACATTGTGGAAGTGTGCAGGGAGATTATCACCCGCTATGATGTTGACGGCCTTATTTTCGATGATTACTTCTATCCCGACGGGTTGCCGCTCGGAGCAGGCTATGATTTCGACCGTTGGCAAAAGGAGTGCGGCTCGAAAGCGTCGGGCATGTCGCAGGCCGATTGGCGCCGTGCCAATGTAGGCAAAACTATAGCCGCCGTGCATGAGATGATTGAGAAAGAGCGCCCCTGGCTGAGGTTCGGCGTTAGTCCGGCAGGTGTGGGAGGTGGAAACGGTAAAGCCACCGCTCCCTACGGTCTCAATCCCCCCGAGGTTGGCAATGACTGGATGTATGACCGCATTTTCTGCAATCCGCTCGAATGGCTTGCCGACGGTTCGGTTGACTATGTGTCGCCGCAGATTTACTGGGCATCTGACCATGCCACTAATCCCTACGCCCCGTTGGCACGATGGTGGGACGATATGGCTTTGCATTTCGGCCGTCACAGCTATCCGAGCCAAAAGGTGCTGGCTCTCCCCGAGGGGGAGAACGCATGGCGCGAGCAGGTTTCGCAGGTTAGGGTTAACCGCATGAATTCAACCGGCAGCGATGCGGGGAGCATCTACTATTCAACCGCCCACATCTCGGGAAAGAAGGCCCGCGGTTTGGGTGAATATCTTCGTGAGCGTTGCTACTACACCACTGCGCTTATGCCCCCTATGCCCTGGAAAGAGGCTGTTGACCCCGGGGCGGTCACCGGACTCGAACGCCGAGGCAATGCGTTGTCGTGGTATCCGGTGCCCGATATGCGTTATGTTGTCTATGCTTTTCCCGATAATCTTGAACCTTTGGATGTGCTGGCCTCCACAGGGGCCAATTTCATGGCGAAATATATTGTGGCTGTAACCTACGACCACACTTATATGCTGCCCCCCGACAAACTGCAGGGGTATTGGTATGCCGTAGCCCCCTACGACCGTTATGGCAATGAGTGGGAAGCTATTATCATAGGTCAGTGATTGTATCAACGGTAAAAAATGAGGATGGATAAAGAACTATATATGCGACGGGCTTTGCAACTTGCCCGTAACGGAATGGGATTCGCGTCACCTAACCCGATGGTGGGAGCTGTGATTGTCGCTCCCGACGGCAGGATAATAGGGGAGGGGTGGCATCGCCTTTGCGGCCAAGGGCATGCCGAGGTTAATGCCGTGGCATCTGTCGCTGAGTGTGACAGGCCGCTGCTTGCTGAAAGCACGATGTTTGTTACCCTTGAGCCATGTTCACATTACGGCAAAACACCCCCCTGTTCACGCCTGATAATCGAAACCGGCATCCCCCGCGTGGTAGTGGCTACCGTCGACCCCTTTTCAAAGGTAGCGGGGCGTGGAATCGCCATGCTTCGAGATGCCGGGGTTGAAGTGGAGGTCGGTATCCTCGGTGAGGAGAGCCGTGCTCTTAACCGTCGGTTTTTCACCGCCCACACACTGCGGCGCCCCTTCGTGACATTGAAATGGGCAAGGAGTGCCGACGGATATATGGATTGGAAACGCGATGAAAGCCACCGGCAGGCATGTCGGTTTTCCACAAATTTAGTGAACATGTCGACCATGCGGTTACGTTCGCTAAACGATGCGGTGCTCACTTCGGCTCGCACTGCCATAGCCGACAATGCCAGGCTTACGGTTCGCGGTTGGGACGGACGGCAGCCTGTAAAGGTGGTGCTCGATCGCGGCGGTGTGCTATCTCACGATGAGGCATTGTTTGCAGGTGAGGGTAAAGTGATTGTCTATGGAGCCGGAATGGCGTCATCAATCGCCGATGTGCTTTCCGACCTCTATGAGAATCATTCAATCACCTCGGTGCTCGTGGAAGCCGGTCCCACTTTGCTCGGCCTGTTTATCGAACAAGGCTTGTGGGATGTGGCGCGCGAAGAGGTGGCTCCCTTTGAATTAGACCCCCGTGGGGCGGTGAAAGCGCCTGTGCTTCCCGATTCATATTTGGTCGGTTCGCAACAATGGGAAGAGAACACAATCCGCTGGTTCAACAACAGTTTTGATAAATAAAAACCGGCTTGGCGGTTAGAACCGGTTTCTTATAACTCGTGTGAAAAGAATTGAAAAATTATTTAAATGTGATTGCGGAATTGCCTGAATGTTAGGGATGTTATATCTTTGTGGATGCGTTGAACCAACGATTTTGCGCGATTTACACCGTTTTATGCCGTGAAGTTGGCAAAATCTTTTTAACTTTGCAGGTTGAAAATCAGTAGCTTTTTGCACGGGTTACCCTCTCTCGCCGGGCAATCGCTCAAAGTTGCAAAGCTTCAATTATTTATGATTACAATTAAGGCATTAAAAGCCTCTATGAAAGAACTTGACCGCATCCTTTATGCTCTGGCACTCGTTTGTGTGCTGGGGCTGTCGGCTTGTAGCTCAACCGACGACGAACCGGCTCAATATGACACTTCCACCATCACCGACGGTTTGGCTGTGAGAGGCTTCACTTTGCGGGCCGATGCGAAAGTGCTCAACAATCTCGACTCGGTGTTTTTCTCGATTGACTTGAACACGGCGCGCATTTTCAATGCCGACTCGCTCCCTTACGGCACCGACATCAGCGCTCTGGCGGTGAACATCACAAGCGACGCTTGCTCGGCGCTCACGCTTCACTACACCGACGAGAACGGCGAGGAGAAAACGGTCGACTATATTGAAAACGACGATACCGAAATCGACTTCTCCCACGGTGCCGTTCGCTTGCACATGGTTTCTCAGAGCGGCGAAAACAAGCGCGATTACCTTATTAATGTGAATGTTCACACCGTTGTGCCCGACTCGCTTTTCTGGAGCGACATGGCACGCACCAATCTCCCCACCAAATTCTCCCGCCCTGTTGCGCAGAAAACTGTTGCGAAGGGTGGAACTGCCTATTGCCTTTCAACCGACGGTTCGGCTTGGTGCCTCGGTGTGAACGACAATCTGTTCGATGCCCAAAATTGGACTACCAAGAGTGTTACATTCCCCGCTAAAGTGCGCATCGAAACCCTTGCCGCCACAACCGAAGCTCTGTTTATCCTCACTGAAAGCGGTAGCCTGCTCACTTCAACCGACGGTTCCTCATGGACTTCGACCGGTGAAAGCTGGAGCTCGATTATCGCCCCCTATGGAACTCGACTCCTCGGAGTGAAAGCGTCAGCATCGGGTTATAATCATGTTTCATATCCCGCTGCGGGTGTTGCAACAGCTGCCGTTCCCGCCGATTTCCCCATCTCAGGATTTTCAGGAGCCGCTCAACTTACCACAAAATGGGCCGACGCTCCCCAAATCATGATTCTCGGTGGCAAATGTGCCAACGGAAACCTTTCGGGTGCCACATGGGCCTACGACGGAACTTCATGGGCGAAGCTCGGTTCGAGCATGACTCCAGCCGAGGGCTACGCAATGGCGCGTTACACCATCAGCGAAACCGACACCGTTTCGTGGCGACTGAAAGAACGTGAGGTTCTGCTTGCGTTCGGCGGAAAAAATGCCGAGGGTATCAACCGCAACGTGTATATTTCACGCGATATGGGTCTGACCTGGAAAAAGGGCGATGTCTACCTCCAGTTGCCCGAATATATGCCTGAAGTTTACGGTGCCGACCTGCTTGTGTTCGGAACGATGATGAGCGCGGATGCTGCTGCCGGAACCAAAGCCGCGACTGCGTGGCTTGAAACTCCGTTGGCTAAACTTCCTTCGGTCTACACTCGCCCGACCTCGCGCGCGATATCGTCGATAGAGACATGGGAATGCCCGTTCCTCTACATGTTCGGTGGCACGCTCGATGACGGCACTTTGCAGAATGCCGTGTGGCGCGGAGTGGTGAATCACTTTACATTCCGTCCGCTCGAATGAAAAAATTAACGGTCATACTTCTATTAGCCCTCGTGAGCATCACGGGGTTCAAGGCTGCGGCTCAGGAGGAAACATATCGTTTCGATGCCGGTGCCCAGATTGGTATGGCCGGATATCTCGGGGATGCCTCCTCAAGCATCTTCTCCAAGCCCGGATTTTCGGCCGGTGTGTCGTTCCGCTATCTGCCCGATGTGAGATGGGCCGTGCGCGGAGTGCTCAATGTGATGAACCTCAGCGGCGACACCTCCTCAATGGATGATGTTCTCCCCGGAGGAGCATCCTATTCGTTCAAATCCACGGCTTATGATCTCGGTGCGAGGGTGGAGTTTAACTTCTTCCCCTACGGCATTGGCGAGACATATAAGAAACTTCGCCGCTGGACCCCCTACCTTACAATCGGTATCGGCGGAACGGTGGCCACTTGCGAAGGCGACTCAAATGTGGGTTTCAACATCCCGATGGGTGTCGGCTTCAAATATAAGTTGAAAGAAAGGCTCAATCTCGGCATTGAGTTTACGATGACCAAAGTGTTTTCCGACCACGTGGATGGTGCTTTGGCCGATCTCTATCAGATAAAAAGCTCGTTTTTGAAAAATACCGACTGGTATTCCAACATAGCTGTGTCGTTGACCTATGAATTTGGCAAACGTTGTGCCACATGTCATTACGTCGACTGACAGAGCATTTTTCTCATTTAGTGTAAACCACATCATGAACGCAGGGAAAGATTCACAAGCAACGGCTAAAGTGCCTGTTCATGTGGCCATTATCATGGATGGCAACGGCCGGTGGGCGCAGGCTCGCGGGCTCGACCGTTCGGAAGGGCACGTGGAGGGCGTCAACACCGTGCGCCGCATCACCGAGGCTGCATCCGAAGCCGGGGTGAAGTATCTCACCCTCTATGCGTTCTCAACCGAAAACTGGAAGCGCCCGCAGGCCGAAGTCGATGCCCTGATGCATCTCATCGGAATCGCTATCGAGAGGGAGACCCCCGATTTGATAAAGAACAACGTGCGCCTGACAATGATTGGTGATGTGGAGCGCATGCCTGCCGAGGCTTTGGAGCGTCTGCGGGGATGCATCGCCAAAACCTCGCACTGCACGGGGCTGACACTGAACCTTGCTTTGAGCTATTCTGCAAGATGGGAGATTGTGGATGCCGTTGGCAGGATTTCAGCCGATGTGAAAGCAGGGAAACTCGACGCCGCAGAGATCGACGATGCCACCGTGGCACGTTATCTTACTACCGCCGGAATTCCCGACCCCGATTTGCTCATCCGCACCGGGGGCGACACAAGGGTAAGCAACTTCCTGCTGTGGCAGATTGCCTACACCGAACTGTTCTTTACGCCGGTCTACTGGCCCGATTTTTCAAAACAGGATTTCTTTGATGCCATAGCCGGATTTGGAAACCGCGAGCGGCGGTTCGGTCTCACCGGTGAGCAGGTGCGCCACGCCGAATCATCGCCAGAGAATCCCCGTATCGGAGAATAAAATATTGAATAAACCAACCTTTGAAATTATCACGTTTTTTACACGTTATGCGATATAAGCTGTTAACCGCGATTCTCTCTCTGATTTTCATGTCGGGCATTGTAAATGCCCAGGAGCGGGTTGATACCATATATAACCCTCCGATTCTTTACTCGGGTCTCCCCGCAACCTATGAGATTGCCGACATTCGCGTGAGCGGTGCCGACAACTATGAGGATTATATCGTCATAGGGTATTCGGGACTCAAACGCGGCGACACCATTGAGATTCCCGGCAACGACGTGACAACGGCGGTTAAACGACTCATGCGTCAGGGGCTTTTCGCTCAGGCTCAGGTGATTGTCGAGAAAATCGCCGGCAACAAAGTGTGGCTTCTGCTTAATCTACGCACCCAGCCGCGCATTTCGGCTGTGAACTACAACGGCATGAAAAAGGGTGAGCGCGAGGACTTGCAGAAACGTCTGCAACTGATGAAGGGTAACCAGATTACCCAGAACATTGTGAACCGCGCAACTGAAATCACCAAGCAATATTTCTCTGAAAAAGGTTTCGGTAATGCCGATGTGAAGATTTGGCTCCAGGAGGACCTCTCGCACAAAAATGAGATGATTGTGAATATTGATGTTGACAAGCACTCCAAAGTGAAGGTTCACAAAATCTACATCACCGGCAACGAGGTGCTCAGCGACGGCAAGCTCAAACGTGTAATCAAGAAAACCAACGAGGGAAGCAACATCTGGAAAATCTTCAGCCAGAAGAAGTTTGTGGAGAATGATTACCATGATGACCTCAACCGCATCATTCAGAAATACAATGAGCTCGGCTACCGTGATGCCAAGATTGTGAGCGACAGCGTTGTGCCCTACAACGAGAATAAAGTCGACGTTTACATCGACCTCGAAGAGGGTAAGAAATACTACATCAGCGACATTTCGTGGGTCGGCAACACACTCTACAACACCGACCAGCTCAACTACATCCTGGGCATGAAAGCCGGCGATGTCTACAACCAGACAGAGCTCGAAAAACGCCTCACAACCGATGAGGATGCCGTTTCGAGCGCCTACATGGATCAAGGTTATCTCTTCTATCAGCTCGTGCCCATTGAAAAGAATGTGCATGGCGATTCTATCGACCTCGAACTCAGAATGTTTGAGGGTCCGCAGGCTCGCGTAAACAAAGTTGTCATCAACGGTAACGACCGCCTTTACGAAAAGGTTGTGCGCCGACTCATTCGCGTGCGTCCCGGTGAGCTGTTCAGCAAATCCGACCTTATCCGCTCAGCCCGTGAAATTGCCCAGACCGGTCACTTCAACCCCGAGACTATGGACCCCCGTGTTGAACCCAACGAGGATAACGGCACCGTCGACGTGCTCTTCAACCTCGAATCGAAAGCAAACGACCAGATTGAATTCTCGCTCGGTTGGGGACAGACAGGTATTATCGGTAAAATCGCGCTGAAGTTCACCAACTTCTCAATGAAGAATCTGTTCAACCCCAGCTCGTTCAAGGGTATCATTCCCCAGGGCGAGGGCCAGACATTCACCATCAGCGCGCAGACCAATGCCCGCTATTATCAGATGTATTCAGTGTCGTTCCTCGACCCCTGGTTCGGCGGAAAACGCCCCAACTCGCTGCAGGTTTCGGCCTACTACAGCCGTCAGACAGGTGTGAACTCATCCTACTATAACAGCAACTGGTCGAACCCCTATCTCTACGGCGGTTACGGCTATGGTTACGGCTATGGATCAAATTACTACAACGACTATTACACCAATTCCATCCAGAATGCCTACGACCCCAACAAGGTGCTCCAGATGGCCGGTGTTACTGTTGGCTTCGGTAAGCAGCTCAACTGGCCCGACGACTACTTCACATTCACAACCGAACTCTCATATAACTGGTACTATCTCAAAAACTGGGAATACCTCTATTATATGAACAACGGTACGTCGAACGCTCTCGTGCTCGGTCTCACCCTGGCCCGTAACTCAATCGACAATCCCCTCTACACACGTCGCGGTTCTACATTCTCGCTCAATCTTCAGGTGACACCCCCCGCATCGCTGTTCAGCGGCAAAAAAGATTGGGAGGCACTCTACAACGAGAACACCACTGCCTCGAAGAAGGAACTCTACCGTTGGATTGAATATTGGAAACTCCGTTTCAAATCGCGCACCTACACCCCGCTTACCGACCCCGACGGGAAATGGACCCTCGTGCTCATGACCCGTGCCGACATCGGTTTGCTCGGCAGCTACAACAAGTGGCTCAAATCGCCGTTTGAAACATTCTATGTGGGTGGCGACGGCATGAGCGGCTCCTACACCTATGCAACCGAAACCATCGCCCTCCGCGGTTATGAAAACGGTTCGCTCACCCCGTGGGGTCGCGAAGGTTATGCCTACACCCGTTTCGGCCTCGAACTTCACTTCCCCTTCATGCTGCAACCCACCACCACCATTTATGGTCTCTGCTTCGTTGAAGGCGGTAATGCCTGGACTTCGGTTAAGGACTTCTCACCCTTCAGCCTCAAGCGCAGCGCCGGTGCCGGTGTGCGCATCTTCCTTCCCATGGTTGGTATGATGGGTATTGACTGGGCCTACGGTTTCGATAAAGTGTTCGGCGAGAAGGGTGGCTCCCACTTCCACTTCATCCTCGGTCAGGAATTCTGATCGGCCTGAGCCTCCTGTCGACACCAATGCCGCAGGAGCGGGAACACTTAAACCTTTTTGGCGCTCAAACGTCTATAAAGGTATAACCCTTAAGTTGTTCAACTAACAAAACCTGACAAGACAATGAAAAAAATAATTCTCTCTTTACTGGTGCTGGCAGGGATCGCCTTTACCGGTTCGGCGCAGAAATTCGCGCTGATTGATATGGAATATATCCTCAAGAACGTGCCCTCCTATGAAATGGCCAATGAGCAGCTCAACCAGCTGTCGCAGCGTTGGCAAAAAGAGGTGGAGGCATCGGGGCAGGAGGCCGACACCATGTACAAGCAATATCTCTCCGATAAGGTGTTCCTCACCGAGGAGCAGCAGAAAAAACGTGAGGAGGAGATTGTTGCGAAAGAACAGGCTACCACCGAACTCCGCTACAAGTATTTCGGCCCTGAGGGGGAACTCTACAAAAAGCGCCAGACTTTGATGAAACCCATTCAGGACGACATCTACAACGCCGTGAAAAAACTCTCGGAGGAACGCGGCTATCAGGCTATCTTCGACCGCGCTTCGTCGGCCAATATCATCTATGCCTCGCCTCGAATCGATGTGAGCAACGAGGTGCTCGCCAAGCTCGGCTACAGCAATTGATTAGCGAATAAACAATAACAAATAAATACACATTACACAAAACACAATGATTAAGAAATTTCTTCTGGCGCTCGCCGTAGCGCTTCCCGCATGCGCCTTTGCGCAGGCTCCCAAATTTGGTGTTGTCGATGCTGAAAGCATCATTCCCAAGATGCCTGAGTTTGTAGAAGCCCAGAACAAGGTGAACGAGGCCTCCAAGACCTACGAAAGCGAGTATGCCAAAATCACAGAGGAACTGCAGAAAAAGTATGCCGAATTCCAGGAACTTGATAAGGATCCCGGCACTCTCCAGTCGATTAAGGAACGCCGCATGCAGGATATTCAGGAACTCGATAAAAAAGCACAGCAGTTTGCTCAGACCGCACAGCAGGATTTGCAGCGTCAGCAGGCTCAGCTCATGCAGCCCGTTCAGGAGAAAGTTATCAACGCCATCAAGACCGTGGGCAATGAAAACGGCTACACCATGATTTTCCCCGAAGGTGTGCCCGCCTATGTAAGCGCCGATGTGCAGGATGTGACTCCCCTTGTAAAAGCCAAACTCGGTATCAAGGATTGATACAACACTCAGGCAGGGTAGGGCGGTAATGCTCCAACCCGCAGAAACAGGAGGCTCCGCGATGTTTTTTTCAATGCATCGCGGAGCTTTCCTGTTTTTTTGCGAACTTTGCATATATGAGAACGGTTTATTCAAAGTTCATGCGCTTGGCCCGATATGGATGGTCGGGATGGCTCACTGCGTTGACGGCATTTATTTTTGCCGTGTGGTATGCCGCGTTGCCCTATCAGGGCGACGACCTTTCCTATCAGGCCACATTCGCTTCGGCCGAAGGTCTCGGCCACGGCATCTGGCCGCTCTATAAGCTACCCTCGTTTGTTGTGCATCATTGGCTTTATGTCAACGGCCGGTTCGCCAACGATTTGGCTGCGCTTTTCCTCGGGCTTTTCCCGCAGCGGCTGTGTGCACTCATGGCCGGTGGAATGACGGGTTTGATGCTGATGATGGTGCTTCAGCACGCCGGCATCTGGTGCCGCAAGGGGTGGCAGACATTGGCAACCGTTGTTATCGGAGTCTACATGTTCATCTTCCCCTGGTGGGATACGATGCTTTATATCGATTGCAACTTCAACTATGTGTGGTCAACGGCGCTTCCGCTGGTGTTCCTTTGGTTGTTGTGGAATCCGCAGCTTCTGACGGGAGCCGGCAAAACGGCCTTTTTGGGGGTAGTGGTGTTTGCATTTCTGGCAGGTGGCATGCATGAAGCTGCCACGGCTCCTCTCTGTGCGGGGCTGTTGTGGTGGATGTGGCAAGCACACGCATGGCGCGGTTTGCCGCGGAGAAGTCGTGTTCTGATGGTAATGTTCTTTGCCGGGGCTGCTGTTGTTGCGCTGTCGCCGGGCATTCTCATGCGTGCTTCGTCGTTGGGGCGACCCGATGATGCGTTGGCGGTGTTATTGCTCAAGTCGGTTCCGTTCACACTTGTTCTTATAGTGTGGTTGCTTGTTGAGCTGTTGCGCTCGCGGTTGTCGCGACGACGGCTGTGGCTGAGAATGCGCACCCGTTGGGGTGTGTGGATTGTGGCATCGCTCGCTTCGATGTGCCTTGTGGCATTAGGTGGAATCGTGGGGAGAAGCGGATGGTTCTCTCAGACCTATGCAATCATCGCAATGGTTCTGCTTTTGCGCCGGACGCGTTGGAGAATCGGGGAGCGGTCGGGCGCCGTTGTCTCGGCTATGATTGCGCTGTTGATTATTGTGCATGGGGCAACTCTTTCGGTGAGGCTGTTCAAGGCCGGGAATGCCGACCGTGCCATGCGTGCCGCCATCGCCGGCAGCAACGACAATTGCGTGTTTTTCGATTTGCCGAAAGGTGATGACGAACCGTGGTGGACTCTCGGACGAGTGAGGGTTATGAAGCCCTACGACACTTACACCCGCCACTTCATCGGCTTTTGGTATGGAAAGGATTACCAACCGGTGATTCTTCCCCGTGCCGCGGCTGCGATTGATTTTGCCGGGTTTAAAGGAGTGCCGCTTTCGGCATGGCTTGGAGCGGGTTTTGAGAATGTCGCCGGCGAGCCGTTGCCCGGCGGCGCGTTCCTCGCCACCGGGCTGCCCGCGGGCAGCTATAAGGAGCCGTACACATGGTTTGTTGTCGACGAAAATCACTTCATTGCCGCCGGGCGAGAGTTTTCGGCGGTGGAATTTCAACGTGCCGGCCGCACGTTCTATCTCTACTATCCGCGCTTTTTTGAACTTGGCGAGCGCCCATCGCTTTAAGTGGATGAGCGAATGTTGAAAACTTTGCGGGGAATTTGAATGGTTAAAATGGCTTAGGTTTAGAAAAAAAATCTTATCTTTGCCGTCGGAAAAATAGTGTGGCTGCGCCATTTACGGGTTCTGCACCTTAAAATTGGTTGCCAGCTCTTGATTATTAACCGATTAAACCGATTATTATCGTTAACCGCAATGCCATGTTGATAACCGCGGGAGCATCATGCCTCGTCCGGGAAATGACAATCGGAAGCAGCGCCGCTCAGTGAAGCGGTTCTCATTTGCGGGAGTGATGATGTCGGTTGCAACCGAGAAATTACAGCAACATATATGATATCATTAGGAATTTTTGGTATTGACAGCGCGGTGCTGGCCATTGTGGCACTCCTCACGGGTGCAGGTTTGGTGGCACTTGCCATGTGGTTGGCGGGGCTGATTTCCCCCCGCTCGTTCAACCCGCAGAAAGGGGAGGCCTATGAGTGCGGTATCCCGACACGCGGCGTCACAATGACCCGTTTCAACGTCGGCTACTATCTCTTCGCCATCCTCTTTTTGATGTTTGATGTGGAAACCGTGTTCCTCTTTCCGTGGGCTGTGTGCCTGCGTGGGCTCGGTGGCGCCGGCGTGGCTTGCGTCGCAGTGTTTTTCGCAATTTTAGTGCTGGGTCTCGTTTATGCCTGGCGGAAAGGAGCGCTTGAATGGAAATGAAAGAAGTAACCACAAAGTCGATGCCCTACGAGGCATGGAAAGACAACGAGTATATCGAATCGCTTGTCAAGGAACTGCAGGAAAGCGGTGCCAACGTGCTTGTGGGCAGTCTCGACAAACTTATCAACTGGGGGCGCAGTAACTCTATCTGGCCGCTCACTTTCGCCACCAGTTGCTGCGGCATTGAATTCGTGTCGCTTGGAGCGGCGCGCTTCGACATGGCGCGCTTTGGCTGGGAAGTTGCCCGCTCATCGCCCCGTCAGGCCGACTTCATCATGGTGGCAGGAACCATCGTGAACCGCATGGCTCCGGTCCTCCGCCGTCTTTACGACCAGCTTGCAGAGCCCAAGTATGTGATTTCGTGCGGCAGCTGCGCCATCTCCGGCGGCCCCTTCCGCAAATCCTACCATGTGGCTCGCGGCATCGAGGATATCGTTCCCGTCGATGTGTATGTGCCCGGTTGTCCTCCCCGTCCCGAGGCAATGATCTACGGCATCATGCAGCTGTCGCGTAAAATCAAGGTGGAACGTTTCTTCGGCGGTGTAAACCGTCAGGAGAGCCGAAAGAAATATCTTGAGGAACATCCCGTTGAAAACACCGGGAAATAAATAAAGAAACAGTGGTAAATGCGGAGGCTCCCGCAACGAGGGCATCCGGATTCACCACTTGACTTCTTTCCTCCCATAACGATTCGTCAAGGGGCCACCGCGCACCACGACAATGTAGAAAAAAAGAAGAAAACAACAGATATGGCTGAATTGCAGGACAAGATCTCAAAGAGTTTTCCCGAAGCGACCTTCGAGAACGGTGAGATTCTGCTGATTAACATTGCCGACGCCAAGCTTCACGACCTGATCAAGACGCTGCGCGACGAGCATGGTTTCGACTATTTAGTGACGATTGTGGGTATGGACTGGACCGACTCGCTCGGCTGCGTCTACTACCTCACTTCAACTGCCACAAAGCAGTTCGTGTCGGTCAAGACTTCGACAACTGACCGCGATAACCCCATGTTGCACAGCATTGCCGACCTCTACCGCATCGCTGGAATTTTCGAACGCGAGGTTTATGATTTCTTCGGCATTGTGTTTATTGGTAATCCCGACATGCGTCGTCTCTTCCTCAACATCGATTGGGTCGGTTACCCCTTGCGCAAGGACTACGACGCCAATCCCGAACTCAATCCCGTGTCGGTTGAGAACGAGCGACAGAGCGATGTTACCAACACTTGGGTTGAACTGCCCGACGGCAAGGTCGAGAAAAAGGAAGTTCCCGTGTTCAGCGACGATGATTTTGTTGTGAACATCGGCCCGCAGCACCCCGCAACTCACGGTGTGTTGCGCTTCCGCACATCAATCGATTCCGAGACAATCAAGAAAATCGACGTGTATATGGGCTACATCCACCGCGGGGTTGAAAAACTCTGTGAGGATTTAACCTACATGCAGACTCTCCATTACATGGACCGTCTCGACTATTTCTCGGCTCACAACTACCATCACGGCCTTTGCCTCTGCATAGAGAAAGCAGCCGGAATCGAGGTGCCCGAACGTGCCCGCGTAATCCGCGTGCTCATGGATGAGCTTTCGCGTATCGCTTCGCACTGTCTTTTCATCGGCACATTCTGCATGGACCTCGGTGCAACAACAATGTTATTCTACACACTGCGTGTTCGTGAGCAGATTCTCGACATCATGGAGAAAACATGCGGCGCCCGCATGACATTCAACTACGATTGCATCGGCGGTGTGATGGCCGACCTCCATCCCGACTTTGTGAAGGATGTGAAGGAGCTGCTCGCCGTCATCCCCAAGAACGTAAAGGAATACAACAAGATTTTCACCGGCAACGTGATTGCAAAGAACCGTATGGAAGGCGTTGGCGTTCTGTCGCGTGAAGATGCAATTTCCTACTCAATCACAGGTGCCTCCGGCCGTGCGTCGGGTTGGGCTTGCGACGTGCGCAAAACCCACCCCTACAGCGGATATGACAAACTCGATTTCGAGCAGGTTGTGCGCACCGAGGGTGACTCGATGGCGCGTTTCAAAAACCGCATGGACGAAATCCTGCAGAGTGCCCACATCATCGAGCAACTCATCGACAATATTCCCGAAGGTGAATGGCTTGCAAAAGTTCCCAAAGTGCTGAAACTCCCTGTAGGCCATTGGTTCCAGGTTGTTGAGGGATGCCGCGGCCTCTTCGGCGTTTACATCGAGAGCGATGGTGGCAACAAGCCCTACCGACTGAAACTCGTCACCCCGAGTTTGACAGCGGCTGCGGTTGTCGACCACATCACCCGCGGGCAGAAAATCGCCGACCTCATCACCATCGGCGGCTCGCTCGACTACATCGTGCCCGATATGGACCGCTGATGTCGTCAGCCCGATTGTTAACAATTGATTGACTAAGAGTAATTTTGCCAAGTGGCTGTTCAAAATAAGTTAAGTTCAGCAGCGAAAATATCTTTTGATTCTATTCCCAATTCCCGATGCATAATGTTGGGCTGCAGTGATTGAACATAAAGATTTCTCCGCACAAGAACTGATTAACAGCCATAATAAACATATTTAGAACAGACACTTTTCATTTATCACAACGTTATGGATAACTACACGATAGATAATTTCCATACTTTCTCGGCATGGTTCGACAACCTGCTCAACAACTGCATGCCGTCGTGGCTGGCCACAACGGTTGAATGTGTGCTCGTGGGTGTGGGCCTGCTGCTGGTCTACTCGGTGCTTGCGCTCTTCTACATTCTCTACGAGCGTAAGATTTGCGCCTACTTCCAGTGCCGCCTTGGCCCGAACCGTGTGGGCCCCTGGGGGTTGCTTCAGAGTGTGGCCGACATGTTCAAGATTCTTATCAAGGAGCTTATCTCGCTCAATCATATTGATAAATTTCTCTTTGCCCTTGCCCCCTATCTGGTCATCATCGCATCAATGCTCGCATTTGCGGTTCTCCCTTGGGGTAACGGATTGCAGATTATCGATTTCAACATCGGCATCTTCTTCCTGATTGCATGTTCGTCGATTGGCGTGCTTGGCATTCTGTTGGCCGGTTGGTCGTCAAACAACAAATTCACACTCATCGGTGCGCTCCGTTCGGGTGCGCAGATGGTGAGCTACGAGCTTTCTGTCGGTTTGTCGATTCTCACAATGGTGGCTTTCGCCGGCACAATGGATGTTGTGAAAATTGTTGAGGCTCAGGCCGACCATTGGTTTATCTTCTCGGCTCACATCCCCGCTGTCATCGCTTTCATCATCTACATGATTGCAGGTACCGCCGAAACAAACCGTGGCCCGTTCGACCTTCCTGAGGCTGAAAGTGAGCTTACCGCCGGTTATCACACCGAATATTCGGGTATCCACTTCGGCTTCTTCTATCTGGCCGAATACCTCAACCTCTTCATCGTGGCAAGTGTGGCAACCCTCATGTTCTTCGGCGGCTGGATGCCTTTCCGCGTGGCAGGCTGGGACGGATTCAATGAAATCATGGGCTACATCCCCTCGGTGGTGTGGTTCCTCCTCAAGGCTTTCGTTTTGTCGTTTGTCATCATCTGGTTCAAGTGGACATATCCCCGTTTGCGCATCGACCAGCTTCTGGCTCTCGAATGGAAGTACCTCCTTCCCATCAACCTGTTCAACCTCGCCCTCATGGTAGTGGTTATCTGGCAGGGATGGTATTTCGGAACCTTCTGAAAAGCGGGAAAGCTCCCGTGCATGTTTCAGGCATGCTAAAAGTTAACAACAGCATAATAACATCAACACATACACTCTCATCATAATGAGCGATAAATTCGGAAAAATAGCGCAGGTAATCGGCCCCGTTGTCGATGTGATTTTTGAAGGCGAGGATAACATTCTCCCTCCCATCTACACTGCGCTTAAGGTCGACCGCAATGACGGTTCTATGTTGATTCTCGAAGTGGAACAGCACATTGGTGAGGACACCGTGCGCTGCGTTGCAATGGAGAGCACCGACGGCTTGCGTCGCGGTCTCCGTGTCGACAACCTCGAACGTCCTATCGCCGTGCCCACAGGCGAACAGGTGAAAGGTCGTCTGCTCAACGTTATCGGCGATGCAATCGACCACCTTCCCGAACTTAACCGCGACAATCTCCGTCCCATCCATCAGCCTGCTCCCGAATTCGACGAGCTCACAATCGGAACCGAGATTCTCTATACGGGTATCAAGGTTATCGACCTTCTCGAGCCCTACTCGAAAGGTGGTAAAATCGGTCTGTTCGGTGGCGCCGGTGTGGGTAAGACGGTGCTTATCATGGAGCTCATCAACAACATCGCAAAGGGTCACAACGGCTTCTCGGTGTTCACCGGTGTGGGCGAACGTACCCGCGAGGGTAACGACCTTCTCCGTGAGATGATTGAGAGCGGTGTAATGAAATATGGCGACAAGTTCCGCGAAGGTATGGAGAAAGGGGAGTGGAATCTTGGCGATGTTGACATGAAAGAGGTTGAACAGTCGCAGGCAACCCTCGTGTTCGGCCAGATGAACGAGCCCCCGGGTGCACGTCTGCGTGTGGCACTTTCCGGTCTGACTGTTGCCGAACAGTTCCGCGACCAGGATGGTGGCGGTAAGGATATCCTTCTGTTCATCGACAACATCTTCCGTTTCACACAGGCCGGTTCCGAGGTGTCGGCGCTTCTCGGCCGCATGCCGTCGGCTGTGGGTTATCAGCCCACCCTTGCATCCGAAATGGGTTCACTGCAGGAACGAATCACATCAACCAAAAAC
Organism: uncultured Muribaculaceae bacterium; assembly: GCA_910586565.1. GTDB lineage: Bacteria > Bacteroidota > Bacteroidia > Bacteroidales > Muribaculaceae > UBA7173. Next base: position 14,042 of record CAJUIT010000006.1, on the reverse strand, counting down.
GGTTCAATCACATCGGTGCAGGCTATCTACGTTCCCGCCGACGACTTGACCGACCCTGCTCCCGCCACTACTTTCAGCTTCCTCGATGCAACAACCGTGTTGAGCCGTAAGATTTCGGAGCTCGGTATCTATCCCGCTGTCGACCCCCTCGAATCAACTTCACGAATCCTCGACCCCAATATCATCGGTGAGGAACACTACAATACCGCACAGGCTGTGAAGCAGCTTTTGCAGAAATACAACGAGTTGCAGGATATCATTGCAATTCTCGGTGTCGACGAGCTCTCCGACGAAGATAAGCTGGTGGTTGCCCGTGCACGCCGTGCGCAGCGCTTCCTGTCGCAGCCTTTCCACGTTGCCGAGCAGTTCACCGGTCTGCCCGGTGTGATGGTTCCGCTGAGCGAGACCATCCGCGGCTTCAAGATGATTCTTTCGGGTGAGATGGATCAATATCCCGAGCAGGCATTCCTCAATGTCGGCACCATCGACGAGGCTATCGAGAAAGGTAAGAAGATGCTTGCCGAGGTGAAATAACACTCGCCTGAAGCCATCGCTAACAATATTGATTATTACTCATGACACTAAAGATAATTTCAGCTGAAAAGATTCTTTTCGAGGGGGAGGCAACTTCGGTCACTCTGCCCGGCGAAAAGGGGAGTTTCACGGTGTTGCCACACCATGCGGCTCTTATCTCGACCCTCGTGCCGGGTAAAATCCGCTACAAGTTCAACGACAAGGAGAGCGAGGTGGAGGTGGCTGGTGGCATTGTCGATGTCGACCGCGATGTTATCTCAGTGTGTGTGTATTAACATGAAATGAAGCCAAAGCGCTCTCAGTGGCGCGGCGGTTTAACAATAAAAGGAAAGACAAACCTTCCCGTTCAAACTTAAAATGAAGAGATTCCTGTTCATATTAACCATACTTTTTGCTGCAGTAGCCGGTTGCCATGCAACTGAAGCTGCGGCCGGAGGCGTGGAATCGGAAGTTACCGACGAACTCAAGACTGTCGAGACTCAAGCCGAGGAGGAAAAGCCAAATCTGAAGGAGACAATCTTCGAGCATCTCGGCGACGGATACGGATGGGAGGTGCCTTTCAACCACCACAAGCGCATTCCTCTCCCTATCATTGTGTGGGGTAAGGACGGCCTTCACGTTTTCTCCTCCTCGCGCGTGACTCACGGGCAAACCTACACCGACGGCAATGCAACCTTCCGCATCGCAACAGAGGGTGACTACAAGGGAAAACTCGTGGAGATTGTCGATGGCGTTGAATACAAGCCCTGGGATCTTTCCATAACAAAGAATGTGTGTGCCATTTTCATTGCCTGCATCATCGTGCTCGTGTGCTGTCTGATGCTCGCCCGTTGGCATCGCAAAAATCCCTTCAAGGCTCCTCGAAAGGGGTTGGGCGCTTTTGAAACACTCGTGGAGTTCATCTATGTGGGTGTGATTAAATCAACCCTCAAGGAGAAGGCTCCCCGCTTCGCACCCTATCTGCTGTCGGTGTTCATGTTCATCTTCTTCATGAACCTGTTGGGACTTATTGTTGTGTTCCCCGGCGGCGCAAATGTTACGGGCAACATCGCTGTGACAATGGTGCTTGCCATCATGACATTCGTGATGACCAACTTTTTTGGTACCAAGCACTATTGGAAAGAGATTTTCTGGCCCGATGTTCCCATCTGGCTCAAGTTCCCCATCCCCATCATGCAGGTAATTGAGGTGTTCGGCATCTTCACAAAGCCTGCGGCGCTTACAGTGCGTCTGTTCGCCAACATGATGGGCGGCCACATGATTGTGCTTGTGCTCACACTGCTCATCTTCATTTTCGGAGCGATGGGCTATGCCGTGGCTTCGGGCACCGCAGTGGTTTCAGTGCTGTTCTCAGTGTTCATGTTGCTTATCGACGTGCTCGTAAGCTTCATTCAGGCCTATGTGTTCACGATGCTTTCCACAATCTTCATCTCACTTGCTCAGGAGGAGCATCACGAGAAACATGAAGAGGGCGAACATCACAACGGTGATGCCAAGGCAACCGCTGTGGCAAAATAAAAGATTGAAATTAAACAAACGATAAAATAACTCTCAAAACTTAAACAACTATGTTAGGATTGATTTTAGCAGCAGAAGCTCTCGTTGGTCTCGGCGCATCAATTGGCGCAGGTATCGCAGCTATCGCCGCAGGTATCGGTATCGGTAAGATCGGCTCCTCGGCCATGGAAGCAATCGCACGTCAGCCTGAAGCTGCCGGCGACATCCGTTCAAACATGATCGTGATTGCGGCTCTCGTGGAAGGTGTTGCCCTCTTCGCCGTAATCGTGTGCGTGCTCGCCCTCTTCGTTTAATCCGCAGTTAGCCTTAACGCCTTGAAACCCGCCGCATTCCCCGCGGCCGGGTTTCAAACGGCGGTTTCCGGTAATGCCTCTGAGCTCCGGTTGCTTGCTGCTCTAACACCTCAGAAAACAAATCATTAAGAAAAAGCAATTCTATTAGGTTTTATGGAACTATTTAAAGTAGATTTCGGATTGACCGTATGGATGTTCGTGGCCTTTGCGATCCTCCTGTTTATTTTGTGGAAATACGCGTGGCCCGCTATTCTTAAGGGTGTCGATGGTCGTGCCGACCTTATTGACAAAGGTGTGGAGTATGCACGCAATGCCAAAGAGCAACTCGACAACGCCAATGTCGAGGCTCAGCGCTATGTTGCCGAGGCCCGTCATCAGCAGGCCGACATCATTGCCGAGGCAAACAAGATGAAAACTCAGATTATTGAGGAAGCCCGCGAGGAAGCGAAGAAAGAGGCTCAGAAAGTTATGGAATCGGCAAAAGTGTCGATTGAACAGAGCCGCAAGGAAGCCGAGAAGAGCCTGCGTGATGAAGTGAGCCGTTATGCGCTCGCTATCGCCGGTCAGGTGACTCGCGAACAGATGAAGGACGACAAAGCACAGCATAAGCTCGTCAACACTCTGCTCGACGAAATGGAAACCAAGAACTGAGCCTCGTCTCACTATTGGCAAAATCCATTTCAGCGGTTTTCACACCGATTCATTTCCCGAACCACACCGCAGCTTCGCGCGGCGGCCTTAAACAAAATAAGCCTGAGGCTTAACCAAACAACCAAACAATGAACGAAGGATTGATTCCACGGCGCTATGCCAAAGCTTTATTGAAGTTTGCGGAGGAGAAATCGGCCGACAAACGGCTTTATGAGCTAATGACAACCTTAAGCGGAAGCTTTGAGTCGTTGCCCGAGCTCGATGCCACCGTGGGCAACCCGTTTATTGCGCCCGAAAAGAAAATTCAGTTGCTCACAACGGCTGCAGGTGCCGCTCCCTCCGATTCGGTGTTCGCCGATTTCATGAAACTTCTGCAGCGCAACAACCGTCTGCCCCTGGCACGGGCCATCGCATTGGCTTACCAGGAAGATTACCGCAAGGCTCACAACATCTACAAGGTGGAGGTGACCGCAGCGGCTCCGATGGGGAAAGCCGAGGAGGAGCGTCTGAAAAAACTTATAGAGTCGCATCTGAAAGGGGGCACGATGGAGTACTCTTTCAAAGTCGACCCCGAACTAATCGGCGGCTTTGCCGTCAACATCGGGTCGGAACGGCTTGATGCCTCAATTAAAAACGACCTTGAGCAGTTGCGCCAGAAGCTGCTCGGTTAAACACCCCGGGGGAAGAAAACGAATTGCCCGGATGTGCCGCTGAAAGCGGTTGCATCCGGAAACTAAAATTAAACATCACTCTCTTTATTTACCGAATAGAATGATTAATCCAAGCGAGATTTCTGAAGTTTTAAAGCAGCAGCTCGAAAGCGTCAACAAAACCGTGACTTTTGAAGAAGTCGGGTCGGTGCTCGAAGTGGGCGACGGCGTGGCTCACGTCTATGGTCTCGACAATGTGTGCGCCAATGAGCTCGTTGAGTTCGAGAACGGCGTGCGTGGTGTTGCCCTCAACCTTGAGGAGAGCAACGTGGGCGTGATTCTGCTCAACGACGTGAACAAGGTGACCGAAGGCATGTCGGTTCGCCGCACCGGTGAAATCGCTTCCATTCCGGTAGGGGAGGGAGTGTTTGGCCGCGTTATCAACATTCTTGGCGAACCCATCGACGGCCGAGGCCCCATTGAAGGCGAACGCTATCTGATGCCCCTCGAGCGCAAGGCTCCCGGTGTAATTTTCCGTCAGCCCGTAACTCAGCCGCTCCAAACCGGCATCAAGGCTGTGGATGCTATGGTGCCCATCGGCCGCGGTCAGCGCGAGCTTATCATCGGCGACCGTCAGATTGGTAAAACCGCCATCGCCATCGACACCATCATCAACCAGCGCAAGAACTTCGAGGCAGGCAAGCCCGTTTACTGCATTTATGTTGCAATCGGTCAGAAAGCATCTTCGGTAGCCGCAATCGTGGAGACATTGCGTCAGCACGGCGCTCTCGACTACACCTGCGTGGTTGCCGCCACGGCATCCGACTCGGCTGCGATGCGCTACTATTCACCTTTCGCAGGTGTGGCCATCGGCGAATTCATCCGCGACACCGGCCGCGATGCCCTCATCGTTTACGATGACCTTTCGAAACAGGCCGTGGCTTACCGCGAGATTTCACTTATCCTCAAACGTCCCTCGGGCCGTGAGGCTTATCCCGGCGATATTTTCTATCTCCACTCGCGTCTGCTCGAACGCGCCGCAAAGATTATCAACAATCAGCAGGTGGCCGAAAGCATGAACGACCTTCCCGCCGTTCTCAAGCCTATGGTGAAAGGTGGAGGTTCGCTCACCGCGCTCCCCATCATCGAGACACAGGCAGGCGACGTGTCGGCATATATCCCCACCAACGTGATTTCAATCACCGACGGTCAGATTTATCTGGAAACATCGCTCTTCAACCGAGGCATCCGTCCCGCAATCAACGTGGGTATCTCCGTGTCGCGTGTTGGCGGTAACGCACAGATTAAGTCGATGAAGAAGGTTGCCGGTACGCTGAAAATCGACCAGGCTCAGTTCCGCGAGCTTGAATCATTCACCAAATTCGGTGGAGATATCGACCCCGTTACCGCGCGTGTCATCGACCGCGGTCGCAAGAACGAACGTCTGCTCATCCAGCCCCAGTACAAACCCTGGGCCGTTGAAGATGAAATCGCAGTTATCTATTGCGGCGTTAACGGTTTGCTCGGCAACGTTCCCGTCGACAAGGTTGAGGAGTTCCAGAGCTCGCTGCTTCAGTTGCTGCACGCAAAGCATCAGGCCGATGTGCTCGATGTGATTGCTTCGGGCAAACTCACCGACGATTGCACCGCCAAGCTCACCGAGGCGGCCAACGAAGTTGCCGCACGCTACAATTGAGCGGCGCCCACTGCGTGAAACATGAAATAACATGGGAGTGCAAAAGCTCCCGTCAAGATATAAGCACCAACACCAGTCATCATCATAAATGGCAACATTAAGAGAATTAAAGGGACGTATCGGCTCTGTGGCGTCGTCGGAGAAAATCACCGGCGCCATGAAGATGATTTCGTCGGCAAAAATGCACAAGGCTGAATCGGCCCTGAAGCAGTTGCGCCCGTTCCGTGACCAGATTGAAACGGTAATCGCCAACCTTCTCAGCTCCGACGCCACATTCTCCTCACCCCTGATGGTTGCCCGTCAGGTGCAGAAGATGGCTTTGGTGGTGTGGGGTTCCGACGACGGTTTGTGCGGTGCCTATAACGTTAATGTGTTCAAGCTGCTGCTTTCCCATCTTGCCGAATGCCGCAAGCAACTCGGCGATGAGGCGGTGATAACAATTGTGCCCGTGGGTGCAAAAATCGCCAAAGCAGCCCTGAAATTGAAATTGCCCGGAGTGGAAGTGAAGCTTCCCCCCGAAGGCATCGACTCGAAAAGCGGCGACACTGCGGTGCGCGACTTCACATGGAATCTGCGCGACAGCTTCCTCAACGGTGAGTTCGACAAAGTCGACATGCTCTACATGTCGTTCAAGAGCGTAAGCCGCCAGAACGCCGAGTTCTCGCAGCTGCTCCCGGTGACAGAAGAAGCTTTCGCCGCCGATGGTAATGCAAGTGAGTTGCGTCCCTACATTTTCGAGCCGTCGCCCGAGCGCATTTTCACCACCATCCTCCCCATGTATCTTTTAGCTGTGGTGCAGGATGTGTTCACCGAGAACCGTGCGAGCGAGCAGGCCGCGCGCGTCATGGCGATGCAAAGTGCCAACGACAACGCAAAGAAACTGCGCGAACAGCTCAATCTCGAATTCAACAAACTGCGTCAGCAGGCTATCACCACCGAGTTGCTCGACATTCTGGGCGGTCAGGTGAAGTAGTCAACCGATAAGAAAAAACAAGGAAAAAGTATATAATAACAATGGGTAGTGTAAAAGATTATTTTTCATCCTTAGGAAAGGGTGTCGCAAGTCTTGTGAAAGGGCTTGAGGTCACCGGCAAGGAATTTGTCACCCCTAAGATTACTGAAAGATACCCCGAGAACCGCGACAACATGAACATTGCGCAGCGCTTCCGCGCCACGCTCGAGTTCATCTACGACGCTGAGGGGAACCACAAGTGTATCGCTTGCGGCACATGCGAGCGTAACTGTCCCAACGGAACCATTGCGGTAGAAACCAAGATGGTCGACACCTGGGACGGCAAAAAGAAAAAGAAACTCGACCGCTACATCTATGACCTCGGCAGCTGCACCTTCTGTCAGCTGTGTGTGACAACATGTCCCACCGACGCCATCAGATTCAGCAACGATTTCGAGCAGGCGGTGTTCACCCGTGCAAAACTGGTGAAACAGCTCAACTACCTGCCCGAGAAGCCCGAACCCAAGCCCACACCCGAGCAGATTGCCAAGATGGAGGCCGAGAAGAAAGCCAAAATCGAAGCCGCAAAGGCTGCGGCCGCAGCAAAGAAAGCTGCCGCACAGGCCGGTGGTGAAGCCGCCGCAGCTCCCGCTGCAAAACCTGCAGCAGCTCCCGCAGCCGACGACAAGGCTGCCAAGGCGCTTGCAGCTGCCGGTGGCGACCCCGAGAAGGAGGCTAAAATCAAGGCTGCCCTCGAAAAGGCGGCAAAATTAAAAGCCGAGCGTGAAGCAGCCAAGAAGGCAGCCGGCGAAAATCCCGAAACAAAATAACTTAACATTATATGGAATCAGTAGGAAGTATCATCGTATATGTGGTGATTGCCCTTGCAATCATCATTTGCTCGGTGCTTGCTGTCACAACGCGCAAAATTCTGCGTGCCGCCACTTACTTGCTGTTTGCCCTGTTTGCCACCGCAGCCCTCTATTTCAAGCTCGACTATGAGTTTCTGGGCGCCGTGCAGATTGCGGTCTACGCCGGCGGCATTGTGGTGCTGTTCGTCTTTTCGATTCTTCTCACGAGTCATCCCGGCGACAACAGTGCCAAACTTGCCTCTAAAAAACGTGTGCTCGGCCTTCTGGCGGCAGTCGCGATGCTCGTTGTAGCGGGCTATTCGCTCATCAGCCGCACTTCGATGCTTGCAGCCACAGCCGCGGGCGACAACCCCGCGATGAAGGAAATCGGCACCGCCCTCATGGGCACCGGCCACGGGCAGTATCTGCTCCCCTTCGAGGCAATCAGTGTGTTATTACTCGCATGTATAATCGGTGGCGTGGCTATCGCCCGTAAACGTTAAGAGGAAACATAACCAATCATGGATTTGACGATATTATATTACCTCATTCCGAGCCTCATCATGTTCTGCTGCGGTGTTTACGGATTCATCACCCGCCGCAACATGATCGCCATCCTCATCTCGCTCGAGCTCATGCTCAATTCGGTAGACATCAATTTTGTTGTGTTCAACCGTTTCCTCTTCCCCGGCGATATGGAGGGTATGTTCTTCACGCTGTTCGCCATCGGTTTGGCGGCAGCCGAGACCGCTTTGGCGATTGCGATTATTATCAATGTGTTCCGCGTGTCGGAGAATATCGACGTGCGTGATATTACCAAAATGAAATATTAAAGCGCCATGCAACCTGTCATACCTATCATTATCCTTGCCCTGCCGCTGGCCATGTTCCTGGTCCTCGGTCTGTTTGGCAACAAGATGAGCCACCGCTTAGCGGGTGTGCTCGGCACTGCGGGGATGGGCGTAACGATGGTGCTGGCCTACATCACCTCGTTCACCTACTTCTTCTCAGGCAACTCAGAGTTTTTCGACGCAGAAACCCACACCCGCCTTCAGGCTGTGATTTTCAATCACGACTGGTTGTCGTTCACCGACAGTCTGGTGATTCGTCTGGGCTTCCTTCTCGATCCCATCTCGGCACTGCTGCTGGTTGTGATCACCACCATCTCGTTCATGGTTCACCTCTATAGCAACGGCTATATGCGCGACCATCACGGTGTGTGGGAAAAGGGCTTCCAGCGTTTCTACGCTTTCCTTTCGCTTTTCAGCTTCTCGATGCTCGGATTGGTTGTTGCAACCAACATCTTCCAGATGTATATCTTCTGGGAGCTCGTGGGTGCTTCATCCTACCTCCTCATCGGTTTCTACTACACCAAGCCCTCGGCTGTGTCGGCCTCGAAGAAGGCGTTCATCGTGACACGTTTCGCCGACCTCGGCTTCCTGCTCGGCATCCTGGTGCTCAGCTTCTACACCGGCACATTCAATTTCACCGACTTCACCTCAAGTGAGGTTGCCGAAGGTGTTTATGCCGTGAATGCCGCTACCGCCGAAGGTATCAAAAACATCTTCGCCACAAGCGCAGCTCCCACATTCATGGGCGCATCGGTGCTTACATGGGCGCTCGTGCTCATCTTCATGGGTGGTATGGGTAAATCGGCCATGATGCCTCTCCACATCTGGCTCCCCGACGCTATGGAAGGCCCCACCCCCGTGTCGGCCCTCATCCACGCCGCCACTATGGTGGTTGCAGGTGTCTACCTCGTTGCCCGTCTGTTCCCTCTCTATCTCATGGAGACAGCGGCTCTCGACATCATCGTTGTTGTGGGTGCGCTCACAGCATTATATGCGGCGATGGTTGCCTGCACTCAGATTGACATCAAACGTGTGCTCGCGTTCTCAACCATCTCGCAGATTGCATTCATGATGGTTTCGCTTGGTGTTGCACGTCCTGAATTCCACCACGGACTCGGCTACATGGCCGGCATGTTCCACCTGTTCACCCACGCCATGTTCAAGGCTCTGCTGTTCCTTTGCGCCGGTGCGCTCATCCACGCCATCGGTTCGAACGACTACACCGCCATGCATGGTCTGCGCAAGCACATGCCCATCACCCACATCACATTCCTCATCGGCTGTCTGGCAATCGCTGGTATCATCCCATTCGCCGGCTTCTTCTCGAAAGATGAGATTCTCACCGCAACTCTCGGTCACTCCACTCTGTGGTATGTGTGGATGTCGGCAGTGGCAGGCCTTACCGCCTTCTACATGTTCCGTCTCTACTACCTTATTTTCTGGTGGAAGGAACACAAGGTGCCCGAAGGTCACCACGCTCCCCACGACCAGCCCTGGACAATGACACTCCCCTTGGTGATTCTCGCCGTTGTGTCGTGCGTGGCCGGCTTCGTTCCTATGGGCAACCTCGTTACATGGAACGGCCATGAGATGTTCGACAATGTGAACTTCTTCACCAACCTTGCCGCCCTCGATTGGTCGGTTGCAGGCATCAGCCTCGCAGTTGCCATCGCTGCAATCGCACTGGCAACCGTGATGTACAAGAAGGAGAACCCCATGCCCGAAAAGTTCAAGAACGCCCTCCCCAATCTGTGGCGCTGGTGTCACCATCGCTTCTACTGGGATGAGCTCTACATGTTCATCACCCACAAAATCATCTTCGGCTGCATCAGCAAGCCGATTGCATGGTTCGACCGCAAGATGGTTGACGGCACTATGGACGCTTTCGCGGCAATCACCCACAAGGCTTCCTACGCAATCCGCGGCCTTCAGTCGGGCAATGTGCAGATGTATGTGTGGTTCTACCTCATCGGCGCTCTGCTGCTCGGTGCAATCACCGCCATTTGCCTGCTTTAACCACCCGCTTTGAAACACAGATAAAATATAGTAACAGAAATGTTTTCCAATATACTGATTTATTTCGTGATAATCCCGCTGCTGATGCTTGGGGGATTCTTCCTCTGCCGCAATGACAAGCAGGTTCGTGCGGTGGCCGTCACCGGCTCCATTCTGCTTGTTGCATTGTCGGTGTGGCTGCTGGTTGACTATCTGGCGCTGCGCGAGGCCGGGGAAAAGGCCGAGATGCTCTTCACCGGCTCATGGAGCTGGTTCACTCCGCTCAACATCAACCTTGCGGTAGGTGTCGACGGCGTTTCGGTGGCAATGCTTATCCTTTCGTCGATTATCGTGTTTGCCGGCTCGTTCGCCTCGTGGAAAGTCGACGACATGCGCCACTTCTTCATGTGGCTCATCCTCCTCTCCACAGGTGTGTTCGGCTTCTTCATCACAGTCGACCTCTTCACCATGTTCATGTTCTATGAGGTGGCTCTCATCCCCATGTATCTGCTCATCGGCGTGTGGGGCACAGGCCGCAAGGAATATTCGGCCATGAAGCTCACCCTCATGCTTATGGGTGGCTCGGCTTTCCTGATGCTCAGCCTCATCGGCATCTACTATCATTCGGCTCCCGAGGGTCAGCCCCTCACATGGAACATCCTTGAGATTTCGCAGAACGCCTGCATCGCCAAGGAGTGGCAGTATTTCCTGTTCCCCATGTGCTTCGTGGGCTTCGGCGTTCTCGGAGCCATGTTCCCCTTCCACACATGGAGCCCCGACGGTCACGCCTGCGCTCCCACAGCGGTGTCGATGCTTCACGCCGGTGTGCTCATGAAGCTCGGCGGCTACGGCTGCTTCCGCGTGGCAATGTATCTCATGCCCGAGGCTGCCAACGACCTCGCCTGGATTTTCCTTATCCTCACCGGCATCTCGGTTGTCTACGGCGCATTCTCGGCATGTGTGCAAACCGACCTCAAGTACATCAACGCCTACTCATCGGTGTCGCACTGCGGCATGGTGCTGTTTGCCATCCTTATGATTAACACCACCGCTCTTACCGGTGCAATCATGCAGATGCTCTCGCACGGTTTGATGACAGCCCTGTTCTTCGCGCTCATCGGTATGATCTACGGCCGCACCCACACCCGCGACATCCGCCTCATGGGTGGCCTTATGAAGATAATGCCATTCCTCGGCGTTGGCTATGTGATTGCCGGTATGGCATCGCTTGGTCTGCCCGGTCTCAGTGGTTTCGTTGCCGAAATGACTATCTTCGTGGGTTCGTTTGAGCATGCCGACATGTTCCACCGCGTGTTCACCGTGATTGCATGCTCTTCGATTGTAATCACCGCCGTCTACATTCTGCGTGTGGTTGGCAAGCTGCTCTTCGGTCCGGTCTACGACGAACACCACCTGCAGCTCACCGATGCAACATGGTGGGAACGCCTGTCAACAATCACCCTCATCGTGAGCGTGGCTGCCATCGGCTGCTTCCCCAACTTCTTCGAGTCGTTAATCAAGTTCACCTTCAGCCCGGAAATTTTCCGCGCCATCGGCCTGAACTAATTGAATCTCCTTAGATAGAAAGAAACAATGGATTATTCACAATTCCTTGCAATGCGACAGGAGATCGGCGTGCTGATTGTTTTCCTGTTGGTGTTCCTCTACGACACATTCATGCCCCGGAAGGCGCTCAACGCAACCGCGGGTTTTGCAACCGTTCTGTTCGCGGTTTTCACCGTTGCGAGCTTCCTGTGGGGCGACAGCGGCAATGTCGATGCATTTGCCGGCATGTATGTAACATCGCCCGTGTGCTCGATGATTAAGAACATCCTCAACGTTGGTGTGCTCATCGTGCTCATTCAGTCGTGCCGCTGGGCCAACAGCGAGCCCATGATTATGCGCCGTGGCGAGTTCTACGAACTGCTGCTCGTCACACTCTTCGGCATGTATCTCATGATTTCGGCCCGTCATTTCCTCCTTTTAGTAATCGGTCTGGAGAGCGCGTCGCTACCTCTGGCAGCGATGGTGGCATTCGACAAAAACCGCTACGAGAGCCATGAGGCAGCCATTAAATACATGCTCACCGCCGTGTTCTCGTCGGCTGTGTTCATGATGGGTCTGTCGTTCGTCTATGGCTTGTCGGGTTCGCTCTACTTCAACGACATCGCCCTGCAGCTCGGCACCACGGCCAACACCATGCTTGTTGTTGCGCTCGCATTCGTAATTGCCGGTGTCGGCTTCAAGCTCTCGCTTGTTCCCTTCCACCTTTGGACCGCCGACGTTTACCAGGGTGCCCCCACCTCAGTCACCTCCTATCTTTCGGTAATCTCGAAAGGTGCGGCAGCATTTGCTTTCCTGGTGATTTTGGTTCAGGTGTTCGGCCAGTTCTACGCTTCGGCATGGGAGTGGATGCTCTACGCTCTGATTATTCTCACCATCACCATCGGTAACCTTTTCGCCATCCGTCAGCGCAACATGAAGCGCTTCCTGGCATTCTCGTCGATTTCGCAGGCCGGCTACATTATGCTCGGCATCGTGGGATGCAACGAGATGGGATTGGCAGCCATGATGTACTACATCCTCGTTTACATCTTCTCCAACCTCGCAGCCTTCGGTGTTATCGGCGCTATCGAGAACAAATCGGGTAAGGTTGAGATGACCGACTACAACGGTCTGTCGAAAACCAATCCCTGGCTTGCTTTCGCCATGACCTTGGCAATGTTCTCGTTGGCAGGTATTCCCCCCTTCGCAGGCTTCTTCAGCAAATTCTTCATCTTCACCTCGGCCATCAACCAGGGTTCGGTAGCAATCTACGTGCTGGTGCTTATCGCCTTGATTAACACCATCATCTCGCTCTACTACTACCTCCTCGTGGTTAAGGCAATGTATATCTCACCCGAAGAACCTCAGATTCCCACCTTCCGTTCGGCTTGCACCGAACGCCTCGGCCTTTGGATTACCGTTGCCGGCATCATAGCCCTCGGTATCGTCAGCTTCTTCTACAACACCATTCTCGAAGCTGCAAACCTTGCCGCACTGTAAACAGAAACGCTATAACTTCATATAAAATAGGCCGTCAACACTCGTTGATGGCCTATTTTTTATAACAGCTGAGATGTTTCACTTTCACGTAGAGCCGCCATACATGGCGGCTTGTATCTTGATGTACATATAGTTATTCATGATGACAGTTATTTTTCACTGAAACACTCCTGTTAGCGAGACTCTTGCGCAAATCGCAAATCCTACAAGCCGCCATATATGGCGGCTCTACGTTTATGTGCGGTTCTGTAGACTTTGTAAACTCTTGATTTCAGAGGCCTTTTCTTTGTGCATCAAGGGCATTGTTGCCACTAAGCATCCCAGCTGAACGCGAAACTGCAATATCGTTTCACGATAATTTTGTGAATTGCGTGGTTTGCGGGGCACCCTCATCATCAAGCAAGCCCCTGCCATAAACTCATCGGTCTTAGAGCAGCGAATGAGCGGATAAAGGAGAGTGGATGAAAGTGGATAGGTGCCGGATGGTATGCGAAATTTGTGATAGTTTTGCGAAGGCGTTATGATCGCTTAACAGTTTAAGATAGGCTAAATCGTTTAATCATGGTTGATTTTGCTGTTTTCATGAAAAGAAAAATCTATCAAAGCCCGATTTTCGATTTCTTTAGCTCCTGAAAACCAGCTATTTGTGAAGTGATAGATTTTAACAAATCTATCACCTTGCAACCCATTGGTTTTCAGCTAATTAAAAATGCGATGATAGATTTTTTTAATTGGTTCTGACATTTGTTTATCATAAAAATATGTCTAAATTTGCCGGAAGAGTTCGTAAATTACGTTCAATTCCTATCTGCTTGTGCTGTTCGTTGGTCGCAGGTTTAGTGCAAAAGCCTTTACGAAGAGTCAAAAGTGTCGATTGTAAATAGATTTTATGGATTTTGCTTATAGTATTTGTGGTGTAAGTTGAGGATTTGATTTTTGCTTTATAAAAAATGGCCTAATTGTAAAAAAGTAGGATGAAATCGTTGTAAGTCATTGTTACCTACAA
>CAJUIT010000005.1 GCA_910586565.1 uncultured Muribaculaceae bacterium | reverse complement strand
CACTTCAGTCTGAACCTGTGAGCCATCAGACTGTTTGGCTTGACCTTTCTCAAACGAGACCTTCAGTTCCTCCAAGAACATATAGACCGTGTTGATGTCAATATTCTTGGGCGCGGACGATGCATTTGAGGAAGGGGTGGGAGTTGCCGGTGTCTTACCGGCTTCTCCAGGGTAGGATGTGAAAGTGTTCATAGAGATCTTCCTTTCTTGGGTTTACGGCGGCGACTCTTATACCACGTCGTTTCAGTGACGGGAACATAGTCGCAGCTCGGACTAACTTTGAATAAACCGAGACTGAAGTCAATGCTTGTGGTCTCTTCATACTGCTCCTCGCGTGGAGCCGGGGATGGCTCCGGAACATACTCCTGGCACAGAGGTTGATGATGCACCTTGGGCTTGTTGGCTTCAATGGCGTATACCAGCTTGGAGTCGCTGCACGACTTGTCGATCTTCGAGCCGTAAAGCATACTTGCCCATCTTGAAGCAGATGCCCTGCACCTTGTTGGTGCTACCGTTGTTGATGAGGGTACATTCGACACCTTGTCTCTCGACTGCCGCAATGAAGCGGTTGAAGTCTTTGTGCCGGGGCAACTCAGCCTTGATAATGTCGAATATCCGGTAACCTTTTTTCAGAAGCTCGTTCAATGCTGAGAATCTTAAACAGAGCATCTAAATTTGCTCGTCGGATAAGTGTTTTACGTTTGAGTTTCCAAACCTTTATCACACCGCGATTTATGTAATTGTAGATGGTAACGTGGCAGACACCAAGAAGCTTGGCAGCTTTAGTCGGGGTAAGAAATTCCTGACGTGAGATTTCAACTTTGCCCGATTGCTGATGCTCATATTCTTTTAATAGGAGTCAAGCCTCGCTTGACGTTTGCGCTCTTTGTATGTCAGTCCCGAGCATCGATGACTGCAATACTCTGTTGATGTTTTGCGAGCTATGAACTCGCTGCCACACCACCGGCGCTTCTTTTTGATTTCAATATTACTGCTCATATGATTTGATATATGTGGTTATTTCGCCGTTTATTTCGCCAAAAGTGTTCATGGGCGTAAACTGACGTAAACCTACGTAAACATCGTCCAGAACCTTTCTGCCCCCGATGGCAGCGGACGGCTATCCGATATCGGGTACAAAAAAGCAAGTGAAAAGTGGTGAAAAGTGGTAAAATTGAGCAGTAGAAACAAAAAAAGTCGCCCGATAACGAGCAACTTTTCAACAGTTTATGCTATATGTCACCAAATGATGACAATCACCTATTTGCCGATGCAGAAGCGGGAGAAGATGGTGGCGAGGATGTCGGGGGCGGTGATGGTGCCGGTGATGGCGGAGAGGTGGTGGATGGTTTCGCGGACGTCCTGGGCAACGAGGTCGCCGGGGAGGTTGGCGGTGAGGGCGTCGATGACGCGGCGAAGGGAGTCGGCGGCCGAGGTCAGGGCCTGGTAATGGCGGGCGTTGGTGACGATGATTGCATCGGTTGTGTCGGGGGCGGTGGCGAGTTCGGCGGTTGCGGCTTTCACGAGGGTGTGGCGAAGGGTGGTGTGGCCGTGGCCGGTGAGTGCCGACAGGGTGAGGGTGTAATCGCAGTTGGGATGCGTTGGGGCCGGAGCGCCGGCGGATATGTCGGCCGGCTGTTCTGTGTGTGGTGTGGTTACACCGGATTTTTCAGTGGTTACGTGGGATTGGAATGTGTGGAGGGATGAATCGGGGGTGAGTGGAGTTGAGGAGTTTGTGTCGCCGGAGTGGGGGAGGAGGTCGGCTTTGTTGAGGATGAGGATGGTTTTGGCGTCGGGGTTGCGTCGGGCGGCGAGTGTGTTGGCGAATTCGGCAATTTCGTGGCCCGGGGTGTCGGGGGTGATGACCCACAGGATGATGCGGGCTTCGGCGATTTTGGCCCATGCGCGGTCGATGCCGAGGTTTTCAACGAGGTCGGTGGTGTCGCGCAGTCCGGCTGTGTCGATGAAGCGGAAGGTGTAGCCGTCGATGTCGACGGTATCTTCAACGGTGTCGCGAGTGGTGCCGGGGATGTCGCTCACAATCGCGCGATCGTCGCCGGTGAGCAGGTTGAGTATCGAAGATTTTCCCACGTTGGGTTGGCCGATGATTGCCACGGGGATGCCGCGGCGGATGGCGTCGCCGGTGGCGAAGGTGTTGGCCAGGCGTGTCACCTCCCGGAGTGTTTCGTTGGAGAGGTTGAGCAGGTGGGCACGGTCGGCAAATTCAACTTCCTCTTCGGAGAAGTCGAGTTCGAGTTCAAGAAGAGCCGCGAGGTCGAGAAGGCTGTCGCGGAGCTGCGACAGGCGCCGTGAGAAGTTGCCGCGCATCTGCGAGATGGCAACCCGGTGGGCTGCCCGCGAGGTGGAGGCGATTACGTCGGCCACGGCTTCGGCTTCGGCGAGGTCCATTTTTCCCGAGGCGAAGGCGCGGCGTGTGAATTCGCCGGGTTCGGCAAGGCGGCATCCGTTGCGGATGAGGAGGTTTATCAATTCGCGCTGCACCCACAGCGAGCCGTGCACGGCAATTTCAACCACCTCCTCGCCTGTGAATGAGCGCGGCGCGCGGAACACTGTTGCCACTGCTTCGTCGAGCATCTCGCCGTTGAGCGGGTCGATGATTTGCCCGAAGTGAGCCGTGTGGGTAGGCGCTTCGGCGAGTGCGCGTTTGCCGTGCCATAGTTTGTCGACAATTTCGATTGCCTGTGCTCCGCTCACGCGGGCCACGGCGATGCCTCCCACTCCGGCGGGAGTGGAGATTGCGCAAATGGTGTTGTTGGAAAGTGTTGTTGGTTGTGTCACAATCGGATTGGGGATGGTTGATGGCGTGGTGTTCTGTGAGGGTTTATTTGCGGCGGATACGGCTCCAGCGGTCGAAGTTGCATTGTGCTTCAACGGTGGCTTCAACATCGTCGGGGAGGGCTGAGAAGAAGTCGTGGCCGGTGAGACTCTCGACTGAGTCGACGCTCACGGCGCATGCCTGCATACCCCCCTTCACATAGCCGTTGGGCATGATGAAACCGATGGCTACAGGCGGATTTGTGTAGGGTGACAGAACCACTTTGAAGAATTGCCGGGGAACTGCCACACCGGTGGCACCGATGCGCTCCACCCCTTCGCCGGGGGTGAATATGGGTCCGCATACGATGACAAGAGCACTGTCGGCAACGGCTCGCTGTCGGCATTTTTCCTCAAGTTTTTTCCATGCGCCGCGGTTGAGGTCGCCTGCCTGGGGGCAGATGTTGGTGAGCAAAAACGATTCGCGCATGGTTTCGGGGCTCCATTTCATGTCGCCGGCCGGAGCCATGTGGCCGCGGTCGTAGCCCGAGCCGCGGTAGTCGGCCGTGGTTGCGCAACCTTCAACCGATGTGTCGGTTGTGAAATTGCTTTCGCGGCCGCTCTCGCCGTCGGTTTCCGATGCGAGCAGCTCCCACGCCACCCAGTTGGGCTGGTGGGTGGAGGGGTTGAACGAAACCGTCATCCCCTTGTAGGCGAGCAGTTGCTCGGGGAGTTCGGGATTGGTCACTACCGCCTCAAGACTCCCCTCGAAGTTTACATCGGGGGCGTTTTGCTTGCGTGCCGAGCTTATGAGATAAGTCACTGCAACAGCCACAAGGATGGCTATGATGTAGCCAAGGCGCTTTGTTGAAGCATCGGAGGCCGGGCGCCTCGATGAGGTTCGCCCGGCCTTCCGGCGTGAGTTTTGCTTTGCTGGCATGGTTGTCGATGCAAGGGGTTGTGTCGTAAATTCAGCGTTCTGACACCTTGCCTTGGTTATCAGAGGATAGCTGAGATGTTGAAGTTCTGGAACTCGAGGTCCTTGGCAGCTTTTTCGGCGAGCGAACGGTCGAGTTTAACGGCCTGACGCAGGTTGTTGTTCACCATAGTGTCGTTGTTGGTGCGTGCACCGAGAACGGCGGTGAGGTAGTAGGTCATGGCGTTGGGAGCTGTCACACCGGCGAGGGTTGATTTAGCTTTGCTGTAGTCCTTTGCAAGAATCTGAGCGAGGGCAGCGTTATTGGTTTTAGCGTTGCCGAAAGCGTTCACGGCAGCGTTGGCGTCGCCAGTCATGAGGTAGTATGTGCCCATTGCATCGTTAAGCTCTTCGAGGCCTGCGGCAGCACCGAACTTCTGGTTGGCCTGACGGTAGTCCTTGTTGAGGAGCGAAATCAAACCGAGGTTCATCTGGGGCTCGGTGGCGTTGGGGGCAATGCGCGATGCTTTTGCGAAGTTGGCTTTGGCAGCGTCGTAGTCGCCGGCAACATACTGTGTGAGGCCAAGGTCGTTGAATGCGCGATAGTCGTTGGGGTAGAGTTCGGCAGCCTTGTTGTAGACCTGCATCTTCTCTCCATTGCCGTCAACGAGGGTTGCGGCGTAGAGAATTTCGTCGGCGCTGAGAGCCGAGGGATTGGTGCGGTAGTAGTTCATGATTTCCTCGTCGCTCTTACCGATAACGTTGATTGAGGCGGTGATGCGCGATTTGCGGAGCTGAGGAAGAATCTGGTCGGCCAGCTGGTCGAAAATCGAAGAGAGGTTGCGGATTTCGCGCTCGCGCTGTTCGGGATCCTTATACATCGACAGAACGCTGAGGATAAGTCCTTTATCCTGAATGTTGCTGGCGGCAACGAGTTTCTGGAAACCTTCCCAGTCTTCGGGTGTGAAGTTGGCGGTGAGTTCGCCAAACTCTGTCACGTTGTCTTTCTTGAGTTTGTTTTTCAGATAAACCGAAGTGTTTTTCTCGCGGCTCTCGGCCAGACGGGTGTTGAGGTCGAGCGAGCCTTCGGGCGAAGCATAGGATGAGATGTTGATTTCCTCGATTTCACGCGAAGCGTCGCCGCTGGCATTTTTAATCTGCTCGTTGAGGGCAAGCATCTCGTCAGATTTCAGCTGGCCGTCGCGGATGTTGGCCTGGTTGATGAGGAAGTGGATGTCGGCATTATACTTCTCGTTGATGATGCGCTGGAATTTGTCGGGAGCCAGAGCGGGCGTCACGGTAGAGGCGTCGGCTAGAGCGGCGGTAGCGATGACGCCGTTGGCAACCTTCACACGAGGAAGCACATATTGCTTGTTGCCCTGACGAACGTCGAAAGCCAGTTCGAGTTCGCTTTTCATCATGTCGGGCTGATAGTCATACATCACGGGGATGGTCACCGTGCCGCCGTTGTCGTAGTTGATGACGGGTGCGTTGCCGCGCACCTTTTCGCCCTGAAATGAATAGGGCTGCGATGCCACCTCAGTGCCGTTGAAGCAGAGGTAGGGGGTTACGGTTACCTGTGCGTTTTTAACAAAGAATTTTGCCGGCACGCGGGCGGTGACAGTGGCGGGCACGCGGTCGCCCACAACTTCGAGTGGATTGGGGTTGACAGTGAAATAGTCAGCCTGAAACTGATTGAGCTTTTTGCTGCAACCGGTGAGCAGAATCGCACCTGAAGCTGCCAGGAACAAAAGGTTTTTAGAGTTCATGATGAATTATGAGGTTTATTATTTGAGTCGTTTCAATCAATGTGATTTCAATCCGTGCAGAATCACTTATTGATAAAGCAAAATTAATGAAAATACCATTACCATGTTTGCTGCGCATGGTGCAAACACGCACTAACAAACGTTAGAAATGTGGCGGGATGTGTTAAAATATTTGAAAATCAGCTTTGTTTTTAAATTGTGCAAACAATGTAACATTTGTGTAATGAAACCTCCTTAATTTTGCTGCACAAATCAACGGCATATCCGTTGGTTCTTCCCAAAGACAAATCACCTCATCTAAGATAGGAAAAAATATAGTTTACAAAGATAGTAATTTAGAGCAAAGTAAATAAAAATACTTCATTATCCCTTAGAAACGGATCGTCGCTGATGACGCTCCGTTTTCTTTTTGCCCCAGCAGGGGCGCCACCGTGGGAGAGGGGAGCCCGGCAGGAGGGTGGGGCGTTAAGGGAAAATAACGGAGGATTGGGTTTTATTAACTGAGTGGATGCCAACTATCGGCGGGGGAGGGTGTTTAGTTGATAGGTGTGTGAAACAGACACACCGACAAATTTTTACAACAACTAAAAAGAAGAAATATTATGGACAAAGAAAAAAAGTCGTACTACTTCAATGTGATTGAAGCGAAAGACGGTAAAATGAGTGAAGTGATGGATTTTAATTTCGGCGGTCATCACGACCTCGCCGCTCTGGTTGAAAAGACCAAGGCTGCGGGGCTGTTCAGCAAGGATAAGCATGCCAAAGAATTTGTGGTTGCGATGCGCCTTCTTCATCATGTGATGAAAAAGAATGCCGACAATCCTCTGTTTGCCGAGTTCGCCCCGCAGTTTGAGGCGTTCAAGAACAGTGTACGCGCTAAAACAGGCTGCGGCTGCGGTGGTCATAAATAATCACTGAACCCCGCGTGCTGTCAGAACGGTTTTCACCGGCTGACGGTCGGCCTTGTAAACATCAGAAAAAACTTAACGGTGTGTCAAAAGTCTAATCAAAGGCTTTCGGCGCACCGTTGTTTCGTTGCATATTTCAACGATGCTGCGGGGGCTGCCAGATTTGTAGTGTGCTGCTGACAATTTGTGAATATGGAGAAAAATGAGTAATTTTGCATATCTGAAAAATATATTAGCTAATTGACTTGATATGACAGAAATTACCCCCCCAATTTGCGGGAAAGTGTTAAGGATTTAAAGGGTGGCGCGAAGCGGGTCAGAAGCTCGAATCTGGAGCTTTACCGAATAATAACGATGCTTATGATTATCGCCCACCATTATGTGGTGAATTCAAATGTGTGGAGTGTAGTTCAGGAAAATCCCACCGAGGCCAATTCCTATTTCATGCTGCTGTTTGGCGCATGGGGAAAAACGGGCATCAACTGCTTTGTTTTTATCACCGGGTGGTTTATGTGCAAGTCGAGCATCTCGTTGAATAAGTTTTTGAAGCTTGTAACCCAGGTGTGGTTCTACAGCATTGTTTTCTACATTCTTTTCGGCTTGGCCGGCGCGATGCCGTTCACGCTCACCAACACAATCAACGTTCTGCTTCCGGTGAAAAATATGAATTCAGGATTCACCAGTGCGTTTATCGTGTTCTATCTTTTCATTCCGTTTCTAACCGTGTGGGTGCGTAACCTCACGCAGCGCGAGCATCTGATGCTGGCGGGGTTGTGTCTGCTGGTGTTTACGGTGGGAGGCTCCATGCCCCGATTCGTTAGCGTCACAGTTAACTATGTGGTTCATTTCGGGGTTCTGTTTATCATTGCTTCCTACATCCGGTTTCACGGCTTTCCGGTGAGGGTGACTCACCGCGGGTGGGGTTGGCTCACATTGCTGAGTCTTTTGCTGAGTGCGGCATCGGTGTTGGTGATGCACACGTTGCTTGCCCGTCGCGGCGGCAGTTCTTCGGGCATCGACCCCTATTTCTTCATTTCCGATTCAAACAAAATCCTTGCCATGACAACTGCGCTGTGCTCATTCATGTGGTTCAAGGATTTGAAGCTGCGCCATGTGCCCTTAATCAACGCTTTGGGTGGGGCCACATTTGGTGTGCTGCTCATTCATGCCAATTCCAACGCCATGAGGCAATGGTTGTGGAACGACACCGTTGACTGCGCAGGGCATTTCACCGACCCCTATCTGTGGCTCTATGCTCCCGGGGTGGTGTTGCTGATTTTTGCCGTGTGCGCCGCTATCGACATTGCGCGCAAGCGTTGGCTTGAGGATTCGATTGTGGGTGCGGCACACCGTGTTGTTCAGGCGTTGCCGTTGCCGGGGCGCTGCCGGCGCGGATAACGCTCACCGTTGCGTTTGGCCTGCGGTTTTCCCGAAGGGGCGTTCTCGCGGCGGCTGTCGCCGTTAGGCGCCTTGCGGTTGCCGTTGCTGTTCCCTTTCCCCCGGCGGTGGTTGTTGCCTGAATTTCCGCCGCGTTCGGGTCGATATTGAGGTGCCTCGCCGAGTTCGGCAGGCACTTCGTTTTTTCTGACCTCATAGCCCAGAAAGCGCTCGATGTAACCGAATTTCTGCTGGTCGCGTCCGGCAACCAGAGTCACGGCCTTGCCGTCGGCATTGGCGCGGGCCGTGCGGCCGATTCGGTGAACATAATCCTCAGCCTCGCGGGGAACGTCGTAGTTCACCACAAGGGCAATGTCGTCGATGTCGATTCCGCGGGCAAGGATGTCGGTTGCCACAAGAATGTCGATTTTTCCGGCGCGGAAATTCTGCATCACCTCGTTGCGGCGGTTCTGGTCGAGGTCGGAGTGCATTTCGGCAGCTTTGAAGCGGGCGCGTCGCAATTCATGGGTGAGGTCCTTCACCTTGAGCTTTGAGGCTGCGAACACAATCACGCGCGTGGGATTGCCGTTGGTGAACAGATGTTTGAGAATAGGGGTTTTCTGAGCCTCGTGGCACACGAATGCGCTTTGGTCGATTTTCTCCGTCGGGCGCGATACGGCAATTTTGATTTCGGCCGGATTGGTGAGAATATCCTGGGCGAGCTTGCGTGTTTTGGGAGGCATGGTTGCCGAGAACATCAGCGTCTGTCGGTCGGCGGGGAGTCGCTTCACAATCTGCATGATGTCGTCGTAGAAACCCATGTCGAGCATGCGGTCGGCCTCGTCGAGAATGAAGAACGATACCCGCGAGAGGTCGACATATCCCATCTGAATGTGGTCGAGCAATCGCCCCGGAGTGGCAATCACCACATCGGCCCCCATTTTCAATCCGCGCTGCTGACGGGCAAACGTTGCACCGTCAGTGCCTCCGTAGATGGCCAGCGAGCTGATGGGGAGGAAATAGGAGAAGCCCTCCATCTGGCGGTCGATTTGCTGGGCAAGCTCGCGTGTGGGCGACATCACCACGCAGTTGATGGCATCGTCGGGAAGATAGCCTTCGGCGAGTCGGTCGATTACGGGCAACAGATAGGCCGCAGTTTTGCCCGTGCCGGTCTGTGCGCATGCAATCAGGTCGCGTCCCTCCAGAATCACGGGGATGGCCTGCTCCTGAATGGGTGTGCATTCATCAAATCTCATCGCGTCGAGGGCGTCGAGCACCTCGTCGCCCAAATCAAGCTCGTCAAATCTCATCGGCTTATCGGTTGTGCGGTTTTGCGTGTAAAGCGCTTTTAGTGTGAAAAAGAATTGTGGGGAAACGGGCTTTTACCCGTTTCCCCACGTAAAATTACTACAAATAGCCGAGATAATCAAAAAAGCGTCCCAAACGCCGTTGTGCGGCGTTGCCGGGGGCATATTATTCAGAGTTTAACTGATGCATTGCTCTATGCCTCCCGAAACAGACACTCACTGGATGATTATCTTCGTGCAATCATGTCCGGTTCTTATAATATATATTCCCGGTTGCAACTGCTTGATGGAGTCGATATCCGAGCCCGACAGAACCTTGATGCCTTGAGCATTAAACACTTCAAAATTACCATCCTCAGTGTAAAGCACACTGTCAATGCCGGCGGTAGCTGTGATGTGACATTCACTTGATATGTCGGATCCATCAGTTGAGCTTGCCGTTATAACGCAGTTGCCGACATTTAAGATGGTAACATTGCCATTGCTGTCGACCGAAGCGATATTTTCATTGCTTGAGCTCCAATCGATGGTTTTATTCGTAGCATTCTCCGGAAGAATTTCAGCATTAATCGTAAATGTATCGCCAATCACAGCTTCTCTGTTCAGGATATTGAGAGTCAAAGCAGTAACCGGAATTTTATTATATTGTAAATAGGGATAGGAATATCCGTTGTCAATGCCCCAGATTTCATTAAAGTCCCAACCCATAGATTCATAGATAGACCGGTCTTTACATTCACTCGCAGTTAATGTTTTGCCATTTACAGGGTCTTCGCTAATATTTTGATTTATTCCATTTAATGAGATGTGAACAGATTCTGATGCATAATTATTCATCGAAGGAACAGATGCGCCATCTGAAAGCCCGGAAACAATGCGGAGCGCAGACGAGAAGCCGGAGATGTCAGAATTCAGCACAACGCAGTTAAGAATCTGAGCATCAGAAGAACTGTTTATTCCTGCAATGCCGGCGGCTTTATCACCTTTAATATTCCCGGATGCGAGGGAGTTTTTAACAATTCCAAAATTGCGCCCGACTATTCCGGCTGCAGTGGTACCAAAACCATAATTATGGCTTTTAACATCATTATTAGCTGAACAGTTATCGATTACTCCATAGGATGTGCCTGCGACGGCTCCCGCATCACCGGAGCAATCTACACCTCCACCACTCACGGCACATTGAGTTATCCGACCACGATTGGTTCCGGCTATCACTCCGGTGTTCTGTTTTCCGGCTAAACCATTGTCGGTGACAACAACATTTAGTGACTTGACTGTCGAATTTTCACCAAGTTCGCTAAATAATCCCACATTGGTATTTTCACGGAGATTTGACCATAATCCGGATATAGTATGGCCGTTGCCATCCAATGAAATTAAGCTTCTACCATCGATGCCTATCCATCCGTCAGTTTCTGAATTGGCTGTTATCCATTCACTTAAATCAATGTCGTTCATCAACTCAAAGTGTCCGCCTTCCGAAATATATAATAAATCGTTCGACTCATATATTTTGTAGGGGTCTAAAGCAGTGCCCTCACCTTGAGGGGTAACTTTACATTCGGCCATTACTGAGGGCATTAACTGGTCTATGTATGTTATTACCTCTACTTTATCTCCCGAATGCAGGTTAGGAACGTTTACGCTCCAATTATTGCCATTTGCAATGGTTTGATATAGCGTGCCGTTTATTCTGAGCTCGATTTTTGCATCAGTTGCACATTGTCCGGAAACAACAGTCTGACCACAGACTATAGGAGTGCTGATTGTTGGCGTTGGAGTTTGGTTTTTAAAGAATGGGAAACTTTCTGTTTCGATAATATCCCAGTCATTTTCAAAATCCCATCCCACTCCGGCGTATGTGGATTTGCGCTTCAGCGCAGAGAGGCCGATGTTTGTGCCATTTTGGTTACTGTCCTCAGGCTGAGCTAACTCTTTATCGTTGAGAATCATTTTTGTCAATGTCCAGGCATAGTTATTCGAGAACGTAATGGTCGTATAAGGAGCGCCTATACGATATACTGACTTAAGTCCTTCGAGGGTATTGGAAACGCAAAAGCATGAACTTATTGAGCAATAACGTCCTTGTTCTCCCGTTATGCCTGCAATGTCACTTCCCATGATTAACGTGCATGCGGAAATGCATTGAGAAATATCTGATGAGTTTTGGTTTCCTGAAATGCCTCCGCAAATTCCACTACCAATTATATTCCCATAGACAGAACATAGTTGAATTTTACTTCCCATATCAGCATAACCACAAATTCCACCGACATTATTATTCCCCTTTATATGTACGTTTGTATTACATTTTGAAATCGGCTGAGAGCTGTGATAGCCCCAAATATAACCAATAATACCACCTACATAATCGTTGCCTTCAGCGTATCCATTAGTATAGCAATCGGATATACTTGTATATTTATCAGTATATCCCGCCAAAAGGCCAATGTTGTTTATCCCATTCACTGAACAATTGATAATATTGATATTCTCAATTTGTATGTCGAAATAATTGTTCCCTGAAAAATAATTGGTTTTACCCATTAGGCATCCGACATTGTTTTGACCATTAATGATAGCATTAATTATTGAAATATCTGATATTCTGGAGTGGGGAACATTCATGTCACTGAATAATCCTACATTATCGGTTGTTTTGCGGTTGATTACGAGGTTGGAGATTGAGTGGTTATTTCCACGTAGCTCTCCGCAGAACCCTGGTATTGGATTCCACCCCTGCGAAGGGTTATTCTCTTCAATCCATGAAGATAAATCAATGTCGGCTTCAAGTTGATAAACAGCTTCGGTGTCGTAGCGGAGTTCATTGAGCTGGTCGGCATTAAAAATTCGATAGGGGTCATTTTCGGTTCCGGAGCCGGCACCACTAAACGCAAAAGCCGATATCATGCAAAAATGCATGATAAAGAATGATATAAGATGCTTTTTCATAATTATAACTGTGTTTTTTATTTGATAATTTGTTTTACATATTCAGCGACGGCAGAGGCAACCATATTTGATATTGAATGCTTGCATTCGGTTCCCCTATGCTTTATCCGTGGAGGCACTATCTCAATAATCGTGCAATCGAAATTACTCAGTTCACGCTTTGCTTCATATTCATATCTGCCACCGATGCATGGTGTAATTACTACATCATGTTTTTTGCAAGATTCGAGAAGCAGATTTTTGTCGCATCTCCCCAAAGCGTCGCATCCACCTATTGCAATGGACTTGTTATGATACCGCAGCACAATCGGGTGGGAGGGATTGGATAGTAACGTGGGCGTAAGTTTTGTAGCGATTTCATTCGTAAAAGCAACCTTCTCGTCATAGCGTTCAATAACATCTTTAATAAAGATAACTATCATAAAACCTAAAATACCATCCGCTCACAAAATGGGATTTTATATAAAGAAAAAGCGTGAGAGCCATACTTGTTGCTCGTTCCACGGTTAGAGGCTCTGGCATGTGCCCATCGTAGTTGAACGAGCAAACTTGCAGAAGCCTCACGCAGAATATGCCATACGCCCGCAACCAACGCTCACGCGCCGGATTCGGACGGAATATACATATCCACCAGGGCATCTACTGTTTGCTGCATTCTTGACTACGATATGAAACTGCCAGATTTCTAACCGTCAAGAAAGAGCGTCGAGTAAACGCTTTTAGAATGTCAATTACAGCCCCGCCCGCATTGCCCTTGACCGGGCTTCTGCGATGCGGCCTGCAATTGCAAAAATAGTTACAATATTTAAAAGTACAAAAAAACTCTGCCACAAAAAATGGCAGAGTTTTGAATGTGTTGTGACAATGATTTCGAATGCGGAATGAAGGGGCAATCAGTTCATTTTGGCAATCTTCTGTTGAAGAATAGTTAAAAGATGTCGGAGTGAGAGCCGTTGCGGAGCATCAGTAGGATAAGTTCCGTGTCGTTCTGTTCCCACACCATAAGCCAATTGCTGTTAGGGCCGCCAATATGGCATTCCCATTTCCCGGCATAACTTCCAACTAATTTGTGCGGTCGATATTCGGGAGGCAGCGAGCCGGTTGATTCAAGGATCTTTAATGCCTCGGCGATTAACTTCATTGGCAAACCTCTTTTGTAACACCGTTTCAGGTCTTTGTCAAACCGTTTAGTATTTCGAATAGTATATTTCATAATTCGATTCCTAACTTGTTGAACATATCATCAACGGAGGAATATTCGGTGACGCGGCCGGCGGCGACATCATCGAGTGCTTCATCGAGGCCGGTTTTACGTTTGCGCGCAGGCTTGGAAATAGTTACGCTGTCAAATTTTTTAAGGAGCTGTTTGATTAACGATGCCTCCTTGGGGTCATTAATTGTCAATGTTATCTGTGTCATATCAGAGAGATTTATTTCTGCCAATTTGGAGACAGTGATTTGTATGTGTTGAGAAAATTGTCGTTTGATGGTAGACAAATTCCGAACCACGGTCGGAAAATTCGCCTAACAAGTCATAACTATCAATCCAACAACTGTTTTCAATAGCCCA
Organism: uncultured Muribaculaceae bacterium; assembly: GCA_910586565.1. Lineage (GTDB taxonomy): Bacteria > Bacteroidota > Bacteroidia > Bacteroidales > Muribaculaceae > UBA7173. Next base: position 145,406 of record CAJUIT010000005.1, on the reverse strand, counting down.
TTTTTTCAAGCCATTGATTTGGACTCCCTTGCAAGCCGTTGTTCCCGCAACTTCTTGAATTGCGCACGAAATTCTTCGGGCTTCAGCGGCTGCTGCCTCCAAGAGGCTATTGCTGCCTTCTTTTTCGCTATTGATTCCTGATGATATCTTGTCATACTTCATGCTTTTCAATTATAACAAATGAAGGCGGGAGAACTGTTCTCTCGCCTTCACAGGTTGAATGTGGGTGATCCGGACGCGATTCGAACGCGTGACCGACTGCTTAGAAGGCAGTTGCTCTATCCAGCTGAGCTACCGGACCGGTTATTCACGTGGCAAAGTTACGAATTAAATTCTCATTTGGCAAATTGAAGGGTTGCCTTGATGGCTGAATAGGCCTCGGCAATGGCTCGTCGGGTGGCATCGTTGACCGGAACGAGCGGCAGGCGGAGCACATCGTCGGCCAATCCCATCAGCGACAGCAGGCATTTGATGCCCGAGGGGTTGCCGTCGGCAAACAGCGCTTTGTCGAGCTGTTGCATCATGCGGTCGGTGTCGGCATCGGAGGGGAGTCGGTTGCCCGAGAGCGCGCGTCGCACCAACGGGCCGAACACATGGGGCAGGGCGTTGCCGACTACCGAAATCACCCCTTCGGCACCCATCTCAATCATGCGCAGGGTGAGGGCGTCGTCACCGCTCACCACCTGAAAGCCCTCGGGCTTGGCGGCGATGATGCGGCCGATGAGGTCGAGGTCGCCCGACGCTTCCTTTATGCCGGCAATCTTGCCGGGGAAATCGTTGGCGAGGCGCAAGGTTGTGGTGGCCTCCATTGTTTTGCCTGTGCGCGACGGCACGTTGTAGAGCACAACCGGCAGGGGCGACACTTCGGCAATGGCGCTGAAATGGCGGTAGATTCCCTCCTGCGACGGTTTGTTGTAGTAGGGCACAACCGACAGGATGGCGCTGTAGCCCGTGAAGTCAACCTCGGGAATGTGGTTGACGAGCCGCGCGGTGCAGTTGTCGCTCATCCCCATGATAAGCGGCACACGCCCGGCCACGCGGTCGCGCACGAAGTCGGCCACAGCCCGGCGCTCGGTGCAGTCGAGGGTAACGGCTTCGGATGTTGTGGCAAGCACCACAAGATAGTCGGCACCCCCTTCAACCTGATGTTCCACCAGTCGGCCAAGTGCGTCGTAGTCTACCGAAAAATCCTTTTTAAAGGGGGTGGCCAATGCCACACCCATCCCTGTTAAGCTGATGCGCTCCATATATGGCAGTTAGTTAAGAGTGCTCCGGGGGAGCTTTCCCGCCGGTTGATGCAGATGCAAAGTTAATGAAAAAAATGCTTCCGACAATTGCTGTGTCTCGCGGCTTGTTGAAAAATAAAGCGGCATGTAGAAAAAAATAAAAGTGAAGAAGCTGTTAAAATCAAATGGGGCGATTTTAAACATCGAGGGGTGCCCGGGCGTTCATATAATAGCGCGTGGAGCTAATGTTCCATCGAAGCAGTGCCTCCCCGATGCCATGTGCCGGAGGTTAGCATGCGCGCGTTCTAAAAAATAAATTCTTAACAACTATAAAACTAATAAAACTATGAGCGATTTTTCTGAAATCATCAATCAGTCGAAACCCACTCTGGTCGACTTCTTTGCAACATGGTGCGGCCCCTGCAAGATGCAGGCTCCTATTCTCGAACAGGTAAAAGCAAAAGTGGGCGACGCCGGCAATATAATTAAAATTGATATCGACCGCAATCAGGAACTTGCGGCGCGTTATCGCGTTCAATCGGTGCCTACTTTGATTCTGTTCAAGAATGGCGAACCGGTGTGGCGCACAGTAGGCGTGCAGCAGGCTCCTTTGCTCGAAGCCAAGATTTTTGAATATGTATCGACCAAGAGCGACGAGGAGTTCAATAAGTAAGAAATCAGAAGTCAGAAGTCAGAAATCAGAAGAGAGAAATCAGAAGAGAGAAGTCAGAAGAGAGAGGTCAGAGGTCAGGCGGTTGGAGATTCCGGTCGTTAAAGACCTTAATGACTCTAATGACTTTAATGACCCTAAAGCCTTTAATGATTTATGCGGCTTCTGCGCTTTCTGCTAATCTGCTTGTCGGCTTCTTCTCAATTTAATTTAAACCTGAAAACTTAACATAACTATGAACGAACTTACAAAAGCGCTCGGCGAGGCCAAACCTACGCTCGTCGGGCTTTACAAACCCTCTAAAGAGTCGAGCGACGGAGTGCCTGCGGTTGTTGATCAGCTGCGCAGTCAGCTCGGCGATAAAGCTAATGTGCTTGCTGTTGACGGCTCGCAGAATGAAGACTTGATTAAGGAGTACAAGGTGGCAAGCTACCCGTGCTGGCTCCTTTTCAAGGATGGCGCTGTTGCATGGCGCGATTATGGCTGCAAGCATGCAGGCGAACTTGAGCATATTGTGCGCGAGTTTATCTGATGCCCTTCCCTGCTTAGACCTAAAAGGCGGTGTGTCACGATTTTTGACACACCGCCTTTAGATGTTATTTGCTCACGGGGACTAATGACCCTCGGTAACTTTGGTGAACAATCAGATGGGATGATACTGCACGAAAGCTTCCATAGCCTCGTAGGATGCGAGGCCGAGTTTCTCGTAGAGTTTGGCCGTTGCGCGGTTGCGCTCTTCGGCGCGTTGCCAGAACAGGCGGTCGTCGTCGCCCAGGAAGGGGGCGTTCTCCATCTGGCTCTGGTGTTTGAGAATAGAGTTGCGCTTGAACCGCAGCTCTTCGGGTGAGATGGGCACAGCCATTTCGATGTGGTCGATTTCCCACTCTGCCCACGCTCCGCGATACATCCAGATGCGGCAGTTTTTCATCCACGGTTCATTTTTCAGTTCGTCGATTGCGGCGAGAACGGCATCGGTGCACACTCGGTGGGTGCCGTGGGGGTCGGCGAGGTCGCCTGCCACAAAAATCTGATGAGGTTTCACCTCCTCGAGCAGCTTCTTCACAATGTTTACGTCGCGCTCCGAGAGCTCCCCTTTCTTTATTGTTCCGGTTTCATAGAAGGGGAGACGCAGAAAATGCACGTTCTCGGGCTTCACGCCGATGTAGTTGCATGCAATCGAAGCCTCGGCCTGACGAATCATGGTTTTGATTTCACGCACTTCGGGGGTGTCGACGTCGCTTGTCGATTTCTTGCTCTTCACAAACTCACGCACGCCGGCGCTCAGTTTGGTGTATTCCTCATTGTCGAAACCGAACATCGGCGCAATCTTATCCATCATCATGAAGTAGCGCATCATGTCCTCGTCGCCAACAGCAATGTTACCCGAGGTTTCGTAGGCAACATGCACATCGTGCCCTTGGTCGACAAGACGTTTGAGCGTTCCACCCATCGAAATCACGTCGTCGTCGGGGTGGGGCGAGAAAACAATAACACGTTTGGGGTAGGGGGTGGCACGCTCGGGGCGCGAGGTGTCGTCGGCGTTGGGCTTTCCGCCGGGCCAGCCGGTGATGGTGTGTTGCAGCTCGTTGAACACCTGAATGTTCACGTTGTATGCTGAGCCGTAGAGCGCCACCAGTTCGCCGAGTCCCCAGTCGTTATAGTCCTTGTTGGTCAGCTTCAGAATCGGTTTGCCGGTTTGGTTGCAGAGCCACACGATTGCACGGCGAATCTGCTTGGGGGTCCATTCACACGAGGTGACTTTCCAGGGGTGTGAGATGCGGGTGAGGTCGTCGGCGGCCGAGAGGTCGAGCGCCACGCGTGCGTGGTTGTGCAACTGCAGGAACGATGCGGGAACGGTGTCGGTCACAGGTCCCTCGATAGCTTCCTGAACAACCTTGGAGCGGTTTTCACCCCATGCCATGCACATCACGCGGGTTGATTTGAGGATATTTGCAAGTCCTAAGGTGATGGCGGTGGTGGGGCATTCGTCGCATTTGTAGGATGCCTGAATGGTGTGGCGCACTTCGGCGCTCAGCAACACAAGCCGGCACATTCCGGTTGAAAGCGAGCCCGGCTCGTTGAAAGCCAACGTGCCGCCCGGGCCGATTTCACACACGGTGAGATCGAGCCCTCCGCAGTCGGAGATTTTCCGCTCATACTCCTTGCAGTAGTCGAACATGCTTTCCATCGTCACGGCGGGGTTGATGGTGTGGATGTTGTCGGGGCGCACGTTCACCTTGTCGAGAAACACCTCGCGGAGACGGGCAAGTGTTGAGGGGCCTTCGGGCATCAGCGGGAAAAATTCGCTGAGATTGAACACAATCACACGGTCGAACGACACCTCTCCGCGGTTGAACATCTCGATGAGATGTGCGTAGACCGAATGGGTTGAACGGCCTGCGCCCAGAGCGATGACGCAACGGTTTTTGGCGGCAACATTGCGCTTTATCACCTCGGCAATGTGGCGGGCAAGGTAGGCGCTTCCGTCGTCGGAAGTCTCGAAAATGCGGGTGTATATTTTCTCTTCGCGGGTGAGTGCCGCCAGCTCAAGTTCCCCCTGAGGGGCATAGTAGCGTCGGGGCACGCGGTCGAGTTTGATTTGCGAGCTTAGGTTAGTTTTCATTTTGGTTAACTTTTAAAGCCTCCTGTCATGACTACGCGCAGGCTTTTTTTGATTTTGGTTATCTGTTGAAATCTGTTGAGATGAAACAAGCGCGCGGCGGGTATTGTTGAAGCATGTTTAGTCCCTCGGTTACATCACACTGCTCCGCACGCATGGCATTTTTGAAAGTAAGTGTTAATTTTCTTACCTTTGCAAAGGTAACGATTTTTGGAGGTGCCGAATTGTCAAACTTGTTTAAATTCTTTTCGCATAAATCCCAAAATCGTGTATGGCAGCCCATCGGGACGTGCTGTAATCGACCACACACGAATATCATATTAATTAGAACAGATACTTAGCCATGAGACTGATTATTCAGGAAAACTACGACCGCCTGTCGGAATGGGCCGGCAACTATGTGGCCGCCCGCATCAACGAGTTCAACCCCACTCCCGAAAAACCTTTTGTGCTCGGCTGCCCCACCGGCAGTTCTCCGCTGGGAATGTACCGCCAGCTAATCCGTCTTTACAACGAGGGGAAAGTTTCGTTCCGCAACGTTGTCACATTCAACATGGATGAATATTGCGGTCTTCCCGAGGAACATCCCGAAAGCTACCACAGCTTCATGTGGAACAACTTTTTCAGTCACATCGACATTCCCCGCGAGAACGTGAATATTCTCAACGGCAACGCTCCCGACCTCAAAGCCGAGTGTGCCCGCTTCGAGGAGAAAATCCGCAGCTACGGAGGTATCGAGCTTTTCATGGGTGGTGTGGGACCCGACGGTCACATCGCGTTTAACGAACCCGGGTCGTCGCTCACTTCGCGCACTCGCCAGAAAACCCTCACTCAGGATACGATAATCGCCAATTCGCGATTCTTCGACAACAATGTTGACCTCGTGCCCAAAACCGCGCTTACCGTCGGCGTTGGCACCGTGATGGATGCACGTTCGGTGATGCTCATGGTCAACGGTCACAACAAGGCACGCGCCTTGCGCCACGGAGTTGAAGGTGGCATCTCGCAGATGTGGACAATCTCGGCTCTGCAACTTCACCCCCATGCCATCATCGTGGCCGATGAGGATGCCTGTGCCGAACTTAAGGTGCAAACCTACAAATATTTCAAGGATATAGAGAGCGCCAACCTCGACCCCGCCACTCAGCTCTGATGGCTGATTTGCCGGAAGCGTCTCCCTGAACTGAACCGACAAAAACAAAACGGTGTGCCTGCGTTGCAAATGCAATGGCACACCGTTTTGCTTTTATGTAAAGAGGATAATTTCGGGGAAAATAATCACTTTTTTCATGGAATATTCTCATCTCAAAACCATGCCATCGTTGGAAAAGTGTAGTTTTTGCCGCTGAAAATACATGGAAAAGTGTAGTTTTTGCTTGCCGATTTATATGGAAAAGTGTATTTTTGTGGTGTGTAACTTATAGGAAAAGTGTTGGTATATGCTTTATAGAAAGATTGAAGATGTTATTTATCAGCGGCTAAGCTCTGATTGCGACAAAGTGCTCGTTGTTACGGGTGCACGTCAGGTTGGTAAATCGTTCATTATCCGCCGTGTTGCAGAGCGCCTTTTTAAAAACGTCGTGGAAATAAATCTCATAGAGGACTATGAGGGAGAGCGTTTGTTTGAGTCGGTTCGACGGACTGAGGACTTTTATTTGATGTTGAGCACGGTGGCCGGCAATAAGATGGGCACAAAAAAGGATACAATTGTGTTTCTTGATGAAATTCAGCAATATCCCCATTTGCTCACGTTGCTAAAGTTTCTCAATAGTGAAGGGAGGTTCCGATATGTTGTGAGCGGTTCGTTGTTGGGTGTTTCGTTGAAAACCACAACATCCGTTCCATTGGGTAGTATTGATGTTGTGAAAATGTATCCGCTCGACTTCGAGGAGTTTCTGTTAGCCAATGGTTTCTCAACAGGAGCAATCAATACCATGCGAAAAAGTTTTCTGTCACGCGAGTCGCTTGATGAGAATTTACATGAGAGGGTCATGTCGTTGTTCAAGCGCTATCTTCTGGTTGGCGGCCTTCCTGAGGCTGTCAATGCCTATTTGGCATCTCACAATATAATGAAGGTTCGTGATGTGCAGCGCGACATACACACTCTCTATGCCATTGATGCATCGAAATATGATGAGAAAGAACGGCTGAAAATCAGGCGGATATACGACCTCATTCCATTAAACATGGAAAACAAGAAAAAACGGTTGGTTTTTAAGGATATAGAGGGTAAGGAAGGGAGTCGTAGTGATAATTATATTGAATCAGTCGACTATCTTATAAGTTCAGGCATTGCTTTGAATGTGCAGGCGGTGTCAAACCCGCTCTTTCCGCTTATTGAGTCAGGCAGGAAAAATCTGTTGAAATTATATCTCAACGATGTGGGGCTTCTCACGGGGGTGCTCTACCGTAATAATGTGCTCCCTGTGCTCAACACTGATTGCAGTGTGAATCTTGGTTCGGTTTATGAATGTGTTGTAGCTACCGAACTGGCGGCACACGATTGTTCGTTGTTTTATTACGACAATAAAACCAAAGGTGAAGTTGATTATCTTGTTGATGACTATTCAAAACTAACCGTTTTGCCAGTTGAGGTGAAGTCGGGCAAAGATTACACTGTTCACAGTGCGTTGACCACATTGCTTTCCAATGCTGATTATCACATTGAAGAGGGGGTGGTGCTGTCGAACGAGCGTAATGTGCGCGTGGTTGGCAAGGTTGTGTATATGCCGATTTATTATGTGATGTTTCTTGCCGGAGAGTGTGTTTCGGAAGATAATTTCTAACCTGTTGGTTGAATTAAATTTCTAAATATTTATAAATGAAAAAGTTGTACATATTGTTGATATTTAGTAAATTAGTGGTGACCAAACTACTAACTACTATTGCTCTTCATATGCACAACTTCATTGTAAAGTTCGCTCAAATTCTCGACATCTACAAGAAATTCGCACGAAATCGCGTAGACGAGAATGGAAATCGCCCACACCGCGGGATTGTACCCAAGTTTTCCGACCTCGAAGTCATCGCACTCTCGACCACAGCAGAGGCTTTTGGATTCGACAGCGAAAATTACCTCTTTAAACGGCTCCAAGCCTGTAAAAGGCTGCCATAATTCCAGAGCTAAACGCTGCGCAATGGGCAGGGATGATTATGAACGTGCTCCATAATGGGGTTATTGTGCATCGCAAGGTCTCCACTATTATGGATATAAACTCCATGCTGTATGTGGAATAAGCGGTGTAATCCACTCTTACGACATGACTGCCGTCAATGTTCACGACCTCCATTATTTGAATGATGTCCAATGGGAATATCATGGCTGTATGATGCTCGGAGACAAAGGGTATCTCAATGCTGAAATCCAACAAAACCTCTTTGATGTGACAAATATCACTCTTGAAGTTCCCTATCGGCTGAATCAGAAGAATTGGAGACCTCCGACATGGGTGTACAAGAAATTCAGAAAAAGAATCGAAACTCTCTTCTCACAACTCAACGACCAATTCATGATGATACGAAATTACGCCAAGCAACCGACCGGGGTCTTTACCAAAACAGTGGCCAAAATAGCGGCTCTTACTGTGCTTCAGTACGTAAATTTCGTCAATCATCGTCAAATCTGTCAAGTCAAGTACGCATTAATTTAATTCAACCAACAGGTTTTATTGAGTAATAGAATTTGATTTTCTTGTTTGTTACTTAATTGATGTTAATTTTACCACCACATATCTCTTGGGTTCCAGCCACAGCAAATGGCAATCAATCCAATGATAAAACCCAATGGTATTAAGGTAGCTAACCCCCAGACAGCTTTCCAGAAGAAAGAATCCTCACACTGAATCAAGTACCCACCACAGATATAATACCATATCCAGCCAAGTACAAAGAGTAGTACGATTGCCAAAAGAATAACTCCTATCCACATGACAATCTTTAATCCTAATTCGGCATTTTTCTTTTCTTTAGGTGTTTCAGCGTTCTTTTCGAGGTTTGTAAATAGATTGGCAAATATGGCTAACACCAACCAGATACCAAATATTATCCAGCCCATTTTAGATTATGTTTTCATATATACATTTCATACAAAGCTCACCAATGTTTTCGGACTCTAACCGAGCCATCATTTCCGGGTCTTCATAATGATTCCATTCTCTAAACAACCGAAGTGACCTACGTTTGCCAAGGTTTGTTCCAAAGCACTCTAATTGATCTGGCTTCAGCTTTAATGAGATGGTTGCACGATTTCCTTGGTTTTCAATCCAAAAAATGCGTTTATTTTGTAAAGAGCATTGCGGTGCTGAAAGGAATGGTAGTGGGTTGTAATCCCATCTTTTTCAGCATTTTTTCTCCTTCTCTATGCTCCCCAAGGAATCCTTTATTAAAATCCTGAATGTAATAGCCATTAACTCTTATCGTGTCATTGATTGCTTTTCGTTTCATTAGTTATATTGATGGTAATCACTGCTGTCATCAATCAATGTTAGTGTCATTGCACCATCGAATTGGTTCATAGGTGCTGAGGTCAAAGAAACAAATCGGTTCAGCATAATCTTGTGGATTGTAAGATACCCCCAGAGTGGCAGCATCAATCCAACCATGCTTTTTCACGTCATTCCAAACAACGTAGAAACAAATTTCCACATATTCGGAATTCGTGTTCAATCTGCTTTTATCAAGTTCTGCATAGCACTGATAAATCATGAAGTCACAGCTATCAGGCTCATCACTGATATAACTTGGAACAAAATCTTCATTGTCCAAATCGTTATCGGCTGGTTCAATACATTGGATGTACTCAATCTGGTTAAGCTCGTTAATCAGGCCATGCAAACTGGTAGCTTTCTCAACTGACTTTTGAATGGAGTTTTTGATTTTTTCAATTGTCTCTCCATCAAAATTTTGGCGAAACAGCTCAAGCATTTGTTCCGGTTGGAACTTTTTCATACCTTAATACCTGTTGGTTGAATTAAATTTCTAAATATTTATAAATGAAAAAGTTGTACATATTGTTGATATTTAGTAAATTAGTGGTGACCAAACTACTAACTACTATTGCTCTTCATATGCACAACTTCATTGTAAAGTTCGCTCAAATTCTCGACATCTACAAGAAATTCGCACGAAATCGCGTAGACGAGAATGGAAATCGCCCACACCGCGGGATTGTACCCAAGTTTTCCGACCTCGAAGTCATCGCACTCTCGACCACAGCAGAGGCTTTTGGATTCGACAGCGAAAATTACCTCTTTAAACGGCTCCAAGCCTGTAAAAGGCTGCCATAATTCCAGAGCTAAACGCTGCGCAATGGGCAGGGATGATTATGAACGTGCTCCATAATGGGGTTATTGTGCATCGCAAGGTCTCCACTATTATGGATATAAACTCCATGCTGTATGTGGAATAAGCGGTGTAATCCACTCTTACGACATGACTGCCGTCAATGTTCACGACCTCCATTATTTGAATGATGTCCAATGGGAATATCATGGCTGTATGATGCTCGGAGACAAAGGGTATCTCAATGCTGAAATCCAACAAAACCTCTTTGATGTGACAAATATCACTCTTGAAGTTCCCTATCGGCTGAATCAGAAGAATTGGAGACCTCCGACATGGGTGTACAAGAAATTCAGAAAAAGAATCGAAACTCTCTTCTCACAACTCAACGACCAATTCATGATGATACGAAATTACGCCAAGCAACCGACCGGGGTCTTTACCAGGACAGCGGCCAAAATAGCGGCTCTTACTGTGCTTCAGTACGTAAATTTAGTCAATCATCGTCAAATCGGTCAAGTCAAGTACGCATTAATTTAATTAAATCAACAGGTAATTTCTATATATAATATAAATAGAGCCCGAATGCGGTTAGTTGGGGGTGGCGGGGCCTTGGGTGGCGATGGCGCCGGTGGCGGGGTCGAAGATTACGAAGATGGGGGCTTTCTTGTCGGTGAATGAATTGGGCGCGAGGCCGTAGACAATGCCGAATTGGGCCATCTCCTCGTCATCCTCGAAATAAAGGCGACCGTCGAATGTGATTTTCACGTTGGCGGTGCCGGGGATGCGGTAGGCGAGTCCGTTTTTGGGGAACGGCAGTTCCACACCTTTTTCATTGACGGGCATTTCACCGCGCGAAGTCACCGTGAGGTCAAGATAGACAGGCGCACCCGAAAGGTCGGTTGAGTCGACAATGCCGTCGAGAGCCGAGATGCGCGCAACAACCATGTGGTTTATGTTGTCGTCGGGGGTTACATTGAAAGTTGCCACATCGGTGCTCACCGATGTTGTGCCCACAAACATAGCCATCAGAGCCTGTTCCTGAGCTTCAAGATTGTCAAGCATTAGTTGGAGCGACTTGCCGTCGGGGGGAGTCTGTTCGGCCTGCCCGGTTATGAGGTCGCTGCGTGTCTGGCGGATTGCGAAGATGGCGGCGGCGGCGAGTTCGGCACGTTTGGCGCTCGACTGGCTTTGCATCATCTCCTCGCTCACAACCTGACGTGCGGCCGGCGTTTCGAGCGGGGTGGGAGCTGCTTCCTGAGCCTGCGGCAGGTCAACCTCCTCAATCTTTATAGTTTTTTCGGTGTTGATGGCAAGCGGGATGTTCGACGCCGAAAGAAGCATGAACGGGGCTGTGCCGCTTTTGAATTGCACGGCATAGCGTTCGCTGTCGTCGGCAACCCCCACGGTGGTGACTGTTGCCGACTTGAGGGTGGCACGTCGGTTCTCGCGTGTTATGGGGTTGTCGATGTTGAGATACTTCTTTGCATATTTGTAGAATTCCCCCGGCTTTTCAACAGTCAGTTCGGCTTCGAGAGTCACCGCCAAGCGTGTGGTGGGGAGCGAATAGACCAGTGCGTAGTCGTTGGCCTTTGTGGCTGAGAGGCGCTGTGTTGTTTGAGCCACAACGGGGAGAGAGGTCATTGCGCCCATGATTGAGGCGAGCGACAGAGCGATGAGTCGGGAGGTGTTTTTTGCCATCGTTAAAGTTGGTTGGTGGTGGTGACTTGAATTTACATCATGGTTTCGCGGATAGCTCGGCCGATGTTGGCTGCTATGTCGCCGGCGGTAACGCCATATTCTCCATGTTCGGCGGCTGCCATTTCTCCGGCGAGCCCGTGGATGTAGACCGCAATAATTGAGGCGAGTTCGGCGGGATAACCCTGTGCGAGCATCGACAGAAGCACCCCGGTGAGCACGTCGCCGCTGCCTGCGGTTGCCATAGCGGGTGTACCCGTGGAGTTGAAATACACTTTTCCGTCGGGGCGCACTATAGCCGTGTAGTGCCCTTTGAGAATGATGAGGATATTGTAGTATTTTGCCATCTCCACGGCCTTGCGCAACCGGGCTTCGGCCGAGGGTTGCGGGCCGAACAGGCGGTCGAACTCTCCGGCATGGGGAGTGATGATTGAGAGCACCGGGATGTTGTTGAGCATCGACGGTTTGATTGCCATGCAGTTAAGTGCGTCGGCATCAAGCACCACAGGGCGGTTGATTGAGGCAAGGAAATCGTCGAGAGCTTTCACGGTCAGCTCGTTGGTGCCGATGCCGGGGCCAACGGCTATGGCGCTGAAGTCGCGTTCGGGATGAATTTCCACAATGTTGAGTTCGCCGCGGTTGTGGCGGTAGAGCGCTTCGGGCACACCGGTCTGCAAAATGTCGAATCCGCATTTGGGTGCGTTGACGGTGAGTTTACCGACCCCGGCACGCATTGCACCCCGGGCAGCCAGCAGGGCTGCTCCCATCATGCCGTAGCTGCCGGCATAGAGCACGGCCGAGCCGAAATCGGCTTTGGAGGCAAACTCCTTGCGGTGACGCAGCCTGCGGTGAACGTCGCGCTTCTCAACAAGGCAGAAGTTGGCCGGAGAGGAGGCAATGGCACGCTCGCTCAATCCGATGTCGAGCACCTTCCATTCGCCCAACAGTTCGGCGTTGTCGGCAATGAAAAAGCTGATGCGCGGAAACTGTATGGCCAGAGTGAGGGTGGCGTGGATTGTGTTGCGGTTTACAATCTGCGGATTCCAGTCGCCGAACATTCCCGAAGGGAGGTCGATCGACACCACGGTTGCGTTCTCGTCGTTGATGTTCTGCACAAGCGATTTGAATCCCCCCTTAAGCTCCTCGCGCAGTCCCGAGCCGAAAAGCCCGTCGACAATGAGGTGGTTGGAGGTGATTTTGGGCATCGAGAAGCGGTCTTTCACCTCGCAGAAAGCGATTTCGGGAGCTTCGGCAATGAGGCGGTCGCGTGAGGTGGCGCAGTCGGTCGAGAGCTTGTCGCCCCCGATGTTGAACAGATACACTTCAGGACGGAAGCCCCGTTCGTAAAGCAGCCGGGCTGCAGCCAGCGCGTCGGCTCCGTTGTTGCCCGGGCCGGCAAACACAATGGTGGGTTTGTTGGAGCGCCAGCGGGTGGCTATTTCGTCGGCCACCCCCTCGGCCACCCGCTCGATGAGTTGGATGGCGGGCACACCCTCCTGTTCGATGGTGTGGCGGTCGATGGCGCGTATTTCGTCGGTTGTGAATAGTTTCATAGAAAGTGAGGTGGCAGTAACCCCTTTAATTAAACACAAAATTAAGAAATAATATTCGGTCGGGGAATATGATACACAACAAATTTGGCCACCGTCAGTGTAAAATTAGCTTCGCCCCGATTGGTAGTTGGGGGAATTTTGCTAATTTTGTGCAACTATTTTTGCCCGATGAAAGAAGTGAAATACAACGGGCTCACTTTCGAGCCCTACATTACCCGTGAAAAAATTCAGGCTCGCATCGAAGAACTGGCTAAGGAAATCACAGCCCGATATGCCGGTCGCAAACCTTTGTTCCTCTGTGTTCTCAACGGTGCGTTCCCCTTTGCGTCAGAGCTGTTTCTCAACGTTGAGCTCGATGCCGAAATCTCGTTTGTACGTCTCAAAAGCTACGAAGGCACCTCAACCACAGGCGTGGTGAAAGAGGTGATGGGGCTCACCGAGGATATCTCCGGCCGCCCGGTTATCGTGGTTGAGGATATTGTCGACACCGGCAACACAATCAAGCGCCTTGTCGACGACCTCAAAGGGAAGAATCCGGCTGAAGTGAAAATTGCCACTCTTCTGTTCAAACCCGAGAGCCTTCGTTGCGACGTGACCCCCGACTATGTAGGTTTCTCGATTCCTCCCAAATTCATTATCGGCTACGGTCTCGACCTCGACGGCCTTGCACGCAACCTCAAGGATATTTACGTTCTGAAAGAGAACGCCGACTGAGCAACTGCCTGAACCGTTTCAGGCCGATTAGCGATGCCGATTTTCCCCACCGGGCGTTGCTCGCCGTTGTGCCGTGTTGCCAATGCAGCCCGGCACAGATTGCGGCTGTGCGCCGTTTTGAGCATTCAGCACTCACGCTTCAACGCAACAATTCAATGTAACATAAATCAACGATGAATGTAGTTATTTTCGGAGCTCCCGGCAGTGGCAAGGGAACCCAAAGCGAAAAGCTTATCGAAAAATACGGGCTTCACCACATCTCCACAGGCGAGGTGCTCCGCGACCACATAGCCCGCAAAACGCCAATAGGGCAGATTGCCAAAACCTACATCAACCAGGGGCAGCTTATCCCCGACTCACTGATGATTCGCATCCTTGAGGAGATTCTCGACAACGAGCCCAAAGCAAAGAGCGGTGTGATTCTCGACGGATTTCCCCGCACCGTGCCCCAGGCCGATGCCCTCAAGCGCTTTTTCGAGCGTCGCGGTCAGGAGCTTCACCATGTAATCGGCCTTGAGGTTCCCGAAGAGGAATTGGTCGATCGAATGATTAAGCGCGGACAGGCCACAGGCCGTGCCGACGATAATCCCGAAACGATTAAAAACCGACTCAAGGTTTACCACGAATCGACAACTCCCTTGCGCGACTACTACATCAAGGAGGGTAAATACCGTGCCATCAAAGGTAGCGGCTCTGTCGATGAGATTTTCAACGATATCGCCAAAGCTCTCGAAGCAGCCGAATAAGAATTAACCCCCAAAACTTAAACTGCACCCCAAAAGTTGTACAAAAAAACTTTTGGGGTGCAGTTTAAGTTTAAGCGTTAAATGGCAGGGACTGTCATAACGACCCGACGAGCCGTTATGACAGGCATTAGCGGGTGAGGGGTGAGTAGTCGCGCGAATAGCGGAACATCTGGGGGAGATAGTCCTCAACGTATGTGACGCGAACATCGGTGATTTCGCCGTTGGCATCGGTCACAGGGGTGTAAACCGGGTTGACAAATCCCTTGTAGGGGGCGATGTTGAGTTTGGCGTAACGGTCGAGCACCTCCTTGTGAATTTTGGGGTCGACTTTCACGGCATATTCCTCAACCAACGCTGCGCCGGCTTCATAGTCACCCTCGCTCTTTATGCGCTGAATTTCGGCCAGCAGCTCGCCAAACAGTTGGCGCATGCGGGTGTAGTCGTTAATCTGCACGAAGGTTTTGCCGTCGCGTTTAACAAGTTCCACCACATTGTCGTCCTTGCCATGCTCAAGCACCCACTCGGCAATGAGCTTGCGGTTGCGCATGTGGGCTTCCTCAACATCCTTGCCGGGCTCGATGCGCATGAGCTGGGTCATCAGGCCGTTGAGCATATATTTGTAGTATTCGGCCTTGTAGGCATCGGGGTTGTCGAGCAGCCCGAGTTCCAGCAGTTTGGGGTCGGCCAGATAGTAGAGCGCGAACAGGTCGGCGCGGGTCTCTTCGAGTGTGGAGCCGTGAGCTTTCAGCGCATCGGGGTCAACACCGGGGAGGAGGCGTCCCGAACCGTGGCCAAGACACTCGTGGAGGTCGGTGTGGAGATTATCGGTGATGAAAAGATATTTGTCGAGGAGCTCGCGGGTGGGCTCGTCGATAACAAATTCCTCGTTGAAGCCGTTGCCGTGAGAGGCATCATCGTAGGCCTGTGTGATGTTCTCGATAGTCACCGATTTGGAGCCGTGGGCTGCACGAATCCAGTTGGCGTTGGGTAGGTTGATGCCGATGGGGGTTGAGGGGTAGGCATCGCCGGCAAGAATGGCGGCGTTGATAACCTTGGCGCTAACACCCTTCACTTCGGGTTTGCGGAACCGGGGATCGACGGGCGAGTTGTTCTCAAACCACTGGGCGGCGTTGGAAATTATCTCGGTGCGGCGCGAAGCGTCGTTGTTGCGGAAGTTCACGATTGACTCCCACGAGCCTGTCATCCCCAGCGGGTCGCCGTAGCTTTCGATGAAACCGTTCACAAAATCAACGGTGGGGGTGGTATCCTCGGTCCAGAGGATGGAGTATTCGTCGAACGCGCGGAGGTCGCCGGTGGCATAATAGCGGATAAGGGCATCAATCGAAGCCGCCTGCTGAGGTGTCTCGGCATATTGGCGAGCTTTGGTGAGGTTATCGACAATGCGCTCGATGGCGGGGGAGTAGAGGCCGCCGAGCTTGTAGGGAAGCTCCACAACTTTGCCGTTTATTTTTGTCACCTTGGTGTTAAGGCCGTAGCTCACCGGGGTGGCGTCGTCGGGGTTCTTTATAGCGTTGAAATAGTCCTCAACCTCTTTCTGCGTCACACCCTCATAGAAGTTATTGGCCGATGTGGCGATGAGGTCCTCGCCCTCTGTCTGATTCACGCGCTTTGCCATGAATGTGGGCTCGAAAATGAGCTTGCGCAGGTCGGGGAGCACATTTCCGATAGCTTCAATTTCGGCGGGGTTGCTGTCGGCGAATGCTTTGATTTGCTTTTCAAACCAATCTGCCGAAAATTCGGGGCGGAATTTGTCGGTTGAATAGTGGTGATGGGGTCCGTTGCCAAACTCAACCTGTTTCAGGTAGTTCTCAAACGCCACGAAATCGGCACTCTTGCGGTCGCCGTTGTAGTTCTGATAGATTCCTTCGAGCAGGCGGCGCAAGGGGAGGTTGTAGCGTCCGTTCTGGTCCCACAGAATGTCGCGTCCCGAAAGGGCGGCCTCGGTGAGATAGTAGACGAATTTTTTCTGGTCGAGCGACAGTTTTTCAAATCCGGGCACTGTGTAGCGCAGCACCTCAATGTCGGCGAAACGGTCAACAACCGTTCCCGACGGGTTATTGGGGTCGGTGAAATTAGCCATTGCGGAGATTGATGCGGCTCCTGCCAAAGCCATAGTCATTAATAGTCTGTTCATATTTTTTATTGGGGGAATTTGTTTATAAAGAAAGAGAGTGGTGGCGGCGGGGTTGCCGGCCATTATTCCACATAGAGCACCAGTCCCTTGAGGTACTCCCCTTCGGGGTGGTAGATGTTGACAGGGTGGTCGGCCGGCTGGGTGAGCTGATGCAGAATGCGGATGCGGCGGCGGCTCTGGGCGGCGGCCGAGAACACTGCCAGCCTGAACTGCTCGCGGCTCACTGCCTGTGAGCACGAGAAGGTGAAGAGGATGCCGCCCGGGGCGATTTTCTCCATCGCCTTGGCATTGAGGCGCTGATAGCCGCGCAGGGCATTGCGCAGGGCGCTGCGGTGTTTGGCAAAGGCGGGAGGGTCGAGCACCACAAGGTCGTAGGCATCGCGCTCCATGTTGTCGAGAAACTTGAAAGCATCCTCGGCAAATGATTTGTGGCGGTCGGTTCCGGGATAGTTTAGCTTAACGTTGGCATCGGTGAGTGTAATAGCTTTCTCCGAGCTGTCGACCGAGTGGACCAGTGTGGCGTCGCCGCGCAGGGCGTAGACCGAGAAACCGCCGGTGTAGCAGAACATGTTGAGCACACGGCGGCCGCGGCTGTAGTGCTGAAGCAGCGAGCGGTTGTCGCGTTGGTCGAGGAAAAATCCTGTTTTCTGCCCCTTGAGCCAGTCGATGTTGAAGCGCAGGGAGTTTTCGGTGGCCACCGATGTTTCAAACGCCCCCACGAGGTAGTCGTTGCGTGCGTCGAGATGGGCTTTGTAGGGGAGGGTGGTTTCCGACTTGTAGTAGACATTGCGCACACCCAGCCCCGGCAGCGCGGCAATTTCGTCGGCTATTATCCGGCGGGCGAAATGCATGCCCGGCGAGTGTGCCTGCAACACGGCGGTGGGGCCATAGATGTCAACAACGAGGCCTGGCAGGAAATCCCCTTCGCCATGCACCAGGCGGTAGGCATCGTTGTCGGGGCGGGCCAGTCCCAGAGCCTGACGCAGACGCAGAGCCTGCATCAAGCGGTTGCGGAAGAATTCGCCGTCGATTTTCACGTCGGCGAAATCGAGAATGCGCACGGCTATGCTTCCTATCTGGAAGTGCCCCACGCCAACGTGGCGCCCGTCGTGTGTCACCACACTCACGGTTTCACCCTCCTCAAGTCCGGCGGGGAGCGGTTCGGCCAAAGCGCCCGAGAACACCCAGGGGTGGAAACGGTCGAGCGATTCCTCTTTTCCGCGTTTCAAACGCAAAGTTTTCTGTTCCATATTGTGTTTGGTGTCAGTTCTATTTTATGAAGAAGCGGTAGATATCGTTGGAGTTGGCGTAGATGAGTAGTGCGAACAATAGCAGCATTCCCGCCATCTGGGCATATTCCAGAAACTTGTCGGAGGGCTTGCGGCGTGTCACCACCTCCCACAGCAGGAATGCCACATGGCCGCCGTCGAGTGCCGGGATGGGGATGATGTTCATGAAGGCGAGGATAATCGACAGGAAAGCTGTCATTTCCCAGAAAGTGCGCCAATCCCATTGCGGGGGGAACATGTTGCCGATGGCTCCGAATCCGCCGATGCTCTCGGCTCCCTCTTTGGTGAACACATGTTTGAGCGAGCCTACGTAGGTGGTGAGCATGTTGGTGCCGTTGCTTATGCCTACAGGGATGGACCCAATCAGCCCATATTGTGTTGTGTCGCATTCAAAAACTTCAAGTGGCATCATCAGTCCGAACCCGAGCTTACCACCTTCTGTGGGTGTGGCAAGGGCGGTGATGGTGTCGGAAGCGCGCAGCAGGGTTAGGGGCACCTCGGTTGCGCCGTAGGCAGCGAGCGCGGGGGCGAGCTCGGTGTAGGAGGGGGTGAGGCTGTCGCCCACGGCGATGATTCGGTCGCCGACCTCCAGCCCGGCCTTTTCAGCCGGTTCGCCTGGCATCACCTGCTTCACGAACACGGGAACGCGGTAGGCCATGAAGGGGTCTTTCTCTGGGAGCGAGGTCACGGCGTTGGCGGGCATGCGCAGTGTCACCGTGTCGCGGTGGTTGCGCAGCACTTTCACCTCCTTTGCATCAAGCATTTTGAACAGAGCCGAGCGGTCGCGCGAGTCGATTGTTTTGCCGTCGGCGGTGAGCAGTATGTCGCCGCTGCGGAACCCGAGCGATTGGGCAGCGGGGGTGAAATCCATCCCCTCGTAGGCGTTTTGATAGGGGATTGTCTTTTCGCCCCAATACCACGCTATGCCGGCATAAATGAGTATGGCGAGGATGAAATTGTTGAGCACGCCGCCGGTCATCACCAGCAGGCGTTGCCATGCAGGTTTGGTGCGGAACTCCCACGGTTGCGGCTCCTGAGCCATCTGCTCCTTATCCATCGACTCGTCGATCATGCCGGCGATTTTAACGTAGCCGCCGAGCGGCAGCCAGCCTATGCCATAGGTGGTTTCGCTGTTTTTAGGTTTCCACTTCAGCAGTGAGAACCACGGGTTGAAGAAGATGTAGAACTTCTCCACCCTTATCTTGAACAGGCGCGCCCACATGAAGTGGCCCAGCTCATGGATAATCACAAGCAGCGAAAGCGCCGCAATCAGCTGAACAGCCTTTATAAGAAATGTTTCCATAATGTATTTGTATAGACAAAAAGACAAAAAGACGAAAGACAAAAAGCGAGAAAAGTTTTTTAGACGAAAGACGAAAAGCGATAAATGCGTTGCTTTTTGGGGTAATGCTTATTTACGTTGAAGAACTTAAATGAGCATTTTTATCGTTTGATTGCTTTACTCAATGCTCTAAGCATTGAACCAAGCTCTTTTGTGAGATTCAGGAGCGGATTGCTCCGTTCTGACAAATATGGGTAGAACGATTGAGCAAGATATAATTGCGTTTTTAATTCGTTTAAGGACCCGTTGGCAATGGCGAGAAATCGTAAAAATTCATTGTCGGTGTAGCGTCCATGCCCTTCTGCAATATTGGATGGAACTGAAACTGCAGCTCTACGCATTTGGTCGGCCAATCCGAATTTTTCTTCAGTTTGTAACAGCGTGCAAAACTCATATACAAGTTTAGCCAATGTCATGGCTTTCTGCCACACTTGCAAATTTTCAATATATCCTGATTGCATTTATCGCTTTTTGTCTTTTGTCTTTTTGTCTTTCGTCTTATTAAATAATATTCTCTTCCGTGAATTTTCGGGTTAGGGAATTGAGGTTGATATAGTCGGAGAGGGTGGGGGTGGCCACGAACGGCATCTTTTCGAGAGCCAGGGTGATGAGCCGGTGGATGTCGGTGAAGCCGATGCGCTCGCGCAGGAAGGCTGCCACAGCCACTTCGTTGGCAGCGTTGATAACGCAGGCTGTGGTTCCCCCTTTTTCGAGGGCATAGCGACCGAGGGTGATGCCGGGGAAGCGGCTCTCGTCGGGCTCCTCGAAGGTAAGGGTTGTCATGCGGTCGAGGGTTAGCGGCGAGTCGGCGGTGGCAAGTCGGCAGGCATCCCCTAAGGCATAGCGTATCGGCAGACGCATGTCGGGAACCCCTAATTGGGCTTTCACCGAACCGTCGACAAATTCAACCATCGAGTGAACAATCGATTGCGGGTGTACCACAGCCGTGATTTTTTCAGGCGCCATGTCGAAAAGCCAGCGAGCCTCGATAATCTCGAAAGCCTTGTTCACCATTGTGGCCGAGTCGATGGTGATTTTAGCCCCCATCGACCAGTTGGGATGGTGCAGGGCATCGTGCACGGTTACCGTTTCGAGCTTGTTGGCAGGGAGGGTGCGGAACGGGCCACCCGAGGCGGTGATGATGAGACGGCGCACACGCGAGGGGTCCTCTCCCACCAGGCATTGGTAGATGGCCGAATGTTCCGAATCGACCGGCAGCATGCGCGATTTTCCTCCGCGCAGGGCTGCGGTTACCAGTTCTCCTGCAACAACAAGTGTTTCCTTGTTGGCCAAAGCGATGTCTTTCCCCGCCTCTATGGCACGCAATGTGGGCGCAAGGCCGCTGTAGCCAACGGTCGCTGTCACCACGGTGTCGAAGCATGGCAGTTCCATAGCGTCGTTTATGGCCTGCTGACCGGCGGCCGTTTTGATTCCGACAGGTTCAAGAGCATCCTTGAGTTTCCAATATTTCGATTCGTCGGCAATGATGGCCATTGCGGGGCGCACGCGCAGCGCCTGCTGAATGAGCGTGTCGACTTTCGTTCCGGCCACAAGCAGCGTGGCCTCGAAGCGCTCGGGATATTCGGCAATGACATCAAGCGTTTGAGTGCCTATCGACCCTGTTGAGCCGAGCACTGCTATTCGTTTCTTTTCAGTAGTTGTTTTTTCGTTCACTGAGTCAGTTGCTTTGAGTGAGATTTCCACGACTTAAGTAGAAAAACGTGGGTTGAAAAAAGGCATATTGCCTTTTTCAACCCACAAAAATACTAAAAATTAGCGACCTGCGAAAACTCCCGCATCATGGCGGGGGAGGGGAGATGCGGCGGTCGGTTGTTGTGTCAATAAATGTGGTCCTCTTTTGAAAGTTCGTCGGAGGAGATGCGGGGGCAGGTCATCTTGTGCCATACGTAGGCGATGTAGGCAATGACCACGGGGAGCAGCACCGTTACCCACGCCATTGTGCGCAGGGTGAATTCGGTGGATGAGCTGTTGGCGATGGTGAGCGAGCTCTGCGGGTCGGAAACCGAGGGGAGGAAAGCGGTGTTGTTATACCCGCTCACGCAGAACAGGCAGGTGACAACCGCCACAACGCCCACTGCAGCCCACCAGAAGCCCGAGTTGAACTTGCGGTCGAGTGCCGAGCGCACCACGCCGTAGAGCACCAGCAGAACGCCGATTAGGAAGGTTGCCCCAATCCACCAAAGGTCGATGAAGTTGAAGAAATATTTGTAGGGCACTTTCACCACCAGTCCGTCGGCAGCGGTTGAATATCCGTCGCTCATGAACAGGGCGTAGAGGAACGAGAGGAAAAACAGCACGAACACAGTGCCGTTGAGCAACACTCTCAGGCGCATGCGTTTGGCGAAGTCGGCCTCGTCGCTGTCGTTTACAGCGTTGATGAAGAAGAGCGCTCCCATAGTGCGGGCCAGGAACAGCACGGCAGCGCCGAGCAGCAGATTTCTGAAGCTGAAAATTTCGTTGAAACCATGCATGGAGTTCCATGTGGAGATTACCGGCGCACCGGCATCGAGAATGCTGCCGCGGGCAACGGTGAAATCGGCTCCGAAGAACTGCATACCCACAGCCACGCCGAGCAGCACGCAACCCACGCAACCGTTAATCCAGAGGAACATGTCGTAGGCGGGGGTACCGAACACATTGCCCGGTTTGGTGCGGAATTCGTAGCTTACGGCCTGGAGAATGAAGCTCAGCAGAATGAGCATCCACAGCCAGTAGGCACCGCCGAAACTTGTTGAGTAGTAGAGGGGGAACGAGGCGAAGAAAGCGCCGCCGAAAACCACGAGAGTGGTGAAGGTGAGTTCCCATTTGCGACCGAGCGCGTTGGCGAGCAGCGATTTGCGCCGGGGGCTGCGTGTCGACCATATCATGGTTTGGCCACCCTGCACGAACAGCAGGGCCACCAGCAGTCCGCCAAGCAGCGAAATCACAAACCACCAATATATTTGTAATGCTTCCATTGTTTAAAGTTCTTTGAAATTCGAGTTAGTTAGAGTGATTCCACCCGTCAGGCGAGAAGGTCTTTTTTGGTGGCTTTTGCTATTTCGCGAATCATGATGCTCACTTCGGCAACAAGCAGCCCGGTGAACACCACAACAAACATCCAGAAGGTGAGCTGCACCGAACCTGCGGGGATGGCGCTCACTGCGGCACGCACCGGCAGCAGGCCTTCGATTGTCCAGGGCTGGCGTCCCATCTCGGCAGTTATCCATCCGGCCTCGCTCACAATCCACACGATGGGGATGGTGATGAGTCCGAAGAAAACAACCCATTTGTTTTCAATCACACGCGGCTTGCGGTAGCTCAGGAAGAGCATGGCCGCGAAGAGCAGCAGCAGGTAGCCGCCACCCATCACCATCACGCGGAAAGCGTAGAAGGTGAGAGCCACGGGGGGCACAGCCTCGTCAACGCTGTTGAGGTAGCCGTAGCCGAAATATTTGAAGTCGGCTTTCAGGGCTTCAACAGCCGAGTTCATTGCAGCTTCATCGCCTGCATTCATGGCCGCGTCGTAGTTGCGCAGCGCCTGCTGGGCCTGTTGGCCGCGGGCAATGCGTTCGGCATAGCTCACGGTGTCGATGGTATCGCCGTCGGCATTGATTGAGATGCCGTTGATAAGATCGTTGATGCCCGGCACGAAGCTTTTGGGGTCGTGGTTGGCGAGAATCGACAACCCGTAGGGGATGGAGATTTCACCAAGGATGGCGGGTTGGTCGTCGGTGCGTTC
This sequence comes from uncultured Muribaculaceae bacterium, assembly GCA_910586565.1. Classification (GTDB taxonomy): domain Bacteria; phylum Bacteroidota; class Bacteroidia; order Bacteroidales; family Muribaculaceae; genus UBA7173. The sequence continues at coordinate 122,371 of CAJUIT010000005.1, read as the reverse complement.
CTTGTCGGGGTTGATGAGGCCGAATGCCACAAGCGATTGCCCTGTGGTGCCGTTGTAGAGACCCTCCATTGCGGCGAGTTTCATGGGCTGTTTCTGTGCCACCTGCACGGCCGAACCGTCGCCGGTCCACATGGTGAGCAGAATGCCCGTCAGGCCTACCCATGAGGCGATTTTCATCGACTCCTTGGCAAACTCCACGTTCGATTTTTTCAGCAGGAACCAGCAGCTCACGCCAATCACGAAGCCGGCACCGAGAACCCAGCCCGACAGAACGGTGTGGAAAAATTTGTTGACGGCAACGGGTGAGAGTGCCACATCGGCAAACGACACCATCACGTTGCGCATCTGTGCCGGGTCGAATTCCATCCCCACGGGATATTGCATCCAGGCGTTGGCAACCAGAATCCAGTAGGCCGACAGGCAGATGCCCAGAGCGGTGAGCCATGTGGCGGCAAGGTGGAAGCCGGCGCTCACGCGGTTCCAGCCGAAGAACATCACGGCAATGAAGGTTGATTCGAGGAAAAACGCCACAATGCCTTCAATGGCAAGGGGTGCCCCGAAAATGTCGCCCACAAACCATGAGTAGTTCGACCAGTTTGTGCCGAACTCGAATTCGAGGATGAGGCCTGTTGCAACGCCGCAGGCAAAGTTGATTCCGAACAGCAGCATCCAGAATTTGGCCATGCGTTTCCAACGTTCGTTGCGGGTTTTGTACCACATGGTTTCCATGATACCCACAATCAGCGACAAGCCAATCGACAGGGGCACGAAAAGCCAGTGAACGATTGCGGTGAGTGCGAATTGTGCCCTCGACCAATCAACCGTGCTAATCAAATCGTCCATAGAGTTTTATAGTTTTTAGTTGTTAGTTTTTTTGTTTTTAGTTTTTGGCGGGAGCGAGAGCCGAGCGCACAGCCCGGGCGCGGTCGGCATCGTTGTCGTAGTTCTCCTTCAGTATGTCGGGAAAAAAGAACAGCTTGAACACGAAGAACAGGATGGCCAACTTGATAAGAATCACGGCCCAAAGCCTCCGGCCAACGGTCATTGACCGGAAACCGTCGACATACATCGACACCGCGCGGGTGAAAAATGAATCCTTTGCCATTGGCTGCGGGGTTTGGTTTTTAGGTTTGCAAAGTTGAGTTTTTAAAAGTAACTTTGCCCTTGATTTAAGCGCTGTGCCGTTGCCGGCGTTCACTTCTATTCAATGGCAAATTTAACGACTTTACGTTATTTTACAAATTAATTGTAAGTTTAGTTTGCGGGATAGTAGTGAAATATGTTTTTAAACATGCAACGGCTCATGCCGGCGACTTAACAGAATTACTTATAACATGTTCCAAACAGTCAACAATTGAAATCATTATGGCAAGTTGGTTTGAATGCAAAATCCGATATGACAAGCTCCAGGAGAACGGAGCAGTGAAAAAAGTTACCGAATCGTTTCTGGTTGATGCCCTGAGCTTCACCGAAGCCGAGGCTCGCATCATCGAGGAGCAGACCCCCTTCATCAGCGGCGAGGTGAATGTCTCGGCCGTGAAGCGCACCAAAATCAGCGAGATTTTCTGGGATGATTCGGCCGACAAGTGGTATCTTGTAAAGGTGGCATTCATCACCATCGACGAAAAAACTGCTGTCGAGAAAAAATCAACCTCGCTCATCCTTGTGGCCGGCAACGACTTCAAGGGGGCTTTCGACAATTTCATGGAGGGTATGAAAGGCACAATGGCCGATTTTGAAATCGTGTCAATCGCCGAAACTCCCCTTATGGACGTCTACAAAGTGAAGGTGAAGGGGGAAACTCCCGAGAAAAAGGACTGATCCCGGCATGAATGAGATAGCGCACCACATCAGCGAGATAAAAAGCACCCTCCCGCAGGGGGTGACGCTGGTTGCCGTGTCGAAATTCCATCCCGCCGAAGCCATAGCCGAGGCCTACGCAGGTGGGCAGCGCAATTTCGGCGAGAGCCGTGTGCAGGAGCTCGCGCAGAAGGTGCCCGCACTCCCTGCCGACATAAGCTGGCACTTCATCGGCCACCTGCAAACCAACAAGGTGAAGCAGCTGCTCAAGTTGCATCCGGCGCTGATTGAGAGTGTTGACTCCGACAGGCTTCTCCGTGCCATCGACAAGGAGGCCGAAACCCTCGGCGTGGTGCAGCCGGTGCTCATGCAGGTGCATGTTGCCCGCGAGGAAACAAAGTTCGGATTCCTTCCCGACGAACTGCTCGAATGGTTTGCCAACCGCAGCTTCGAGAGCCTGAAAGCCACCCACATCTGCGGACTTATGGGTATGGCGTCGAACACCGACGACCTCGCCCGTGTAAAATCCGATTTCTCCGCCATTGCCTCGCTTCACCGCCGCATTTGCGAAATGTGCCCCGACCTCCGTGGTTTCGACACCCTGAGCATGGGCATGAGCGACGACTATCCGATCGCCGTTGAGGAGGGCTCAACAATGGTGAGGGTGGGAACAGCCATTTTCGGCTCCCGCCAATATTGAACCGCATCACACAGCGCCTTGCAAAGTTTTTTTGCAGGGCGCTGATTTTTCAGTAAATTTGCACAAACCAAAATAATACTAACCACCTTAAACTACACTAAAAACGATTATGACACAAGAAAAAGCAAGCTCCAACGGACGCTTGATTGCAATCATTGCAATGTTCTTTCTCTTTGCGATGATTTCATTCGTCACCAATCTGGCTGCTCCGCTCGGCACAATCTGGAAAAACCAGTATGACTGGTCGGGCATGATGGGCAACATGATGAACTTCCTCGCCTATCTGTTCATGGGCATTCCCGCCGGCAACCTGCTGGTGAAAATCGGTTACAAGAAAACCGCCCTTCTCGCTATGGCAGTTGGTCTGGTAGGTCTTGTTTTCCAATATCTTTCAAGCGTTTTCGGCGCCGAAACCCCCGTGTTCACCGTCGGTGGCCAGCCCGTGATGCTCAACTTTGTCATTTATCTGCTCGGTGCATTCATCTGCGGTTTCTGCGTGTGCATGCTCAACACCGTGGTTAACCCCATGCTCAACCTCCTCGGCGGCGGTGGCAACAAAGGCAACCAGCTCATCCAGACCGGTGGCTCGCTCAACTCGCTTGCCGGCACCCTCACCCCCCTCTTCGTTGGTATGCTCATCGGCACCGTAACCGCTTCCACCGCAATGAGCGATGTGGCTCCCCTGCTCTTCATCGCTATGGGTGTGTTTGTGTGCGCCCTCATCATCATCAGCCTTGTGGCTATCCCCGAACCTCACATGGCAAAGAAGGGTGCCAAGGCAGTGAAATATGCCCACAGCCCCTGGAACTTCCGTCACACCGTGCTCGGCGTTATCGGCATCTTCTTCTATGTGGGTATTGAGGTCGGCATCCCCGGCGTGCTCATCTTCTATCTCTCCGACAGCTCTGTTTCGGGCATCACAACCAACGCCACAGCCGTTGCAGGCGCCGTTGCCGCAATCTACTGGTTGCTCATGCTCGTTGGCCGCGCCACATCGAGTGTTATCTCGGGCAAGGTGTCGAGCCGCACACAGCTCATCGTTGTGTCGGCAACAGCAATAGTGCTCATCGCCCTCGCTATCTTCCTCCCCTCCACAATCCGTGTTTCCATGCCTGCCTACAGTGTTGAGGAAGGCTTCAACATGGCACAGGTGCCCATCAGCGCTTTGCTGCTGGTGCTCTGCGGCCTCTGCACCTCGGTTATGTGGGGCGGCATCTTCAACCTCGCTGTCGAGGGTCTCGGCAAATACACCGCACAGGCTTCGGGCATTTTCATGATGATGGTTGTAGGTGGCGGCGTGATGCCCCTCATCCAGAACGCCATCGCCAACTCGGCAGGCTACATGACCTCCTACTGGCTGGTTATCGCCATGCTTGCCTACCTGTTCTTCTACGGCGTGAGTGGCTCGAAGAACGTTAACCGCGACATCCCCGTCGACGACGAAGTGGAGAACGCTCTCTGATTCGGCGACAGCATAATTCTCACGTCGGGAACCGACCATTGTCTTTCACAAACAAAACGGTGGTTCCCGACGTTGATAAATGGCCGGTCGGTGTCAGCTTTTTTAATGACAGGCCATCCGTTTTTCCCCGACATTCACCTAAACTAACTAACTATACACTTCATCCCACATGAACACCCAACTCGTCAACAAGGCAGCCGACACCATTCGTGTGCTTGCGGCATCGATGGTTGAAAAAGCTAAGTCGGGCCATCCGGGAGGCGCCATGGGAGGCGCCGACTTCGTGAACGTGCTCTACTCGCAATTTCTCGTGACCGACCCCGATGATCCCACATGGATTGCGCGCGACAGGTTTTTCCTCGACCCCGGTCACATGTCACCCATGCTCTATGCCGTGTTGGCGCTCACCGGAAAATACACTGTGGCCGAGCTGCAGCAGTTCCGCCAGTGGGGCAGCGTTTGCCCCGGCCATCCCGAACTCGACCCCGAACGCGGCGTTGAAAACACCTCAGGTCCGCTCGGGCAGGGTCACACAATGGCCGTTGGCTGCGCCATTGCCGAGCGTTTTCTGCAAGCCCGTTTCGGCGACGTTGTAGCTCACAAAACCTACGCGTTTATTTCCGACGGCGGCATCCAGGAGGAAATCTCGCAGGGCGCAGGCCGCATTGCCGGATTCCTCGGCCTTGCCAACCTCATCATGTTCTACGACAGCAACCGCGTGCAGCTCTCGACCGATGTCGATGCCGTTGACTGCGAGGATGTGGCCATGAAGTACACCGCATGGGGATGGAACGTGATTACCGTTGACGGAACCGATCCCGAGGCGATTGCCGGAGCACTCACTGCGGCAAATGCTGAAACAAAGCGTCCCACCCTCATCATCGGCAACACCATCATGGGGCGTGGCGCCGTCACCGCCGACGGCAGCAATTTCGAGGGAAAATGCTCAACCCACGGTCAGCCCCTGAGCAAATCGGGTGCCGACTATGCAAAAACGGTTGAGAATCTGGGCGCCGACCCCGCCAACCCCTGGCTTGTGCCCGCCGATGTTGAAAAACTCTATGCCGACCGCAACGCCGAGCTGCGCAAAATCTGCGCCGCCCGCAAGGCTGCCGAGGCTGAATGGGCAAAGGCCAATCCCGAGCTCGCCAAAAAGCTCGACGATTTCATCAACAACAAACTCCCCGAAATTGACTATTCGGCAATCGTGCAGAAAGCCGGAGCCGCAACCCGCACCGCCTCTGCAGCAGTGCTCGACGTGCTGGCCCAGAAAGTTGAAAACATGATAGTGTCGAGTGCCGACCTCGCCAACTCCGACAAGACCGATGCGTTTCTCAAACGCACCGGCGCATTCACCAACGGTGATTTCTCGGGGGCATTCCTCCACGCCGGTGTGTCGGAGCTCACTATGGCGTCGATTATGAACGGCATCGCACTCCACGGAGGCGTTATCTGCGCATGCGGCACATTCTTCGTGTTCTCCGACTATATGAAACCCGCCATCCGCATGGCCGCGTTGATGGAGCTCCCCGTGAAATATGTGTGGAGTCACGACGCATTCCGTGTAGGCGAGGATGGCCCCACCCACGAACCCGTTGAACAGGAGGCTCAAATCCGCCTGATGGAGGAGCTCCGCAACTTCTCGGGCAAGCCCTCGATGCTCGTTATCCGCCCCGCCGATGCCGTGGAAACTTCTGTGGCATGGCAGATGGCAATGGATAACTTCAGCACCCCCACAGCTCTCATACTCTCGCGTCAGGACCTCAAGGACCTCCCCGCTGCAACCGGCAACCGCTATGAGGAGGCTCAGGGTGCCCACATGGGTGGCTATGTTGTGATGGATACACCCCATCCCAAAGTTGTGCTCGTTGCCAACGGGTCGGAAGTGTCGCTTCTCTGCGAGGTGGCCGTACTGCTCGAAGCAGGAGAGATTCCCTGCCGCGTGGTTTCGGTGCCTTCGCTCGGACTCTTCGAGGAGCAGGATAAAGACTACCGCGAAAGCGTCATCCCAACCAACGGTGTGCCCGTGTTCGGCCTCACCGCAGGGCTCCCCTCAACTCTCCGCAGTGTTGTGGGACCTCACGGAAAGGTGTTCGGTCTCAACCATTTCGGCGCATCGGCACCCTACAAGGTGCTCGACGAGAAATTCGGCTTCACCGCTCAGAACATTGTTGAGCAGGTGCTGAAATTCATCGGCAAATAAATCACGGCTAAAAGCTTGTTTTTAAGCAATCTCAAAATAAGCGATTTCGGGTTCAACGATTCGTGATCGAGATTGGCTGTTAACATTTTGCCGTTAACAAAGTTAAAACTGGGAATCCCGAAAACCTCACGCAGGTTTTCGGGGTTCTCTATTCATAAGAGATGCTAAAATTTGGTAAAGTTCGTGGGGCTTACCCCCGATTTTCTTTTTAATTATCAACACTTGATGCAAATTCCGTCGGCGAAATGTGAAATAATTAAAAAAAATCACTAACTTTACACCGATTTTTGCATCACTCTCGGCCGATTGATGCGGTCAAGAGCGTAATCATTATAAATAAAAGCTTTAAAATCAGTAGTTTACATCAATTGACGACTGCATAAGGATTTATCACACGAGGGAGAAGAGGGATACGACACAAAAGCACAAAACAAATAACTTTCATATATATCAACAAAACGTTTTTACTTTATCTATGAAAAAGAGTTCTATCTTAGCATTAGGTTTCGCACTGCTCGCAGGCAGCGCCGTTGCCCAGAATGCACAGGAGGTGACCTATGTTGAGGATGCCTCGCAGGGCTACCTGTTCAACAAGTTCTCTGCCAACTGGTTTATCCAGGGTGAAGGCGGTGTGGCTATGGGCTTCACCACTCAGGACAGCAAGCGCAACGTAAGCGACCGCTTCGCTCCCGCAGCTTCTCTCTATGTCGGCAAATGGTTCTCACCCATCATCGGTGCCCGTCTCGGTGCTGACTTCCTTTCAGTGAAAGGTGTTACCAAAGAAGCTTTCCCCGGCGCACGCCCCTGGGAAAACCTCGTTGACGGCATGTACAAATCGAAAGTGAACTACATCGGCCCGGGCTTCGACGTTATGATCAGCCTCACCAACTGGTGGTGCGGTTACAAACCCAACCGTGTTTACAACGCATACTTCTATGCCGGTGGTGCCCTCTACTGGAGCATGTATAAATATGCCAAGAACGAGCAGGCAACCGAATTCGGCTGGAAGCACAATGGCGACCGTGTGATTTCGCTCCGCGCAGGTATCACTCAGGAATTCAACATCACCCGTCACTTCTCGCTGGGTCTCGACCTCCGTGCCGTTGCTCTTTCCAACCACGTTGACGAATACGCTCACTGGAAGAACACCGCTCTCGTTGGTGAAGCTATGATCACAGCTGCCTACAAATTCGGCACCACCGAATGGTCGGCTCCCGTTGTTCCCGTTTGTCCTCCCGCCGAAAACTGCGACGAATACCGCGCTCGCCTTCAGGCTGCCGATGCCCGCATCGCCGACCTCGAAGCTCAGCTCAAGGCTTGCCTCAACCGTCCTGTTGAAAAGCAGGTTGTTACCAAGGCTCCCCTCGCTACTATCTACTACCCCTGCAACGTTTACCGTCTGACTTCGGTTGACCGCAAGGTGCTCGAATCTGTAGCAAACGTGATGAAGGCTGACACTTCCAAGAAGTACACCCTCACCGGCTGGGCCGATAACTACACCGGTACCGACGCAATCAACGTTCGTCTCCGCGAAAACCGCGTGAACACCGTTAAGAACCAGCTCGTAAAATATGGTGTTGCTGCCGACCAGCTCAACGCTACCACCAACAACGGTAACCGCGTTGACCTCGGCGACAAGTGCCTCACTCTCGACCGCGCCGTTACAATCGAAGTTGCTGAATAATCTCAGTTACCAAGATAAACCAACAGAAGCCGTGTCACCCTCCCGGGTGGCGCGGCTTCCTTGTTTATGTATCGCCCTATACCAAAGGCTCCACGCGCAATTTTCGTTCATCAAAAATACTTTGTATCTTTGCACATAAAGCAACTATCAGCAACGCACCATGAACGTCAGAATAGAACAGGGTTGGAAAGAACGGCTTGCCGCAGAATGGGAAGCTCCCTATTTCGGGCAACTCACGCAATTTGTCACCGAGCGCTACCGTGCGGTGCCCGTTTATCCCCCGGGCGGCAAGATTTTTGCCGCTTTCGATGCCTGCCCGTTCAGCAATGTGAAAGTGGTTATTCTCGGGCAAGACCCCTATCACGGGCCGGGGCAGGCCAACGGTCTCTGTTTCTCGGTGAATCCCGGGGTGCCGTTCCCTCCGTCGCTGCGCAACATTTTCAAGGAGGTTGAATCCGACACCGGTGCCCCTATCCCTGCCGACGGCGACCTCACGCGTTGGGCGCGCCAGGGTGTGCTGTTGCTCAACGCCACTCTCACGGTTGAGGAGCACCGCGCAGGCTCTCATCAGGGGCGCGGGTGGGAAACTTTTACCGACAATGTTATCGCCACCATCTCGCGCGAGTGCGAGCACGTGGTGTTCATCCTCTGGGGCAGCTATGCGATAGGGAAGAAAGCACTCATCGACCAATCGCGCCATCTGGTGCTCACATCGCCGCACCCCTCACCATTGTCGGCTCACCGCGGCTTTTTCGGCAACCACCATTTCTCGCGTGCCAACAGCTACCTTGAGGCGCACGGCAAAGAACCCGTGAAATGGTAATTGCCATTATCCGACTATAAGAAATCTCTCATCTCCACACTTCCGCCAATGCCACTCCGAAAACTCCTGCTCATCATCACGGCTCTGTTTGCCATCTGCATGCAAGCCGAAAACACATCAACGGGCATCTTTCACCCCGATTTCCACACACTCACAATCGAACTCGAGGGTAACCGCCTCGCCCCACCCGTAATCACGCTCAATTCAACCGACAGGCTCACAATCGGGTTCGACCGCTTTGCCGAAGAGCGCGACTATCTGCGCTATTCAATCTATCATTGCGATGCCGACTGGCGACTCTCCAACGTTGTCGATTCGGAGGTGTTCGACGGCTTCAACTATGCCGATGTGGAGGATTATTCCTTTTCGCGTGGCACCTCAACCCACTATGTGCACTATTCGCTCACGCTTCCCAATCCCGATTTCCGCTTCACCCTGTCGGGAAATTATCTGTTGCGTGTCTACCCCGAGGATAACCCCGATGAAATCATTCTGCAGGTGCGCTTCATGGTGTCGGAAGGGGCTGTGCAGGTGAGGGGAGAGGTCAGTTCCCGAACCGATGTCGACTACAACGACTCCCACCAGCAGGTTGATGTCGAGCTCGACCTCATGCGCTATCCCGTGCGCGATTCCTTCAACGACCTGCGGGTGGTTGTGACGCAGAACGGCCGTGTCGACAACCCCGCGGTTGTATCCCATCCGTCGAGGGTGAACGGCTCCAAGATTATATTCGACCATCAGCGCAATCTCATTTTTCCCGCAGGAAATGAATACCGGCGCATGGAGACGGTGCAGCTCACCTATCCCGGCATGGGTGTGGAATCAATCGAGTGGGTGCCACCTTTCTACCATCATTTTATCGCCCCGGCAACTCCGCGCCATTCAAAAAACTATCTGTTTGATTCAACGCAGCACGGCCGATTTTTCGTGCGCGAGTATAACGCCTCCGACTTCAACACCGAGGCCGATTATTCGGTTGTGCACTTCACCCTCGCCATGCTCCCCATCCCCGGGATGGATGTGTATCTCGACGGTGATTTCACCAACCGTCGCTTCGACGAAAGCTCACGCATGCGCTACGATGCCGAAACCGGAACATATCAAAAGGTGATGCTTCTCAAGCAGGGCGCCTACAACTATCAGTTCCTCACCCTCCCGTCGCAACCGCAGCAGGGTGGTGCAAAACCGCTGTTCAACAATGGCGTTGACCGCCCGGCTTCAACTGCCGATGTCGACGGCAATTTCTACCAGACGGTCAACGAATATCTTGTGGCCGTTTATTATCGTGCCCCGGGCGAACGCTACGACCGCCTGCTGGGCTACACGCTCCTTTTCTCAGGCACCTAACCCGCGCGAAATCGGCCGATGATGGCGATTGTGTAGTGATGTCAGATGGTGGAGAAGCGATATTTGCACGCGCTTGTGTAGACCTCACCGGGGCGGACCACAACTGACGGCCACGCCGGTTTGTTGGGGCTGTCGGGGAAATGCTGGCTCTCAAGGCAGATTGCCGAGCGAAGCGGGTAGGCAATCCCTTTTTTACCTTTCACAGTGCCGTCGAGGAAATTGCCGATATAGAACTGGATGCCCGGTTCGGTGGTGAATACTTCCATCTTTATGCCCGAAACCGGATCGGTGACGATGGCGGCGGGGAGATTGGTGTCGCGGTTGGCGCGGAGAACCATGTTGTGGTCATAGCCGCGGCCGTTGCGCAGCTGTTCGTTGTCGGCGGTGAGGTCGGCTCCAATCTGTTTGGGTGAGGTGAAGTCGAACGGCGTTCCGGCTACGGGGGCAATTTCACCGGTGGTCATGAATGTTGAGTCGATGGGCGTGTAGGCTTCGGCATCGAATGTGATGCTCTCGGCAAGGATATCGCCCGAGGGGTCGCCGCTGAGGTTGAAATAGGAGTGGTTGGTGAGGTTGAGGATAGTAGGCGCATCGGTTGTTGCCTTGTAGGCTATCGCGATGGCGTTGTCGGATGTCAGGGTGTAGGTTACCTCCACGTCGATGTTGCCGGGGAAGCCGGCATCGCCGTCGGAAGAATGGAGAGTGAGGGTCAGCACCGAGTCGTTGGGTTGCGTGGCGTTCCACACCGAATGGTGAAACCCTTTCGGCCCTCCGTGAAGGCAATGGCCGAAATTGTTCTGTGGCAGTTGATATTCCACACTGTCGATTGAAAAGCGCCCTTGGTTTATGCGGTTGCCATAGCGCCCGATGAGTGCGCCGAAATTACCGTCGATGTTGATGTAGTCGGCGATGGAGTCGTGGCCGAGCACCACGTCGGTGAGGTTGCCGTTGCGGTCGGGCACCATCAGCGACACGAGGCGCCCGCCGTAGTTGGTGATGCATGCTTCAGCGCCGTTGGCGTTGGTGAGGGTGTAGAGCGCGGTTTGCATGCCGTCGACCTCGGTTTCAAACAGCGCCGGGTCGAGCCCCGATTTCGTTAGCTGCTGAGTGCTGCTCTGGCCGCACCCCGCCAGCAACGGGAGCATGGCGGCGGCAATAAGTTTCAATGTTTTCATGGGAGTGGACTACTTAACGTTTATTGTGATGGTGGCAGGTTTTACATTTGGGGCTGTTACGGTGAGGGTTGCTGTTCCGGAATTGGTTCCGGCTCGCAAAATGACTGTGGCAGCTCCGCTGAATAATTTCATTTTCGGGGAATAGAAACTGAGCAGACATGTGGGGTCGCCATTGGCGGTTGCCAGAAATTCTGCGTCTCCGTCTACGTTGAAGTTAACCATCCTGGTGTCAGTAGGCACAATCGTGCCGTTCTTGTCGGCTACCTGCACGGTGACGTAAACCAAATCGTTGCCATCGGCTGTTATTTCCGTGCGGTCAGGAGTCAGAACAATATGATGGGCTTTCCCGGCGGTTTTTGTCACGAGTTCATCAACGGGATTCCCTTCAGCATCGTATGCCACGATTCTCAATTCGCCGGGTTCATACACAACATCGTCCCAAATCAGGCGGTAACGGCTCATGGCAATTGAATCATTGCGAAGCGCCACGTTTCTTTTTTTGTCGCGGTCACTCCAGGGGAGGGATGCGATTTCGGAAAAATCAAGTTTTTTGTCAGTAGCCTTTTCTTTGACGCCTGCCGATTTTCCGTTGACAAACAGTTCGGCTTTTGGCCATGATGTGTAAGCCACCACAGGGGTTACTTCACCTTCGCGCCCCGGCCATGTCCAATGGGGCAGCAGGTGGAGGGTGGGCGACTTTGTGTTCCATTGCGAACGGTAGAGCCAATAGCGGTCCTTTGGAATGGATGCGAGGTCGATGATGCCGAACATACTCGAGTGGTTAGGCCAGGAGGCGGAATCGTAGGGGAAAGGTTCGCCGAGATAGTCGAACCCTGTCCACACGAACTGGCCGATGAGCCACGAATAATCATCGTCCATAGAAAAATCGAGGTCGGGGATGTTGCACCAGCCTCCGTATTCCATGTCGTAGGATGATGACTGGTGGTTATCATATTTCGCATAATTTGATAATCGCATCGGGAACATATATATTCCACGCGACGATACGGTCGAGGCTGTCTCGGCTGCCAACATCAGCTTTTGAGGTAACAGAGCGTAGGCCTCGGGGTAGTATTGCGGCTTGTAATTGAATGCCGGAATATCAAGTGCCGCTGCAAAACCGTTGTTGATGACAGCATCGTATTGGTCAAGGCCGCAGGTCACAGGGCGTGTGGGGTCTTCACGATGGGCAATGTCACGTAGCATTTGGAGTTCGGCAATTCCGTCGGGGTTCCATTGGCTTGGAACTTCGTTTCCGAGGCTCCACATCATCACCGATGCGTTGTTGCGGTAGTGCCGCACCATGTTGGTCATGTCTCTTTCTGCCCATTCTCCAAAAATCTTGCCATATCCGTTGGGGCATTTGGGGTTGAATCCCCAGTCGTCGAAAGCTTCCACCATGAGCATCATTCCCATCTCGTCGCAAAGTTCAACGAGCTCGGGTGCCGGCATGTTGTGTGATGTTCTTATGGCGTTGGCCCCCATTTCCTTGAGCATTACAATCTGGTGGCGCAGGGCCGAGCGGTTGATTGCCGCACCCAACGGGCCGAGGTCGTGATGGTTGCACACACCCTTGAAACGGGTGTATTCCCCGTTGAGAAAGAATCCTTTTTCCGGAATAAAGTCAAGTGAGCGTATGCCGAAGCGGGTGGAGTATTCGTCAACAGGCTTACCGTCAACGGTTAATGTGGTTCGGGCAACATAGAGCCACGGCGAATCAGGCGACCATCGCAATGGCTTTTCAATCAAGAAGTTTTGGGTGAAGGTTTGCCCGTGAGCATAGTATGTTGAGTTGTTTGTGGCCGCTATCGTTCCGTCGGGAGCTATGATGTCGGTGTTCACCCCGATTGCCTCCCCCTTCTCGGCCCCTTTGATTTCGGTGGTAAGTTTCACTGAGGCTTCCTCGGCCGATACATAGGGAGTGGTGACGTAGGTTCCCCAGGTTGGAACATGAACCCGCGATGTGGTCACAAGGTGAACATTGCGGTATAGTCCCGCTCCGGGATACCATCGTGATGACTGCGTGTGGTTCTCAAGTTCTACCGTGAGAGTGTTTTCTCCCGGATTGATTGTGCCCCCCGGTAAATCGAGATAGAAAGAGTTGTAGCCATAGGCCCAATGCCCCACATGCCTGCCATTTACCGTTACCTGCGGGTTGCTCATGGCACCGTCGAACACAAGGGTGAACACTTGTCCGGTTGTGTCGGGAACTTCAAACGTGGTGGTGTAAATCCCTTTACCCATATAGGGCAAACCGCCGGTGCGACCGGTTTTTTCGCTGCTTTCAATTTCGCCGTTTTGCTTTATGGCGACATTCTGCACATCGTAATCGCCTGAGAACGGTTCATGAATAGCCCAGTCATGGGGCACACGCACATCCTGCCAAGCTTTTTGTGTGCCGTCGGCATCGACCCGTGCGAATTTCCATCCATGCGTGAATGTGGTTTCTGTGCGGGCGCAGGTTGTTGACGGGAATAACACACCGGCTATAAGTATTGTCCCGGCAAGATATAAGTGTTTCATGAGAATTTCACAGGTTGATTAGGCAACTGAACGTTTTTTATTCGGGGATGGAGTTGAGAAGGTCGGTTTTACCTTCGTTCACAAGTTTCATTATGAGTTCGCCGAACAGGGTGTTCTGCCACGCGAACCATTCGCGGGTGAAATCGGCGGGGTCGTCAACATTGAACGATTCGTGCATGAATCCCTTTCCGGCATCGGTGTTGAGAAGCATCGCCACGCATTCGCGAATCTCGTTGTCGTCGGTTGAGGTGAAGGCTTTCATCATAATGCTCATGGGCCACGCCATTCCGTAGCCAATATGGGGGCCGCCGATACCCTCGCCGGCCACACCTTTGAAAAAGTAGGGGTTGCTGTCGCTCCACACGAAGCGGCGGGTATTCTGATAGATTGGGTCGTCCACGGCAACATCGCCAAGGTAGGGCATTGCAAGCAGACTCGGCACATTGGCGTCGTCCATCAGCATTCGGTTTCCAAAGCCGTCGACCTCGAAAGCATAGATTTCACCGAATTCAGGGTGATTGTAGACGGCATATTTTTTCAAGGCTCCCTCCACCTCGTCGGCCAGGGCATTGCAGCGTGCGGCAAATTCGTGGTCGCCGTTGACCGTCGACAGAATCTCGGCTCCCTTTCGCAGCGACGACACAGCAAAGAAGTTGGAGGGGACAAGAAACTGCAGTGTGGTGGCGTCGTCCGCCGGGCGGAAACTCGACACGATTAGGCCGCAGGGCTTCACGGGTGCTCCGAGCCCGTTGTTATTGAGGGTGTCGAGGGCGCGCTCGGTGCGACGTTGGAACTTATAGGGGCCCACACCCTCCTTGCGCTGCTGCTCGATGAGAGTGGCATATATGCGGTTCATGGCGGCGAGCCATTCGTCGTCGAAAATGCTTGCGTCGCCGGTCACTTTCCAATATTCGTAGGCCAGACGCAGCGGGTAGCACAGCGAGTCGATTTCCCATTTGCGCTCGTGCACATCGGGAATCATGTCGGTGAGGTCGGTCATCCATTCTCCCCCCGTGGGGCCGTCGTTGAACGCGTTTGCGTAGGGGTCGAGCAAAATGCACTTGAACTGCCTACGTATCACCCCTTCAATCATATCCTTCAGCTCGGGGTCGGCATTGGCAAGTTGAACGTAGGGCCACACCTGTGCCCCCGAATCGCGTAGCCACATGGCGTGGATGTCGCCTGTGTAGACAAACGTGTCGTGTTTGCCATCCTCGCCGGTGCGGTAGTGCACCGTGGTGTCGAGAGTGTTGGGGAAACAGTTCTCAAACATCCATGCTAACTTTCTGTTGGTGAGCTGTGCCTTGATTTTCGCAATCTGCCGCTCAACCACCTTTGAGTGAAATAGCCGTTCACCTTTTTGTGGACGCAAACTCACTGTGTAGTCGGGTTGCGGCATCGCCGCCCCCTTCACGTTGTCGGTGACGCACACTCTCAGGTTGTCGCACACCGGTGCGCCCTTTTTCTCAATACCCGTTCCCGCACAGCTTCCCGAAGCCTGCGCCGCAGCAATTGCGCCTGCGGCAATCAATATCGCAAATCGTTTCATCATGGTTATTTTCAGGCTGTTTTCATCCCACATCTCCGCCACCGGCAAAACCTGCCGGCAGTTCCATCCGGGCATCAGCCTGCCTACCCTTAAGAACGACCATTCCACCCCTTTCCGCTAAATCCCCGCCCCAATTACCCCATCCGGAGTTATAACATATCCGCGAATAAGTAAGTCGTGGAAATTATTTTATATCATTGACGGAAGTTTTTTCGAGCGATTTTTGCCCGAAGATGAAGGAGTGTAGCGTGCTACACGACTGAAGATGAGGGTGAAAGGAGCCGAAAAAACTCCGGCAAGGATATAAAGTTTCTATATTTCTCATATACGTAATAATTTTCATGACTTACTGATGCTCTAAAGTTTATGTAGGAATGTTTTGGGGTCTACTGGGGAGTGGGCGATATTTGGAAACAAATGAGTAATTTTGCGGCGGAAAATTTGTTGACATGTTAAAAAAACTCATATTCATTTGCGCGGCTCTTGCGGGAGCTGCGGTTTCATTGTCGGCAGCGGCCGCAAAAGCCGACTCTTTAACCTTTGATAAGCCCGCACGCGAGGCGGCCGAGGCTGTAAAGATTGGTGGCGCTCTCACCGCGGCAACAATCTATGGCACATATCCCGATGAGCATATCGAGATAAACGACGGAGAAACCAACCTGTCAACCCTCACGATTTACCATTCCGTGCCGCTCGGCAGCCGTATCACCGGCTATCGACGCGGCCTTGATTCATCAACCGACGTTGCGTTTACCGATATCGACCTCACCAACGGCAGGATAAATGAAAAATACTTTGCTTCCCCGGCCGATTCGGTGCTCGTAATGACCTACAGCGATGAATTGCCGTTGTTTTGCACAATTGTGTTGAAGTCGGATTATGCAGGCGAAATCAAGTCGTTCGACGACCGCATCACCATGAAAGGGACGCTTCCCGGCGGCTCCGACTTCACAACAATCCTCAAAGTTATCCCCGGGGCAGGCAACATAACCACCAACCCCGATGCTTCGCTCACCCTTAACTACATGAAAGGAGCCACGCTCGTAATATCAACGGTGAAATCGGCAGAGCCCGATCTCGCCCGTCTGCGCGTGTTCCGGGCATCGCTGCGGTTGAGCGATGGCCTGGATGCCTATCGCCTCATAGCCAACGACGCACCCCTTGAAGAGGAGCAGGTTACCTACACCTCCGTTGCCGCTCCGGCCGTCGCCGGCCAACCCGAGGCCACGGATATCATGGCGACCGATGCTGAAGGGCACACCGATGTGGTGCTTCGCACAACGACCGACCGCATTGATTTCCTCCCGTTTAGCGCCACACGCTCCGCCGATGGAGAGGCCGCTGATGTGGAGGCTCTCGCAGCATTTAAAATCAGCTTCCGTTGGGAAAAAGGCAACGTG
The DNA here is from genome assembly GCA_910586565.1 of uncultured Muribaculaceae bacterium. Classification (GTDB taxonomy): domain Bacteria; phylum Bacteroidota; class Bacteroidia; order Bacteroidales; family Muribaculaceae; genus UBA7173. Next base: position 105,705 of record CAJUIT010000005.1, on the reverse strand, counting down.
ACCGGTGGCAACATCTCCTATTACCCCAAGGACTACATGGCGCAGGAAACCGACGTCGACCTCATCCTCAACGGCGAGCTCCACCGCGTTCACTTCACCGCCGGCCAAACCATCCCCCTCGAAAACTTCGTCGACCTCGTCCGCCCCTTCATCCAGTAACCCCCTCCGCTTTTTGATAGCAGCCATAGCAAAATCGGTAGTCAATGATACATACTTGCATGGCGGTGTGTCAAAATTCATGACACACCCAAGTCACGGAGAGAAAGCATTTTGATGCCATTTTGGGTGTTAGGCGCCGAATCGCGTAGTGTGACAACCAACTACTCACATGATAGTTCTGCCGGAGAGTGAAATGTGTTAAGAATTATCCGGCACAGTTAAAATAATTGCAAAGCACAAAAATTATAACTACTTTTGCAACAGCAACTCGCCATAGCAGAAGCCCGCTTCGGGAATATGTGAGGCGGGATGTTGAAATAACATAATGGAAAGCGTTTATCCGCGCTGATTCTTGACTTTCTGAAATTCTCGCAAAATTTCATTTTCCTGTCAAGGAGGAGCAACGGTAGATGCCCGTGGATATGTAATACCCTGCATCCGGCAATGTGTCTTGTGAAGGACACTGTCGGACGTGCATATTACATATACGAGCGTGGGCTTCTGCAGTTGCCGTCCGACAGGAAATGGGCAATGCGAGAAGCCTCAGAAAGTAGGACGGTAACAGATACAGATTCCTACGCTTTTTTTCGTACCAAACATTATCGCCGACGAGAGGAAGACCAAGGCATAGCTTTCACAGTGAATAAAGAATCCCTCTGGCAAATCCTTTATCAACATCACAACATAGCTTCCCGTTCAGAGTGTGATACCACGGTCGGGATGGAATTGTTGCGCTCAAAAATCGCTGAAAAGCTTCCGGCCATTCCGGCATTACAATGCCTATCAAGCCCTCAATTCCGAAGAATTTCAGGATATTGCATCCAATGCAATGAAGAAAACAACCAGAATCAATCAACAAATAAACACAAAACCAAAACAACATGAGTAAAAAACTACACAAACGAGTATCGGCTTCGTTGCCGGTGCTACTGTGGCTGATGCTGCTGACGCTGATTCCGACGCAGCTCTCCGCCTTTACCTTCACCTACGAAGGGCAGACCCTTAACTACGAAGTGATTAGTTACACATACAAAACTGTCCGGACTGCGAAAGGTTATTACAGCACGTTGGAGGGAAGGATGAAGCCCGGCAATGCTGTTTCCGGAACATTGGTAATTCCATCAGAAGTTTCTTATGACAACACTACATATTCAGTGGTTGAAATTGGCTTCGTTTCGTTCTATGGATGCGATCTGAATCATGTTACCATCCCTAACTCGGTGACTTCAATCGGCGGCGCTGCATTCCAAAATTGCAGCGCCCTGGAAAGCATAGACATCCCTAACTCGGTGACTTCTATCGGCAGCAGTGCGTTCCAAGCTTGCAGCGCTTTGAGAAGCATCGACATCCCCTACTCGGTGACTTCTATCGGCAGCAGTACGTTCCAAGCTTGCAGCGCTTTGAGAAGCATCGACATCCCCTACTCTGTGACTTCTATCGGCGATGAAGCCTTCAAAGATTGCAGCCAACTGGGAAGCCTCATCATCCCTAACTCGGTGACTTCTATCGGCGATAATGCCTTCAACGGTTGCCGTGGTATGATAAAATCAGCATATCCTAAGTCAATAGGCAATCCATTTCCGTATAATGTAATTGCTATCGGGTATCCGGCCGAGGGCAGTTGCGTGGAGGATGGATGCATTTGGAACAATGATAAAACCGAGTTGTATTTTGTGCCTGATAATATCAAGGGTGTGTTTACAATCCCTAACTCGGTGTCTTCTATCGGCTATCGTGCATTTTATAAATGCAATGGCTTAAATGGTCTAAATGTGCAAGCCATACTCCCTCCTGATATCAATGATTCTTTCCAGGACTATTCCATTGAGGTCACCGTGCCTGCAGGAACTTTAAATGATTACCTTCCTTCGGAGTGGGAGAAATTCTCGAATCTGAAAGACGAAGCCGGCGAAGTTGCGACAGCTTTTAGCGACGATGTGTTCAACTATCGTCGTATAAGCGAAAACGATGTGGCTCTTGTAAAAGGAGATTATAGCAGTATGACTACAATGTCCATACCCGAACGTGTGGTCTGGAATGATAAATTCTATACTGTAACGTCTATCGGCTATGATGTCATTGGCAACAGTTATGGCAACTCAACATTAAAATCGCTTGTATTGCCAAAAAAGCTCAAGATCATAGGGGCTAATGCATTTAGATACTGCTCAGGTCTTACCGAAGTTAAACTTCCTGAGACATTAAACATTATCGGCTCGGAAGCTTTCCGTGGGTGTTCAGGACTTACAAGCATCGACATCCCCAATTCGGTGACTTCTATCAAAGGCGGCGCGTTCAGAGATTGCGGCGGTCTGACGAGCATCAAAATCGGCAACTCGGTGACACATCTCGGCGACGACGCGTTTAATTATTGCTCAGAACTTACAAGTATCGACATCCCCAATTCGGTGACTTGTATCGGCAACGGCGCGTTCCGTGATTGCTCAGAACTTACAAGTATCGACATCCCTAACTCGGTGACCTATATCGGCAATGAAGCGTTCCGCAGTTGCTACGGCTTGGCCAGCATCAAAATCGGCAACTCGGTGACCTATATCGGCAACGGCGCGTTCAATTATTGCTACGGCTTGGCCAGCATCAAAATCGGCAACTCGGTGACCTATGTCGGCAACGACGCGTTCAATCATTGCTCAGAACTTACAAGCATCGACATCCCCAACTCGGTGGCCTATATCGGCAATGACGCGTTCCGCAGTTGCTACGGCTTGGCAAGCATCACCATCCCCAACTCGGTAACCACCATTGGCGACGGTGCCTTTAATGGATGCTCAAAGTTGAATTCATTTATTCTTGAGGATGGAAACAAAGAAATCAGCATCGGGGCTGACATCCTGCAAAATACTGCCATAGCGAATATTTATATTGGCCGCAATCTGACAGGATGCATCGGCTCCGATGTGTCAACGGTCACTTACGGCAACGCCGTTACTGCAATTTCCGACAATGCGTTCAACGGGGCTGCTAACCTCAGCACTGTAAACTTCGGCAGCTCTATCGAGACCATAGGCGCTAATGCCTTCAACGGCTGCGGCCTTACCGAACTTGTACTCCCTCCCCACGCCAAGACCATTGGCGACAATGCCTTCGCCGGCAACAATATCAAGAACATCGCTATCGGCAGCGAGGTGACAGAGATAGGTGAGAAAGCTTTCGATGGCGCCAATGAGCTGGCCGGCGTTAGCATCACCGCCCTCACTCCCCCCGCCGCCAACAACAATTCGTTCAGCTACTACGACTGTCCTCTCTATGTGACACCCGGCTACGTGGATACATATTACAACTTCACCCGCTGCTGGTATCGCTTCTCTGGCTACGACCTGATCCCTATCGATAATTTAGAAGTAGAAGGCAAAGCTACCGTGGCTCTCAAACCCGGCGAAACTTACAAGTTCTCGGTTACTATGTCACCTGCCAATGCCTCGCTCCCCTACATCTTCTGGCGCTCGACCAACCCTGAGTTCGCCACCGTTGACAACGAGGGCAATGTGACTCTTGTGGACCGAGGCGGCGAAAGCGCTCAGGCCGACGGCGACGTTGTGACCGATTGCAAGATCATTGCCGAGACTCTCTATGCCAACGCTCCCGTAGCAGAGTTCTCCGTTCAGGATTATGCTGCCGGTGTGGATGAAATCGGAATAGATACCATCGCCCAACCCGAGCGCCCCAACGACATCTACAACATGCAGGGCATGTGCATCAAGCGCAATGCCTCGCAGGAGGATGTGAAATCCCTCGCCCCCGGGCTCTACATCATCGCCGGCAAGAAGGTACTTGTAAAATAACCCCTAAGATTTACCTTCCCCGAAGGTAGCGTCAGCACAATAGAAGAACAGGAAGCAGTTTGCCGCCAAGGCTCTGCTTCCTATTCTTTTATAACCTATTATGCAGGTATGATCCCTTACTTCACCTCCTCAAATATAGAGTGTGTTGGTTAATGGAGCATTATGCCGGATTAACCTGCCAATTCACTTGCTTGGTGGATCCGGTTCGGAAGAGAATCTGCTTATCCTTTAGAGATTTTATCACACGGTCGATGGTGCTCGTCGAGAGGCCGGTTTTCTTGGAGAGTTGAGCGATGGAGATGCCTGTATCTGCGATTATAGCTTTAAGCACAGCACTTTCTTTTAGCGATAGGCCTTCGGGGAGTTTTCTTGAAACATCATTTTGAGGTTTCAACGCTTCTGAAACATCATTTTGAGGTTTCACATCATTTTGAGGTTTCACATCTTGCCACCGGATATGGAGATGGCGATTCCGTAGCACGTTTTCCTCACCAAAGAGGAGGTTGCGGAAGAATAGTACGAGAAATTCTATTGTCGGTTCCACTCCTTTGGCCACATTGCGATAGTTGGCGCGGACGAGGGCGTTGCGGAAATACCATGAATGAGCCTTGAACATATCGTTTTCGACCTTGTAACCCAATGAGCGTAGATATTTGATGGCAAGTATTCGGGCGTTTACGTTGTTTTAATATCTGTGGACAAAATATATAATTGGAGTTTAAGATAGGTTGTTTCGTAAAAAGTCCTTAAGAGGTTGCAGTTCATGCGATTCGAGACTCCAAAGCCTGTTGTCGTCAAACAGCCATTCGCCTTTGCCAATACTGTCTCGTTGCTTTTTGTTTAGCCATGTTTGAGATGATACATATGTATGCAATTTCCCTTTAAGGTTTGGAGCAACATATTGATGAGATACACAGCATTCAAAGTCGCAGAAACAATCAAAAAATAATTTGTGTGAAGATCGGTTTGCAATTCTGTCAAGCACTGTTTCGAAATCTCCGTCATCGTGATGATTAGGAAAAAGAAAAATTTCTGCGTGTACTTTTTTTGATGAGAGAGTGGCTTTAATTTCTGAAAGTCGTGTTGAGAATCCTCCTCCATTTTTAGCTGTGTCAGCATCAAAAATCAAGACATTCTTTCCCCCACTTAACTCAATGTCTCGCATTTTAGTGGTAACATTAGATAAATTGTCTTTGCCTCCTACGGTAATAAATTCATACTGTGCAGGATCGAAGCCAAGATGCCGCAGCAATGTCAATATAAATACATATTCTGGAGTAGATTTCTTTCCAGTCTCTAATAATATGGCTATCATCTCATCTCTATATTTTGATTCACGCTGTAGGAAAGCTCTCCTATTGAATATCTTACCGATGCAATCTCATCGTCTGGGCGACGGATAAGTTTATATGCAGCGATGTGAGGAACATTGTATTCATCATCAAATGCCGAGACAAGACCTTTAATAAGATCAAGGCTGTGCGTCGAGGCAAATAGTTGAACATTTAATCGTGTGCAAGCTTCATCAATTGCTTTCCAAAGTAACGGCATTACGGAATAATGTATTCCATTATCAAGCTCGTCAACGATCAAAATGCCGTTTTTGCTGTAATGAATATCAAGAATCAAATTGAAAATTTTCAGAAAACCATCACCCATAACATTTATAGGTAAACGCGTCTCTCCTCCTAAATTCACTAAAAATTCATTTCCTACGAGTTGTATATCAATAAGACGCGGTTCTATTATCCGCATCAGGTCAAATATTCTCTCTTCTTCTTTATTTTGGATGATTTGCCCATAGTCAGAAGAATCTATGTTAAAACTAATTCTTGAAGATATAAATCGAGCTATGATGCTTTCTTTATAATCAGACGCAATATTTTGAGAAGCCTGTGTATCATTTTCAGGATTAATAAGAACTTCAGATTTATAATTCTTATTACCGTGTCGAATTCTAAAAGTTGTGGAAAATCCATAGGAATATGTTACAGATGATGTTTCACCTGGAACAATATCTTTCAAGTTTACATTGGAATTTTCACGTTTGACAAGTTGTATAGTCAATTCTCGTGCTTCATTACCTTCTGATAAAATGAAAATGCTATTATGAATGGCTGGTTGATGAAATTCCAACGCCATAGTTTGAAGGGTGTGCTTGGAAATACCTCGTAATTGATTCATTAGTAGAGGTAATGTTGGATTGGACGGTCCGGTCAACAAAAATAGAGCTTCGAGAATTGAGGATTTACCACAGTTGTTTTTACCAAAGAAAAGATTAATGCGACCGAATTGAGATAACTCGGTTTTAGCAATTCCACGATATCCTTCAATTTTCAGATTCTCGAACATTCGATGCGCTATTTCAGATTAATATGCAAATATACGTTTTTTTATAAAGCGCTATTATATTGTTTGTATTTATTAACAAACCTGAGCGTAACTCGTCGAGTTACACTCAGGTTATGTTGATTTAAATATTTCTAAATTCATGGATTACTTCACTTCCTCGAAGTCGACGTCGGTGACGTGGTCGTCGGCGCCGGGGTTGGAGGAGGTGGAGGCTCCGGGGTTAGGGGTGCCCTGGGCACCTGCCTGCTGGGCCTGAGCTTGAGCGTTGAGGATATCCTGCTGGGCGGCACCGAAGGTGGTTTCGATTTCCTTGATAGCGGCGTCGATGGCGGCGATATCCTGAGCCTTGTGGGCATCTTTCAGCTTGGCAACGGCAGCTTCGATGGCAGCTTTCTTGTCGGCGGGAATCTTGTCGCCGAGTTCGCTGAGCTGTTTCTCGGTCTGGAACACGATTGCGTCGGCCTGGTTGAGCTTGTCGATGCGTTCCTTCTCTTTTGCGTCGGCTGCGGCGTTGGCGGCTGCCTCATCCTTCATGCGCTGAATTTCAGCGTCGGTAAGGCCGCTTGATGCCTCGATGCGGATGCTCTGTTCCTTGCCGGTGGCTTTATCCTTGGCCGAAACGTTGAGAATACCGTTTGCGTCGATTTCGAAAGTTACTTCAATCTGAGGAATGCCACGGGGGGCGGGTGCAATGCCGTCGAGGTGGAATTTGCCGAGGGTCTTGTCGTCCTTGGCCATGGGGCGTTCGCCCTGAAGCACGTGGATTTCAACCGAAGGCTGGTTGTCGGCGGCAGTTGAGAATGTTTCGCTCTTGCGGGTAGGGATGGTGGTGTTGGCTTCGATAAGCTTTGTCATCACGCCGCCGAGGGTTTCGATACCAACCGACAGAGGCACAACGTCGAGCAGAAGCACATCCTTCACGTCGCCCGAGAGAACGCCACCCTGGATGGCAGCACCAACGGCAACCACTTCGTCGGGGTTAACCCCCTTGGAGGGAGCTTTGCCGAAGAATTTCTCAACGATTGCCTGGATGGCGGGGATACGGGTTGAACCACCCACGAGGATTACTTCGTCGATATCCTTGGCCTGCAGACCGGCATCCTTGAGGGCCTGTTCGCAGGGAGCGATGGTGGCGTTGATGAGACGGTCGGCCAGCTGCTCGAATTTGGCACGGGTAAGTGTCTTTACGAGGTGCTTGGGCACACCGTTCACGGGCATGATGTAGGGGAGGTTGATTTCGGTTGAGGTAGTCGACGAAAGCTCGATTTTAGCTTTCTCGGCAGCCTCTTTCAAGCGCTGGAGCGCCATCGGGTCCTGACGGAGGTCAACACCCTCATCCTTGATGAATTCGTCGGCCAGCCAGTCGATAATCACGTGGTCGAAGTCGTCGCCACCGAGGTGGGTGTCGCCGTTGGTTGATTTCACTTCAAACACACCGTCGCCCAATTCGAGAATAGAGATATCGAATGTGCCGCCACCGAGGTCGAACACAGCGATTTTCTGATCTTTGTTGCTCTTGTCGAGTCCGTAGGCGAGTGCGGCAGCGGTAGGCTCGTTGACGATACGGCGCACGGTGAGACCGGCAATTTCACCGGCTTCCTTGGTGGCCTGACGCTGCGAGTCGTTGAAGTAGGCAGGCACGGTGATGACTGCTTCCTTCACCTCCTGACCGAGGTAGTCCTCAGCGGTTTTCTTCATTTTCTGAAGAATCATTGCCGAGATTTCCTGAGGGGTGTATTGGCGGCCGTCGATGTCAACACGGGGAGTGTTGTTGTCGGAGCGGACAACCTTGTAGGGCACACGTTCGATTTCTTTCTGAACCTGATCGAAGTTTTCGCCCATGAAACGTTTGATTGAGTAGATTGTACGGCCGGGGTTGGTGATTGCCTGACGTTTGGCAGGATCGCCCACCTTGCGTTCGCCTCCGTCAACGAAAGCGACAACCGAAGGGGTTGTGTTGCGTCCCTCGCTGTTGGGGATAACAACGGGGTCTTTGCCTTCAAGAACTGATACGCATGAGTTGGTGGTTCCCAGGTCAATACCTATAATTTTTCCCATAATAGTAAAAGGTTTTATTTGTTAGTTTTTTATTGCTTTCAGAATTTATAAGCGGCAATGCTACGGTAGCCCGGGGGCTTGCGGTGGCTTGCCGATTCAAAAATAAAACAAATGTTGTGCCAAAAAGGTTGTGAGCGGTGGCAGATGTGTCATTACCGGTGGTTCAGGGGGTGAAAAGATGACACAGAGCAGGGTTGAGGTGACAATTGTGGCAGGTGGAAGTGACAGATATGACGGTTGGGTGTGTCGGCGATGCTCCCCGGCGCCCCGTTGGCGGGAATCTCGCTAACCTGAAAAAGTGGCTGGCGAAACAAATTTATTTCCAAACTAATTTCGTTGACAAACTTAATTTACTAATTTTGTTGCGTAGAAGTGATAATAGGGTTTGTTGTGCCCTGTTGGAAACTTTTGCCGACGATGAGCCATGCTCACCCGAAATTTGATTTTTTAACCCTAAACCCAATAAAAACACAGTTATGGAAATTTCCAATATCGAACACATCGGCATTGCCGTTCCCTCGCTTGAGGAAGCTATCCCTTTCTACGAGAAGATTCTCGGCCTTAAATGTTTTGCCATCGAGGAAGTTGCCGACCAGAAGGTGAAAACCGCTTTCTTCAAGGTTGGTCAAACCAAAATCGAACTGCTCGAAGGCACTGCCGACGACAGCGCTATCTCCAAATTCATCGCCAACAACGGTGGCCGCGGCGGCATTCAGCATGTGGCTTTTGCTATCGCCGACGGTGTGGCCAACGCTTTGGCCGAGGCTGAGGAGAAGGGTTGCCGCCTCATCGACAAGGCTCCGCGCAAGGGTGCCGAAGGTCTTAACATCGCCTTCCTCCATCCCAAATCGACCGTAGGAACCCTGGTGGAACTCTGCGAGGATCCTAATAAGTAAAAGGGAGACAAAGAGACGAAAGACGAAAAGCCGTCAGCATGAAAATGCGGCCGAATTTTCGCCTTGAGTTCAAGCAAAGAAAATTTCAACAAATCAAAAATAACTCATAACAGAAAATATGAGCAGCCAACTTGAAAAAATACAGGAGCTGATTGCCTTGCGCGAGAAAGCTCGCATTGGTGGTGGCGAAAAGGCCATCGAAAAACAGCATGAGCGTGGCAAATACACCGCCCGTGAACGCATCGCCCAGCTTCTCGACGAGGGATCGTTTGAGGAAATCGACATGTTTGTAACCCACCGTTGCCACAACTTCGGCATGGAAAAGAAAACTTTCCTTGGCGATGGCGTTGTGACCGGCTACGGCACAATCGACGGCCGTCTGGTCTATGTGTTCGCTCAGGACTTCACCGAATTCGGCGGTTCGCTCTCTGAAACAATGGCCCTGAAGATTTGCAAGGTGATGGATATGGCCATGAAGATGGGTGCGCCTGTCATCGGCCTCAACGACTCGGGCGGTGCCCGCATCCAGGAGGGTATCAACGCGCTCGCCGGCTATGCCGAAATTTTCCAGCGCAACATCCTCGCATCGGGTGTGATTCCCCAGATTTCGGCGATCCTCGGCCCCTGCGCCGGCGGTGCCGTTTATTCACCCGCGCTCACCGACTTCACCGTCATGGCAAAGGGCATCAGCTACATGTTCCTCACCGGCCCCAAGGTTGTTAAAACCGTAACCGGCGAAGATGTGAGCCAGGAGGACCTCGGCGGTGCAACCGTTCACTCACAGAAAAGCGGCGTTGCCCATTTCGCTGCCGAAGATGGCGAGGAAGCAATCAAAATCGTTCGCAAGCTGTTGAGCTACATCCCCCAGAACAACCTCGAGGACGCACCCGTTGTTGAATGCACCGACCCCATCGACCGCATGGAGGATTCGCTCAACGACATCGTGCCCGACAGCCCCAACCGCCCCTACGACATGTATAACGTTATCGGCGCTATCGTCGACAACGGCGAATTCCTTGAAATCCAGCGCGACTATGCCAAGAACATCATCATCGGCTTCGCCCGTTTCAACGGTCAGTCGGTGGGCATCGTGGCCAACCAGCCCAAGTTCCTTGCCGGCGTGCTCGACAGCAACGCTTCGCGCAAAGCCGCACGTTTCGTGCGTTTCTGCGACGCTTTCAACATCCCCATCGTTTCGTTGGTCGACGTTCCGGGCTTCCTCCCCGGCACCGGTCAGGAATACAACGGTGTGATTCTCCACGGCGCTAAACTGCTCTACGCCTACGGCGAGGCAACCGTGCCCAAAGTAACCGTAACACTCCGCAAGAGCTACGGCGGCAGCCACATCGTGATGAGCTGCAAGCAGCTGCGCGGCGACATGAACTACGCATGGCCCACAGCCGAAATCGCCGTTATGGGTGGCGCAGGTGCCGTTGAGGTGCTCTACGCCAAGGAAGCCAAGGCATCCGACGATCCCAAGAAAGTCCTCGCCGAGAAGGAAGCAGAATACAACAAACTCTTCTGCAACCCCTACAACGCCGCCAAATATGGCTATATCGACGATGTGATCGAACCCCGCAACACACGTTTCCGCATCATCCGCGCTCTTCAGCAGCTTGCCACCAAGCGAGTTACCAACCCCGCTAAAAAGCATGGCAACATTCCTTTGTAAGGAACATCCCAATCCACTCACCACAAAGGAATGTAGATGATTATGAAAAAGAAACTGATTCTGTTGCTGGCAGTCGTTGCCGGTTGCTGCACACTCGCTTCGGCGCAGGCCCGCAAGGCATTGCGCATCAACGAGGTGATGGTTGTGAACGAAAGCAACTTCGTCGACGACTACGGCCAGCGCGGGGCTTGGATTGAGCTCTTCAACTCCAACTTCGCACCTCTTGAGATTTCGAGCGTGTTCATCACCAACGACCCCTCGAATCCCACCCTTTACCCCGTGCCGCTGGGGGATGTGAACACACGCATCCCCAAGCGCCAGCACATTGTGTTCTGGGCCGACGGTAAGCCCTCGCGCGGCACATTCCACACCAATTTCACCCTCGACCCCGCGCGGTCTAACTGGATTGGTGTGTACGATGCCGACGGGCGCACCCTCATCGACTCCATCACAGTGCCCCCGCTCCCTGCCGATGCCACTTTCGCCCGTAAAGTCGACGGCGAAGGCGCAACCGCAGCCGACTGGGAGGTGCGTTCAGGAGAGATGGGAAGCATCGTCACCCCCTCGAGCAATAACGTAATCAAAGACACCAACAAAAAAGTCGACATGTTCGCGCGTGTCGACGCAAACGGATTCGGCATGACAATAACCGCAATGGGCATCGTATTCCTTGCGTTGCTTTTGCTCTGTGTGTGCTTCTACATCATCAACCGCATCGGCGCCGCACGCGCCCAGCGCAAGAAGATGGAGGCTCACGGCATGAGCCACGAGGATGTGCACCCGTCGGAGCGTCCCGAGGGCGACTCGGGCGAGGTTATCGCCGCCATCGCAATGGCACTCAACGAGCACCTCAACGCCCACGACCTCGAAAGCACCATCCTCACTTTCAGCAAAGCCCGCAAACCCTACTCGCCGTGGAGCTCCCACATCTACACTCTGCGTCAGATGCCTCGCAGATGATAACTAACAACATAAATCACCATTGAAAAATCCAAGCAATGAAAGAATACAAGTATAAAATCAACGGCAATGTTTACAAAGTAGGCATCGGCGACATCGACAACGGCATTGCCGAAGTCGAAGTCAACGGCACCCCCTACAAAGTGGAACTCGAGCAGAAAGCCGCTCCCACCATCAAGGTAGCCACTCCCAAGCCCGCGGCTGCTCCCCGCACCGCATCGGGTGAGAAAGTGATTGCCAAACCCGCTGCCAAGGCTGCTGCCGGAGGCACCCCCGTGAAGGCACCCCTCCCCGGTGTTGTTCTCGACATTAATGTGACAGTTGGTCAGGAGGTGAAAGCTGCCGACACCGTCATCACACTCGAGGCCATGAAGATGGAAAACGCCATCAAGGCCGGTGTCGACGGAAAGGTTGCCGCCGTGAATGTTGCCAAAGGTGATTCGGTGCTCGAAGGCGCTGTGTTAGTGACCATCGCTTAAGAGCTTGCCGAGATGAATGAGTTTGGAACATTCCTGAGCCAGAATCTCGCAGAGTTCTGGCATCTCACAGGCTTCTATAATGCAACGTGGGAGCATCTGGTGATGCTCGCCGTGGGCCTTTTCTTCATCTGGCTCGCAATCAAGAAAGATTTCGAGCCGATGCTGCTTGTGCCCATCGGTTTCGGTATGCTCATCGGCAATGTGCCCTTCAACACCGAGGCCGGTTTGGAAATCGGCATCTATGAGGAGGGCTCGGTGCTCAACATCCTCTACAACGGCGTGAGCGCCGGCTGGTACCCCCCGCTGATTTTCCTCGGCATCGGTGCCATGACCGACTTCACCGCCCTCATCGCCAACCCCAAGCTGATGCTTGTGGGCGCTGCAGCCCAGTTCGGCATCTTTGGTGCCTACATGGTGGCCCTCGCTCTCGGCTTCATGCCCGACCAGGCCGGTGCCATCGCCATCATCGGCGGTGCCGACGGCCCCACGGCAATCTTCTTGTCGTCGAAGCTCGCGCCCAATCTAATGGGAGCCATCGCCGTGTCGGCCTATTCCTACATGGCATTGGTGCCCGTTATCCAGCCACCCATCATGCGACTGCTCACCACAAAGAAGGAACGCGTCATCAAAATGAAGCCCGCACGTGCCGTTGCACAGAGCGAGAAAATCATTTTCCCCATCGTGGGCATGCTCCTCACATGCTTCGTGGTTCCGTCGGGTCTGCCTCTGTTGGGCATGCTCTTCTTCGGCAACCTGCTGCGTGAGTGCGGTGTCACCAACCGTCTGGCAAAAACTGCCTCCAACGCCCTCACCGACATTGTCACCATCCTGCTCGGCATGACTGTGGGTGCCTCTACCCAGGCCTCCACCTTCCTCACCAAGGAAACCATCTTCATCTTCATGCTCGGGTTCATGGCATTCGTCATCGCCTCGGCATCGGGTGTGATTTTCGTGAAGCTGTTCAACCTTCTGCTTCCCCAGAACAAGAAAATCAACCCCCTCATCGGCAACGCCGGTGTGTCGGCTGTGCCCATGTCGTCGCGCATCTCCAACAACCTCGGTCTGGAGTATGATCCCTCCAACTACCTGCTCATGCATGCAATGGGTCCCAACGTGGCCGGTGTGATTGGCTCGGCTGTAGCTGCCGGTGTGCTGCTCGGCTTCCTCGCTTGATACAGTCAACCCTACAATAACAAAATAAGACGGTGTGCCATGAATTTTTTGACACACCGTCTTTTTCGTATAAGCGTGGTGGGTGCTGTCAGAATGGTTTAGATGGGCCATTATGCCCCCGTTTTTTATAACTTTGCATGGAATAATTGTGCAACCCACTCAACCATTTGCAGGTGCGGGTTGTTTTAACATCGGAGACGCATCCATCGGGGTATGTCGCGCGCCCCATGTTTAGCATGATTATCGCGCGCCCGCAAGTTGCAACACCTCGTCGAGCCCCCGCAGCATGCCTATGCCAAACACAGTAACCACCAAATAAAACCACTTCATCACGTTATGATTCACAAAAAAGTCATCGATGCGATTTACAAGAAATATCGCAAGCGTCCCGCCTCCCCCGACGAGCTCAACATCCCTCTGCTTTTTGAAAAACTGCCCGAGGAAGCCGGCATTGAGATTGATGATTCCCACTTGATTATCAACAGCATCGACCCCCGTTCACCCTTCCATAAAATTCCGGTGAACCACATCCATGCCATCATCGAATTCGACGAGGCTGTGGCATTGGTGCTCCATTCCTCAATTGTGTTCCTTTCGAAGGAGGACGGCTCGGCGCATGTGCACATCAAGTCGGTTGGCCCTTCGATTCTCGACCGTCTGCGCGGAGTGATGGGCAACTGCGCCTTGTAATCAGCTCCGGGTTGATGTGATGGCTGCCGGGCATTCTCCGGTTGTGAGATTCATAAAAATGTTGTAACTTTGCCAATGCAAACGGGCAATCACACGGCAGTGTTGCCTGCAGGCATTGGCCTTTGGTCTTTTCCGCGGTTAATGCACTAAAGCGCAAGTGGCGTAATTGGTAGCCGCGCCAGACTTAGGATCTGGTGACTTCGGTCGTGGGGGTTCGAGTCCCCCCCTGCGCACAACTGATGAAATAAACCCTACCAAGCGGCGGAGCACCCCAAGCGAGTGCTGCGCCGCAATGGTTCATACACATCGGTTTAATGACTTACTAAAGTTAAGAAACTGATTATGGAGACAATTAAAAATCTTTATAAAATAGGGGAGGGGCCGTCGAGTTCCCACACGATGGGCCCGAAAAAAGCAGCCTCGCGCTTCTTGGAGCGTTGCCCGCAGGCAGCATCTTTCGAGGTCACGCTCTATGGTGCCCTTGCGGCAACCGGCAAAGGTCACCTCACCGACAAGGCCATCCTCGATGTGCTCACCCCCCATGCTCCGGCAACCATCGTGTGGAAGCCTGAGGTGGTGTTGCCGTTTCACACCAATGGCATGAAATTTCGTGGACTCGATAAAGACGGCAACGAGTTGGATTCATGGACTGTGTTTTCCATCGGTGGCGGCGACATCCTTGAGGAGGGGCAGGAGCGGCGCGCCGGCAAATCAATCTACTCCATGACCAAAATAAAGGATATTCTGGCGTGGTGTGAGGAAACCGGCCACAGCTACTGGGAATATGTGGAGCTCACCGAGGGGCCCGAGATATGGGATTATCTCGCGCAAGTGTGGCAGGTGATGAAAGAGGCTGTGCAGCGTGGCATTGAAGCCGAAGGGGTGTTGCCCGGCGGACTCGGCGTGCGCCGCAAGGCGGTGAGCTACCATGTGCATGCCGCCGGCTACAGCAGCTCGCTCAAAAGCCGAGGATTGGTCTATGCCTACGCACTTGCCGTTTCCGAAGAGAATGCCTCGGGCGGGCGCATCGTCACCGCCCCCACATGCGGCTCGTGCGGCATCGTGCCCGCTGTGCTCTATCATCTTCACACCTCCAAAGGATTCTCCGAAAAACGCATTCTCAGGGCGCTCGCCACAGCAGGCCTCTTTGGCAACGTGGTGAAATACAACGCCTCGGTGAGCGGTGCCGAAGTTGGCTGTCAGGGTGAGGTGGGGGTAGCGTGCGCAATGGCTGCCGCCGCCGCGTCACAACTGTTCGGAGGCACTCCGGCGCAGATTGAATACTCTGCCGAGATGGGGCTTGAGCATCACCTGGGGCTCACGTGCGACCCTGTGTGCGGCCTGGTGCAGATTCCCTGCATCGAGCGCAACGCCTATGCGGCTGCCCGAGCCCTTGATGCCAACCTCTATGCCGCGTTTTCCGACGGGCAGCACAGCGTTGACTTCGACCGCATCGTGGAGGTGATGAAACAAACCGGCCACGACCTTCCGTCGTTATATAAGGAAACGGCTCAGGGTGGCCTCGCCGTTATTAAATAATCAACCCGCTGAATTATGGAAACAGGAGAAAAAATACCTCAGATACTCGGCACCGATGCCGAGGGAAAAGTTGTGAAAAGCGATGATTTCGCAGGCAAACCGCTAATCATTTATTTCTATCCAAAGGATAACACCCCCGGTTGCACCGCCGAGGCATGCTCTATCCAGAGCGACCTCGACAAACTCGCCGGCAAGGGCTATGTGGTTATCGGCATCAGCAAAGATTCCCCCGCGAGCCATCTGAAATTCGCCGCCAAGCACGGCTTGAAATTCATCCTTCTTAGCGATGAATCAACCGAGGTGAATCAGGCTTTCGGCGTGTGGCAGAAAAAGAAGATGGCCGGCCGCGAATATATGGGCACCGTGCGCACAACATTCGTCACCGATGCCGACCACCGCATCACTCACATCATCACCAAAGTTGACACCAAAAATGCCGGGGCGCAGCTGCTGTCGCTAATCGACGCATAACGTTGTCAGGGCAACTCTTCATGTCGGCAATCCTGCCGGCGAAATAATCACGATAAAAAAGGGCACAAATGCGACATCGCTGTTTGTGCCCTTTTCTTAATTTTGTAGAGCTACAAAACCATCCGCTCATAACCATGAATATCACATCGCGCCTTAAGGGCGCATTAGCACTGCTTGCAATGCAGGCCGCGGCAGGGGGAGCCGCGTTGTCAGCCAATGAAATCTATCCGTTTGAAAATCGCGCGCTGAGTGCCGAAGAGCGCACAGCCGACCTCGTAGGGCGCATGACTCTCGACGAGAAAATCAACACCCTCACCAGCGGGTTCAACTATCACGGGTGCCCGCGTCTCGGGGTGCCCGATTTCCAGACTGCCGACGGCCCGTTAGGGGTCGCTTCCTGGGGGCTGCGTGGACGTGCCACAGCATTTCCCGCAAGCATTGCGCTTGCTGCCTCATGGAACCGCGACCTCGCCCGCGAGGTGGGTAAGGCCTACGCCGATGAGTGGCGTGTGCGCGGCCTTGATGTGCTCTATGGTCCGGGTGTAAACCTCTCCCGCTCGGCAAAGGATTCGCGAAACTTTGAATATTTCGGCGAGGACCCTTATCTCACGGCCGAAATCGCTGTGCCTTTCACGCAGGCTGTGCAGCAGGGGGGCGTGCTTGCTGTGGTGAAACACTTTGCCGGGAACGATCAGGAATTCGACCGCTATCTTGTGAACTCTGAGGTTGACGAGCGTACCCTTCGCGAGCTCTATTTCTATCCTTTCGAGGATGTGGTGACACGTGGCGGGGCGCTCGCCGTGATGACCGGCTACAATCCGCTCAACGGCACCTATTGTGCGCAGAACCCGTGGTTGCTGCGCGATGTGCTGCGTGACGAGTGGGGCTTCCGCGGCACGGTGATGTCTGACTGGGGAGCCACTCACGCTTGCCGCGAGTCGATCGACGGAGGGCTCGACATGGAGCTCGGCACCGTTGATTTTCTCGTCGCCGACAAAGTTAAACCGCTCATTGAGAGTGGTGCCGTAAAGGAGGAGGCAATCGACGCGATGGTTGCCAACATCTATCGCCCGCTGTTTGAACTTGGAATTTTCGACCGCAAGGCCGCTGCCGACACCACCCTGTCGCTTTACAGCTCGTCGCGCGACAAAATAGCTCGTCGGGCTGCCGCGGAGGGGATTGTAATGCTGAAAAACGAGGGAGGGTTGCTTCCGCTGTCGAAAAATGTGCGCCGCATAGCCGTGATTGGCCCGAATGCTGCTCCCACAGGCCCCGAACATGGTGTGTTTGGCGGTGGTGGCAGCTCGAAAGTGGTGCCCTGGCATCTGGTAAGCGACCTCGCAGGGATTGTTGCCGAGTTTCCCGATGCCGAGGTTACCTACGCCGAAGGGGTGTCAAACCACTATCTGCAATCGCTTTTCGACCGCACCGGTGTGGTGAATTTCAAAGAGAACACTGTTTATTTCGACCCCATCGACCTTGCCGATACCACTTGGATGAATGCCGCGCCGCAGGTGTGGAAAACCACCATAACCCCCGACCGCGACGATGATGTGAACCTCTTTGTGCAGGCTCAGGGTGGATGGCGCATAAGTGTTGACGGCGCAACGGTGGCCGACCGGTTGACGGCGCAGAGCATCTCCAACGGCCACGCGACGGTTCCCGGCAAAAAAGGTGTGCCGATGGAGGTGACCGTGGAGTATCGCGACAACAGGGCTAACCCGCGCGAGATGCGCTTCGGGTGGGACTACGCCTCATCATTGACCAACGGTTTCAGCGAGGCGTTGCGGCAGGCGCGCCGGGCCGATGTGGTGATATTTGCCGGCGGTTTCGACAGTTTTATGGAATATGAGGGAACCGACCGCACCTTCGAACTCCCGTTCGGGCAGGCCGAGCTCATTGCCGCGCTTGCCGAAGTGAATCCCAACATGGTGGTGACTCTGCGGGGTGGCGGCGGAATGGCCACTGAGCAGTGGATTGACCGCGTGCCTGCCCTGTTGTGGCTGAGCTATCCCGGCCAGGAGGGGGGAACGGCATTGGCATCGGTAATCAGCGGTGAGGTGAATCCCTCAGGCAAGCTCCCCTTCACAATGGAACGCAAGTGGGAGGATTCCCCCGTTGCCGGTTGCTATGACAACGACCGTGCCAACCGCAACGTGCGCTACGACGAGGGGATTTTCATGGGCTACCGAGGTTTCGACCGCAACGGCACCGAGCCGTTGTTCCCCTTCGGACATGGATTGTCCTATAGCGATTTCACCTATTCCAACCTCAAGGTCACTCCCGTCGACGGTGAGCCCGCAACCTTCACTGTGAGTGTCGATGTCACCAACAACTCGGGGCGCGAGGGTGCCGAGGTGGTGCAGCTTTATGTGGGCGACACCCAATCGTCGCTTCCACGTCCCGTGCGTGAGCTAAAGGGATTTGAAAAGGTGAATCTTGCACCGGGTGCCACAGCCACTGTTACCATGCGTCTCACCCCCCGAAGTTTCCGCTTCTTCAACCCCTCGCGCAGCGAGTGGGTGATTGAGCCGGGCGAATTTGTGATTTCGGCCGGAGCCTCGTCGCGCGATATCCGTCTTTCCGAGCCGGTGAAAATTGGCAAACGCATGCGTTTCCCGCTGAAAAAGCATTGAGAGCATAACATAAATAACAAACCAACAACCAATCATAACCAGATGAAATTTTTTGCAACAGTTTTGGGCGCAGTCGCCCTTTCGGTTACCGGAGCTATGGCTGAAACGGCTCAGGCCCGCTATGATGTAGTGCCTCTGCCGCTGTCGGTCGAGTCTGTGAAGGGTGCCCCTTTCCTTCTCACCCCCGATGTTAAAATTCTCTATCCTGCCGCCGATGAGGCGATGGAGCGCAACGCGGGATTTCTGGCCGGATATGTGGCCGATAATCTCGGTTTCACCCCCGCGATTGAAGCCTACAATCCCGCAGGGAAACAGAAAAAGGGGGGCGCGCCTGCCATCCGTTTGGGTCTCGACTCAAAGGTGGAGAACAGCGAGGGGTATCGTCTCACTGTAACTGACAAAGGTGTGGAGCTCGCAGGGTCAACACCGGCCGGTGTTTTCTACGGTGTTCAGACTCTCCGCAAGGCAATCCCCGTGATGCCGCGCGACAGTGTGGCTGCTGCCGTGGAGTTGCCTGCAGCGGTTGTTGCCGATGAGCCCCGATTCCACTACCGCGGGATGTTGCTCGATTGCGGGCGCTATTTCCTGCCGATGGATGCGGTTAAGCAGTTTATCGACCTCATGGTGATGCACAACATGAACACTTTCCACTGGCATCTGACCGACGACCAGGGGTGGCGTCTTGAACTGAAGCGTCATCCCGAAGTGACGGAGAAGGGTTCGATGAGAAAGGAAACCATTTGTGGCCGTGTGGCGCAGGTCTACGACGGCAAGCCCCACGGAGGGTTCTATTCGCAGGATGATGTGAAGGAGATTCTCAAATATGCTGCCGACCGCCACATCACCGTAATTCCCGAAATCGACATGCCGGGCCACATGGTGAGCCTGCTGGCATCGCATCCCGAGGTGGGGTGTCTCGGTGCCGATGCTCCCTATCAGGTGAGCACTCATTTCGGGCCGCACATCGACATTCTCTGTGCCGGCAAGGAGGAGACATTTGCATTGGTTGAGGATATTCTCGACGAGGTGTGCGAGCTGTTCCCGTCGGAATATATCAACATCGGCGGCGACGAAGCTTGGAAACAGCGCTGGGAGCAGTGCCCCGATTGCCAGGCACGCATCAAGGAACTTGGACTCAAGGGTGACGAACGCGCATCGGCCGAGCACAAGTTGCAGGGCTATTTCACCAAGCGTGTTGAGAAAATGCTCAACGAGCGCGGCCGCAAGGCTATCGGTTGGGAGGAGATTTTCGATGCAGGTGTCAACCCCTCCACAACCATCATGGCGTGGCACGGATTCGACTATATTGTCAACGGTGCCAATGAGGGGCACGATGTGATAGCCGGGTCGAGCGAGTATAACTATCTCGACTACTATCAGCGTCAGAACAAGGATGAGGAACCGTTCCTCATCGGCAAATATCTCCCGTTGAGCAAAACCTACCAATATGAGCCGATGGATGAGCGCGTGCTTCCCGAAAACCGGCATCATGTTATCGGTGTGCAGGGGTTTGTGTGGGGCGAGTTTATCGACAACGCCAATCTCATGACCTATCAGATGTTGCCGCGCATGGCTGCGGTGAGCGAGTCGCAGTGGATTCAGCCCGAGCAGAAGCTCTACCACAAATTCCTCCCCCGCCTCCAACGTCTCACTCCGCTCTACGACCGCTATTCCTATCCCTGGTGTCGCCGCTGGGAATAAACCCCGGAATTTTTATTACAAATTCTCAATAAACGGGAGGTTGCGCCAAGCTCGGTGCAACCTCTCCTTTATTCACCCCCACAATTAATAAAGGCACTCGGCTTTGCCGCACGTAGAGCCGCCATACATGGCGGCTTGTAACTTGCCGCCGGGGTCGCACCTCTCCAAGGTTGCGACTCCGCTACAGGACCATCTCCCCACCAAACGGCTCCTCCGGAGCCTATATGGTGGGGTTACCCTACAACCCCGTGGTCTCCGACCACTTGCTGATGTAAAGTGAGTGATAGGCTAATAGAGGGCGTAAGTTACAAGCCGCCATGTATGGCGGCTCTACGTGGGGATGGAACCGCACGCACCGATGGGTGCCGCATGAACAGTCTGTACGGGAAAGGTGGTTGGGGTGGAGCGAGTGGTCGGAGACCACGGGGTTGTTGAGAAACCCCATCATAAAGCCGCCTTGTGCGGCGTTTGGTGGGGGACCGGTAACGCTGCACACAACGCAACCTTGGAGAGGTGCGTTGCATCGATTATTGGCCTTTTGTGCGCTTTCCCACCCTTTTTTGGTGCTGTGAAAAGTTGAAAACTTTTGCCATCCCACAACTTTTTCTTTTTTTAAGCCCACTCCCCGCCATCCCGTCGGTTATCTTTGCGCATCGATGCGCAAGCTCATCACGACATCCCGCCCCATCCCGTTGCGTCCACCCATGCCCGTCTCCCGAGGCTTCGCACGCTTCATCGGCCGTCCCCTTACGCGCGCCGAGCGCATCGTCATATCCCGCCTTGAGCGCGCCTCTACCTCCGCCCCTGTGCTCATAGTTGACCCTCCCGGCCACGATTCCACCCCAATTCTCCGCAGCTATCTCAACTACCGCCTTTCACTCTCCCTCCCACACACTCTCGCCATCATCTGCGAGGGTGCAACCCGCAGCACCCTCACCCGTTTCCCCGGCCACAGGCAACTATGGAACATTTCCCCCCGCAACCCCTCTAACCTCCGCGGTTGCAACCCCGAGTTCGCACTGCTGCTCAACATGCAGAACTTCCGCCGTTATAGCCCCTTCCGTAGGAACCGCCTCAACTTCCTGGAAATCTGCCGGGCCATCTTCCCCTATATCGGCAGCGGCCTAATCATCCTCCACTATCAAGACGCTCCCAAAGGGCGCAACTTCCCCCTTCAGTTGCAGCGCATCACACCCGACCCCTCCCCGCGTGTCATACACCGCAACGCCACCACCTACCTCATCATCCCTTTCATCACCTACACCTCCCCACAACCACCCCCGCCATTATTAGAATCTGCCCGTGAGGGCCCACCCCACACCCTCGTCCGAATCATGCGGTGTGCCGGACTCCGCCCAACCACAGGCTCCCGGTTCCTCCGAACCCTCCCCCTGTGCAACCGCCCGGCCAGAGCCCTTTGACATTTTTCCATAACAACCTTTGCAATGCAAGCCGCCATGTATGGCGGCTCTACGTGCGGCTGGGCCGAATGCGCTCACTTAGATATGAAAGGCGGTGTGTCAAGGTTCTTGACACACCGCCTTTAAGTGCTTCTTTGGAGCGGGGAGGGGTTATCAGCGGATGCGCTCTTTGGTTACTTTGGCACCGCGAACAACGATGTAGAGACCCGGGGTGGGGTTCTCTACCTTCATGCCCTGAAGGTTGTAGTAGACGGGGGTTGCTTCGGCTTCCTCGGCAACGGCTGCATCGATGGCGCTGCTGCCTGCAGGGGTGACTGTGAGCTTCATTGTAGCGAAATCGGCGTTGAAGTCATATTTGCCGGGAGCGATAGCCCATGAATATGCCGATGATGCGCTCACGTTGACGGGGAACACCTTGAATTCAACGGGGGTTCCTGCGGTTACGGGAGCGTCTTTGGTGACAGCACCGTAGCGGTCGGCTCCATTGACTGCATCCCAGTCGGCACCGGTGGTGGTGATGAAGGAGAAGTAGCTCGATGTAGCACCTGCTTCGGGGGCAACGAGCTCAACATTCTTGGCTACCATCGAGTTGCCGTCGGGGGTGAATTCCACAACGTTCATGGTGTCCCACTGGCCGTCGCTCACGGCGAGGTTGCCGATGATGTAGAATTTCGAGGGGAGAGTTACAACGGGACCGGGACGGGGATCTTCCTCGTCGCCTCCGCCATACACACCTTCGTCGCCGTTAACGCTGTAGATGTGGTTGGCAATGGCCACGAAGTCGCCGGTTTTGGTAGCGTCGCCGTCACCTGCGTTGAACAGGCAGCCGGTTGTTTCGGCGGGTACGGTGTACTTCCACACGTTGCCTTCAACTTTGGTCATGGCAACGCCGGGCCATGTGCTTTCCTCGCCACCCCAGTAGTGGATGTAGGGAGTTGTCCAGTTGGAGTTGGCGTTGTTGAAGTAGAGGGTGAATGTTTCGCCGGGGGTAGGAGTGGGGGTGGGATCGGGATCGATTGAAACACCTGTTTTCGACCACACGCAGTAGTCGGTGCCCGAAGCTTTGATGTCGGATGTGGTGTAGCCGGCGGGGGAGTCCATAGCCGAGCCGATTTTCACAACGAGTGTGCCTTTGGTGCCGGTTACTTCGGCCATGTAGCAGTTGTTGGAGCTCTTGAGCACTTTAACGGCGCTGGTGTTGTTCACACCCACGGCGTTGCGCACTGCGATGAGCTGCTTGATGGCAGTTTTGTAGGCTTTCCAGTGGGGGAGGAACACGCAGGGTGTGCCGGGGCTGCAAAGAATGAATGCGTTGGCTGCCACAATGTTGCCGTTGAATTTGTTACCGTCGCGGTAGGTGTCGTGGTTGTCAACGAAGGTCACGGCATATTGTGCGTAGCCGAAGTGAATCATGCCTGCGGGCTGGTCGGTGGTGCCGTTGGCTTTCCACACCAGTTTGGTCATGTCGTTGGATGCGAATGCGTCGTTGATGGCATATTTGCCGGGGAAGTCGAAAGCGGCCGACTGTTTGCCGGTGGCTTCAATCCATGCTGCAACGGCATCGTAGCTTGCATCCCAGTATTCACCAACGGAATAGGTGGGTTTGGAGTACTCGTTGTAGATTTTAGTGTACTGACCGCCGTAGCCTTTCACCATGTCGTAGCGGAAGCCTGCATAGCCGAAATCCTCGAGGAGGCATTTGCAGTAGTTCTTCACATTGTTCTGCACGTTGGCATTGGTGTGGTCGAGGTCGCGGGCGCCGTTGAAGTCATCGCCGGTGTCGGGTGCGCCGGTGGGGCGAGCCTGCCCCGACTGGCCTGCCACCTCGTCGGTGCTGCAGATTCCCTCGGGACCGATTTGCCATGTCTGGCCGTTCCATTTCTCAACGGGGAAGTTTGTCCAGTTGGAGGTGCCCACGCGGTGGTTCACAACCACGTCGGCGATGATGCCTGTGCCTTTCTCTTTGAAAGTGTTTATCATTTTGCGCAGCTCGGTTTCCGACCCGAATGATGAGTTGTGGTTGGTGAACCAATACTGCGGCATGTAGCCCATGTTGTTTCCGCCTCCGCAGTAGCCTGAGTTGGGAATCCAGATGAGCTTGAAGTTCTGGCTGAGTTCGTCGGCCTGAGCTTCGAGGTTTGTCCATTTTGTGTCGGTGTAGGAATCCCAGTAGAAGCCTTGCAGCATCACGCCCTCATATTTTTCGGGCCATGCGTAATTGGCTCCTTTGGCTGCAGGGAGCGTCATGGCAATGGCGCAAGCTGCCAGCAAAGGCTTGGTAAAAATTTTCATGGTTAAATGTTGAAAATTAAAAAGTTAAAGATGAAGTAAGTAAGCCGGTTCCGATTTGCCGCGGATGCCGGTGGATAGGTGGGCCGGTATCACACCGCGCCCATTTATTCTAATTGCAAAAATAATTCTAAAAAAACTAACGGGGCGCATCGCAGTGGTTAAAACATGTTAACCCGATTGGATGCGCCCCGGTGAGGTGATGAGAATTGATATGGCCGGTTGTGGTGTCGCTTTAAAGTTTTGAATGCGACGGGGATATGTGCTCCGATTTCCCGTGAGGGGAATGTCAGAATTTCTGCATGTCGACCAAATGCTTGTAGTAGCCGTTGAGGGCGAGGAGTTCGTTGTGGGTTCCGCGCTCCACAATGCGTCCTTCATGAAGCACGCAAATGAGGTCGGCATTCTTGATTGTGGAAAGGCGGTGGGCGATGACAAGGGTTGTGCGCCCGTCCATGAGGCGGTTGAGGGCCTCCTGCACGAGTTTCTCGCTTTCGGTGTCGAGAGCCGATGTGGCTTCGTCGAGAATGAGGAGCGGCGGATTCTTGAGGATTGCGCGGGCAATGGAGATGCGCTGGCGCTGGCCGCCCGACAGGCGGCAGCCGCGATCGCCGATGTTGGTGTCGTAGCCCTTGTCGGTGGCCATGATGAACTCGTGGGCGTTGGCAACTTTGGCGGCTTTGATAACATCCTCCATTGTTGCGCTCTCCACTCCGAAGGTGATGTTGTTGTAGAATGAGTCGTTGAAAAGGATTGCTTCCTGGTTCACGTTGCCCATGAATGAGCGGAGGTCGTGAACGCGGAGGTCGCGCACATCAACGCCGTCGACTTTGATGGCTCCCTTCTGCACGTCGTAGAAACGCGGCAGGAGGTCGGCCATAGTTGATTTGCCCGAGCCCGATTGGCCCACCAGTGCCACTGTTGAACCGGCCGGAATGTCGAGGCTGACGTTGTGGAGCACCTCGTTGTCGCCATAGCTGAATGTCACGTCGTCGTAGGTGATGCGTCCCTGCAGCTTTTTGATTTCGTGGGGCGTGGCGGGGTCTTTGATGGGGTTCTGCGCGCCGAGAATCTTATCCACGCGGTCCATCGAGGCAAGACCTTTTTGAATTGAGTACATCGCTTTCGACAAATCCTTTGCCGGGTTGATGATGGTGTAGAAAATCACCATGAAGTAGATGAACTGCGAGGCATCCATCGACGAGGTGCCGCTGAGAATCAGCGAGCCGCCGAACCACAGCACGATGGCGATGGCGCAGGTGCCGAGAAATTCGCTCATGGGGTGGGCAAGGCTCTGGCGGCGTGCGATGCGGTTGGAGAGGCGGTAGAAAAGCTGGTTCTCGCGGTGGAAACGTGATTTTACCTTACTTTCGGCGTTGAAAGCCTTGATGATGCGCAACCCTCCGAGGCACTCCTCGATGTTGGACATGAGCACGCCCCATTGGTTCTGTTGCTCAAGTGATTTGCGTTTGAGCGATTTACCCACCTGACCCATTACCAGACCGGCCAGCGGCAGGAGCACGAGCACAAACACTGTGAGCTGCCACGACACGGCGAACATCATGCCGAGGCATGCCAGAATCATGATGGGGTTTTTGAACACCATGTCGAGCGACTGCATGATTGAGTTCTCAATCTCGGCCACGTCGCCGCTCATGCGTGCCATCACGTCGCCCTTGCGTGCCGATGTGAAGAATGAGATGGGGAGAGTCACCATCTTGTTGAACACGTAGTTGCGGATGTCGCGCACGATGCCGTTACGCATTGGGATGATGAAGTAGGAGCAGAGGTAGGTGACGCCGGTTTTCAATGCGGTCATAAACACGAGGGCGGCCGCGAGCATTGCCAGCGTTGTTGCGGGGCCGTAGTCGGCGATGGCTTCCTGAGTGTAGTAGTAGAAGTTGTTGATGAACACATCCTTCACCGAGTTGCCTCCGCCGAGTGTCATGTACTCATAAACCCCTTCGCGCACCTTGAACAGCATCTCCAGGATGGGGATGATGAGCATGAACGAAAAGAGGGTGAGCAGGGCGGAAAGAATGTTGCAGATAATGTTGAGAACAACAAACTTCTTGTAGGGCGGCACGAAACGCCGCATCATTATGTATAGGTCTTTCATCGGGTGGGGAAATCTCTCATGTTTTCTTTTTGTGCAATGCTCAGGCACGAATGGCTGCCTGTTCGGGCTTTGTGGCTGCAAAGTTACGAAAAAGGCGCGAGATTATTGAGTTGTGCCTGTGGCGCAAAGAACAGGCCGGGATGAAACGGAACGTGTGGCATCCGTTTTTCCCGGCCAGATGTGATGTGCGGTATTTTATTCCTTCACCAAAGCCATTCCGCGGCGGAGTGCTTCCTCGTTGGCGGGGATGAGATGGTGGTGACGTTCGGGGAGAGCTTTCTTGAGACCGCGCACAACGGCTTCAACCGGCACGTCGGGACGCATTTTCAGCAGTGCTCCGAGCAGAATCATGTTGTAGCTTTTTGCCTGCCCCGACTGGATGGTTGCCTCCATCGCCTCAACCGGCACAACGGTGATGTCGGTGCGGGTGGGGGCGTGGTGAATGTCGTAGGGGTCGTAGATGAGCACGCCGCCGGGCTTCACCTTGCTTTCAAATTTGTTGAGACTCTGCTGGTTGAGAATCACGGCAGTGTCGTAGGTGTCGAGCACGGGCGAGCTGATGGCTTCGTCGCTGAGGATAACGGTGACGTTGGCTGTTCCGCCGCGCTGTTCGGGGCCGTAGGAGGGCATCCATGTCACCTCCATGTTGTTTTCAAGAGCTGCGTAGGCCAGGATTTTTCCCATCGAGAGAACTCCCTGTCCGCCGAAACCGGCTATGATAATTTCGTCAGTCATAGTGTTTTAGCTTTTAAAGCGGCGGCGTGAAATGTTCCCGCCGCCAAATTGATGGAGTTAACGGTTATGCCTCCTTCGGGGCGGCTGTAGTGTCTTTGAGGTCGCCCAGCGGGTAGTGGGCAAACATGTTTTCGGCCATCCATTTGTTGGATTTCTCGGGCGACATTTTCCAACCCGACGAGCAGGTGGCCACAATTTCCACAAACGATGTGCCTTTTTTGTTGCGTGCGTTGAGGAAGGCTTTCTTTATGGCCGCCTTTGCTTTTCTCACCGCTGCGGGGGTGTGCACGGCCTGACGGGTTACGTAGCATGTGCCGTCGAGCAGGCTCACCACGTTGGCCACTCGCAGGGGGAAGCCGTTGAGGTCGGTGCGGCGCCCGTAGGGGGTGGTGGCGGTTTTTGCGCCTTCGAGTGTGCAGGGTGACATTTGGCCTCCGGTCATGCCGTAGATGCCGTTGTTAATCATTATGATCACGATGTTCTCGCCGCGGGTGCAGGCGTGGATTGTCTCGGCCGAGCCGATGGCGGCGAGGTCGCCGTCGCCCTGATAGGTGAACACCACTTTCGAGGGGTAGAGGCGGCTTGCAGCTGTGGCCAGGGCGGGAGCGCGGCCGTGGGCGGCTTCAATCCAGTCGCAGTCGATGTAGTTGTAGGCGAACACGGCGCACCCCACAGGTGCGATGCCGATAGCATCCTCTTCGAGTCCGAGTTCGTCGATAACTTCGGCCACGAGTTTGTGAACCACTCCGTGGCTGCAGCCGGGGCAGTAGTGCATCACGTTGGTGTCGATGAGCCGCGGACGCGAGTAAACTTTATTTTCGGGTTTGATTATATCTTCGCGTTTCATAGGTGTGGTCAGGCTTCAGTGGGGTTGATGAAATCTTTTTTCAGTGCGTCGAGCACCTCCTGGGGGTTGGGAACAATGCCACCCATGCGGCCGAAATGAGCCACGGGCACGCGGTCGCTGACCGCCAGGCGCACATCCTCAATCATCTGGCCGGCATTGATTTCCACGCAGAGAATTCCTTTCACGTGGGCGGCTGTCTGTTTGATGGCGTCGTAGGGGAAGGGCCACAGAGTGATGGGGCGGATGAGGCCAACTTTGATGCCCTGTTTGCGGGCTTCCTCAATGGCCTTGAGGCAGATGCGGGCGATGGAGCCGAATGCCACGATGAGATATTCGGCATCGTCGGTGTAGCAAGCCTCGTAGCGCACCTCGTTCTTTTCGATTTCGCGGTAGGTGCGTTGGAAGCGTTCGTTGTTTTTCTCCATCATGGCCGAGTCGAGCTCGAGCGAGGTCACCACGTTGCGTTTGCGTCCGCCGGCTTTGCCGGTCACGGCCCAGGGGCACTGTTGGCGCACTTCCTCGTCGGTGCGGCGCGGGCGCTGGGGAGGCAACACAACCTTCTCCATCATCTGCCCCACGATGCCGTCGGCGAGAATCATTGCCGGGGTGCGGTATTTGAATGCGAGGTCGAAGCCCAGACCAACGAAGTCGGCCATCTCCTGAACTGTGGAGGGGGCGAGGACGATGAGGTGGTAGTCGCCGTGGCCGCCACCTTTGGTTGCCTGGAAATAGTCGCTCTGTGAGGGCTGGATTGTGCCGAGACCGGGGCCGCCGCGCATCACGTTGACAATCAGTGCGGGGAGCTCGGATGCTGCCAGATAGGAGATTCCCTCCTGCATAAGGCTCACACCGGGCGATGAGCTTGAGGTCATGACGGCTTTGCCGGTGGCGGCTCCGCCATAAACCATGTTGATCGATGCCACTTCGCTCTCGGCCTGCAGCACCACCATGCCTGTTGTTTCCCATGGCATTTCGGCCTCGAGGGTTTCAAGCACTTCGCTCTGGGGGGTGATGGGGTAACCGAAATAGCCGTCGGCGCCATAACGGATGGCTGCGTGGGCTATCGCCTCGTTACCTTTCATCAATTTTATTTCGTCTTTCATACGGATGTTGTTTTTATCGGATGAGTCGCTACTACGGTTGTGCCGGCAGTGGTTATTTCTCCACTACCTTATAAACTTCGATGCATGCGTCGGGGCACACAAGGGCGCACGCGGCACACCCGATGCAGGCGTCGCCGTTGGCGGGATAGGCAAAGTGGTAGCCCCGGTCGTTGACCTCCTTGGGCTGAAGTGCGAGCACATTGCAAGGACATGCCACCACACAGAGGTCGCAACCTTTGCAACGCTCCTGCTCGATGGTGACGGCACCGTGAATTTTAGCCATATCTACGTAATATTGTTGAGAGTAAATGTTGGAGTGCGAATTTGCGGAACGGCCCTGCCGTTGCCACGGATTTAGCTGAGGCGCCGGGGTGAATCGCAGGCAAGGGTATCCGATTCACAAAATTAGCGTTTATTTTCTAATCTGCAACATTTTCGCCGATTCTTCACCATTTTTTTCAGAATCGCCGATTTATCGGCGGAGCTGGGGGTGTTGCGGTGCCGAAACGAAACCGCCTTGCTGATGTATGGAATCACTAAAATTAAGTAATGAAACGGGTGAACGGCATGTTAATATAGGTGAATTTTACTAAAAAGAGGGTATTGCGGAAAACTTCATCCGCCACTAATTTTGCAGTGCATTTGTAAAGGCAGCGGTCGGCTATGGCATCACCCGGCTTGGCATGGAGATGCAGGCTGAGATGTAATCCGCTGCGAAAGAAAGTTTTAACACAACTGATAACCATCAATGGCACGTTTCACTATCGTGCGTCAATCGGCTCCTTCCTTATTGGCATTGACGCGCACCCTGCTTCTGGCGTCGGCCTGTGTGGCCGCGCCATTGTCGGCCAAGGCCGACGGAGTTTTCGACCGTCTGACAATAGGGGGTTACGGCGAGGCCGTCTACACCCACAATTTTTTCAGCGACGACTACAAGCGTTACACCGACCCGGGTAAATATCCCGATGCTTCGCACGGTCGGTTTGACATTCCTCATGTGGTGATTTATCTCGGCTATGATTTCGGCCACGGGTGGTCGATGGGCACCGAGATTGAGTTTGAACATGGGGGTGTTGAAGCAGCCGTTGAAATAGAAAAGGAGGAATCGGGCGAATATGAAAAAGAGATTGAGCGAGGGGGAGAAGTTGCTCTTGAGCAATTCTGGCTGCAGAAGAAATTCATGAAGCAGCTGTGGGTGCGGGCCGGCATGCAGGTGGTGCCGGTCGGAGCTACGAATGCCCACCATGAGCCCAACCAGTTTTTCGGTGTTTACCGTCCGGAGGGGGAGAACACAATCATGCCCTGCACGTGGCATGAGGTGGCTCTGAGCATCGGGGGCACCGCCGGCAAATGGAGCTACCAGGCAATGGTGATGCCCGGGCTCGACAGTGAGCGTTTCGGCAACAGCGGTTGGATTCACGACGGCTCGGCCTCACCGTTTGAATTCAAGATAGCCAACAATTTCGCCGCTGCCGCCCGCGTAGACAACCGCAGCGTGAAAGGGCTTCGCCTTTCGGTGAGCGGTTATGTGGGCAATTCGTTCCGCAACACGTTGTATCCCACCGATTCGGAGAAAAACAGCGGTGTCAGAGGCACAGTTGCCATCGGTTCGTTTGATTTTGCCTATAACGACCACAATGTGATTGCGCGCGGCTATTTCGACTACGGCCATCTTTCCGATTCACACCACATCTCCACATTTAATATAGGTATGTCGAAGAACACCACATCCAAGCGTCAGGAGGTGGCATCGGATGCCATAGCCGCAGGTGCCGAGGCAGGCTACGACATTTTCGCGCTTATGCCGTGTGTGAAAGCCCGCAACCAGCGGTTCTATCTGTTTGGGCGCTATGACTACTACGATTCGATGTATCGCATGGAGGTTGGCAAACCTCTCGGATGGTGCGGACGTCACCGTGTGGCTGCCGGTGTGAACTGGTATCCGATTCCGCAGATTGTGGTGAAGGGGGAATATTCAATTGGACTGCTTGAGAGCCAATACAACAACGAGCCGGCCATTTCAATCGGGGTGGCTTATGCAGGCTTTTTCAAGTGATGAATCTTGAACAATAATACAGTAATCTATAAATAACTTATGAAACTTAACGCATTTATTGCGGGAGCCGCCATGGCTCTCTGCTCGCTGTCGGCATGTTCCGACAAAAACGATGATTATGTAGAACCCGTTTCGGAAAAGGAGAGCGCGCTGAAGGATGCCGTGGTGGCCTACGTTGACCACACCGTGCTTCCCACCTACGCTGCTATGGCCGATGCCTCGATTGAGCTCTACGACCTCTGTGTGGAAATCAAAGCGAAAAAAACTGCCGGCACACTCACTACTGCCGACGTGCAGAAGGCCGGCGAGGTGTGGAAAAGCTCGCGAAAAAGCTGGGAACTCTCAGAGGCGTTTCTCTATGGTCCGGCTGCAAACCACAACATCGACCCTCACATCGACTCGTGGCCGCTCGACAAGGCTGCGATGGATGACCTTTTGGCCGACATCCGCGCCCACAAAAACTGGAACCTCATCAATAACGGCGGTTACGGACTGATTGGTTTCCACTCAATAGAATACATGCTGTTTGAACTCTCCGCCGACGAGAACAGCTCGCGTCCCCATTCAATCAACTACACCGATGAGGAGTTGGTTTATCTGGTGGCTGTTGCCGAGGATCTTCGCAACCAGTGTGTGTGTCTTGAAGCCTGCTGGCGCGGCATGGGGGCCACTTCGCAACTCAAAACCGGCATTCTCGACGAGGCCGAACTCGACTATGGGGAGAATTACGGCTCGGAGATGAAGAACGCCGGCCAACCCGGCTCGCGTTTCCTCACCTATCAGGAAGCTGTGGAGGAGTTGATTCAGGGGTGCATCGACATTGCCGACGAGGTTGGTAACACTAAAATCGGGCGTCCCTGCCTGGGAGCATCGTCGGAAGATAAGAACTACATCGAATCGCCCTACAGCCTCAACTCAATCGAGGATTTCGCCGATAACATCCGCTCCATTCAGAACTCCTATTGCGGTTCGGTAGCAGGTGATGCCTCGGTGAGCGATTATGTGCGCTCGTTCAACCCCGACCTCGACACCCGTCTGCGCAAGGCTATCGCCAATTCAATCAGTGCCATCGAGGCTATTCCCGAACCTTTCACCAAAACCGCAGGTGGCACCGAAGCCCACAATGCAATGAAAGTGGTTGGCACCGATCTTGTTGATGTTCTCGAAGAGGTTTATCAGGCAATCGGCCGCAATTGACAAATGATGACTTATGAAGAAAAACTGTGTGAATCAGCTTTTTCTCATCGCAGCCACCCTGGCGCCATGTTTGATGGCGACGGGGTGTGCCGATGAGGAGATTACCGATGAAAACCCTGTTCCGGGCGCAACTGCACGCCCCGACTGGTTCTATGCCGGAGGAGAACTCGGCACCACTTTGTTGTCAACTGCCAACGCTTTTGAACAACCCACGCAATCGGTGATTGATGCGGGGATGTATCAGTCGTTTAAAAACGGAGAGGCTCTTTTCGAGAAGCCTTTCATGTCGAACAACTCGGGTGTGCGTCACGGGCTGGGGCCTGTCTACATCCGCACCTCGTGCACCCATTGTCACCCCAACTACAGTCACGGCGAGCGCGTTGCCGAGGGGGCTTTCAACACCAAAGACCCCGGTAACGGCTGTCTGCTGGTGGTTTACAATCCGGCCACCGAGGGCTATGTGCCGTGGCTTGCGGGGATGCCGCAGGGTTATGCCGTGGCACCTTTCAAGGCTCCGGTTGATGAAGGCAAAATCAATGTGCGCTGGCTCACCGCCACCGACGAATGGGGGAACCGTTTTGCCGACGGGGAGACCTACGAACTCATTTATCCCGAGGTGACCATGCCCGAGGATGCCATTTATGTTGTGAACCGCGGTTACCGCCTGCCTACCTCCTACGAGGTGAAGCTTGAAAGCACCATCGGCATTTATGGCACGGGGCTGCTCGATGCCATCACCGATGCCGACCTCAAGGCTCAGTGGGCGCAGGAGGAGGCCGACGGCTTTCTCCCCAATGGGGTGAACAGGGCATTTTTCGCCGGGGGTGAATGGACGTCGATGTATGCTAATTCGGTTCAGGGTGACGGCACTCCCTATCCGCGCCGTTTCACCTATGCTCTGTCGCGTGGGCCGTTGCAGGATGCCGCAGGGGCCAACGCCATCTGGAACATCACTAACGTTACCCGCTCCGACCGCCGCTATCACTACCTCGACGGTGCGGGCACCTATGCCGACTATTCCTCGACCGACCCCGAAGTGCAGGCCGGTTTCGATGCCTTTGTGGCCAAAGCCGACCCCAACCGCGAGCATCCCTCGTGGTGGAACGGTCCGATGGAACAGCGCATCAAGTCGTATCTGCTGGCTAAGGACCTCCCGGTTGAGATGACTGACGATGAGTACACCGACTTGATGGTGTGGCATCGCGGACTGGCTGTGCCGGCAGTGCGCGACATCGACAATCCTCAGGTGATTCGCGGGCGCGAGCTGTTCAACGAAATAGGGTGTGCCTACTGCCACCGCCCCACCTGGACTACGGGTGACGACCGCTATGTCGACCCCAACCGCTTTTTTGCCGACGACGACCTTCCCCGCTATCCCAACCAGAAGATTTGGCCCTATACCGACATGGTGCAGCACAAGTTGTTGATGGCTAATGATATCAGAGGTGGATGGTGTCGCACAACCCCGTTGTGGGGGCGCGGGCTGCACCGGAAGATTACCGGCTCGCCGGGTGCCGACCGACTGCACGATTGCCGTGCACGCACAGCTCTCGAAGCTATAATGTGGCATGGCTATTCACCGCAAAGCGATGGGCGACGCTCGGTTGAAGCATTCCGTAATCTTTCAAAATCTGACCGCGATGCAATCTGCGCCTTTGTCGATGCTATTTAAAAATCCTGCCGCAATCATCATCCATCTTGCTCTGGTGGTGATTGTGGCAGGAGCTTTAATCACTCATTTCTGCGGTGTGCAGGGCACGGTGACGTTGAATTTCGGGGGTGAGCCTCAATGTTCGTTCGAGGTGACCTCCGGCCCGTCGGAGGGGCGGTTCCCGTTTTTTGTGCAGGCCCAAAGCGGGCGTGTGGAGTATCGTGCGGGCACTTCATCGCCCGGCGATTTCGCGACCGACCTTAAACTCTCCGACGGAGATGGCAAAGAGGTTGGCCGCGCGAGGGTGTCAATGAACCGTGTGCCGCAGCTGATGGGTTGGCGGTTCTATCAAACGGCTATCGGAGCGGAGTCGACCACTCTCACCGTGTCGCACGACCCTGTGGGGATTGCCGTCACCTATTCTGGCTATGTTTTGTTGGGGGCAGGGATGTTGATGTTTTTTTTCACAAGAAGGTCGTATTGGCGCTCGGCTGTGAAACGGTTGGCGGCGTTGTGTGTTGCGTTCACCGCGTTCTCGGCCATGTCGGCTGCCGGGAGCGGTGTGGAAGCGATGCCGCGCACGCTTCAGCGTCCGCTTGCCCACGAATTCGGAAAGCTGTGGGTGTGGAACGGGGTGCGAGTTGAGCCTATGCATGTTTTTGCCTCCGACTTTGTGAAAGGGGTGTATGGCTCCTCATCCTATCGCGGACTCACTCCCGAACAGGTGATAACCGGTTGGCTCTTTTTCTATGATGACTGGAAGCATGAGCCGTTTTTGAAAATTAAAGGGGAGCAGATGCGGCAACTCGTGGGTGGTGACCGCACGCATGTAGCTCTCACCGAAATGTTTGGCTCGGGTGGTTATCTGCTCGACCGGCCGGGTGTGAACCGAGCCGACCGCTCTGTTGCCGAAACGGATGCGAGGGTGGGGGAGTTGTCGGCGGTTGTCGTGGGGGATGCGTTCAAGCTGCTCCCTGTGGCGTGCGCCGACGGATCGACCGAATGGCTGTCGTGGGCCGACCGCAAGCCCGGGGGTGTAGATGCCGATGTGTGGTTCAACTTCGAGAATGCGCTTGAAGAGATGTCGGCCTGTGTGGCCGAGGGGAGAAATGTGCGCTGCGGAGAGATTGTGAATGAACTGGTGGCGATGCAGAACGAATATCTCAAGGGGGTGGAGAGTGCCGGCAACAGGGGGTATCTGCTGTCGCCGCAAGCGCGGCATGCCACGGAATGTTTCTACTTTGATTGGATGAAACTTTGGCCTGTTGGAGCTGTTGGGGTGCTTGGAGGCGTGGTGCTGACGGTTTTAAGTGTGGGTGGCCAGCGGCGACGGGGCCGGCTGAGGATGGCGGTGCGCCTCACGGCGGCGGTGTCGCTGATGTGGGTTGTGTGTGCGCTGGTGTTGCGCGGATTGGTGTCGGGCTATGTTCCCATGACCAACGGTCACGAAACGATGGCGTTGTTGGGGGCGTTGGCTTTTGCCGGGGCGCTTTTTGTTCCGCTGCGCGTTCAGGCTGTGGGTGGCGGATTACTGCTTGTGGGCGGGCTGGCTTCGCTTGTGGCCGCGATGAGTGGCGCATCGGCGCAAATCGGCCCCCTGATGCCTGTGCTCGCCTCCCCCTGGCTAAGCCTGCATGTGATGCTGGTGATGGCGGCTTATGCTTTGGCGGCTCTTATGGCGGTGCTGTCGGTCGTGGGGCTGTTGGGGAAGGGAAAAGGTGATGCCGACGTGGGGGTGCTTGATTCGGCTTCGCTGCTCAATGAGGTGTTGCTTGTTCCAACAGTGTTTCTGCTCGCTGCCGGGATATTCGTTGGGGCGGTGTGGGCTAACCAGTCGTGGGGGCGCTACTGGGGATGGGATCCCAAGGAAACCTGTGCGCTGGTGACCATGTTGATTTACGCGCTGCCGGTTCACGCCCGTTCGGTGGGCATTTTCCGGTCAGCGCGTGTGCGATGTGTCTATCTGTTGGTGGCGTTTGCTTCGGTGTTGTTCACCTACTTCGGTGCCAATTATTTTCTTGGAGGGTTGCATTCCTATGCCTGACCTCCGGCGGGAGCTTACACCTCAGTGGTGATTTTGCAGTCGGCCGGGGCTAGGATGTTTTTGTCGGTGATGACTTCGCCGATGGCCACGGCTTTGATTGAGCCTGTGCGCGGGTTCTTCACGCTCACAATGGCCGAGTTGACGGTGGCCTGAACGTCGGAGTCCTCGAAGGCGAGGTCGCATTCATCGCCCATAGTGCAATCTTCGAGAACGAGTCCTTTGGCGTAGCAGAGCGGCTGTGTGCCGTTGATTTTGCAACGCACCAGATGCAGATTCTTCGAGTGCCAGCCGAGGAACTCGCCTGTGATTTCAGAGTCGTAGACGGTTACATTCTCCGTTTCCCAGAAAGCGTCGCGCGAGTCAATCACGGCGTTGCGGATAACCACGTTGCGGCAATACTGGAATGAGTAGTTGCCCTGCTGGCGGTAGTTGTCGATGTCGATATCCGACGAGTGCATGAACAGATAGTCGGCTTTGGCCACCTCCACGTTGCGCAGCTTCACGTTGTGGCAGCTCCAGAGGGTTTCCTGGGCATCGGGAATGGTTACGTTCTCGATGTGGAGGTTGTGCATTTCGCGGAACATTTTGGGGGCGTCGATGCGGGTATCCTTCATCACGAGGTCGCGCGAGTACCACAATGCGGCGCGTGCCCCGGGGTTGAAAATGCAGTCGGTCACACGGAAGCCGTTGGTGTGCCAGAAAGGATATTTCCCCTCAAAGATGCATCGTTCGGCCACAATGTTGTCGGTGCATTTCAATGCCGATTCACCCGCATGGAAGGTGCAGCCGGTGAGCTTCACGTTCTTCACGGCAAAGAGCGCGCGTTCGCCGCCGAACTCCATGCTGTCGAGTGTGGTCAATTCCCCCGTTTTATCTGTTAGATTTTTCATAATAAATATAGTTGCGTTTTATGATGTTGCGTTTAAGTGGCTCGCGGAACTTATTTCGGCTTCATTCAGCCATGCCGGCATATTAGTGCCCGCGACACATGTTATTTAATGATAACAATCGAAATGGCTTGTTGACGTTTGCCCGCATTGATGATAATGCAAAATTACAAAAACGCACCGACCTAAAAATACCCTAAAAACGTTTTGTCATACCAAAATTAATGCATAACTTTGCATTACCAACGTGGGATTCTTCCGGAGCATCCGGTTGCTTCTTCCCCACGAAAATGATGCGGTAATAGCTCAGTTGGTAGAGCATCAGCTTCCCAAGCTGAGGGTCGCGAGTTCGAGCCTCGTTTACCGCTCAATCCACCGCAGCGCGGCAGCCCTCCCGGCTCGCCGCGCTGCTTTCTGTTTTAATCACTTCTCTGATTCTGACAGCACCGTTGCCATCTGGATTGAATCAAGGAGGTTGTCAAAAAATCGGTATTTTGACAACCTCCCCGGTGTTCAGTTTTACTGAAATGTGATAGAATAGTAAAAGGGGTTATTCTTCCTGTTTGGATAAATCAATTGTGAAATCCTCGTCGAGTAGTTTTGTGATGTTCACAGGGGGGAGAATAAACTGACTGAAAGGTGTGCCCTCGGTTTTGCAAAACATGATTCCACGGGCAGTTCCAACGGCTTGATTAGCGAAATATCCTAATTCATCGCGGGTGATCGTCAGTGTAGAATCCTTGATGCGGGAATTCCAGTCATCCGGCTTTATGTCGAATTCGCAAAAAATTTCGAGTTTTAAGATTGTGGCATCGTTGTGTGCAACCTCAATGGTAAATGTGCAGCCAATCCGCATGGCAGCTGGGGCGCATTTAAAGCCTAAACCAACAGAATAGGATAGTCCGTTATCGGGCAGTGTGTCGGACAATATAGCAAATTGGACGACGTTTATTTTGGCCATTCTGAATTTTATCATGCTGCAAATGTATTTGAGTCGGTTGTTACTGTTTCATAAATTCCAGTGTCGCGAAACCATTTGGTGTTGGCCTTGCGAGAATCGGTGTAGGTGACGGGTTTCCAAACCGGTTTGGTGTATTTCCGTCGGTCATCGTTGATAGCTTCTTCGATTGGTTGGAATTCAATTTTCGGCACAACACCGAATGCGAGCGCCAATTCCACTAACTTTGACAACTTATGGTCGTAGTCGCCACTTAAAAGCTGTGACACATAACCTTTGGTTACACCAAGATATTCTGCCAACTGCGTTCGGTTCATGTTGCGAGATTTCATGAATTCTTCGGCGCATGAGTATAAATCCAATTGAGCTTTCGCAGTCCAGTATCCGGAGTTTTTTATAATATCTTCGCGGGTCATGATTCCTCCAATTTTAAGTCCTTGATTCGTGATTTGAGCAACTTTATGTCGGCTTTCTGTGTGGTTTTGTATCCGCCCAATATGATGTACATATCAGGCTTCTTTTCGATTACATATACTCTAAGATTCTTTTTCTTAAATTCATACACATCATCTCTCCCCGTTCCTTTTATCGGATTGAACTTGGTGGTGGCAAGACTGTGGGGATGTGTCATTGCTTCCATATAGCGTATGATATAACCAAACCATTTGTTGTCTATTGCATTCGCTGCAACTTCGTCCATGAATTCGTCGAACTGGCAGCTCCCATTAATATGGAGCTTATAGTATTTGTACTTACCACCTTTAGGTAAGTCAAATTCTTTGAAACGATATTCATTCATGGTTTGGTGTGCTGACAAATCGCCTGCAAAGATAACGTCAGTTTCAGTAAAAAACAAGTTTTTCAATTAAAAAGTTTAGCTTAAGCTAAACTGTGCGTGGCGACGAAATTGAGGGTTGCCGAGTTGATAAGTAGCAATTTGACCAGCTCCCGACCAGCTACTTAATATAAAAAGTCAATATTTTATTCATGATATTAGCCCCACTAATAATATTTTTCATTAAATTTGCTGATGATTTGCCGAGAAGCATAGAGATGCATCTCATAATCAACTTTTTAACGAAAGGTGTTATTGAAATTTTATCTTCCATTATCGAACTTGGCGGTTTGAATTGCAGCGGAGGTAAGATTGGCAATAGCACCTGCATCGGTTGCTTATACAATGCCATGAATGGCAGAATATATGGCAATATCGGTGTGGGGCTATTGTTTTATCTGCTGCAAAGGTACGCCAAGACCTGATAATGGGATAGAACAAGATACAATCCTCACACCTTTTTTGTGTATTGTTATGAGTGTTTTCGATGGAGGATGAGAAACAATATAATACTGTAAATCTACATGGATATTTCGTTGATACTTCTGACAACTTTCTTTGCGTTAGTTGGACTTCAGCTATGTGTGCCAGATGGAGAGAGTGAAAAAATGGCTGATAAACTTCCTCATTTTTGGTGTGAAAATCCGTGGTTGCGTATGGGTTATGGTTTGATGCAATTAATTGGGGTGGTTTTTGTATTAGGAATGGCGCTGTTTCTGACTTTCACTGAGAATTGGTGGTATATGCTGGTCTATCTTTGCGGTGTTATAGTGGCAAAATTTGTAGCATTATTGATACAGGTTCCAATTGGGTTGCTATGCGGAAATATGATTGAACAACACATGTATGGCGGATTACGTATAAAAAGATTAGTAGGTACAATTTTGATTATTTCGAGTCTTGTTATGTGTTTAATCTCATTGTAATGTAAATTTTATTTGAGCTTGGCGATGTTTGCTTGTGGCAATGTTGCCGGATTGGTATAAAAGAATAGTTAAATATTTAGATAAGACTGTTATGTGGGTATTGATATTAATAGTTTCCGTGATACTTATTTGGAAGTTTGGATTTAAAGGTCGTAATACCAGTCGCAAAACTTATACATCCACGGGGCGCAATATGAATAGAGACGCAGCTATAATGGATTCAGTTTCTAAAATCGCAGCTAATTCGACAACGAAGAACGGTTTTTACTGGGCGAACTTTAGAACTCGGAAACCTCAAACTGCAGTTGAAATTGAAAAGTTGCTTGAAAAAGACATGGCATCGCTATCTGATATTGATGCTTTTCAATTGGTAACAATGCTTTTGAGGGTCTCAGCGAATTCCGGATTACCGATAATGGAATTAAAAAACTCGGTTACAGAACAACTTTTCAATGCTTGCGAGTCATTGGCGGATTTGGAAATGATTATTTCTCGTTTGAAAAATGAGAAAATCAATGAGGCTGCCACATTCCACATTAATAAGGACAACACATATAGTAACCTCATTCTTGAATGGGCAATTGAGTTTAAGCATAAAATGCTTGAAAATAAAATTTTGAAAGATTGGGTAATGGAATTGGGCCTTGATAAAAATTCTATTGAACAATTCGAGTCAGATTGCCACAGAATCGGTGAGGAGCTTAATATCGCTCCAGATATTTCGCAATTTGACAGAGAAGAAAACCGGCTGATTGCATTAGCAGAAAGGGGCGTTGAATATATAAACGATACATTTAGGCCTCTGTGTAACGATGGTTGGTCGGAAGCTCTCATTTTTTGCACTACATGTTTGATTGATCTTCCAACTGATTATGGCAATACATTAGACATGGATAAGAAAGAGGACAGATATTATCTGTTATTGCATGATAAAATAATTCCGGATTCTTCAGATTTTATAAATTCGAGAATAAAGTTCTATAATGAGGAGAAAGCAAAAATGAAGATTCAACCGAATTATACACCGATGTTTATCTATAATGCGTTTTATATGAATCCGATGTGTGATGAACCGGGCGTTGTGACAGAGTTTGAAGAATCTCCATTGGAATTACTGATGTTCAGTGGTGTACTGACAAAGCTCCAACAATTTATTGCTGAAGAAAAAAATAAAATATAACTTTAAAAAGTTTAAGCTATGTGGTTATTTATAGTACTCATAATAGTAGGTGTTATTATCTATAATATCTCTAAAGATAAAAATGATGTAACAAAACGAATAGTGTCGAATTATGGCGGTATGCTTCAAAAATATTCCGAGCTTGTGGCCTATTTAAAACAAGGCGGATGTCGTGTTGATAAAGTTAGTAGCGATAGTTTGATATTGAAAAGCGGAAGTATGGTATGGTCGCTTGATGTGGTAGGAGAGAATCTTGAAATTAGAATGAATGGTTTTATGCCAATGTTAGGAAAGATTTATCATAAATGGTCATATACTCACAATTTTTCTCAAACCAGAATAATACAAGATATTGAAAACTATTGCAGCGGGCAAATGGAGATGATGGCATCATCGTTTGAAAAGATGTCTACCAATAGGTAAAGCAAAAAATAAGATATAGCGGTTTAAGTTCGGATAATACATGAAGTTATGAATAAATTAGATGATGCTGGCGGTATAGCTTTTATAAAAGTTCAAATTGCAAGAATCAGACCTCTTGCGTATGAAATGAGGCAGTGGCCAGAGCAAGATACAAAGCCTCAACCGTATTCATGGGATGCTGTTGCGAATTGTATGTTTAAATACCCTGAAAAGGTGTAATTTGACTATGATTTGTGTCCTGATTGTAACCATCCAAGATTTAGGGTATATTGTGATTATGAGTCTTCTTATTCTTACATGACCTCTTTTCATTTGAAATGGATAGATTTCGACTCATTCTGTGGACGGATGGTTATATGCCCCAAATGTAAAAAGTAAGCTGAGCTTCATATCTTCGAGTCATTTTTATGTCAAGGAGAAAACGATTATTTTACAGCACAGATGAGAATAGCCGCTTCTGCATTTGAAAATAATTTCAAGAATTAGTTATAAAAATATAAGAGTATTTATAATCCAAATGAGTGACATTGAATTGCATAAGCTGGAACACTCAATAAGAATGATAATGTTTATGCTTTCTCTTATCGAGGATAGAATCAGCTGTAGTTCAGATTTTTATTATGAACAAGAATATAATTTATGTTTTGTAGCGTATGCTTGTAGGAAAGGTATTTTAATGAGACTTAAAGAAAATCCATCATTAGAAAGAAATCTGCAGACACTCATTAGAATTCCAACTGGAACAGATTATTATCATCAAGAGGATAATGAGGAAACAATTGAGAGTGGCCTGACAAAAACAGTTACAAGATTGAAAAAATTAGTGAGTCAGAATGAGGCGGTAGCACATATGGTTGATAACATACTGAGTGGAGGTAACTTATATTATCAATATGATAAGGATAAAACTTTCTCAGATGGTATTAAAGGAATGTTCTAATCTTTATGGGGAGTTATGAGTAATTTGAGATTTTAGACGAACTGGCATTTTGAAAATGCGCAAACTCCGAGCATCAAATCGCATGTCCGTTAAATCAGAATGTCTATATGGATATGAATATAAGCTATAGATAGTTGAGGCGTTGATGAATGTTGGTTAGTTAACTGAGATTTAAAACTGATAAAGTGTACTTGTCTTTTTGTCCATGGAAAAACTTATCAAGGACTTGTTGAAATATTGAATTCGGTTCAATAGAATCAAACAGAGTCATACATGCCTGTAATTTCATATCGTCCGGAGAACGAAAAATCTCATGTGGATTATCGATAGGTAGTTCAAGGAGAAGATTAGTTATTTCTCTTAAGTTTTTTCCCAGTATGGGATTGGAGAGATATTCACGAGCTTCGTCAGCTCCATTCAAACCATAATACATGGACTTGCACGAACGCCCCAATCCTTTTATTTGTGGAAATATAAACCACATCCAGTGCGAGCGTTTTCTCCCGGCTTTTATTTCGGTGTAAGCGTAATTAAAAATATCACATTGAGCTTCAATGAATCGTCGTAGCATAATTTAGAATATTTTAGGTTGCACCAAATTGGAGGTGTATG
Source organism: uncultured Muribaculaceae bacterium (assembly GCA_910586565.1). Taxonomy (GTDB): domain Bacteria; phylum Bacteroidota; class Bacteroidia; order Bacteroidales; family Muribaculaceae; genus UBA7173. The sequence goes on along the minus strand of CAJUIT010000005.1, from coordinate 62,893 downwards.
AATCCCAAGAAAGTATAGCTTAGAGGTGAGTTTGATGCATACAAACTTTGTTTGCCATTCATGGCGCGGGGAGTTGATTCCATAACGGAAAATCTGTTGGGAATATTTGGGGAGATTACTATTTTTGTGCCTAAATAGTTATGTTTAGGAAAGTATGATAAAAAAAGTATGATAAAAGAGGTGGCTTTTGCTGTTTTTAATGGAGGGGGGCTATGCGGAGCTAAGGATTTGCATGAAATTTGTTTTGCCTCAGCACCGTTGATTGATGTTTTTAACCGAGAGGCGCAATGGATGTTACAACCGTACGTGTATTGCTTGTTTTTCGGTTTTCTTTCTGTTGTAATCTTTTGGATAATTGCACGTTGCAATAATTGTCGCATTGAGCCGATAGAAAGTAAAATTAAAAGATGGTTTAGTAGCAAGGCTATCTGTCGTATATTGGTAATTGGAATTTTGTTAGCAGTTCCATTTGGGATAATTATGCGTGCTATTTGGTTCTCGGCAGGGTGGTTTGCATGGATTCTTTTTCCGGTGATTGCAATTGCATATATGTGTGTTTTGCTCTCAAAAAAATGGTTGTCGGGAATTATGCTTAGAGCGTTGATTATTATATCTCTATCGTGCGTGACGGCTATCGGGATGTTTATCCTTTTTACAAAACTTCGTTGGCTTCCAAGCTCAATGACGGATGAGATACTTTTAAATAGTGGTGAAGTTTGGGTGCATCCATTTGATTCAGCTAAGAATATGTTGGTTGAGGTTCCCTTATTCATAGAGATAGGTGTGGTATGCTCAATTATCAGAGGGGTATATGAATTGGTGAAAAAGGGAATTATCAGTTGTGTAGGGTTCATGCAGGCGTACATCGGGAAATAACATGTAAAATAGGTTTGGGGGTGTTGGGGAAGATTGGTATTTTTGTGGCTGAAAATGTTGAAGATTTGGATTGGATGAATACAGAGGAGATTTTTGAGGTGTTGAGGGGTGGGGCGTGGCTCCATGCCGGGGCTAAGGATTTTCCGGAGGTTGGGGCGGTGCTGAAGCGTTGCTCGGAGAGGTGCTTCGAGATTAATGCGTTGCCGCCGTCGCAGGTGGAAAAGCGTAAGGCTTTGTTCAGGGAACTGTTGGGAACGGTGGGGGAGAGGTTCACCATACATAGTCCGTTCCGGTGCGATTTGGGGTTCAATATACATATAGGTGAGAATTTTATCGGCAATTTCAATCTCAGCATCCTTGATGAGGGGAAGGTGGAAATTGGCGATAATGTGTTCATCGGGCCCAACTGCTGCATTGTGACTATAACCCACGCATTGCTCCCCGACCAACGCAACGACGGCATTATGCGCGCGGCAGGCGTGACTATCGGCAACAACGTGTGGCTGGCAGCAGGGGTGACGGTGCTGCCTGGAGTGACCATCGGCGACGGTGCTGTTATCGGAGCCGGCAGCGTGGTGACGAAAGATATTCCCGCCGGGATGCTTGCTGTGGGGAATCCATGCCGACCGCTGCGCCCGATTACCGAAGCCGACCGCGTTGCGCCTGTGTGTTGATTTCGCGGCTTTTTGATTTGCGGCGGATAATGGCTAATTTTGTATTATAATAGAGGGGAGAATATATGTTTGAAACGCAAAATTATGGAAGAGCGCAATTGCATGAATGAAGATATGAAGAAGGTGAACGGGGGTGTGGAATCCCCTTTCGACCGCGTGGTGGAGCGTCGCGGTAGCGGCTCCTATAAATGGGATTCGGCCTCCGACCCCGATGTGATTCCGCTTTGGGTGGCCGACATGGATTTTGCCACGGCACCTGTTGTGGTGGAAGCTTTGCGCCGTAGGGTAGACCACGGAGTGTTCGGCTACACCCTTGTGGGTGACGAATACTATGATTCGCTTGTGTGCTGGTTTGCCTCGCGCCACGACTATTGGATTGACCGCGAAATGGTTATCTACACCTCGGGTGTGGTGCCTGCAATCTCGGCCATTATAAAGGCGCTTGTGCAACCGGGGGAGGGGGTGATTGTGCAGACTCCCGTCTACAATTGTTTCTTCTCCTCAATCCGCAACAACGGTTGCCGCCAGATTGACAGCCCGCTGCGCAGGGTTGACCTCCCCGACGGGCGGTTTACCTACGAGATGGATTTCGACGACCTTGAGCGGTGCGCCGCCCAACCCGATGCCAAACTCATGCTGCTCTGCAATCCTCACAACCCCGCGGGGCGCGCATGGCGCCGCGATGAGTTGGCGCGGGTGGCCGAGATATGCCGCCGCAACAACGTGGTGGTGGTGAGCGATGAGATTCATTGCGAACTCACCATGCCGGGATTTAAATATGTGCCGTTCGGCAATGTTGACCGTGAGGTGAACGGGGGCACACCGCGCGCCATCGTGTGTCTCTCCCCCTCAAAGGCATTCAACACCGCCGGGTTGCAGATTGCCAACATCGTGTGCCCCGACGCGCGGGTGCGCAGGATGGTTGACCGCGCAATCAACATCAATGAGGTGTGTGACGTGAACCCCTTCGGAGTGGAGGCGCTCAAGGCCGCCTATACCATTGCCGGTGCCCGCTGGCTCGACGATTTGTTGGACTATCTCGCCGCCAACTATGAATTTACCCGCAGCTATCTCGCAGCCGAACTTCCGTCGTGCCCTGTATCGTTGCTTGAGGCCACCTATCTGCCGTGGGTCGACGTGAGCTCGCTCGGCATCCCCACTGAGCAGCTTGAGGAGCGCCTGCGCGACGAGGCTAAGGTGTGGGTGAACTGCGGGGAGATGTATGGCAAAGGTGGATTCATCCGCATCAACATAGCCTGCCCGCGCTCGGTGCTTGCCGAGGGGTTGCGACGTCTGTGCAATTGGATTAAAGAGGGTGTGTCATAACGGCCCGTCTGCGTCGTCGCTTGCGGGATTCGGTCTCGGTCACGTACTACAGTACGCTCCCATCGACCTCACCCACAAGCTCCTACCATCCGAACCATTCTGACAGCACCCTCGCCATCCGGATAAAAACAAATATTACGAGCCAAAATTTGAGATTTTGACACAACCCTTAATTCACGTAACTTGCTGAATCACACTTTGCGATGTTGAAACTCATCAGAAGCGGAGCGCCGTTGTCGTTCCGCCAGCAACTTCTGCTCACTGCAAAGCTTTCGTGGCCCGCCATCATGGCGCAGCTGTCGAGCATCATGATGCAATATATCGACGCTGCGATGGTGGGGCGTCTCGGTGCCGACGACAGTGCCGCCGTGGGACTTGTCTCAACCAGTCTGTGGCTTTTTTGGGGCATCTGTTCAGCTGCAACGGTTGGCTTTTCGGTGCAGGTGTCGCACCGCATCGGAGCCTCCGACTACGCGGCTGCGCGCTCGGTGTTCCGCCAGGGAATCACCTCGTCGCTGCTGTTCGGGGTTATAATGGCCATTATCGGCATGGCCATAGCCTCACCACTTCCCCAATGGCTCGGCGGAACGGCCGTAGTCAACAGCAAGGCCACGCTCTATTTCTTTGTGTTTGTGGCGGCCCTTCCGTTGCTCACCCTCAACTATCTTGGGAGCGCCATGCTGCGTGCCTCGGGTAACATGAAAACCGCCGGTGCGCTCAACGTGATGATGTGTATGCTCGATGTGGTGTTCAACTTCTTTCTAATTTTTCCCACGGGCACAGCTACCATTGGCGGATGGGCGGTTCCGGGCGCCGGACTCGGCGTTCTCGGCGCAGCCCTCGGCACGGTGGCTGCTGAGGCTGTGACCGCAGGAGCGGTGATGTGGGTGGCATGTTGGCGGCAGGAAGACCTTGCAATATTCGGGCGCGTGTTCCGCCGCCGCGGGGCTACGGCTGAAAATTCAAGTCTGCGAGCTTTCCGCCCCACGCGCGGAGTGCTGGGCAACGCCCTCAGGGTGTCTGCGCCAATGACTCTGGAGCATGCCGTTATCTGCGGTGCCCAGATTATGGTCACCGTGATTGTGGCTCCACTTGGTGTTATGGCCATTGCCGCCAACTCCTTTGCCGTCACCGCCGAGGCATTGTGCTATATGCCCGGCTACGGCATCGGCGACGCCGCAACCACACTTGTGGGGCAGAGCTACGGGGCGCGCAGGCTCGACCTCGCGCGCCGTTTCGGCTACCTCACCGTGGGGTTGGGTATGGTGGTGATGACGGTGATGGGGGTGATTTTGTGGTTGTGTGCTCCGGCCGTTATGCAACTACTCTCTCCGGTGGCTGATATACAGGTTCTTGGAGCTTCGGCACTGCGCATTGAGGCGTGGGCCGAGCCGATGTTTGCGGCCTCAATCGTGGCCTACGGTGTGATGGTTGGAGTGGGGGACACTATGGTGCCCGCTGCAATGAATTTTTCAAGCATCTGGCTCGTGAGGCTGCCGTTGGCGGCGTTACTCGCCCCCACAATGGGGCTTAACGGCGTGTGGCTGGCAATGTGCATCGAGCTATGCTTCCGCGGGGCGATATTCCTGTGGCGACTTATTAGCGGGGCGTGGCTGCGCCACGGGCTGAAACGTCAGGAATCCTGATTATCACAAGCTTAGGGTTACCACTTATCTTACAGAATCTCATCGGGTTTGAAGCTGAGGTCGATGGTTTCACCGGCAACGTCTTTCCACCGCAGTTTCAGTGTCATGTCATTATCCCTGAGCGCTTCCATCCCCTCCTTGAACCGTTGATTGGCAAGTTGTGCCTTGAAATCGGTGATAGCGCTTTGACGCAGTGCGGGTATCTGTGCGCGGTCAACCGTTGTGAGGTCGATTCCTTCGCGGCATAGCAGGGTGATGATAAGCTCCGACCCGCCGATGGCGGTTTGTGAGTCGGTGAACAGGCCAGTCTGCACCTCACGTGCCCTGAACTCAGGGGAGTTGAGCTCGGTGACGAGATTGTCGATTGCCTTTGTGTTGCTATGGCCGCAGCCGGAAAAACCGGCGGCAACGGCAGTTGCCAAAAGTATTGCTGCGATTGTTCGGGTGAGATTTCTCATCATGATGAGTGGATAGGTTGAATGGGCAAAAATACGAAAAGATTCGCTACTTTTGCGTGTTGGTTAAACCTTTTACCCGCTGACATCATCTAAATAACAGGTTCGGGTTGGAAACAGACCCGATTTTATTAACGTTAAGTAAGTCATGAAAAACATTTCTACGGCTTGCTTTTAAAACAGGGAGACCCACACAATGAAAAAAACACTACAGACCGTTCTGTCGTTTCTCGTGGCCTTTGCAATGGTGGCCGCTCCCGTGGCTGATGCCCAGACACGCGGGCGTCAGGGTTCGGGGCAAACATCAGGTAATCGCCCCACTTCGGGCTCAACATCGCGTCCCGGCAATTCGGGGGGTGCATCGACCCGTCCGTCGGCAGGTGGCAACACCCGCCCCTCAACTGGAACCAACCGTCCGTCAACGCCTACTAACGGCACGACCCACCGCCCCGGAAACAACAATAACAACGTGAATAACCGTCCCACTACGGGCAATCAAGGCACCAACCGTCCCGGGGGGAATACAAACCACAACCGTCCCGCCACGCCGGCACGTCCCGGAGGGAACACCGGAAATTTCCGACCCTCAACACCTCCGGCAGGTCCATCCAACTGGAACCGTCCCGCCAATAACACCCACCGCCCCGGCAACGGATATGTGCATCCCGGCAATAACCGGCCTACGCCTCCACCTCCTCCACGCCCGCATGCGCCGGCCTACCGCCATCCCGTGCCATTCTTCGGTGCGTTCCATCGCCCGGTGCCCCCTCCACGCTGGCACTACACAGGCGGAGGTCCCGTGTTCGGAACCATCCTCGGCGTTGCGCTTGGCACCGCTCTCGGTGTGTCGCTAACCTCGCTTGCCAACAGCGGCTACACCGTCAGCAGTTACGGCAACGATGTGGTCTATCTCTCCAATGTGCCGCAGATGAACTACACATGGCCCGATGCGGCGCTCTACTACAATAACGGAGTGCTCACCGGCTCGCAGTTCACCTACACTTCCCCCTACTACGACATGTCGCGCTACAACAACCTCTACAATGTGTTCACGTCGCAATATGGGCTGCCGGTTCAGTCGGTAAATCAGGGTGGCATAATCTCCACAACGTGGTATGGCCCCGCCAACCGATATGTGTCGTTGTCGTTCAATTCGCAGTATGGCGGCAACTACTACACCACTCTGAGCTTCGGCAACTGAGCCGCTGCGTAGGGCTACACCTTTTTTCTCCACTCTCTCCATATCTCTCCTTGAATCTTTCATGTAACAACTAAAACAACTCAGTTTTGAAATCTAACCGACCTTCCGCCTCCCTCGCAGGGAGCAACGGCGGAAAGAAAATAGGATGGGAAACACTGCTTGTGGCGGTGCTTCTCATCCTCACGTTTGTGCCGTTCCTCGGCGAAAATCTCTACACAACCAAGGGTGAGCCCCGCGAGGCTGTGATTGCCGTGTCGATGCTCAATCAGGGCAACTGGATTCTGCCCCTTACATTCGGCGCCGAAATCCCCTACAAACCGCCTATGCTCGCCTGGTGCATTGCCCTGCTGGGGTGGCTCAACGGGGGTGTTGTCACCGAATTTCTGTCGCGCCTCCCGTCGGCACTGGCTGTCATAGTGATGGTAGTGGCGGGATTCCGCTTTTTCGCCCGTCGCACAACGGTCAACCTTGCCGTGGCTATGGCACTTATCACCGCAGGGTGTTTCGAGGTGTTCCGTGCCGGAACGATTTGCCGTGTCGACATGCTCGTCACCATGTTTATCGTCACCGCCCTCTATGCGTTCTACCGCCAGTGGAACCGCCACCCCGAAGGGACTGCCATGCCGAGCCTGCTGGCAGCCCTGCTCATGAGCGGGGGTGTGCTCACCAAGGGCCCGGTGGGGATGTTGCTCCCCTGCATGGTTATATTCGTGTTCAGGCTGATGCGCGGCAACGGTTTTTGGTCAACCGTTGTGAGCGTGGGGCTCTCGGCATTGCTCTCACTCATTCTTCCCGCCATCTGGTATGTGGGCGCATGGCAGCAGGGTGGGGAGGAATTCCTGCGGTTGGCGATGGAGGAGAATTTCGGACGCTTCACCGGCACCATGTCATACGAATCGCATGAGAACCCCGCGTGGTACAATCTACTCACGCTTTCCTACGGATGCGCACCCTACACGCTGCTGCTTCTCATGTCGTTGGTGTGTGCTCCCTGGCGCAAGCTCCGTGATAAGGTGACGCGCACCGACTCAGGCATAGGGGCAACGGTTAAGGAGTGGTGGAACCGTTTGCGCAGCATGCAGCCGATTGAGCTTTTCTCATTGCTTGCTTTCGTGCTCATTTTCGTGTTCTACTGCATCCCCAAAAGCAAGCGCAGTGTCTATCTGCTTCCGGTCTATCCGTTTGCCGCCTATTTCATGGCAGTTTATGCAAGGTGGCTTATCCGTCAGTTCCCGAGGCTTGTCAGAGGATGGTGCGGCATCATCTGCGCTCTGGGATTGATAGCTTCCGCAGCGGTTATCGCAGTTATGGCAGGGTGGGTTGAAATTCCCGCTTCGGAGAAACTGCAGCCGGTTGTTGCTGCACTCAAGGGTGAGGGGGCTCACTTCCAGCCTGTGGCAATAACCGTTTTTACTCTGTTGGCAGGGTTGGGATTGGCCCGCGAGCTCGTGTTCTCCAAAATCCGCGGTTGCTTCGGTTGGACAATGGCCTACACCCTGGTAATCTACTGGATGGTGGCTGCAGCCGTGCTCCCCGCAGCAATGAATGTGAAATCGGACCGGGGTATTGCCGCCCGCCTCGAAGCCGAGCTTCCGGTCGGTGTTCCGCTCTATTCCTATCGCCCCGACCCGATGACGCGCTATTACATTATTAATTATTATATGGCCGACCGTCTGCGCCTGTTTGATGTGGCGCAGCCCGAGGGTGAAGGCTTCGTGATTGTGAGCGAGGAGGATTTCCCGGCCCTCAAATGGGGTGCCGGACGCGGCTACACATTCACCCCGGTGCTAACAATCAAGAAAAAAAGCGCTGAGACAGGGCAGTTCCTGCGGTTGATGAAGTTCAGGCGCGAGAGCCCCGCTCCGGTCAACTGAAAAATTTTTAGTCTAAGTTAGAACCTTCGGCTGTTGCGAAATGTTAACTAATCAGAAGGGATGCTAACAGAGACCCGTTCCCGTTTCGGCGGCTCCCCGAGAGAGTAAATGTTTAAAGATTAAGTTAAAAAAATTTGGTGTATTGTTAAAAATATTTTAACTTTGCCCCCAAACACAAAATCTAAATCGTTATGAAAAAGGTTATTCTTCTCGCTGCCATAGCATTAGGTACCATGGGTGCCCAGGCACAGACCACTGTTGCCGGCAGCAAATTTACCGACAACTGGTCGTTCACCCTCAAAGGTGGCGCTGTAATGTCGTCGAACAATGTAGCCGATGAAGGCTTTTGGAATGGCGCACGCGGCATTGTCGGTGCAGAACTCCGCAAACAGATCACTCCCGTTTTCGGCCTCGGCGTTGAAGGTGAATGGACAATCAACACCTCAAGCTGGACCGGTCTCAAATCGGCTAACGTATTCGACCACCAGTATGTTGGTGTTTTCGGTGCCGTTAACCTGATGAACGCTTTCGCAGGCTACACCGGTGCTCCCCGTGTATTCGAGCTCGAACTCGTTGCCGGAACAGGATGGCTCCACGCCTACTATCCCCACACCACTTGCGACGATGGTAACTCTTGGGCAACCAAGGTTGGCATGAACTTCAACTTCAACCTCGGTGAAAAGAAAGCCTGGACCCTCTCGCTCAAGCCCGCTTACCTTTGGAACATGAACGCAAGCCCCGAGGCTAACGTGCTCGGCTACGCTGCCCGTTACGACTCCAACTACGGCTACCTCGAACTCGAAGCAGGTATCACCTACCACTTCGGCAACTCCAACGGCACACACCACTTCGTTGTTGTTCGTCCCTACGACCAGAACGAAATCGACGCCCTCAACGCTCAGATCAACGCACTCCGTGGTGAACTCGACGCTTGCGGTGCCAACAACGCAGCTCTGCTCGCTCAGCTCGCCGACCTCCAGGCTCAGCTCGACGCTTGCAACCGTCGTCCCGCAGTTGTTGAAAAAGTTGTGAAAGACCTCAACAACATCCGCTACGTGTTCTTCAACCTCGCATCTGCTAACATCCAGGCTAACCAGCAGCCCAACATCGCAATGGTTGCCGATCAGCTTAAGGAAAACAGCAACGCTACCGTAACCGTTCAGGGCTACGCTTCGAAAGACGGTTCACTCGCTTTCAACAAGAAGCTCGCTCAGCGTCGTGCAGAAGCTGTGAAGAAAGAACTCACCAAACGTTATGGCGTAGCTGCCGACCGCGTTAAGGCTGAAGGCATGGGCATCGGCGACCTCTTCACCGAAAACAGCTGGAACCGCGTTGCAGTTTGCACCGTTAACGAATAATCAGCAACAAGAATCCCGAAGCGAAGCCGCATTGGCTTAGCTTCCCGAAAATAATCAAAAGCGCTGTGTCACTCCCGACACAGCGCTTTTTTTGCGCAGCGATTGACGGGAGGAGGGCGCACGAGCAGTGCGTCCCTGCATTGTGGATGAGTGAGAGGTTGCGTGGGAATATTGGCGTAGAATGGGGCGAGTCGGTGCATCGTAGGGCAAATAATGGGTGCAACGCACCTCTCCAAGGTTGCGTTGAGTGAGGCATTGGTAATCCCACACCAAACGCCGCACAAGGCGGCTTTATGGTGGGGTTTCCCACTACCCCGTGGTCTCCGACCACTCGCTAACGCAACTGCTTCCGGGTAAGTTACAAGCCGCCATGTATGGCGGCTCTACGTGCGGCTTCGCCGAATCTCTTTCCTATAGTATGTGCCTCATCTGTACCGGTGCTCGGTTAGTGCGCCCTGCTCCATACACACGTAGAGCCGCCATATATGGCGGCTTGTAACTTACCTACTCAATTAGCGTTTAACTCACAAGTTTGCATCAACGAGTTACGTGTTTTCGAGGGGGTAATGGCAAGTTGGGGGATTGGGAAGTTACAAGCCGCCATGTATGGCGGCTCTACGTTCATGTGAAAACGTGTGGGAGACGCAGAGGTTGCCTGAATATGTCAGGAAGCATGACTGCCATCTGCTTTTCAGGGGTTGTAGACAAAATTGAAACAATGTGAACAAATGTTGAAACATTCGGCAATGTGTGAATGCAGAAATTTCATCAATTTTGTAACGTAATAATTAACCATAACCAAAATTAACACACATTTTTCGCAACCATGAAAAAACTGTTACTTTTTGCTTTAGGCACGGTATGTGCCGTGTCGGCTTCGGGCCATCGGTTCGCCTATTCGTTCGATAAGAAAACTGCAAATGTTGCAACCGAGTCGAATTATAAAAAGGCTGAGAACAATCACAATTACATCTGGATTATCCCCGCGGCTGCCAAACAGCAGGATCTCGGCCGTGGAAATGAGAAAGGTTTGATTGACCTCAATGCCAAATATGATTATTATTATCGTTGGGATAATATCAGCCAAAAGAACACCGATCTTGCAACCCATTCGGTGTTTGACAATCTCGATTTCGACAATCTGATGATAAAGGTTGTGGTTGGGTCGAATTGCACAAATGCTGCTACCGCAGGTTCTCTTGCAGTTATCGCAGGTTATGAACAGAATCCTCATGTGGGGGTGCGGATGCTTCTGACATCAACGGAAACTGCTGATAACGGCAATCCCTACACAGTTACCGTTGATTTCGGCACAGCGCAGGATGATGTTACCCTCCTTCAGGAACTCACTCCGGTCAACATCGATTTCTCCAACACTGCCGACGGGAAGATGTTCCCCTCCATACAGGAGATTCGGGTGATTTTTGATAATGTGCGCCGTAACAATGACCCCGCAGGAAACTCCGATTGGGTGTATTTTCAGTGGTTGCGTCTTACCACAAAAAGTGCATGGCAGATGCCGCAGCTCGACATCAATTCGGAAGTGGCCGGGCTTGCAACGGGTGAAATACGCATTCAGGCCGAGGATTTCGACGAACCGTGGATTAACGGTTATACACCTCACTCCAACACTGTGGCAACCGATTTCAAAAATGCAAATGATGCAGTTAACGGCTACCTTTATAGCGGACGTGACAAGGCTTTCGATGAGACTTGCGACGAGGTGTATGTGCAGAAACTCAATCATCACGGTTTGATGGGTCTGCAGCATTTCAACGGCTATGTTTACGGACATGGAACCGTAACCGGCGATTCCCAGTATGGTTTCGTGAATTTTGCCGGTCAGATGTGGGATGCACCATATAGCGGGCCGCTGCAGGCCGACGGCAGCGCCATGCTCGATGACCTCGCCGACTTCTATGGCGCGTGGACTGAATACACCGTCAACGTAGCTCAGAAAATGGAGGCCGACATCTCCCTGAGAACTGCCATGCACCTGGCCAATAACAACGCTTATCGCGGTGGTTCGAGCCCCTCGCCGAAAGTGAGCGGTGAGAATGTGAACTACATGCAGAAATATGGTGGTGCCTACCGCATTTTCGTTGATGGCAAACCTGTGCAGGCTGCCATGAATATCCGACCGGCTGCAAATATCAACGATATGCTTGATTTCGACAAATGGCTACCCAACGAACTCCCCTCCAACCGCATGTCGCGTGCCACAGCCGCAAACAATGCCGATTACTTCGCCTATTCCATGCCTAACCTCACACACCAAATCGGCTCTGACGATTGGGGCACCACTTGGTCGCCCGTCTATCGCAGCGAAATGGCAGAGAAACTTCTTGAAAACGGAACTATCACCGATGAGCAGGCTGCGCTGTTGAGTACTCCCGATTTTGTTAACGTGCCTCTTTCGGCCGGTCAGCACACAATCCGCGTACAAGCTATGGGTGGCCAGACAACTTTCGATGAAATCAAGGTGCAGGCCCACAAATCAACCTCAACAACCACAGGTATTGAGGATGTGGCTGAGGAGGCTGCGGTTGATGCCGATGCACCGGTTGAATATTTCAATCTGCAGGGCATCAAGGTTGCCGGTGACAATCTGCGCCCGGGTGTCTACGTTAAGCGTCAGGGCAACAATGTGCAGAAAATTCTGGTGAAATAAGGGTGGGTGTGTCATAACGGTTCGTCCTAGTTGTCGCTTGCGGGATTCGGGATAAAACCATTATGACAGCAACCTCACCATACGGATAAAAACAGGGCGGTGTGTCGAAATTTCAGTATTTTGACACACCGCCTCTTGTTTTAAGGTGTGGAGTCAGTCGGTAATCCAGCGTTGGCGACTTGTGAATGATGTGAGATAGCGTGCTTTGAGTTCCTCGGATAGGAATGAACGTTTCACCAAAGCCTCCACGGCATCGGATGGAGATGTGAATGTTGCGATTTCCTTTTCAACGAGAGTTGGATTGAGCCCGATTCTTCGGCCGAATTCCATAAAATCGTCACGCCCTACGGTGCGTGTGTCGCACAGGTCCATTCCTTCGCGGAACAAACCTTTTTCCAGAGCAAAGAAGCCCGGGGCAGCTATGTGGAGCGATGTGTTTACGAGGTCGTAGGCAGGCGCGAGGGTATATTCGCCGTTGCGGAAAATCAATGAAAAATTTTTCAGATGTGCATCATTGTTAAATGAGATGAAATTAAAAAGAACCATCCTGAAAAATATCAGTTTTGCAACGGCTGCCGAGGGCACCAAACGGTCGATTACTTCGGCACACTCTTCGTAGCTCCCGTTGATGTATTTGTAATCGCTACCTCCGTTAACTTTGGAGAAACCCATCAGGGATGCAAAATCTTCCTGTCGGAATTTTCCACCGGGGTGCACATCGAAGCGGCGGGTGAGATAGGCGCATTGGCCGTCGTTGAAGAAAACCAATCCGTTGGCTGCCGTTGGAATCCTGTAGACTTGCGAGGCGATTTGCATTGTCAGGTTTTCGTTAGCGGCACAATATTCGGGATTGAGGATGTGATAGGCAGTGGGGCGAGGTTTGAGAATAAACGTGCTTTGTTCGCCTTGCTGCGAATACCGTAAAGTGCCGGTGTTGGAATCGATAACCATACCAAATTTAGGCTGCGCCCCCGACAGAGATAGCCTTCCGATATTTTTCACGGCTTCCAGAGCCTCGGGTGTTTTTGAATCCGGGGCGGGAAATGCAAGGATATGGCTGATTTCACTGCCGTTGAACAGTTGTGACAGGGCTTTTGGCGAGTAGGTGGTGTGGCCGTCGGTGAGCAGTGACGGGCACACTGTGATGTCGGGAATCATGGCACAGGAGCTTGTTTTAGAGTGGTTTTACCGTAACAGCCCCGATTGTGTCGTAGCGGGCTGTTGCGAGCAGTATTCCGAATTCGTCATCACGGTCGATATGCAGGAGAGATGCCTGAGTGGTGCGGTTTTCCCCCTCCGACAGCATGTTGGCGAAGAATGGGAAAAGATGGGGAGAGGTGTAGGGCTTTTCGCGCAAAGGCATTGCCGCGCAAACACTTGGATTGCCGGGGGTTGCGAGATAACGGCTATTATATGAGAACTGATAGCTGTTGGGGCTGAATTCGGTTAGAATGCCGGCTGGAATGCCGTGCACCATCACTTCACATTGTCGCATTTAAGTGTCTGTTTAAAATTATTTTTCTTAAGTAAGTCATGAAAATTATTACGTATATGAGAAATATAGAAACTTTATATCCTTGCCGGAGTTTTTTCGGCTCCTTTCACCCTCATCTTCAGTCGTGTAGCACGCTACACTCCTTCATCTTCGGGCAAAAATCGCCCGAAAAAACTTCCGTCAATGATATAAAATAATATCCACGACTTACTTATGGCTGCTCATAGCTTTCTACCTGCGATTTTTCGTTCTTTTCCCTTTCCTCATCAGTCACGATGCCCGCATCGCTCCCTCTTCCTAAAGGCAAAATAACTGAAAAATCTCCACGGAAGAAACCTAAAATAATTTTGAACAGCCACTTAATGGTTGTTTTTTGGGGATGATACTTATCCGGGTAAATTCTTTAAGGAGATGTCGAGCCTAAGCCCGAGTGTCGACAAGAGTGTGAGCATGGTGTCGAGTTTCGGATTTCCCTCTCCTCGTTCAATTGCTACAAGGGTGTTGATTCCAATGCCGGCAAGTTGGGCCAAAGTCCATTGGTTCACGCCCAATTTTTTGCGACGTTCTTTTATTGTTGTGCCGAGTTCCTTGGCGTTCATGTCGGTTGGTTTTCTATAAGTTTAAATGGTTTGTAATGACTAAAATCACAGCGCGATGTGATTTAGTGCAAATATAAGCAGAATATTTCATAAAACAGCGGCAAATTCACAATGAAGTGTGAATTTGCCGCTGTTTTTGTGTTGGGATGATGGTTTTGAGGGTGGAAATCACAATGGAGTGTGATTTTTGCGTGGTGTTGAGGCTTTAGGGTCGTTAGAGTCTTTAGGGTCTTTAAGGTCGTTAAAGACTTTAAGGACTTTAAAGACTCTAAGGACGCTTAAGATGCTAAGGACTTTGGGGGAAGGGGGCTATTCCTTCACGTCGCCATATTCCCATTCGTAGTCGATGTCGCCATCCTCGTCCTCGTCGAAGCCGTCATCCTCCACTTCGATGTAGTCGTCATCGTCGTCGGGGGAGGGAACGTTCTCGAAGATGAATTCATCCTCCTCGCGCAGGCGGTGGTGACCGTCGAGTGGACGGTGGGTGATTGGTATCTCCTCAATGCGGTTGGCATCGTCGGTGATTGCTTTCCACAATGCATCCTTGAGCTCGGTGATGCCTTCGCCGGTAACGGAGGAGATAAACACCACGGGGAGGTCGGTGGGGAGTGTGGGGCGGATTTCGGCTTTCAGCTCATCGTCGAGCATGTCGCTTTTCGACACGGCGAGCACTCGCTGTTTATCCATCAGCTGTGGGTTGAAGCGGCGCAATTCCTCCAGCAGCACTTCATATTGTGCCTTGATGTCGTCGGCATCGGCGGGAACCATGAAAAGGAGCACGGCGTTGCGCTCGATGTGGCGGAGGAAGCGGAGGCCGAGACCGCGTCCCTCACTTGCACCTTCGATGATGCCGGGAATGTCGGCCATTACAAACGAGCGGTTGCCGCGATATTCAACAATGCCTAACTGCGGCTCCATTGTGGTGAAGGGGTAGTCGGCGATTTTGGGGCGTGCGGCCGACACTGCGGAAAGCAGGGTTGACTTGCCCGCGTTGGGGAAGCCTACCAGGCCAACGTCGGCCAACAGCTTCAGCTCCAGGATAACGGCCTTTTCGATGGCCGGTTCGCCGGGTTGTGCATAGCGCGGGGTGCGGTTGGTGGGTGATTTGAAGTGCCAGTTGCCGAGGCCGCCACGGCCTCCGCGCAGCAGTTTCACCTCCTGCCCGTCGTCGGTCACCTCGCAGAGATATTGGCCGGTGTCGGCATCGAACACCACGGTTCCGCACGGAACCTCGATGATTTTATCCTCGCCGTCCTTGCCGAAACTGCGTCCGGCCGAACCGCTTCCGCCGTTTCCGGCGAAGATGTGGCGGCTGTATTTCAGCGGGAGGAGAGTCCACATGTTTTTGTTGCCGCGGAGAATGATGTGTCCGCCGCGTCCTCCGTCCCCTCCGTCGGGGCCACCTTTGGGCACATATTTAGCCCGGTGGAAGTGGAGCGAGCCGGCACCACCCTTGCCTGAGCGGCAAAGGATTTTCACGTAGTCTATAAAGTTTGAATCAGCCATTGTGATTTTGTTGTTTTCTCAGTTAAAACGTTTTTGCGGAGAGATTCGTTCGCGGTTGGCGCGCTCAGTCGATGTGGTTGAGTGAGCGGTGGTGTTTCATCAGCTCCTCGGCATGGCGGAAATCGGCCGGCGAACCTATGTCAATCCAGGTGCCGCTCACGGGGTAGTAGGTTACGCGCAGTCCCTCGGCAATGGCGGCCTCGATGAGGTCGGTGGCATCGGTTCGTTCACCCGGAGCGAGAGCGCCGAGCACGGCGTTGGAAAACATGTAGATGCCGGCGTTGGCGAAGTGGGAGTAGGTGGGTTTCTCCTCAAGCGAGCGCACGCGGCTGCCGTCGGTCGACAGGATGGCGTAGGGCACCGACACGGTGTAGGGGATGGCGGCAATGGTGATGTCGGCCTGCTGAGTGTGGTGGTGTAGAAACATCTCCTCGAGGTCGATTGAGGTGAGGAGGTCGGAGTTCATCACCAATGTGGTGCCCGAGACGGGGAGGGGCACAAGCGACACCGAGCCGATGGTGCCCAGCGGGCTATCCTCTTCCACGCATTTGGCCGAAATGCCGTGGCGCGGTGTGGCGAAAAACTCGCGCAGTTGGTCGGCGAGATATTTCACGGTAACCCACACGTCGGTGATGCCGCAGCGGGCCAGGTTTTCGAGATTATAGTCGATGATGGGGCGTCCGCCGATTTCGAGCAACGGTTTGGGGGTTGTGAGGGTGAGCGGGCGCAGACGCTCACCTTTCCCTCCGGCCATTAGCACGGCAGTGACAGGGAGGAGGGTGCGCGTTGTGGTGAGGTCGATGAGCCGCACCACTTTTTTGTCGGCCGAGAGCTCGGGGAGCAGTTTGATGCCGGCGGCGCGTGCACTGCGGATTGTTTTCACATTCTCGGCCGGGTCGGCGTCGGCACTCAGGTGGCGGAACCTTCGGTGCAGCACACTCTCCACCGTGTCGGTGAGGTCGGCGCCGTTGAGCATTCCGCGGCGAATGTCGCCGTCGGTCACGGTGCCGAGCATGGTGTTGTCGCCATCGGTCACTATGAGTGTCATCACGTCGCCCGAAAGGTCGTTGAGCCTGCGGAGAGCCTGCAGGATTGTGGCGGATTGGTGAATGATGTGGCGTGTCATCTGTTGTGGCTGTTTTCGAGGGTTGTTGAATTGCGGTGGCGCATTATGGTTTCGGCTATTTCCCAATCGAGCGGGGTGTCGAGGTCGACCGAGCGGTCGGCCGGCATTACTGAAGGCACACGCAGGGGGAATGCACCCATAGGCATAGCCTCGATGGAGGCGGGGTTGATAACGTAGACCGCGCCGTTGAACTCCCATGCGGGGGGTGCATCCTGGCGGCGGGTCAGCATCCCGTCGCCTTTCGACACACGCAGCGCGCCGGTTGCGGGGTCGGTCTCGAAGCAGTTGTAGTAGGGGTTGGCCGAAGCTTCCTTCACGGTCACAGCCATGTCGGGCTTCACCTCGGCGTAAAGCTCCATGCATTTCTCCACATCATCGGCAGTGCGCAACGGCGATGTGGGTTGAAGCAGAACAACGCAATTGAACTCAATGCCGGTTTGCCGTGCGAATCGCATGGCATCGAGAATCACCTCGCGCGAGCCGGCCGTGTCGGTGGCGAGTTCGGCCGGGCGGCGGTAGGGCACATCAATGCCGCAGCCGCAGGCCACGGCGGCAATCTCCCCGTCGTCGGTCGACACGACGATGTTGGACTCGGGGATGCCCCGGCGCCCGCACACCTCACGTGCAGCATCGATGGAATAGGCTATGAGCGGTTTCCCGGCGAGCGGTTTTATGTTTTTGCGCGGAATCCCTTTGCTTCCTCCTCGGGCGGGGATTACGAAAAGCGGTTGCAACATCTTGTAATTCAGAGCTTGATATTTATCGGATTTCTCATTCGGTTGCCGTGGGCACGTTGAGAATGGGGTAGGGGTCGATGAATCGTTTGTTTTCGATTTCGCGGAGAGGGGTGTTTATGATGGCATCGACAATGCGGCGGAGAGTGTCGTGCTTGTAGTAGGGGTTTTCGGTGTCGAGGGCGAGGCGTTTGCCCGCAGGTGAGAGGGCGAACGAAATGGCGTTTTCGATGCTCTCGGCATCGGCCTCGCAGCGGATAACCGACGATGCCGCGATGCGCCCCTGCTGACGAATGCCTATGTCGACGGTGGGGATGTGCATTGAGGGCACCTCCACGATGCCGCTCGATGAGTTGCCCACCACGGCGCTGACAAAATGGAGCGCCGAGAGGTAGCGTTTGCGCCCGAGCGACGGAATGACAACGGCGCGGCCGGGGTTGCGTTCGGCATAGTCGTGAATCATCTCGATGATGATGTGCGACTCGGGGTCGTTGTTGGGGTAGGTGAAGATGATGTGCGACGAGTTGAAGGCATCGAGAGCTTCGAGGAGCGCTTGGCAACGTTCGGCCACCGGCACGGGGTCGAGAGTGGCCGGGTGGAGGGTGACAAGGAGTGTGCCCTGTGTGATTTCGAGCCCGATTGACGCTTCGAGTTCCTTTTTGGGGATAACCGGTTCGTGAGCCAGATTGTAGACTCCGATTGCGCCGGTGTTGATTACGTTGCGCGGATTCTCACCCATTGATATCACACGGTTGCGGTAGGCATCGGTGGCCGTGAGGTGGAGCGAGGAGAGTTTTGTGATTGCATGGCGGATGCTGTCGTCGAAAGCTCCCTCGGAAATCTCACCGCCGGCGATGTGCACGATGGGGATGCGCATGATGGTTGCCGCGGTGGCAACGGAGAGCATCTCGTAGCGGTCGCCGAGAAGCACCAGCATGTCGGGTTTCAGTTTAGTGAACGCTTTTGCCATGCCGTCCATGCAACGGGCGGCGGCACGAACGGTGTCGGCCGGGCTGTCGCTTTTGGGGGTCATGTCGATGCGGGCGTCGACTTTGAAGCCGTCGTCGGTGATTTCGTTCACAGTCATGCCGAATTCGGGGTTGAGGTGCATGTTGGTGGCGATAACGCTCACATCAACTGTGTCGCACTCCCTGAGTCCGCCAACAATATCTTTGAGCAGCCCCCAGTCGGCACGGGTGCTTGTCACAACTGCAATCCTCCTGTTCCTCGGTTCCATCAATGGCATGTTTTATATTGGTGTCTGTTACAGATTGCCGGGGATACCGCTTTTCAGCTTTTTCGGCAGCCATTGGGTGTGGATTTTCCCCGAAAAGCCGCCACGTCATATTAAAGCGATGTAAAAAGGCGAGGTATAAAAGCCTGTCGACAATCTTGTTGTTGCAATCTATTGGAATTGCAAAGTTAACTAAAATTCTGTTGAGTATCAACCCCCTCGGGAGCTGATGCCCGGCTGTTCCTGAGCCATAGATAAAACACACCCCGCGCCGGCAATGTTTCGTTTATGCCGGCGCGGGGTGATATTTAATGTCAAATTTAATTCTTGCGAGACAGGATGTTGCAATGAAGCGATGATTGGCGGTTTATTTTCTGCGTCGAACCGACCTCACTGCTGAGGATGATGATTTTGCGGCTTTCGGTTTGGATGCCTTGGCTTTCGGTTTTGAAGTTTTCTTTTTGGCGGTGGACTTTGTGGCCGAACCGCGGCTGCCGCGCGATGTGCGGGCGGGGGCTGCTTTCTCGGCGGCTTCGCCGTCGCGAGCTTCGATTTCGGTGCCTTCGGCTGCGGCCTCGGCGGCAGCTTCGGCAGCCTCACGGGCTTCGCGGGCTGCAATTACCTCCTCGCGCGAGGGAACCCAGATGTTTTTGTCGAATGTGTCGAGACGGTTCTGGATGCTGTCCTGAGCTCGTTTGCGGTCGTCGGGGTCGGGGAACATCTGCATCATCGACTTGTTGGTGAGGTTGCGGGTTTTGTAGATGTCGCCGTCGTACATCGACAGGGTGAAAAAGTCGTCGTAGGTGTATTTGGGCAGGTTGTTGTCGTCGTCGATGAAGATGTATTGCTGCGCCATGTAGGGGCGGAGCGCATCGAGTTTCACCCAGAACATGGGGTAGCGAACCGCGTCGCCGCCAAAATCGTCGGAGCGATGGAGCACGGGGCAAATCGCCTCAACGTGGCGTTTGGTTTTGTTGGAGCGCGAGTCGAATTCCCAGCGTTCAAGGATGTAGTAGGAGAGCACCTCGTTGGCGGGCACATCGCTCTCCTCGATGGTGAACCGGGGATTCTTTTCGGTGGAACCCTTGGCATCGGTGTAGAGCACGTGGAAACGGTCGAGCATGTCGCGCACCTTAAGCTTGTACTGGTCGGTGAAAATTTCCTTGCCGTCGAGATATTCGTAGGCGGAAATCTGATTCTCGGCCAGCAGGCGCATGATGATGCGGAACAGGTTTTCCTGCCCGTCAATCACATCCTCGGGGTAGTAGAGGGCTGCATTCTTGGGGTTGTCGAGCTCGAGGTCGCGGTAAATCACACGCATCCACATGCGGTCGGCATCGCTGTTGTCGGACTGTTTGTAGAACTGCTGCATGCGGTCGGTTACACCCGCTGCCGATTGGGCTCCGTTGCGGTTGCGGTCGTTGTCGCGGTTGCGGCGCACAATCGATGATGAGCTTGACGAGGCATCCTGGGCCACGGCTCCCCATGCTGTTGAGGTGAGGGCGAGTGCCGCAAGTGCGTATTTTGCTATGAGTTTCATGTGTTGATGGTGTGGTTCAATCAGTTAACGATAACCTCGATTGGAGCGAGGTCGCGGGTTATGCCGTCGGGGCCGACAGCTTTCACGCGTGAGATGTAGAAGCGTTTGCCGCGGCTGAGGCGACGGAATGAATCTTTCTGACGCTGTGAGAACTGAGCGCCGTTCGACACTTCGGGGATGGCGTTGCCCATCGAGTCGAAGAACACGGTTTCGAAGTTCAGAACGTTGAACTTGATGTTCAGCAGGTCGTCGTCGATTGCGGCTTCGATGCCGGGGGCGGCAAGAAGCTGTGTTTTTGCAATGCCGCGTCCGCCACCTTTATAGTTGGCGGTGTTGCCGTTGTTATCCTTGAAAGCGATGTAGGGTGAAGGGTCGGGGAGCTTGCGCACGCGGAATTTCGTTTCGGTCATCTTCATGGGGCGGCCGTCCATTTCGGCGGTGACGCTCACAACAGCGTCGTCGCCCACCTTGTTGGGATGGGCAACCCAATGGTCGCCGCTGCGGGTGAGTGAGCCGTTGGTCATCGAGGCCGACACCGAGCTGTTGGGAACGCCCGGCACGGAGATGGAGATGGGGTTGTCGATGCCGGCGTAGAGCACGTTCATCATTGTTGCCGAAACGGTGGCGGTGGGCTCTATCACGGTGTAGGACGACGAGAAGGGGTGACGTGTCACCGAGCCGTCGCCGTGGGGCACTTCAAGATAGCCTTTGTAGTCGAATGTGCCGGTGGCTCCGGGATTGAGCTCGTAGAGCCCGCGGTCGTTGGGGAGCTTGGCACCGTTTACGTAGACTTCGGGGCGGGCTGTGGTGTCGACCGCGGCCAGCACGATGTTGGCTGAATATTTGCCGCCGCGCATCACGAAGCGGCTTTGCGGAATAACGAATGCGTTGAGCTCGTTCACGCGCACGTCGCCTGCGTCGACATTGGCAAGGAGGGTCTGAAGGGTTTCACCTTCGGCATATTTCACGTCGTTCTGCAGCTTGGTGAGCAGCGTGATGGCTGCCACAACGGGCTGGTTGTCGAATTTCGATTCCTCCCACGATTGCTTGCCGAGGGTTCCTTTGCGCATCACCGGTTCGGTGGAGAGGGCTTTCTCGACCGACGAGCGTTTGATGGAGTCGGTCATTAGCGAGGTGATGTAGGTGCGGTAGCTGTCGATGTCGCGGCGAAGTTGTGCGCCGCGGGGCTTTGTGCCCGAAAGCATTATGACGGATGCCGCTTCGAGGTTGTCGCGGCTCTGGATGTTTTCAACGTCGGCACCGGAGCCGTCGGCTTCGTTAACGATGAGCTGTTTGAGCGAGTCGATCTGGAGGTAGAGGCGGTCGGTGACGCGGCGCACTTCGGTTGCCTTGTCAAACCACCGCTGCCCCTTGTCGGGGTTCTGGGCGGCGAAGGCCTCGAGGGTGTTGAGGATGGCCGCGTTGCGCTCCTCAACGTTGTTGTTGGTGCGCTTGAGACCCTCCTCCACCTGGGTGAAGCCGTTGAGCACGTCGCTCGACACGTTGAGAGCCAACATGGCGGTCAGGACGATATACATGAGGTTTATCATCTTCTGACGCGGTGAAAGCTTATTGTTGCTGCTACCCATTGGATGTTAGGGGATATTGAAGGGGATGAGTCGTTTCTTTAAAAGGGGTTGGGGGAGAGATTATTTCTCCTGGCCGGGCATTTGGATGTCGGCTGGGTTGACCATAGGGCGATACATGTTGATGGTCATGGCGGTAATCATCTTCTCATACACGCCGTTGAGCTGCTGCATGTAGCGCGCCATCTTTTCGGTTTCCTCGCAGTAGCGTGCGCTCTGTGCCGACGATTTCTCATACATGTCGCGGATGTCCTTGATGCCGCGGTTCACGCGGTCGATTGAATCGAGCTGCGACGACACGCTTTTGAGCTGAATCTCGTAGATGGTGTTGAGGCCGTTGATGTTGCGGTTGAGGTCCTGCATCTGCTCCACGTAGCCTTTCGAGCTGCGGGTGATGTTCTCGGAATTCTCGGTGATTGCCTTGTAGGAGTCGAGCAACACGTCGCTCACCTGATTGAGGGCACGGGTGGTGTCCTGAAGGTGGCGCAGCTCGTTGGTCATTTCGGTAATCTGAGTGAGATAGAGCTGGGTGGCGTCGGTGACACGTCCCATAACCTCGGCGGGGGATGCACCCTCGGAGAGAACGGGGGTGGGGATGTTACCGGCTGTGACGGCGCCTTGCACACTTTGCCCTCCGTTGATTACAACGCCTGAACCGGATTTGAAATCGGGACGGTCGTCGGGGTTGTCGGTGTCGAACACGGGGAACACGTTTTCCCATTTGTATTCGCGCGGTGGGCGGTCGAAGGCTGTGAGCATGAACATGAGCACCTCGGTGCCCATGCCGAGCGAGAGCAGGAAGTTACCGCCGGGAAGGTGGAGAATCTTGAAGAGTGCGCCCCAGATTACGATGGCTGCACCGATTGAGTAGGCGAAGTTGAAGAAGCGCTGCCCTTTCTCGCTTGAGATGAAGGCGCTCAGGCCACGCTTTGCATTTTTGAATTTTCCCATTTTTTGAGGAATGAGGTTACAACGGTTGTGATGTGGAGAGAGGATTATGATGAGATGCGCCGGGAGCATGCTGCCGGCAGCGGTTTATTTTTTGTTGGTTTTGAGCTGCTGCCCTTTGGCGAAGCCAATTTGCGTGCGCACGCAGCGGAAGCCGATGTAGGAGCGTTGCTCGTTTTGGTATTCCCACTGGCGTATGTCGCTACGGATGTTGTGGGCAACATCTTTCCACGAACCGCCGCGCACGATTTTGCGCTTCATCTTGTAGGGGTCCTCCTTGGCCGCGTCGTAGCGGTATTCGGGGTTGAGGTCGTTGGTGAGCTTCGACACCCCTTCGGTGTAGGCCGTGGAGGTCCATTCGCTCACGTTGCCGGCCATGTCGTAGAGGCCGAAATCGTTGGGCGAATATGTGCCTACGCGCGATGTGATGAGGTGGCCGTCCTTCACGTAGTTGCCGTCGTTGGGCTTGAAGTTGGCATAGAAGCACCCTTTATCCTCGCTGATGGGGAGGTCGCCCTCCCAGGGGAACATGTTGTCGTTTTCGCCGGCGCGGGCTGCAAATTCCCATTCGGCTTCGGTGGGGAGGCGGTAGGGCTCGATGTAGACACCCTCCTTGCCCAGCGAGCGTTTGAGGAAGTCGGTGCGCCAGTTGCAGAATGCGTTGGCCTGCTCCCAGCTCACACCTACAACGGGATATTCGCTGTAGCCGCCGTGGCTGAAATACATGCGCACGTAGGGTTCGTTGTAGGCGTTTTCAAAGTCGTTGACCCAGGCGGTGGTGTCGGGGTAGACGTTGACGATGTAGGTGTTGAGGAAGTCGTAGTCGCCGGTGAGCCCGCGTGTGATGGTTTCGCGGATAATTTCACCTTCGTCGCTGAGATAGGCCGTGTCTTTTGAAATCACGGGGATATCGGTGGGGGTGGGACGGTCGGTGTTATATTCGCGGCGACGGGGGTCGAGGCGGTTGCGGCGCTTTGCTGCCTCGGTCTGGTTGTAGACTTCGTAGCGATAGTTGAGCTGCTCGGGGTCGAGCTCGCGCGCACCGGTGATGGGGTTGGTGCGGTAGAGGCTCTCGATGGCGCGTGCCTCATCCTCTCCCGGGTTTCGCCAGGGGATGGGTTTGCTCCAGTTGAGGTGGGGGGTGATGGGATTTCCTTCCTTATCCTCCTCGATTTTATATTCCTCGTTGCCACCGTAGGCGGGGTCGGCAAGACGTTCGCGGATGATGGAGTCGCGCACCCAGAACACAAACTGCTTGTATTTTGAGTTGGTGATTTCTGTTTCATCCATCCAGAACGCATCGACCGACATTCCTTTCGGGTCGGCTGCAAGGTTCCATGCGCTGTCGGCCTTGGCCGGACCCATGTCCATCGAGCCTCGGCTTACGAGCACCATGCCGTAGGGGGTGGGCTCGGCCCATGCCGTGCCACCCACGCCGGTTACTTCGCCTCCTGTGGCACTGCGTTGACCAGTGGCGCATGAGGCTGCCAGCACTCCGGCTGCG
This sequence comes from uncultured Muribaculaceae bacterium, assembly GCA_910586565.1. GTDB lineage: Bacteria > Bacteroidota > Bacteroidia > Bacteroidales > Muribaculaceae > UBA7173. Next base: position 38,540 of record CAJUIT010000005.1, on the reverse strand, counting down.
ATTGGCAGAAGATATAACGAAGCGTTTTTCTTCATATCGTGATTGTGTCGTTTGTATTCGTTTTGTTTCGGTTAATGTTGTTGCCGTGGCATCACATGATGCGGATGCTTTTGTGGCGGTGGCGGTTTTTGTCGGAGAGGTCGAGCTTCAGGCTGTAGCCTGCGAAAATTTCATGGCTGCCCGATGATGCTCCGGCAATCGCCGAGACGGGGTAGTCGTAGGAATAGCCGAGATAGAACCCCTTGAACTCGGCTGAGAGCACCACATAAACCGCATCTTTCCAGCGGTAACCCACGCCGCCGGTCAGGAATTTGTTGTAGCGGCAACGGGCTGTGGCCTCCCACGAGGTGAAGGTGAAATCGCTTTTCACCAACACCGAAGGTATCACTTCAAATAACGTGTTTTTTATGGGAATATTGCTTCCGCCCATGAAATAAAGGGCGCGTCCCATTTGAAATTCATAGTTTTTCTCGTTGCCGTTCTCACCGCTTTCGGCGTTGAGGCTCACCGAGGGTGAATTGAGGTGTGTCGCCGACAGGCCGGCCCAGAACCATTTGTGGGTGTAGTGGATGCCGAGCCCCACGTCGAAAGCGTTGCCGCGTATGTCCTGCTGGGGGATGGCATCGTCGGTCGACTGGTGGTAGTCGTCGTCATCGGGGATGTAGACGTCGGTTCCGCGGAACGATTGGTCGATGAAGCCAATCTGCGCGCCGATTGAGAGTGTGCCTTTGAAGAGCTTCTGTTTGTAGGCAATCTGTGCGCCGATTGTCATGTTCTTGAACAGGCCGAGGCTCTCCTGTTGCATGATAAGGCCCACACCGAAACGCTTGTTGAACAGCTTGAAAGGCATGTCGGCGGCTACGAGAAAGGTTTTCGGAGCGTTTTCGATGCCCACCCACTGCAGGCGCGCGCCGCCGCGGATTTTCAGCAGGTCGGTGGTGCCGATGGCACCGGCGTTGTAGTAGTTGGGAATCTCGAAGTATTGTGAGAATTGCGCGTCGGCCTGCGCGTTGGCGCGATGTGTCGCGGCAAAAGCCATCAAGGCCGTCAGCAGCAGCGACAACAGGCGCGGAATGCGTGATGCTCGTTTTGTTGATTGCATGCGTGGAGATTATTCAAAGTAGAACGAAAGCACAACCATTTTTGTTGTGGCTTTTTTCAGTGAGTTGGAAACGCCGAGGCGCATCGGGTCGTCGACGAGGTCGGGGCGGTCGTGCTGCATCACGTCGGAGAGTCCGAAGCAGAATTTCAGCTCGGGAATCAGTTTGAAATAGGGGAGATAAAGGTCGCATCCGAATCCCACCGAAATCATGAAATCGGTTGATTTCATGCGCAGGTAGTCGGCTTTCTTTTTCAGCACATCAACGGCAGGCATGATGCCGCCAACCATGTAGGGACGGATGTTGCGCATGCGCTGCGACGAGAATTTGATGTCGATAGGGAGAACGAGGTAGGCCGACTTGATGTCCTGCTTGGCCTCCTCCCCTCCGGTTGTATCCTTGAAGCGGACAACGCGGTTGCCGAAGTACATGCCGGGGGTGACACGCAGGCTGAAATAGTCGTTGAAGCGGAGACTGAACAGACCTGTGACGCAGAAGCCCGGCGAGAGGTCGGGCTGCTCCATGAACCACGTCTTGCCGTCGTCGGTCACGAAGCCGTTGTGGTGGAAGGTGTAGTCGAATGAATTGAGACCGACGGAAAAGCCCAGATGCCACCGGCGCATGTCGGAGTAGGGGCGGTTGAGCACCTTGTCGTTGAGGCGGTCGGCGCGGGCTGCGGGGGCTGCTGCGGCCAACATGATGGCTGCAAGTGCCGCTATGGCGAATATCTTATGTTTCAAACCTGTAAAACTCATTAATGAATAAACGTTGCCGAGGCGTTTTTATTGTCGGGGCGACTTTCTTGGCAGCGGCTGTTGGATTGGCTGAATAGTTTCCAATCAGTGGCCGCCGTGTTAAATGAGATTAAAAATATTTAACTCCGCAGGCTGATGGCATGGTGCGATTGTTACAAAAGCAAAGGTTGCCCGTATGGCAACTTCGATGATACGTTTCCAAGGGATAAATGAAGTAACGCACATATTTTTTTTACTGCTCTATGAAAATTAAGAACATCAAGAGGGATTTTGAAAAATTGCCGGTGGCGGTAAATGCCGAGACCGCACCGTCCGACAAAACGTTAGGCCGTCTGGTGGCGCTTGCCATTGTGCTGTTTGGCGCGCTGGTGATGGCGGCGGGGCTGAGTTCGTGTGAGCCCGAATATGACGATGAGCCCGACAGTGAGTGGTATCTCAACGGTGTGTGGGCCAACAACAGCTACCCCGATGAGAACATGGTGTTCTCAGGCGACGGCACAGGCTACTGGGAGTCGGTGAGCACGGGCGATTATCTTGAATTTGATTACTATTGTTATAACGACGGGATTGTGTTCACGTTCTATCCCCTCGAGATGCCCCCTTATTCACTGAGCTGTTACATCAATCTTATAAACGGTGGAACAATGAGCATCTCGTGGCCGGGCGATTCCTTCTACGGTCCCGTAACGATTCTCTACACCAGAATAGATTAGGCTTCGGCGTGCCCACCGCGACAGCCTCTATGTCGGAAAAAATGTTTATCTTTGCATTGAAAAACCGACCGAGTGCTTGCTACCTCGTTAAAAACAAGAAAATGAAAAATAATGCTCAATCTGTGTCGGCGACAGGCACGCTGACTGTTCCGTTTCTTTTGCTCACGGTTCTTTTTATTGTTTGCCTGATTGTTTCCAACCTTATAGAAATCAAAACCGTTGACCTCGGGGTGCTCACAGTTACTGCCGGGTTGGTGGTGTTTCCCGTTTCCTATATTATAAATGATTGCGTTGTGGAGGTGTATGGCTTCCGCAAGGCGCGGTTTATGATTTGGATAGGATTTGCGATGAGTTTGCTCACCGCCATTTTTCTCAATGTGGCGATAGCTCTGCCGGGCGGGGCTGACTGGACCGGCCAGGATGCCATGCAGGCTATTTATGGAGCTGTGCCGCGCATTATGTTTGCCAGCTTCGCTGCGTTTGTGAGCGGCTCGATGGTGAATGCCTACGTGATGAGCCGCATGAAAGCCGCAGCCGGAGGTGGCATGAACAGCCGCCGCAGTTTTTCGGCGCGAGCAATCATCTCAACCCTGTGGGGTGAGAGTGTCGATTCGCTTGTGTTCTTCCCGATAGCGTTTGGTGGCGTGTTGCCGGTGTCGACCATCGTGTCGCTCATCGTTACGCAGGCGTTGCTGAAAACGGCCTACGAAATAGTTATCCTGCCGCTCACAATGGTTGTTGTGAAGCGGTTGAAACGTTGTGAGAATATCGACGTTGTTGATGAGGAGGTTGACTACCGCTGGTGGAAAATCGCCGATTTGTAACCGCATGCGAAACCGACTTTTTGAATGAACGAGACAACGCCACATAATAATAGAGAGGCATCGGCCGGGCAGGCCGAGCTATGGGCTGTGTTCGATTTTGACGGCACGCTCACCCGACATGATTCCATGTGGCGTTTTTTTCGCCATGTCAACGGAGCGGTGAGGTTCGCACTGAAGTTTGTGCGCGCCACCCCGTGGTTTATGGCCTATTTTATGAAGTTGCGCGATTCGAGCGAGTGCAAGCTCGGGGCGATAAATGCTTTTATCGGTTCAGTGCCGCCCGAAAAACTCAAACAAAAAACCGCGGAGTTCGCAATCCTGTTGCAGGAGGATATGCGTCCCGGGGCTTTGGATTACCTCAGGTTGCTGAAAAGCCGTGGTTTCCGCTGCGCGCTTTGTTCAGCCTCGGCTTCACTGTGGGTGGAGGATTGGGCGCGGCAAGCAGGCTTCGATGTGCTTATAGCCACAGAGCTTGAGCGTGGTGCCGACGGCAAGTTCCGCTATTCCACCCCCAATTGCAAGAATGATGAGAAAGTGAGGCGCTTGCGTGAAGCCGGCATTCTCCGCGCAGGAAACTACACCGAAGCCTACGGCGACTCCCCCCTCGACGCCCCTATGCTCCGCGCCGCCAACCGCTCGTTTCTCAAACCCGATTTCGCAGCACTGCTCTGCCGCACCGACTTGCCCGTGCGCCGCTGAGTGCCCCCTGTTTTTTTCTTGAAAATAAAAGTTAAGTGGTTTATCTGAAAAATTTTAGCGAAAATTGGCGGGAAATAGCGTGCGATTGAAAAAAAAGTGCGATATTTGCAGTTGCAAAATCTGCCCGATGGGTGGGTTTTGTGTTTAGGGTATTGTCAGTTAGGCTGTTACAGCGCCCGAAGGCATTATCCTCCCAATCGCATGTTGCGTCGGGAACCGGCATTTTGCCGGCTTTTGAACGGAATAGTAAATCAATCAAAAAATATAAACTTAAACGCATACTTAACAACTATGACTAAAGCAGAAATAGTCAACGAGATTGCAAAGACTACAGGCATTGAACGTGCATCCGTTTTGGAAACTATCGAAAAGTTCATGGAAGTAGTGAAGGATTCACTCTCGCACGGCGAACCCGTTTACCTCCGCGGCTTCGGTAGCTTCATCATCAAGACCCGTTCGCAGAAAACTGCCCGCAACATTTCAAAGAATACAACCATCATCATCCCCGAGCACAAAATCCCCGCTTTCAAGCCCGCAAAAGTGTTCATGGAAGATGTGAAAGAATAAGAATATACTACTAATCACCCCTTAAATATTTACGAATATGCCAAGCGGAAAGAAAAGAAAAGGCCACAAGATGGCTACACACAAGCGTAAAAAACGTCTGCGTAAGAATCGCCACAAGAAGAAATAATAGCTGACCGGCCCGGCACTACCCCACATCACACGGGGCTGCCATTTTTTAGGCCGGAACGGCGATTGGCGGGAAAATGCCCGCGCGGTTGCCGGCTCAGCCCGAATGTATGGAAACAAACTTTTGTGTGGCCCGTCACAACAGATGATTGCAGGTCGCATCGAAGTTTGTTTCTTTTTTATGTTCCACGCTCATTACTTCAATGCAGCGTTTCCGCCACCTCCCGCTCCTGAAACAAAAAAATAAAACACAAAAATCCGTTTAATGAAAAGCGAACTCATTGTCGACGTGCAGCCCAAAGAGGTTTCGATAGCCCTTCTGGAGGATGGCCGGCTGGTTTCCCTGCAGAAGGAAAGCCGCAACCTCGCCTATGCCGTCGGCGACATTTATGTCGCTAAGGTCAAAAAGCTTATGCCTGGCCTTAACGCAGCCTTCGTGAATGTTGGCTATGAGAAAGATGCGTTTCTTCATTACCTGGATCTTGGCCCCCATTTCTCAACTTATTCCGAATTTCTGAAGCAGCTTCTCGACGGCAAGGACGACAAAAAAAATGCCGGCAAGGTGCCCGACATTTCGCGCATGAAGCTGCTCCCCGATATCGACAAACATGGCACGGTGACCGACCTTCTTGCCTCGGGCGACGAGCTGATGGTGCAGATTGTGAAGGAACCCATCTCATCGAAGGGTCCCCGCCTCACCACCGAAATCGCGTTCACAGGCCGCTACATGGTGCTGATACCTTTCAGCGACAAAATCTCGATATCGCAGAAAATCAAAACCACAGGCGAAAAGCTGCGCCTGCGGCATCTGGTGGAGAGCATCCGCCCGAAAAACTTCGGAGTTATAATCCGCACCTCGGCCGAGGGGAAGTCGGTTGCGGAACTTAACCACGAATTGCAGACACTGCTCAAATGCTGGCACGACGCCGTTGCCAAGGTGCGCACAGCACCGGTGCCCTCACTCATTTTCGAGGAGGAGAGCCGCATTGTTGGAGTGCTGCGCGACATTTTCTCGCCCAACTTCGAGGATATTCATGTCAACGACCCCGAGGTGATGGCTCAGATAAAGAAATATGTGAGTCTGATAGCTCCCGAGAAGAGCGACATCGTGAAGCTCTACACCAAGGATGAGCCTATCTTCGACCACTTCAGCATCACCCGTCAGATAAAATCGTCGTTCGGCAAAACCGTGTCGTTCAAATCGGGTGCCTACATCATCATCGAGCACACCGAGGCGCTGCATGTTATCGACGTCAACTCGGGCAACCGCGCAAAAGCCGGCACCGACCAGGAAACCAATGCCCTCGATGTGAACCTCCGTGCCGCCGACGAAATTGCTCGTCAGCTGCGCCTGCGCGACATGGGAGGCATCATCGTGGTCGACTTCATCGACATGAACAAAGCCGAGCACCGTCAGGCACTCTACGAGCACATGCGTGAGATAATGGCAACCGACCGCGCGCGCCATAACATTCTGCCGCTGAGTAAATTCGGCCTGATGCAGATAACACGTCAGCGCGTGCGTCCGGCTCTCGACATCGTCACCACCGAAGCTTGCCCGTCATGTTTCGGCAAAGGTGAGATTCAGCCATCACTGCTGTTCACCGACACCCTGAAGGAAAAACTCACCTATCTGCTCAAAGAGCTTAATGTGAGCGATTTTATAGTCTACGTCCACCCGTTTGTCGACGCCTACCTTAAGAAAGGCCTCATCTCCATGTACAGGCGTTGGAAAATGGAACTTGGAGGCAAATTCAAGATTATGGCCGACGAATCGCTCGCCTACCTCCAGTATCGCGTGCTCGACAAGAACCGCAACGAAATCGACCTCAAGGAGGAGAAAGACCTCGACAAGACCTCTTCGGTCAAAACAAAAACCAAGGCCAAGAACCGGGTTTCGGAGAAATGAAGCCCCCGCAGCCGCCCTGTGGCGCTGCTAACACGAACTAAAGAAGCTGCATTCCCGCTCAGGGGCTGTGCAGCTTCTTTTTTTTGATTTCATTTAATTTCATTTAATTAGCCCCTACTCACAGATTCCCATCTTGCCAGGTTCCCAAAATCTTTCTCCTGACTTCTCACTTCTCACTTCTGGCTTCTGGCTTCTGACTTCTGATTTCTGCTCTCTGCCTTCTTTCTCCTTTCTTCTTTCGCTGATATTTCGTTATATTTGCAAATGAATTTGGTGGTAATGGCGGTTTCAATCGTCACAAGATATAGAATAAATAATATAAACCAAACATTACCGACACGTTACACATGTTGCCAATACTGACATTTACCCCTCTTTTCAAATCGGTGATTTGGGGGGGCAAGCGCATTGCCGCCTTCAAAGGAATTGAATCGCAGGGCGACCACATCGGGGAATCGTGGGAACTCAGCCCCATGCAGGGTCATGAAACAACAGTTGCCGACGGCCCACTGCAGGGCAAAACCCTCGGCGAAGTTCTCGCCATGCACGGCCGCGAGATAATGGGGGAGAAGCTCCATGAGCGCTACGGCGACAAATTTCCCCTGCTCATCAAATTCATCGACTCGACCGACGACCTCTCAATTCAGGTTCACCCCAACGATGAGTTGGCTGCAAAGCGTCACAACTCATTGGGTAAGACCGAAATGTGGTATTCGGTTCAACCCGCCGAAGGCGCCTACCTCTATTCAGGCTTCAACACCGAGATGAACCCCGAAAAATTCCGCAACATGGTTGCCGAGGGAACAATTGTGAGCGCTCTGGCTAAATACAACACCCGCCCCGGCGACCTTTTCTTCCTCCCCGCCGGACGCGTTCATGCCATTGGCCGCGGCAACCTCGTGCTTGAAATTCAGCAGGCCAGCGATATCACCTACCGCATTTACGACTACGACCGCCGCGACGCCGAAGGGAATCCGCGTCAGCTCCATGTTGAGGAATCGGTCGATGCCATTAACTACACCCCCGCCGAGCAGCAGGTGAGCAACATCGTTGCCGAGGCCGGACGCGAGGTGCCTGTGCAGGATTGCAACTACTTTACCACAACACTCGTTGGCGTTGACGGCGAATTCAATCTCGAGCTTGCCGACCGCAATTCGTTCACAATCCTCATCGCAACCAAAGGGAACTGCACCGTTGAAACACCCTCGGGGCAGAAAGTTGACCTGCCGCAGGGGCGCACCGTGCTTGTGCCGGCATCAATTCCTGCCGTGAAACTATCCGGAATCGGCGAGGTTGTCACTGTCTATATCCGATAAGCATTCCGACAGCACTCTCACCATCAGGATTAAAACGAGGCGCTGTATCAAAATATACCTCCTAATTTATCAATAACAGGAGCGGTTTAAATGGAAACTCCACTCACAAAAACAAACCCAATGTATCGTCACGATAACCGAATTGTAATCACCCTCGACGCGGGGGGCACCAACTTTGTGTTCGGTGCAATGCGCGGCTGCGAATTTATTGTCGACCCAGTCACCATTCCATCACAGGCCCACGACCTCGACCTCTGCCTCAACGCAATGGTGAAAGGCTTTGAAACTATCATGAGCAAACTCGATGAAAAGCCCGTTGCCATTTCATTTGCCTTTCCCGGTCCGGCCGATTATCCCAACGGAATTGTCGGCGGCTATCTCCCCAACTTCCCCAGCTTCCGCGACGGGGTGGCTCTCGGGCCGTTCCTGCGCGAGAAGTTCAACCTGCCCGTGTTCATCAACAACGACGGCGACCTCTTCGCCTTTGGTGAGGCCAAAGCCGGCGCTCTCCCCGAAATTAACGCCCGTGTGGCTGCTCTCGGCGGAAAGAAACGCTACACCAACCTCCTGGGCTACACCTTCGGCACCGGTTTCGGCATCGGTCATGTGCTCGACGGCAAGCTCAACACCGGCAACAATTCGTGTGTGGAGACCTTCTGCCTCCCGTCGCCGACCAACCACGATGTGATGGTTGAGGAATCTGTGGCTATCCGTGCCGTCATCCGCGAGTATCTGCGCCTGTCGGGTAGCACCGAAACCAACCTCACTCCCAAAGATATCTGCGATATTGCCGACGGCAACCGTCCCGGCAACCGCGAAGCCGCAATCGAAAGCTTCCGCCTCTTCGGCGAGGCTGCCGGCGATGCTATGGCAACTGCAATCACCCTCACCGATTCGCTCATTGTGATTGGTGGAGGTCTCACAGGGGCTGCCCGTCACATCATGCCCGCCCTGCTTGGCCGTCTGCGTTCCGACATCCACACTCTCGGCGGGGAAACTCTGCAGCGTGTGCAGATGAAGGTGTTCGACCTCGACGACGAAGCCGAATTCGCCGCCTTTGCCCACGGCGCAGCCCGCGACATCAAGGTTTACGGCTCTGACCGCACCGTCACCTACGACCCGATGAAGCGCACCGGCGTGTGCATCTCCAAACTCGGTGCCTCGAAGGCAATCTCAATCGGAGCCTACACCTACGCTCTGTCGCAGATTGACTCGGCTTCGCCCGAGCAGGCCTGACGGCATGGCGCGGTTCACCCACGCTGTGGCGTGAGAGGGGCGGCCACACTGTTGCGCAATTCATCGAAAGATGTTATCTTTGTTGTCATTATACGCCCCGGAGCGTGCGGTTACCCGTGGTGCCGCTCAGAGTCCCGAGGCGATGCAACGAAACCGATGAAAATGCTTGATATAAAACGAATGGTCGCCGGTGTGCTTGCAGGCACAGCCATCTGCTTTGCAGTGTGGGGCGATGCCGTGAGTGAATTGCCCGTCACCACCGTAAAGGGGGTGAAATGCTACTACTACGAGGTTCAGCCAAAAGAATCGATTTATCAGGTGACCAACCGCCTCGGTGTCACCCGCGAACAGATAACGGCCTACAATCCGTCGGCTGCCGACGGGTTGAAGCCCAAAATGCGACTTTACTTTCCGGTTGCCGACTTCACCTCCGAAGCCGGCAACCGGAAAGCTGTTTATGCTGCAGCTGCAGGAGTGAAAACCCATGTGGTGAAAAAGGGGGAGAGCCTCTACGGCATCGCCCGCCAATATGGCATGTCGCCCGACTACCTGCTCAAACTTAACCCCCAGGCCGAGGATGGATTGCGGCAGGGTGATGAGTTGCGCATTGTTGCCGATGAGGACCTTGCAGCTGCCGGACTCGCCGAAGCCGCCCCCTCTCAGGATAAAACCGCCGTGCCCGATGCCGACGGATATCTGCGCTATGAAATCCGCCCGGGCGACACACTTTTCTCCATCGCCAATGCCAACAATGTGCCGCTTGAGTTGATTCTCGATGCGAATTCAACGCTCGACCCTATCAACTACAAGGCAGGCGAACTGATAAGAATTCCGGTTTCGCAGCAGGCCCGTGCCCGCCACAGTGCCTCCTCGTCGGCTGCTATGGCTGAAACATCGGCTGCGTCAACAGTTTCAAATGCCTCGGCATCGGCTGTGTCGGCTCCCGCAGGGGTTGATATGGCGGTTATGCGCGGCGACACGGGCTCATCCACATCGGCCGGAACCTCCACATTCGCCGAAGTCGCAACAGAAGATGATGCCGATGCCGACAGCGACACCGAACTGCAGGTGGGTGTGCTCCTTCCGTTCATGCTTGCCGATGAGAATCAGAGCCGCACCACTCAGCTCTACACCGAATTTTTCAAAGGGATGCTCATGGCGGCCGACACGCTCCGCAACACCCCCGGGCCTAAAGTGAAATTCACCTTCTTCGACACATCGGCGTCGCTCGACAGTGTGCAGTCAATCATCGCCCGCGGCGGCATCAACGATATGGATTTGATTGTGGGGCCCGACAATCAGGCCCAGCTCTCGGCCATCGTGGAGGGTGCCGACCCCGAAACCGTGGTGCTCAACATCTTCGCCGTGAAAGATGAAAGCTACCGCAACCACCGCAACATGATTCAAACCAACATTCCCCATGATGCGATGTATGCCGGTGCAATCGACGCGTTCATGGAGAAATATGCCGGAGTAGTGCCCGTGTTTATCAACCGCAATGCCGGGCAGGCCGACAAGGATTCGTTTGTAAAAGCGCTGAAGGAGCGTCTGTCGTCGGCAGGCCGCGATTTCCGCGAGATAACATTCACCGGCTCGCTTTCCGACGAGGACCTCGCGGCCATCGACCCCGATTTCACCCCCGTTGTGTTCGTGCCCAACTCAGGGTCGAAAACCGAATTCGCCCGTTTCGTGAAAGCTATAACCTCGCTGCGCGAAAAGGCGGTTGATTCGTCGAAGGTAACCATTTTCGGCTATCCCGAATGGGTAACTTTCCGTGGCGACAGTTTCGACGAGCTCTGCGCCCTCGATGCCACCATCTATTCGCGCTTCCTCTCCACCGACAACTCCTCGGAGATAAACCGGTTGAAAGAGCAGTATAAATCGCTCTACGGCACTGAAATGTTTGAGGCTGTGCCCACACAGGGCATCCTCGGCTACGACACGGCCCGCTTCATAATTGAGGGGCTGCGTGCCATGCACCGCACCGGAGCTTTCCCCGCGCAATACAACGGCGTGCAGTCAACATTGCGCCTGGGCTGGAGCGGGGCAACCTCGATTGATTCAACCACAGGTGAGATGAGCTCCGACGGCGGCCTTGTCAACGAGGCGCTTTATATCATCAATTATCGTCCGGGAGGGGTTGTTGAATGGGAGCTGTGAAATTGATTTTCCGTGTGGCTTTCGCGTTGGTGCTTATGGCCGCATGCTCGGGAGAGATGGTTGCCCAGCGCCATTATGTGCCCCATGTTCATGTGGGCGCGCATGCCGGCATGTCGATGTCGAACGTGTCGTTCTATCCTAAAACCAAGCAGCAGCTGTTGCAGGGGATGCAGTTCGGCCTGTCGTTCAGATTTGCCGAGGAGCGCCATGTGGGGTTGCTTGCCGAGCTCAATGTTGAGCAGCGCGGATGGAAGGAGGATTTCGAGGAGGACAATGCCTCGTTTGAATATTATCACCGCACCACCTATCTGGAGCTACCCATCCTTACCCACATTTTTTTCGGCTCGCGGGTGGTTAAAGGTTTCTTCAATCTCGGTCCGGAAATCGGATATATGATTAGCGACAAGGTGCATGCCAATTTCGACTACACCAACCCCTCGGCCGTTCCGGGATTCCCGATAGAATTCCGCGAGGTTGACCAGATGAAACTCAAGATAACCAACCGGTTCGACTATGGCATCACGGCTGGTGCCGGTGTTGAATTCGTCATCAAAAAGCGTCATTGTCTGATGCTCGAGGGGCGCTACTACTACGGTTTGGGCAACATTTTCCCCTCGGCAAAGAAGGATGAATTCCAGGCTTCGCGCGGGTCGTCAATACTGGTTACCCTCGGCTACATGTTCAGGATAAAATAAAGGGGATGCCTCTAATTCCACGCCCGGAAAAGCCCGGTGTCCGGGCAATCTTTTTTCGGCCGGGATATTCGCATTAATATTTTTAACAAGCTATAGAACAGAGAACTCCAACTCATGCGAAACAGAATTTTAGCTATGATGATTTTGGGCGGCACGATTGCCGCCGGCGCTGAAACGGCATTGTGGATGCGCGATGTGAAAATATCACCTGCGGGCGACCGCATCGCTTTCGGCTACAAAGGCGACATCTACACAGTGCCTGTGACAGGCGGAAAGGCTGTGCGCCTCACCACGCAAAGTTCCTACGAATCAAATCCCGTGTGGAGCCCCGACGGGCGCAGCATCGCTTTTGCCTCCGACCGCCACGGCAACATGGACGTTTTCGTGATGAGTGCGGACGGTGGTAAAGCCGTGCGTCTCACTTCCAATTCGGCTGCCGAGCTTCCCGAAAGTTTTTCGGCCGACGGCAAGGAGGTGCTTTTCTCAGCTGCAATCCAGAATCCCGCCGCATCGGCGATGTTTCCCTCGGCCCGTATGACCGAGCTTTATGCCGTGCCTGTGGAGGGTGGAAGCGCCCGCCAGTTGCTTGGCACCCCCGCGCAGATGCCCGTGTTCACTCCCGACGGAAAAATGCTCTATCAGGATGTGAAAGGCTTTGAGGATGAATGGCGTAAGCATCACACCTCGTCGGTGAGCCGCGATGTGTGGATGTTCGACCCATCAACGGGGCGTCACACCAATCTGACCAACCGCCCCGGCGAGGACCGCAACCCCGCGTTGAGTGCCGACGGCAAAACTGTTTATATCCTCAGCGAGCGCGACGGCGACACTTTCAACGTGTGGAGTTTCCCGATTGGCAATCCCGCCGCGGCGTCGCGCATCACCAACTTTAAAACCCACCCTGTGCGCTTCCTGTCGCGTGCAGCCAACGGTACTATGGCTTTTGCCTACGATGGCGAAATCTACACACTTGATGCCGACACCGCTGCTCCCCGAAAGCTGAATATTGATGTCACCACCGATGATGCCGACGTTGAACAGCGCATGAACGTGCGACCCGCCGGTGCCGTGGTGTCGCCCGACGGGAAATCGGTGGCATTCATCAGCCGAGGCGATGTGTTTGTAACTTCGGTTGAATATCCCACAACCGTGCAGGTGACCCGCACACCCGCTGCCGAGCGTCACCTCAGCTGGGGTGCCGACAACCGCACACTCTACTACACTTCCGAGCGCAGCGGCCATAAAAACATCTATCGTGCCACCCTCGGACGCAAGGATGACCCCAATTTCGCCAATGCCACCAACATAAAGGAGGAGCCCGTGTTCAAGGTGAAAGCTTCGGCCTCAATCACCGATGCCACCGATGAATATTCCCACCCGATGGTGTCGCCCGACGGCAAGAAGCTTGCTTTCGTGAAGAACCGCAACCGCCTCATGGTGATGGATATCGCCTCGGGGCAGGTGAAGGAGCTTACCGACGGTTCGACCTATCCCGGCATGGACGACGAGATGGTGGCCGTGTGGTCGCCCGACAGCCGCCGTATGGCGATAGAGCTGATGCCTGCCATGCACGACCCCTATGCCGACATTGCGTTGGTGGAGATTGAGAGTGGCAAAGTGACCAATCTCACACAATCGGGCTACTTCTGCTCCAACCCCCGTTTTGTGCTCGACGGCAACGCGCTGATTTTCTTCACCGACCGCTACGGCATGCGCAACCACGCATCGTGGGGCTCGCAGGAGGATATCATGATTGTGTTCCTCAACCGCGAGGCCCGCGACCGCTTCATGCTCTCGGAGGAGGATTTCGCTCTTCTGAAAGATGCTGAAAAAGCTGCCGACAAAAAGAACGCTTCAGCCGAGAAAACTGATGCAAAGGGGAAAAAGGGTGATAAGGCAAACAAGGATGGCAAGAATGAGAAAGATGCGAAGGAACCCAAGGCTGTGACTGTTGAACTCGACGGCATTGAGTCGCGTGTGATGCGTCTCACTCCCTATTCTTCCGACCTCTCCGATGCCATTGTCACCGCCGACGGGGAGACTCTCTACTATCTCTGCAGCTTTGAGGATGGCTACGATCTGTGGAAACTCCCGCTGCGCAAGCGTGAGCCCAAACTCGTGTCGAAAACCAACGCTTCGCGTCATGTGACTCTCGAAGCCGACAAGGATGGAAAGAACATTTTCCTGATGGGTGAGAAGATGCAGAAGTTCGACCCCAAGAGTGAGAAACTGAAAGCCGTGACAGCATCGGCTACGCAGCAGGTTGACCATGCCGCCGAACGTGAGGCGATGTTCGATTATGTGACCGTTGAGGAGGGTGCCCGTTTCTACAACACCGGTATGCACGGCGTTGACTGGCCCGCCATGACGGCTGCCTACCGCCGTTTCCTCCCCCACATCAACAACAACTACGACTTTGCCGAGTTGCTCAGTGAGTTGTTGGGTGAGTTGAATGTGTCGCACACCGGAGGGCGCTACCGCGCGTCGGGTCGCAATGGCGACAACACCGCATCGCTCGGCTTGCTCTATGATATGGACTACACTGGCGACGGCCTGAAAGTTGCCGAAGTTGTGGCCAACGGCCCGTTTGACCGTGCGGCTTCGAAAATTGTTCCCGGTTCGGTAATCACAGCCGTGAACGGAACCGAGATTGTGCCGGCAACCGACATGGCTGAGGTGTTCAACAACATCGCAGGGAAGAAAACCCTTGTGGCATTCACCACACCTTCTGGCGACAAAATTGAGGAAGTGGTCACTCCCGTAGGTTCCGGCAAAATGAGTGCGTTGCTCTACGACCGTTGGGTGAAACAGCGCGCTGCCGATGTGGAGCGTTGGTCGAACGGCCGTCTGGGCTACGTTCACATTGCCTCGATGAGCGATGATTCGTTCCGCCCTATGTATGCCGACCTGCTTGGAAAATATAACAACTGCGACGGTGTGGTTATCGACATCCGATGGAATGGCGGCGGCCGCATGCACGAGGACATCGAGGTGCTTTTCACCGGCGAGAAATATCTCACACAGGAAATCCGCGGCAAGGATGTGTGCGACATGCCTTCGCGCCGTTGGAACAAGCCGTCGATTATGGTGGTTGCCGAGCCTTGCTACAGCAATGCCCACGGCACCCCCTGGGTTTATCAGCATCAGAAAATAGGCAAGGTGGTGGGCATGCCTGTTCCCGGCACCATGACCTCGGTGAACTGGGTGACGATGCAGGACCCCACAATGGTGTTCGGCATCCCCGTTATCGGCTACCGCACTGCCGAGGGGAACTATCTCGAAAACACCCAACTTGAACCCGACGTGAAGGTGGCCAACAGCCCCGAGACTATCGTGAAAGGTGAGGATACCCAGCTGCGCACTGCCGTTGAAACCCTCCTCCGCGACATCGACGCAAAGAAAAAGTAACTCCACTGAGTAAACAGCCATAATTTACACTAAAGCGGTGTGTCAGAAATGATCAATCATTTGACACACCGCTTTGTTTATGATTGGAGCTGTTTCATAACGGGTTAGCCGTTATGAGTCACTCATCGTAGTTATATCCGTTTATGGTGATTCGAGGGCGCGGGGTGTAGTGGGGCGAGAGGATGTCGGCTGTGTGGTCGTAGACGGGAGTTTCAATCTCGCCGAGCCGCAGGAATGTGTGGGCAATGCGCGAGAGCATTCCCGGCCGGTCGGCAGCTTCGCGAATGGCCTGTGCCTGCAAAGGGTTGCGTTGAATGTAGAAGTCGCTCATCCAAATGAAGAACGGCACATGAAACATCGCCTCCTTCCATTCGCGCTCGCGCCCTTTTTCTGGTCCGGTGCGTAAGGCGTTATCTCTGTAATCGTATATTTCCTCTCCGTGATCGGAAAAGTAGACGACCACTGCTTCGCAATAGCGATAGCGGTCAATAATTTTTGCCACAACACTGTCGTTGTAGTAGACTGAGTTATCGTAGTCGGCAATTCGTTGAAGTTTATCGGCATTTAGCCACGGTCGTTCCTTTTGGTTAGGCACGTCATTGGGCGAGAATCGCTCCCATTTAGGCTCCCGCGGATATTCAGCCCAAAGATGTGAACCGCGCAGGTGATAAAATGTCAGTTCGCGCCCTTCGGGTGCAGCTTTCCCCGGTGTTACAGTTTCTACAAACTCAAGATCAAACAGATTGTCATTTTTGTTGTAGAATTCGTCGTAGCAGATTCTAATAATTTCCGGATGACATATTTGAGAAAAAAGAGAATTATCGGAATTTCCCTGACCGATATGTTGGTTATCATAATACATAACCTTGAATCCGGATTTTTTAAAGCAAAGCGGGAAGAATAAGGAATGGTCTGAGTCAGATGCCCTTCTATTTAGTGAGAAGAAAGATTTTAAAGAGGAGGAGGTGTGATTATCATAACAAGTTATATCGCGGGCGAAAATAGCGTTTGATTTAGCTATTTCAGCGTTAATTTTTGGAGTTGTGTTAAGGCTGTATCCATAACACGACAAATGTGACAATATGAGCGATTCTCCAATAATTCCGACGACTTTCAAACTATCAGATGCATGAGAATTAGCGTAACCATGTTGATAAAATTCAGACTGAGATTTAGTCCAGGATTGTATTTCATCATATTGTAGGTAATAAGCTTTTAGAGCAGTTGCGGTCATAAGCAAAATATCTACATTCTGTTGGTTGTGAAATCGCCAGTCCCAATCAAGAGATGTGTATTGTTTGATGCGAACAAAGTTAAATGTGACAATGCTATTAATTAATCCTGTGATAAGAATTGAGAAAATAAGAATAGAGGATATATAATATCTGATATTTGAAGATATACAACGTTGAGAAAACGAAATCTTGTCACTTCTATACGTTTTGTATTTGTTTAGTAATAAGAAAATTACTATGAGAATTGTTAATCGGGCAAGTGTTGTGTAGAACCCATAAGATGATGTTACAATATCAATTACCGTAAGAACCTCATTCTTATTGGTTTCTGCAAATAGAGTTAGAATGACTGAAAATAAGTGAATGTTAAAAATAGTTTTAGCGGTTATGATTATAAGCAGGATGGTTGAAAATATTGATATGAATATAATCCGTATACACCATTTTAAGGCTGATGAAGGAGCTATTGTAACTATGTATCCAATTAAATAAGCAATTGTAAAGTTTCTGCACCAATGTAAAATAAAAGGATCTTGTTTTACATAGTCAAACGAAAACGGGTTAATCCAAAAATTGACAGATGCACCTGATAATATCGTCAGTAATAATATAAATGGCCATTCTTCAACAACGGGGCGGGTGATGGCGCGCCCGAGTATGGAGAGGAGTTTTTTCAGCTGTTGCGCGAATGAGGGGGGATTTGTTGTGGGGAGGTTGCTCATGAAAGGCGTGGTTATCCGGATTGGAGCAGCAACAATGACTTATGGTGGTGGTAAAGGGTGAGCCGTTGCATGCATAATTTTATATTGCAAAATTACCGATTTTCGGGGCGATGCGCAAGTGAGAATATCGGAGCAGTGCAACTTAACAAAAGTTGCACAAAGGGGCGTGGAATGTGCAAAATTTGGCGTTTTTGGAAAATGTTGGTATCTTTGTCGAAATTTTTAACGAAAAATAGTAAATGAAAAAAGTTTCAGCCGCACTGATTGCGGCAAGTGTGGCCGTGGCAGGGAGTGCCGAAGGCTATCAGGTTAACACTTTCAGCGCAAAGCAGGAGGGTATGGGTCACGTTGGCGTGGCGATGAAATTAGGTGCTGAAAGTCAGATTTTCAATCCGGCCGGTTTGTCGTTCATGAATAAGACAATGGAGGTTTCTGGTGCCATGAGTGCAATCAAGGCAACTGCCAAATCAACCGTTGACGGCCAGACTTATGAAACAAGCAACAAAGTGTCGACCCCGATGAATTTTTCGGCGGCATTCCGCATCTACGATAACCTCTATGCCGGTGTTACGCTCTACACCCCCTACGGTTCATCAATCAACTGGGGCAAGTCGTGGCCCGGAGCCGTGCTCAACCAGTCGTGCGACCTTCAGGTGTTCACCGTGCAGCCCACAGTGTCGTGGCGCATCACCCCGCGCCTGTCGGTTGGTGCCGGTCTGATGATTTCGTGGGGCAGTGTCGACCTCAACAAAGGGCTGGTTACAGCTCAGTCGATGGATGCGTTGCTCAATCTGCAATATGAGGCTTCGCGCCTGCAGTATCGTGCGGCACAGCTTCAGTCCATGTTGCCCGGGAGTGGTGTTGTACCCGGAGCCGAGCCCACCCCGGTTGGCTATTCCTATGGTCACATGCCCCCGGCTTCCGTAACCCTGAAAGGCAATTCGGAGCTGGCGCTTGGCGTGAACGTGGGTGCGATGTTCGACATCACCGACCAATGGACGGTGGGCGCATCCTTCCGCTCGAAAATGAACATGAAGGTGAAGGCCGGCGACGCTTCGGTGACATACGCCGACAAGGTTGCTGAGAATGTGCTCGGCGCCACTCTCGACAATCTCAACTATGCCAACTTCTCGGCCGAGATGCCCTGCCCGTACGTGCTCACCTTCGGTGTGGCCTACAAACCCATCAAACGTTTGACTTTAGCTTTCGACGCCCAGCTCAACGGATGGGGAACCTACAAGAATCTCGACATCGAATTTGCCGACCTCGAGGCCTACAACCAGCATCTGCCGAAGAACTACAAAAATGCAATGACATATCACATCGGTGCGCAGTTTGCCATGACCGAGCGTCTCGACCTGCGCGCAGGTATGATGATTGACTGCTCACCCTGCAACGATGTGCACTACAATCCAGAGACTCCGGGCACAACCAAGCTCGAGCCTTCGGTGGGTCTGTCGTTCCGTCCGATTAAAGGGCTTTCGATTGATTTCGCGTTCATGTATGTTCATGGCATGAAGGTGAAGGATGCCTCCTGCACCTACGACAATCTGCTTGCACCGGCATTCAACGCAGGCTTGCAGCAATATCAGGCCGGAGTGGCGCAGTATGATGCCGCAGTTGCTCAAATCAACGGTCTCACCGGAATGTCGCTTCCCAACTACGATGCAGCCTCGATAGAGGCAATGCCGGCAAGCAGCACCTTCACTGCCGATTATGTGGTGAAAGCGTTCATCCCCTCCATAGGTATCAGCTATTCGTTCTGACCGCAACGAGGGTGTGTCATAACGGCTCGTCCGGCCAAACCATTCTGACAGCACCCTCGCCATACGGATTGTTTTCACCCCCACGTAGAGCCGCCATGCATGGTTACAAGCCGCCATGTATGGCGGCTCTACGTGCGGCAAAGCCGAATTATGGAAAGAATGTCAAAGGGCTCTGGCCGGGCGATTGCACAGGGGGAGGGTTCGGAGGAATCGAGAGCCTGTGGTTGGGCGGAGTCCGGCACACCGCAAGGTTCGGACGAGTGTGTGGGGCGGGCCCTCACGGGTTGGTTTGAGTAACGGCGGGGGTGGTTGCGGGAAGGTGAAGGTGATGAATGGGATGATGAGGTAGGTGGTGGAGTTGTGGCGGATGATGTGCGGAGAGGGGTCGGGGGTTATACGCCGGAGTTGGAGGGGGAATTTGCGGCCTCGTTTGGAGTCTTGATAGTGGAGGATAATGAGGCCGCTGCCGACGTAGGGAAAGATGGCGCGGCAGATGTCGAGGAAGTTGAGGTGGTTGCGGCGGAAGGGGCTGTAGCTGCGGAAGTTCTGCATGTTGAGCAGAAGGGCGAACTCGGGGTTGCAACCGCGCAGGGAGGAGGGATTGCGGGGAGAGAGGTTCCACAGCTTTTTGTGACCAGGGAGGCGGGTGTGGGTGCTACGGGTTGCACCCTCGCAGATGATGGCGAGGGTGTGTGGGATGGAGAGTGAGAGGCGATAGTGGAGATAGGAGCGGAGGATGGGAGTGGAGTCGTGGCCGGGAGGGTCGACGATGAGCACAGGGGAGGATGAGGATGCGCGCTCAAGGCGGGATATGACGATGCGCTCGGCTCGCGTGAGGGGGCGGCCGATGAAGCGTGCGAAGCCGCGGGATACGGGCATTGGAGGACGCAACTTAATGGGGCGAGATGTGGTGAGGAGCTTGCGCATCAAGGCGCAAAGATAAATGGAGCGATGGTGAGGAGAGGGCTTAAAAAGCGCGAAAGTTTTCAACTTTCCACAGCACCAAAAATGGAGGAAGGCGGGGTGCCCCCGACGCCTACGCTTCGCTACGGCAGCGGGGGTTATGAAGAAGTCGGCGGCCTTCGGACGCCGGCTGCGCGCGGTGGGATGTTTTTACGCGGGGGTGGGGCGTTGTGAGTTTTTGGATGTGTTCGGCGAAAGGAGACGTGGTGGGAGGGCTGACTAACAATGTGAGTCGCCCCGCTCACCGGTGTGGTGGGCGGGGCGACTGCTTATAAATAGATGTTATGACTTTCTATTCATGATGCGGGGGCGAGGCGGCGCGATGGTTGGCCGGCATCGGAACTCCCGCCGAGGGTGATTAGTCCTCGTTGAGGTTTACGCGCTTGAAGGTGACAACGCTGAGACCCTTGGCGCTTTCCTCGAGGTATTTGCCGATGGTGAGGTTTCCATCTTTGATGAATTCCTGCTCCATGAGGCAGTTTTCCTTGAAGAACTTGTTGAGACGGCCCTGAGCGATGTTCTGAATCATCTGTTCGGGGAGGTTTGCAGCCTTAGCCTCGGCGGTTTCCTTGGCGATGGTGCGAGCCTTGTCGGCCTCTTCGGTGGTGAGCCAGCCTTTGGCGATGTTTGATTCGATGTGGGCTTCGCTGTCAACGAGGTTGGGGTTGATGCCGGCTTTCTTGAGAGCTGCTTCAACAGCTTTCTTAACCTGCTCTTCCTTGGTTTTCTCGATGGCAACTTTGAGCTCGCCGTCGATAACGCTCTGAGCAACGCTGTTGCGGTCAACGGCAACGGGGTTCATCGAAGCAACCTGCATGGCCACGTCGCGGCCTACCTGGAAGTCAACACCTTCGAGGTTGAAACCAACGATGGTGGCGAGCTTGTTGCCCAGGTGGTTGTAGGATGTGGTGGAGGGAGCTTCAACGAATTCGTAAGCGCCGAGTTCGGTTTTTTCACCGGTCTTGCCACCTTCCTCAACAACGAGGTCGGCAACGGTGCGGCCGTCGATTTCAACTGCCTTGAGCTCGTCGATCGACTTGCAGCGGTTTGCAACAGCGAGATCGAGAAGTTTCTGGGTGAGTTCAACGAAACCTGCGTTTTTAGCAACGAAGTCGGTTTCGCACTGGAGAGCCACGATAGCTGCGAAGTTGCCTTCGTTCTTTGCCAGAACGCAACCTTCGGCTGCCACGCGGTCCTCGCGTTTGGCTGCTACAGCCTGGCCCTTCTTGCGAAGGATTTCAACTGCGGCTTCGATGTCGCCGTCGGTTTCAGCCAGGGCTTTTTTGCAATCCATCAAGCCGGCGCTGGTGAGGTGGCGCAGCTTGGTGATTTCGGCCATTGTTACTGCCATGATTATGGGGTGTTTTTGTGTTCTTAAATTGATTTGATGGAGTGGGAGAGGGGCGATTGATTCGGCAGGAGCGGAGCATGTGTCCGCTCCTGTGAATCATCGTTGGGTTGATTTTACCTTCCGGCCTGATTATTCGGCAGCTTCGGCAGCGGGAGCTTCAGTTTCGGCGGGAGCCTCGGTTTCGGTTTCACCTTCTGCACGGCGAACAGCGCGGCGGCGTTCGCGGCGGGGAGCTGCTTCGGCGTCGGCTTCCTTGGTGTCGACTTTCTCAACCTTGCGCTCTTCGAGGCCTTCGGCCATAGCGGAGCAAACGGTGTCGAGGATGAGTTCGATCGACTTGGATGCGTCGTCGTTGCAGGGGATTACGAAATCGATGTCGGTGGGATCGGAGTTGGTGTCGACCATAGCGAACACGGGGATGCCGAGACGGTTGGCTTCAGCAACAGCGATGCGCTCTTTGAGCACGTCAACAACGAACAGAGCCGAGGGGAGACGGTTGAGGTCGGCGATAGAGCCGAGGGTCTTTTCGAGCTTTGCACGCTGACGCGAAATCTGAAGTTTTTCGCGCTTGGAGAGGTTGTCGAAAGTACCATCCTTAGTCATCTTGTCGATGGCGGCCATTTTCTTAACGGCTTTGCGGATGGTGGGGAAGTTGGTGAGCATACCACCGGGCCAGCGTTCAATCACGTAGGGCATGCCTACCGATTTAGCTTTGTCGGCGGTTACTTGTTTGGCCTGTTTTTTTGTGGCTACGAAGAGAACCTTCTTGCCCGATTTTGCGATCGATTTGAGAGCGGCAGCGGCTTCTTCAACCTTGGCTGCTGTCTTGTAGAGATCGAGAATGTGGATACCGTTACGCTCCATGAAGATGTAAGGAGCCATTGCAGGATTCCATTTGCGTTTGAGGTGACCGAAATGGCAACCTGCTTCGAGTAACTGGTCAAAAGTTGGTGTTGACATTTTTTGTAAAAGAGTTGTTTACGTTCTTTTTGGTAATTACAACCCCGGGGTAGGGAACGTGGTCCATCCACGGGATTTAGATACTAAACTCGGAGTGAGAGGGGTGGTTTTCTGCGGTGGTGCCGGCGTTCAGGCCACGGCGGGCAGAGGAGCGTCAGGCTGCCGCAGAGAGGTGTTC
Organism: uncultured Muribaculaceae bacterium; assembly: GCA_910586565.1. Classification (GTDB taxonomy): domain Bacteria; phylum Bacteroidota; class Bacteroidia; order Bacteroidales; family Muribaculaceae; genus UBA7173. Next base: position 15,857 of record CAJUIT010000005.1, on the reverse strand, counting down.
CGGTTCGGGGAGGCGATTAGCGCTTGGAGAACTGGAAGCGTTTGCGGGCTTTGGGACGACCGGGTTTCTTGCGTTCCACAACGCGGGGGTCGCGGGTCATGAAGCCTTCGGCGCGGAGAGCCTTCTTGTCTTCGGGGTTGATTTTAACCAGTGCGCGGGCGATAGCGAGACGCAGAGCCTCGGCCTGGCCTTTGTAACCGCCGCCGTCGAGGTTAACGCGGATGTCATATTTTTCAACGGCATCGAGAGTCTTGAGGGGCTGGGTTACGATGTACTGCAGAATCGACGAGGGGAAATACACGTCGAGGTTGCGGTGGTTGATAGTGATTACGCCGTTGCCTTCAGTAACGATAACGCGGGCGATGGCTGCTTTACGACGGCCTACTGCATTTACTGTTTCCATAATTCAGGTTGGTTTGGCGATTATTTCACTTTGTTGAGGTCGAGCACTTTGGGGTTCTGTGCTTCGTGGGGATGGTTAGGACCGTTGTAGACGTGCAGGTTCTTGATGAGCTTGCGGCCGAGACGGTTCTTGGGAAGCATGCCTTTAACCACGCGGAGGTAGAGGGGGTGCATGCCGGGTTTGATGTGCTTGTTGAAGGATTTCTTCATGAGCACTTCGGGAGTGAGCTCGCGCTGACCGCCGGGATAACCGGTGAAGTTGTAGTAGATGCGGTCGGTCATCTTTTTGCCGGTGAGGACAACCTTGTCGGCGTTGATGATGATAACATTGTCGCCGCACTCAACGAAAGGTGAGTAGCAGGGCTTGTTTTTGCCACGCAGAATTTTTGCTACCTGAGAGCAGAGGCGGCCGAGAACCTGGTCGGTTGCATCGATTACCACCCACTCTTTTTCGATGCTCTGCGCATTGGGGGTGAGGGTTTTGTAACTTAAAGTATCCACTTCTAAAAGTTTAATAAATAATTAATTACACAAGCCGAAGCGCCGCAGCAAGCCAGGCCAAAGGCGTTGGAGCGGTGCGGGCTTTTTCCGTTCTGGATAAAAATCGGTGTGCAAAGGTAGTGATTCTGACTCAATTATGCAAGCCCGCGCCGCGCTTCGTTGAAAAAGTTTTTTGAGGCGACAGTGTGGCAGGGTGAGAAAAAATCCTTATTTTTGCAATTGACAAAAGTTTCATCACATCAGCAATACATTAATATGGAATTAAAACATCACTCGATAGCCGCCGTGATGGCGGTGGCCGGAGCGCTCCCGGCAATGGCTTTCGGCAACTGGCAGCCTGTTGCCGACGAACCCGTGGCAACCGAGGCGGCCGACAGCGTGGCCGCTCCCGCCGATTCGGTGGGTTTCCGTTTCACCGACATCATCACCGTGCCCACAACCTCGGTTAAAGACCAGAACAAGAGCGGAACCTGCTGGTGTTTCGCCGGCACCTCCATGTTTGAGGATGAGATTGTGCGCCGCGGCGGCAAGTCCCACGACCTCAGCGAAATGTTCACCGTGCGCCAGTGCTACCTCGACAAGGCTGACCGCTATGTGCGCATGTATGGGGGCACCAACTTCGGTGCGGGAGGTAGCATCATGGATGTGCCCTACGTGTGGGCGCGCTACGGTGCCATGCCCGACAGCATCTACACCGGCCTCAACTACGGTGAGGAGAAGCACGTTCACGGTGAACTCGATGCCGTGCTCAAAGCCTACCTCGACGCGGTGATTCGCAAACCCAACAAACGCATCTCCACCTCATGGCGCAAAGGCTACGAGGCCATTCTCGATGCCTACCTCGGTGAAGTGCCGGCCACATTCACCGTCGACGGCCGCAGCTATACCCCCGAGACCTACGCCCGCTCACTCGGGCTCAAGGTCGATGACTACGTGCCCGTCACATCGTTCACCCACCATCCCTTCTACGAACCGTTCGTGCTCGAAGTGGCCGACAACTGGCTCTGGGCACCCTACGAAAATGTGCCCCTCGATGAGCTGAAAGCCATCGTTGACAACGCCATTGAGAAAGGCTATCCCGTGGTGTGGGCAGCCGACGTGAGCGAAGGGGGCTTCAAATGGACCGAAGGCTTTGCCGTGATGCCCAAGGAGCGCACCGCCGCCGACATGGAGGGCACCGAGCTTTCGCGTTGGGTTCACCTCAGCGACAAGGAACGTCAGGAAAAACAGTTCGACATAAAGGGCCCCGTTGACGAAATCGAAGTCACACAGGAGTCGCGTCAGGAGATGTTCGACCGACAGGAAACAACCGACGACCACGGCATGGAAATCGTTGGCATCTCAACCGATCAGAACGGCAAACGTTATTATAAGGTGAAGAACTCATGGGATACCAACCAGGTGTATGACGGATTCTTCTACGTTTCCGAGCCCTTCTTCCTTGCCAAGACCCTCAGCATCCTTGTGCACAAGGACGCTATACCGCAGAAAATCGCCGCTAAAATCTTTTAAGCGCCGGGTGCCAATCGGCACCGCGCAGAGCTACACAGGGGCGGTTGATTAATGAAAACAGCAACCCTATGCCGAAAACAGCACTACATAAAACATTGAGCCGGATGTCATTGCTCGCAGTGACATTCGGCTCATTGTTGTGCGGTTGCGGCAAAATCCACATCGACCCCGCCTCCCCAGTGGTTCACAACGCCGTGTGCGACATCTGGCCCGACAGCATCGACCTCCACAACGGTGTGGTGGTGAGAGCGCGCGGCGATTCCCTTCTGCAAATCAGAGTTGAGGGGAATGTGTTGCGCTCAATCGAGGTGCAGCCATACGGCGAGGCCGATTTCCGGTTCGTTTCCGATTACCCCCTGCTCGATGCCCTTTGCCGCCTCGACGCGGGTAGCGGCGAACGGGTGCCGCAATATCTGCTCCCCTACGCGCTGATGCTAAATCCGTTCCCGGCATCATCCGCGGCCGACCTCCTCGACCGTAGGGTGAAAAACAGCTACGTGGTGCCGATGGATACCCGCCGCTATTCCTGGCCCGTGGTCAACGACAACGGCGCCTGGATAATGGCCGGATGCGAGGTGTTCAACGCCGGGGGCAGCCGCCGTTGGTTATCCCGTGTGGGGGAGGTAGCCGAAAAGGTTGTGGGGGAAGATTTGCTCGTGGCTTCAAATCGCGCTACAGGATTGTTCTACGGCATTCCGCGCTACATGGCCGGCAGCGACGCCGATTTCCCCTCATGGATGGAGCCCGTCGACCTTTTCAGCTGCCACACACTCGGCGTGAACGCCACCTATTGGGGTGCGCTCCACTCCCTTGAGGAGATTACGGCGCGCATGGCCGTGAAAAACGAGCAGTCGCATCTACCTCAGCTCCCCGTCGACGCCGATTCCCTTCTCCATTGCATAAACCGTGAGTTCTGGATGCCTTCAACGGGCGTTTACAGTGCCATGCTCTACGGTTATCCGCTCTATCCCCTGCAGCTATCCTCATCCGATAATCTTGCGCAGGCACTTGCCGTGACCTCGGGGATGGCCTCCCCGGCAATCGCCTCCTCGCTGATGCGCCGAACTCCCGCTTCGGCAGCCGGGGTAACCACGTTTGCACCCGCATTTGCCTCGGGCTTCACCGGAGGGCGCACGCTCCCCGTAACGCGGGCTATGTGGACAGTGGCGGCATCTGTCGCAGGGTCGCAGCCGGTGTTCGACGATGCCTTTTCGGGATTGCTCTACTCAATGGCCGGAGCGTTGCTCAGCGACACCGACCCACGCTCGAATGTGGCCGGCTACTCATTGCGCGGCGTTCTGCTCCGCACCGTTGCAGGGATGCGCTTCGCATTCGACGGCATATATTTCGCCCCGTCGGTTCCCCGCGGGCTCCCCGGTGTCAAACGGTTCAGGCATCTGCGCTATCGTCGCGCGCTGCTCGACATCCACATCTCAGGCACAGGTAATGAGATGAAATCATTCCGCATCGACGGTGTTGAAACAACCCCATTCTTCCCCGCTTCGGCCGAGGGGAAACATCTCATTGAAATCGAACTTTCGGGCAATTCCACAGCGGGTGATGCCACCGGAGCCACCTCAGGCGACGTTGCTCTCCCCGGCGCGCCGATGGTTGAATGGGTAGGGGAGAGGCGCGCCAAAGTGTTCCCGTTGGCAACTACCGCGCCGAAATCGTCTGCGGCAGCCCGTGAAGAGTTGCCCGCATCCTACGTCAACTTCGTTTATCTCAACGGCGCGCTCACAGGCGACCTGCTTTCCCACGACTATACCCTCTACGAGGCTCCGTCGCTCACGGCAGTGCAGTTTGTGAGTGTGATGGATAACAAATATGTGGGCTTCTCATCGCGTCCGCATCTCTATGCACCCCGCCGGTCGGTGTCGCTCGTCAATCTGGCGCAGGTGGCGCGCGGTGGCAGCAAGGTGATTCAGGATAAGAAGCTCTCGGCACGCTTCGTTGAGTCGGACCGCGGGAAGAACCGCAACATCGCCTTCGCGTTCAACGCCCCCTCTGCCGGCACCTATGTTGTTGACGTGCACTATCTCTCGGGGTTGGGAATCGTGAACGGACGTCGGCGCACGGCCTTGCGCTCGCTCACCGTGAACGGTGTGCGCAGCGGTGTGTTCGTGTTTCCGCAGCTAACGAGTGCCTCGGCTCCCGCCGACCCCGCGCTCGACTGGCAGAGCCGCACCGCTTTCACAAATCCGTTGAAAGTTGAGCTCGACAGCGGGCGCAATGAATTGGAAATAAGGCTCTATCAGCCATCGCCGGTCTATATCGACCCCACGGCCAACGCCATTCTGGCCGATTTCGTGCGCATTATCCGTTTATAAAAAGTAAATAGCAATTATATCTTACAAAACCGCATTTAAATACCGATGAAAAAATTCTCATTGATTTCCCTCGCCCTCCTGGCGGGAACATCACTTTTCGGTGCCAAAAAGGCTTCCGACCCGGTGATAACCAATGTTGAGCCCCCCTATTGGTGGGTGGGCATGGCCAACGACACACTCCAGATTATGGTGACCGGCAACGGCATCGCCCGGGCCGACGTGAGTGTCGACTATCCCGGTGTGAAACTCAACGAGGCGGTGAGTCTCGACAGTCCCAACTACAAGTTGCTCTATCTCATCATCGGCCCCGACACCCGCCCGGGCACCGTTCCTTTGAAATTCACCCTCGACGGGCGCCGCTCAACCACACTTGATTATCAACTCAAAGCCCGCGACCGCAAGGGTGCCGACTACGAGGGTTTCTCAGCCGCCGATGTGCTCTATCTGCTCATGCCCGACCGCTTCAGCCGCGGCAAGGCCGACAGCGATGCCACCTACGCCGGTCTCACCAACAAAGTGGGTGCCAACCGTTCCCACCCCTCGGCGCGCCACGGCGGTGACCTCAAAGGTATTCAGAACCATCTCGACTACATCGACTCGCTCGGTGTCACCGCCCTGTGGGTGTGCCCCGTGCTTGAGAACGACATGCCCCACGGCTCCTATCATGGCTATGCCACCACCAACTACTACCGCATCGACCCCCGCTTCGGCACCAACGACGAATGGAGCGAGCTGATTGCCGCCGCTCAGAAGCGTGGCATCAAAGTGGTGATGGATATGATTTTCAATCACTCGGGTTCGGCTCACCCCTGGATGGCCGACATGCCCTCGCACGATTGGTACAACCATCCCGAAGGCACCGAGATGACAAATTTCCGACTCTCAACCCTGCATGACCCCTATGTGTCGGACTACGACCTCGACCACACCGTAAACGGCTGGTTCGTGCGCGAGATGCCCGACCTCAACCAGCGCAATCCCCACGTGATGCGCTACCTCATCCAGAACTCCATCTGGTGGATTGAATCGTCGAAAATCAACGGCATCCGCATGGACACCTACCCCTATGCCGACATGCAGGGGATGGCACAGTGGGCCCGCGAGGTGATGGAGGAATATCCCAACTTCAACATCGTTGGCGAATGCTGGTATGGCAACGAGGCCGGTTCGGCTTTCTGGCAGAAAGGGAACAAGATGAACGAGGTCAACACATGGCTCCCCACGGTGATGGATTTCAAACTGTCGATCGACGGCCACAAGATGTTTGACGAACAGACCGACCCCTGGAACGGCCTAAACCATCTCTACGACCATCTGGCAATGGATTATCTCTTCCCCGACCCGCAGAAAATCCTCACCTTCCTCGATAACCACGACACCGACCGCTTCCTCCTTGAGGAACCCGACTCGCTCGGCTCGTGGAAGCAGGCCATGACATTCCTGCTCACCTCGCGCGGCATTCCGCAGCTCTACTACGGCTCTGAAATTCTCATGCACGGTACAAAGAAAATCAGCGACGGTAACATCCGCCTCGATTTCCCCGGCGGTTTCCCCGGCGACACCGTGAACGCCTTCACCCCCGAAGGGCGCACCGACAAGCAGAACGAGGCTTGGGATTTCCTCTCGAAATTGCTGCAGTGGCGCCGCTCACCGCAGGTAAATGAGGTTATCGCCAAAGGTTCGCTCAAACACTTCATGCCTCAGAACGGTGTGTATGCCTACGAGCGCCGACTCGGCGACAAGCAGATTGTTGTGCTCATGAACGGCAACGACACTCCGCTCGACGTGACGATGGAACGCACCCTTGAGATTCTTCCCTACGGCTCGCGCATGCACAACATGCTCACCGGAAGCGAAGTCACCATTGCCGACAAAATGAAGTTTGAACCCCGCGAAATTCTGGTGCTTCAGAATTTCTGACAACCGCATATAGCTCGCTTATGAAACGGATAGGATTGCTTTCCGACACACATTCATGCTGGGACGACCGCTTCGCCCGTCACTTCAAGGATTGCGACGAGGTGTGGCATGCCGGCGACATAGGTTGCATCGATGTCATAAGGCATCTTGAAGAGGTTGTGCCGGTGGTGCGTGCCGTCAAAGGGAACATCGACTCGGGCATAGTGGCCCGGAGCTTCCCCGCCGAATCTGTTTTCACTGTTGAGAATGTGCCGGTCTACCTCACCCACATCGGCGGTTACCCCGGGCGCTACAGCCCGGGGATAACCCGCCGTCTCATCGACTCGCACGCGCGTTTGTTTGTGTGCGGTCACAGCCACATCCTCAAAGTGATGTTCGACCGGGAGCTCGACATACTGCACATCAATCCCGGTGCGGCCGGTCACCACGGATGGCACAAGGAGCGCACACTAATCAAACTCACCCTCGACAACGGCGACATGCGCGACCTTGAGGTGATTGAACTCGGAAAATTCAAAATCTGACCGTCGGCCGGAATGAAACAAACCGCTTATGAAAATGAAAGTGAATGTGAAAATGACGATGAAAAAACTTGTTTATGGCGGGGTTGCTCTCGCCTTTGCCGCCACCACTCTCACCGGGTGCAAAACAACCGAGGAGAACTACCGCAGCGCCTACGAGATTGCCAAAGCAAAGAAAACCGAAGGGCTCACCGAGGGGGAAATCGCCGGGATGGCGCGTGAGGAGGCTGCTCCGAAATCGGTTTATAAAGGTGATTCCATCCCCTTGAAAGGGATGTATGTGAAACTGGCTGAGAGCGCAAATGTAACCGCGCCGCTCACCTACAACGTGGTGGTGGCGTCGTTCAAGCAGCGGTTCAACGCCCGCTCGGTCTATAACCGTCTGCGCGAGGGTGGCTATCCCGATGCCCTCATCCTTGCCGACCGCGACGAAACCTATTTTATAGCAGCGCAGACCACTGCATCGCTTGATTCGGCTGTCGCCACGCTCCACGCGCTTGAAAAGGAATCGCCGGTGGCTCTCCGCGCCCCCTTCCCCTACATCATCCGCAAGCCCTGACCCTTACAATCGTCTATAACATACCCTCATTGCCGTGTGGAGGGAGCTCGTTGATTGAGAGAATCAGCGGGCCGAAAATGAGGAAACTGCCGTCGGCGGGCGGTTGTGCGGTTGAAAAGAGTGAGATGTTGCGGGGTGGATGGGGTGAGTTTTTCGCATGAATGTTTGATTCGAGTTCGCGCCTGACGGCAGCGGCGGCAGCTTCGGGGCTGTCGACCGGGTGAGGTGAGGAGAACGGATGTGTGTGCCATTCGTTGCCAAGATTGAAGAGAATAGCGTAGTGATGCATGGCATTGACAAGCTCCATGATGGTTTTGGTGCTTGTAGATTCAAGGATAGTGAATGAATGCTTTTGTGAGGCTTGAAAAAGAAATGGTGTGGAGTTTTGTTTACATTCCACGGTTCAGGTCTTGGCTACCTACAGGTTGGAATGTGACAATCGCCCCACACCGATAAGCTATGCGGATTGCGGGGAAGTGCATCCCTGCAAAGCATCATGCTATCAATGCAGGTGCTATTGTCGCTACTTTTCCACCTGTGTTAAACCGCCAAGTTTGAACCGGGAATCATAACGAAAACAACACCTTTTCAAAAGTATCAGGTATGGAGCGATTGCCTCTGCAACGGTCCATAGCCGTTGACAAAGTTACAAAAAATCTTTAACCTGCCATCGACTGAGGGCAGGAAGTCATCTTGAATAATGGTTGGGGATTTCGTTTAAGAATCAGATGATGCCTCGGATTGAAGCGAGGTCGGGCAGATTGTGGCGGTCGAGATATTCGGCGATTCCATCGACTATTTTCACTGTAACAGACGGGTCGATGAAATTGGCAGTGCCCACCTCTATGGCTGTAGCCCCGGCCATGATGAATTCGAGGGCATCGCGGGCGTTCATTATTCCTCCGAGTCCCACAACGGGGATGCCCACGGTTTTGGCAACCTGCCACACCATGCGCACCGCAACAGGGCGCACTGCCGGACCTGACAGGCCGCCGGTGATTGTTGACAGATAGGGGCGGCGGCGTTCAACGTCGATTGCCATGCCGAGCAGCGTGTTGATGAGCGACACCGCATCGGCACCTTCCCCCTCAACGGCGCGTGCAATGTCGGCTATGGAGGTGACGTTGGGGGAGAGTTTCACAATAAGGGTTCCGGGCCACGCCTTGCGCACGGCGCGTGTCACTTCAGCGGCGCCGTCGCATGTGGTGCCGAATGCCATTCCCCCCTGTTTTACATTGGGACACGAGATGTTGACCTCTATGGCATGGATGCGGTTGCAGGCGGTGAGACGCTCGCACACTTCCACATAGTCGGAAACCGAAGCGCCCGACACGTTTACCATCACTTCGGTGTCGAGGCCGCTGATGCGGGGGTAGATGTTTTCGATGAAATAATCCACACCTTTGTTCTGCAGCCCCACGGCGTTGAGCATCCCCGAGGGGGTTTCGACCATGCGGGGATAGGGGTTACCCTCGCGGTGGTTGAGGGTTGTGCCTTTCACAATGAAACCGCCCAAACGGTTCAAGTCGATGAAATCGGCGAATTCCTCGCCGTAACCGAATGTGCCTGAAGCTGTGAGAACGGGATTTTTGAGCTCAAGTTTTCCGAGATTGACACGCAAATCTGCCATAAGTGTGGTTGTCAAGTGTGATTATTGTGATTATAATGTGCAAAAATAGTAAATTTGCACCGAAAAGCCCAATTCATCACCGATATCTATGTAAGGATAAGATGGATTGCCCGGCGGCGTGATGCCGCGTGGAAACTCTCATAACCAACTTCAGTAACAACTATTTCAACCATGTCAGAACATGATTTTACAATGCCTGAGGCTATAGCCGAGGCGAAACGCTGTCTGAACTGCAAAGTGCCGCAATGCAAGAAGGGGTGCCCCGTGAGCAACGACATTCCCGATTGGATTCATGAATTGTCGATGGGTAATCTCGGCAATGCAATGGCAATTATCAACGCTAAAAGCAATCTGCCGGCCGTGTGTGGCCGTGTGTGTGCCCACGAACGTCAGTGCGAGGGCAATTGTGTGCTCGGTAAAAAGGGCGCTCACATCAACATTGGCAAACTCGAGCGGTTTGTGTCGGATTTCGACACGGCGATGAATCTCACCCGCGAGAAGCTGGTGCGCAAGGACCGTGGCCGTGTAGCCGTTATCGGAAGCGGTCCCGCCGGACTCACCATTGCCGGCGAGCTGGCTCGCAAAGGGGTGGCTGTTGAGATTTTCGAGATGGAACGCGAAGCCGGCGGGGTGCTGATGTTCGGCATTCCCGAATATCGCCTTCCCAAAGATGTGGTGAAAAAGGAGATTGCCAAAATCGAACAGTTGGGTGTCACTATCCATTGCAACACCACCGTGGGGTGCGACCTCACTGTCGATGACCTTTTCAACTGCGGTTTCGATGCCATTTTCATGGGCACCGGCACAGGAAAACCCAAACGGCTCGAAATTCCCGGGGGCGATTTGTGGGGTGTGCGCCAGGCAATTTATTTTCTGCGCAGGGTGAGTTTGTTTAACGCCGGTTATATCGGTCGCGACGAAGTGCCCGTGAAGGAGGGTGACCGCGTGTTTGTTATCGGGGGCGGAAACACCGCTATGGATGCCGCCCGCACGGCAGTGCGCCTCGGTGCAGGTGAGGTGACTGTGCTCTATCACCGCGAAATCGACACGATGACGGCTTTGCGTGCCGAGTATGACGACGCTGTGGCCGAGGGTGTGAAATTCCGCTGGAACTCGTCGGTGAAGGAGATTCACGACAACGATGGCATTCTCAACGAGATTGTGGTTGAAACCAACGGAGTGGCCGCGCCCGAACCGGCTCAGAAGGTGATAATGGCTGTGGGCAATGCCCCGGCAAGCCGCATCGTCAGCACCACCGAAGGGATTGAGGTTGACGAAAAGGGCTATGTGATAACGCGCGAATTTCCCTACGGCATGACCACCCGCAAAGGGGTTTTTGCCGGTGGCGATGTCACCAACCGTCCCGCAACGGTGGTTCACGCCATGCAGGATGCACAGAAAGTGGCCGACGGGATGCTACGCTATCTTGATGCCATCAAACTCCTCGAAACCATCGAGGGTGATGAGGGTGTGTCATAACGGCTTGTCTGCGGCGTCGCTTGCGGGATTCGGTCTCGGTCACGTACTTCAGTACGCTCCCGGCGACCTCACCCACAAGCTCCTACCATCCAAACCATTCTGACAGCACCCTCGCCATCCGGATTAAAACAAGGAGGTGCGCCGATTCATCTGTTTTCGGCGCACCTCCTGTTTTTTTTGGGGGTAGTCTTGGAGTTAATCTTCGAGGTAGTAGACGATGGTGGTTACCACGCGCACTTTTTTGAGGAAGGGGGTTGACGATTGGTCCTCGATTGAGAACTGGCCCTGCGAGGCCGTTTTCATTTTTCCGACTTTCGAGCCGGAGTCCTTGGCGAATTGAGCGGCTGCCTCGCGGGCATTTTTTGTAGCTTCGGCAATCATGTCGGGTTTGATGTCATTGAGCGCCGTGTATTCGTAGTTGATGTAGGAGTTGGAGTAGGGGATGCCCTCTTTGAGCAGTTCGGCCTGACGGTTGAGCAGCTCGCGCACTTTTGCCACCTTCGATGTGGTCACTGTCACGGTGCAGCTCAAGGAATAGTTGTAGCGGAAGTTACCCGAAGAGTATTGGTTGGTGGTGGCATTGTAGGTGTCGGGTGGATTTATTGAAATCTCGTTTTTGTCGATGCCGTTGGTGGTGAGGAAGTCAACAATCTTGGCGTTGTAGCGGGTCACCTGGTCGTAGAGCGACATGAGGTCGTCGCCGGCCACGCTGAATTGAATAGGCCATGTCACGCGGTTGGCCTCCACTTCGCGTTCGGCAAGTCCTTTAACAGTCACCTGACGGTCGCGGAAAGCCATGTTGTCAATACCGGATTTGATGAACAATCCTGAGAAAAATATTCCGGCAGCAATCAGAAATGCCGAAATAACGAACAGATAGGATTTTTTCATGTTGAAAAGTTATTTGGATTAGTTGTTGTTTTTTGTAGAGTTCGCTCAACAGGTGGGTAGTTATATCATTTAGACAAATCAATAGTTGTTAAGGTTTAGCTAAGGATGAAAATTAAATCCATTAGCTCGATTTGGTGTATAAAATGCGCATATATGCGCAATGTTGATTTTTATGCAATAAAAAAGATGGATAAAATTTTGGAATTATGAATATGTTGTTTAATTTTGGCGAGTGAATAATCTTAAAACGGTTATTCTAAATTGTAGCTATTGCATAAATATTCATTTTTAACCCCACCTCACGGCACTATGAAAGAAACTGTCAAACGTTTTATCCTTCCCGAGAATGAAATTCCCCGCAGATGGTATAACATCCAGGCTGAAATGCCCAACAAGCCGATGCCTCCGTTGAATCCGGCTACGCGCGAACCGCTGCATGCCGAGGACCTTTACCCGCTTTTTGCGCGTGAATGCGTTAATCAGGAACTCAACATGACCGATGCGTGGATTGATATTCCCGATGAGGTGAGGGAGAAATATAAATATTACCGCTCCACTCCGCTTGTGCGTGCATACGGCTTGGAAAAGGCTCTCGGCACCCCGGCGCACATCTATTTCAAGAACGAGAGTGTGAGTCCGATGGGGTCGCACAAGCTCAACTCGGCAATCGCGCAGGCCTATTATTGCAAGCAGGAGGGGGTTACCAATGTAACCACCGAAACAGGAGCAGGGCAGTGGGGTGCTTCGCTGGCCTATGCGGCAAGTCTTTTCGGCATTGATGCGGCGGTCTATCAGGTTAAAATCTCCTATGAGCAGAAACCCTATCGCCGCAGCATCATGCAGACATTCGGGGCACAGGTGACGCCATCGCCCTCAATGTCGACACGCGCAGGGAAAGATATTCTCACCAAACACCCCAATCATCAGGGCTCGCTGGGCACCGCTATTTCCGAGGCTGTGGAGCTGGCGCGCACCACACCTAATTGCAAATACACTCTCGGCTCGGTGTTGAGCCACGTCACATTGCATCAAACGGTGATTGGTCTTGAGGCTGAGAAGCAGATGGAGATGGCGGGCGAATATCCCGACATGGTGATTGCCTGTTTCGGCGGCGGTTCCAACTTCGGAGGGATTGCCTTCCCCTTCATGCGTCACAAAATTGCCGGTGAGGAGGGGAAGGCTCACACACGCTTCATCGCTGCCGAGCCGGCATCCTGCCCCAAGTTGACCCGTGGTGAGTTCCGCTATGATTTCGGCGACGAGGCAGGCTACACCCCGTTGCTCCCAATGTACACGCTGGGCCACAATTTTGCTCCGGCCAACATCCATGCCGGCGGCCTGCGCTATCATGGTGCGGGCACTGTGGTGTCGCAGCTTCTCAAGGATGGACTGATGGAGGCTGTGGATGTGGAGCAGCTCGAATCGTTTGAGGCGGGATGTCTTTTTGCCCGTGCCGAGGGGATTATCCCCGCTCCCGAGTCGTGTCATGCCATTGCCGCCACAATCCGCGAGGCCCGCAAGTGTGCCGAAAGTGGTGAAGAGAAGGTTATCCTGTTCAACCTCTCGGGACACGGGTTGATTGACATGGCCTCCTACGACAAGTTCCTTGCCGGCGACCTCGTGAACTATGAGCTCCCCGACGAGGTTATCCGCCACAATCTCGATCAAATCTGACGTGCAGCGACACCACCATATTTTTTGATTTTTAGGCATAAATCTCAACTGAAACCAATTCTAATTTTGTGCTCCGGCATCCATGCAAGGCATGGCAGCCGGAGTTTTTTAAATCAAAGAATTATGAAGAATGGAAATTGCGGGTTTTCATCAACCCGAAAAATCAGTGAGATTATCGTGCATTGTTCTGCAACTCCCGAGGGGCGCGATGTCAAAGCCGCCGACATACGCCGTTGGCATGTTAACGACCGTGGCTTCGCCGACATAGGCTACCACTTTGTGGTTGATATTGACGGGACGGTTGAACGCGGCCGGTCGCTCGACAAGGCCGGAGCGCACTGTGTGGGGCATAACAGCCGGTCGATAGGTGTTTGTTACGTTGGAGGATTAAACCGCAACTTTAAGGCTGCCGACACGCGCACGGAAGCCCAACGCAAGTCGTTGAACGAGCTGATTGGCAAATTAAAGCAGGCTTTTCCTGAAGCTAAGGTTTATGGTCATCGCGATTTCGCACGCAAGGATTGCCCCTGCTTCGATGTGCATGCGCAGTGGGATTGACCGATACAAAAAAATGAGGCGGCACCGACAGAATTAGGAGCACTCATGAACTATTGTGAAGAAAAAAATGTAAATTTGCGGCATAATCATGAATTGTTAACCGTTTCTACCTGCCATGCCTCTTCCGCATCCAAAATTATGGCTTCAGGCCAAGGATTATTTACTGATTATTTTCGGAATCTCGCTGTATGGTTTGGGATTCTGCGCGTTCATTGCCACAGCCCCCGACCAGGTTGTAATCGGCGGTATGGCCGGTTTGAGCCAGGTTGTGGATATGCTGAGCTACGGCGTGTTCGGCTTCCACATTCCCTATTCTGTCACCATTTTCACGGTGAACATCGTCATGCTTGCCCTGGCGTGGAAAATTGTGGGGCGAACGTTCGTGATTCGAACGCTGTTTGGCGTGGTTGTAATCACGGTGATGTTTGCCGTGTTCCAGCCTCTGTTCACAAAGCCCCCGGTTGAGGGACAAACCTTCATGGATATAATCATCGGGGCTGTTCTGTGCGGCCTCGGAATCGGGTTGGTGTTTATCCACAACGGCTCTACCGGTGGCACCGATATCGTGGCGGCTGTAGCGTCGAAGAAAAGCAATGTGTCGATTGGGCGCGCCATGATGTATTTCGACCTCTCGGTGATTTCATCGTCGATGTTGCTGAAGTTCATTCTAATGCCCGATTTTAATTTTCAGGCGGCGGTGCCGGCGCTGGTCTACGGTCTTATAACGCTCTTCGTTATCCCATTCATGGCCGACATGATGATTAACACCAACCGCATGGCCGTGCAGTTCACAATCTTCTCCCCCTACTGGCAGGAGATAGCCACTGCCATCAACAACGAGGCGCAGCGCGGCTGCACGGTGCTCAACGGCATGGGATGGTACTCTAAAAAGGAGGTGAAGGTGCTGTTGGTGATGTGCCGCAAAATCGAGTCGGTAACCATTTTCCGCATCATCAAATCAATTGATAAGGATGCGTTCATCACTCAGGCCGAAGTTAACGGCGTTTATGGCAAAGGCTTCGATGAAATCAAGCTCAAGATGAACAAGCCCAAAGCAGCCAAGACAAATGCCAAAACCGGCACACCGGTTGTTGACCTCGACCTCCCCGCCCGTCCCGAGCCGACAGCGAAGATTATTTGAAAAGACAAAAGACGAAAGACGAAAGACAAAAGCGATAATACCAAGGTTGAAATCATCTTCCAAAGGTATTATCGCTTTTTTGATGGCTATTTAATCAGGAGCAACTAAAAGCCGCGCTGAGCGCGACGCACTTGAGTCATCTTTTCTTTGATTCCACCTTCCACAACAAAGTCGCGTTCTATTTTTTGCAGCGTTTTTGCAAGCATGGAATCAATCTGGTGAATCAATGTGAGCATTATGTTTGCAATGGTTTCAGCACTTCTACATTCGCATTTCTCAACGAAATCTGACGGATTGTCGTGCGATAAGCAGTAGACTCGTGTGGATACAGTGCGGGAATCATCGCGGGGCCAGATGAGAAGTTTTTCCTGCCGCAGGAAATCGCGGTAATCTTCGGCCAATTCTCTTACTGAACCACGGGCAATTCCCAACAATTTAAGGCACATTTCCACCGACACGGTGGAATCGCTGATACCTTCCACAATGTTTTGTTTGCAAGAGCGGGCAGCTTGCCTCATTTGGTCGTTGGTGCGTGATTGAGGCTTGCCATAACGACGGATGAACATTTCTGTGACATCGCAGATTACCACAGCTTTGCGATATACGTTCCAGTTGCTGTAGTCGCCTGCGATTTTCAAGAAAGCTCCCATTGCAAATGATTTTTAAAGATAAATATTATAAGATTTATAAGATTTATAAGATTTATAAGATTTATAAGATTTATAAGATTTATAAGATT